>MDLA01000102.1 GCA_001730015.1 Chromatiales bacterium (ex Bugula neritina AB1) | reverse complement strand
ACCCTGGTGTTGCATTAAATTTCGAGTTCAGAAGCTTATAGAGCTGTATAAAAGGCGCTGCACGGAGTATTTACTGGATTGAGCCTGGTCATTCTAAGTGATATTCAGGAAAAATGAGTACAGCGCCTTAGATGCTGCGATAGAAGCAGCGTAGCGGTTCTGGGCCGGAATTTTATGCAACATCAGGGTGTATACAGGTGAGTTGGCAACAGAACTGCTAATGTCTTGTTTCAAAAAATGTCACGCGGAAAAGTTGCTTTGCTTTAGAATCGTGTGCCAATATAAATTCCGGATTGAGCGGTGTTTGCAAATGAATGCTCAGACCTGAAGAACTCATGATAAGTATGCACCAGCGCTATATTGGTATGATCTGTAATTTTATAATCAAGCATTAATGCGTTGTTATTAATGTTGCTGGAACCCTGGTAGCTATAATAGGCATCCATATCCTGTGATGCACCTGTGTCCAGAACGGTAAAGCTCCCATAAGACAATCGACCGTACAATCGTGTATAACCGGCGTGATTGAATGCGTATCCGAAAGTAATTTTATTCCGTGGGATAGCCGGGTCAGAATTATCGTTGTATTTAAACGGGCTGCGCTTGTTTAAATACAGGCTGTCCTGGTATTGAGCCAGTAAACCGGGTTTTGATTTGCTAAACGAGTCTATTGACGGATCTATCGTCAGGTATTCTGAGGAATCGAGCCGTTCCGCTAGCAAGTAGCTTGAAAAGCTGTAGGCTCCCATCGATTCCGACTGTAGAGGTTCCATCGCCATCGCGTTAGTGGTGAATATTGCTGTCCCTGCCATCGCGATATACGGTTTACAAATCATCCAGCCCTTCCAGCCGCTGCTGTATAAAAATGAGTGTGCGTATGCGAAACATGCAATACCGCTGACTCAGTTGATTTAGTGCAGCCCAAGGTAGCGGCTGAGGCGATGGTTTTCTTGAGAAGCTCAGCACGAAAAATCCTATACAATCGGGAAATTTGTGAAGTGTGGTTGTTAATCTGTGCCTGTTTTTCAATAATTCAGAACAAGCTATGCTGTTGTGGTTTGTCAGCGGTCTCAGTATCGAACCACTGATATTCATCCAGACTGAGTCGCCCGTGATGGAAACGTATCCCCTCAGCTTCCAGCAGTGCCTCTTGCTGGTTGGAATCCGGACGAGTACTCACCCGGCCCTGTGCATTGATAACCCGGTGCCAGGGTACATCTTCCGGGCACGCGGCCATTGCGATTCCGACCAGCTGGGAATCGGAGATACCCTGATCTTCCAGCGCCGGATCTATGCTTCCGGGCAGTGCCCTGGCGATCTGTCCATAGGTGACTACTTTCCCGAAGGGTACGTTGCGGACATAAACCCACACCTGTTCAAAATAATGCTGCCTGGCTGGAGAACGCAGGAACGACATAGAAATACTCGTGAGACCTTCTGTTATTTAATCGATCAGGTTTCCGTCGGCATCAAAAAACGGGTGCGGTCCGTCAAATGATCCGATAAAACTCAGGTGGCTGATCAGGCTGTTATCATTACGCCACTGGTGCAGCTGAACCGTTGGAGGCTCCAGGTTGAAATCAGCGGGTGAGCCTTTTTTTAAATCAAGAGCAACATAATGTGAAGCGCTGGGTGCAATAGTCACGGTGACACCACGCCATTGCTGGTGAATCGGGCGATGCACATGACCGCAGAGTATTTGAAATACTTGCCTGTGCTTTGATAGCAGATCTCCCAGCGCCTCACCGTTTCCACAGTTTTGCACATCCATATGCTCTATGCCGGTCTTTATAGGCGGGTGGTGCATAAACAGCACGGTAGGTTTGTCGGGTTCGAGCTGCAGTTGTCTGTCAAGCCATGAGAGTCGTTCAGCACACAGGTTTCCTTCTGGTCTGCCGGGAACTGTTGTATCCAGCCCGATAAGTCTCAGGGGGTAGTGTTCGACTGTATAGTTTATATAAGTACCCTGATCGGGCAAGTAGTGATGATCTGTGAATGCCTGGCGCAAACCTTCCCTGGTATCGTGATTGCCGGGAATAACATATACCGGCATCTCCAGAGGTGCGAGAAGTTGACGAAAAAGAGCGTATTCCTCAGGACGACCGAAATCTGTAAGATCTCCCGTGAACAGAACTATGTCAGGTAGTGGCTCCAGTTTCCGAACGTGATCGACGCATCTTCTGAGGTTTTTCTCGGTATCGACCTTTTGATAAGCCAGTTTTCCTTTGGCTTTAATGTGGGAGTCGGTTATCTGAGCAATTAACATGAGACTATACGAGGATCAGGTTTTTTGAATCGATTGCAAGCCCGATGCGATCACCGGGCTCAAAGCTTACACTGTTCTGCGCTTCAATTGTTATGTCGCTCTCGCTAATACCACTGATGATCAGCCGGTTCCGGTCACCAAGAAAAAAGACAGTAGATATTGTTCCCGACAATGAGGCTTGCTCTGAGGGCAACAGGCGCGCATTTTCAGGGCGAAACAAAACACTGGCCGGGCCGTTACTTTTATCAGCCAGTGGCAATGTCCCTCCAGCCGTCTGAAATACACCATCAACCACGTTGCCGTCCAGACGGTTCATTGTACCAATGAAATCAGCAACAAATTCACCTTGCGGTTCAAAGTAAATTTCCTGTGGGGTACCAACCTGCGCAACTTTTCCGCGGTCCATTACCACAATTCGATCACCGAGGGACATGGCTTCGGCCTGATCGTGTGTCACATAGACCGTGGTGATCCCCAGGCTACGCAATAGTGAGTCTATATCTACTCTAAGTCTCTCGCGTAACAACGCATCGAGGGCAGTTAAAGGTTCATCAAGCAGCAGCACTTTGGGGCGCACTGCAATTGCTCTGGCCAAAGCCACACGCTGGCGCTGACCACCGGATAGCTGATCGATACGACGGTCGCGCAGCTCACCGATATGCATCATTTCAAGCATTTCGCCAACCCGCTGTTTACTCTCTGCTGCAGGAGTTTTTCTGATTTTTAAACCGTAGGCGATGTTCTGTTGTACTGTCATATTCGGGAAAAGTGCATATGACTGAAAAACCATACCGACATTTCGATGCTCTATCGGCAGGGCGGTGACGTCGTCCTCGTCAAACAGCACTTTGCCACCGGGGTCCGGGGATTCCAGTCCGGCAATAATTCGCAGTGTTGTTGTTTTGCCGCAGCCTGACGGACCGAGGAAGATGAGTGTCTCACCTCCCTCGATTGTTAATGACATCGGATCCAGCGCTTTAGCACCATTGGCAAATGTTTTTGCGCAGGAGTCCAGGCGTATAGAAGTACTGTGAGTCATGGGCGATCCGTCGATTTCAGTGGGGCACCTGGCATGGGGTCAGCGTCATCAGACGGCGGTGGCTTATTCAGGTTGCGGGGTTTTCCATAGTATTGCAATGCGATTAGCAGTGGCATGATCATGATCAGAAATACAATGGTATAAGCGCTTCCGATCTCCAGTCGCATTGACGCATAGCTGTCAGCCAGACCCACCGGCAGTGTTTTTGTGACCGGGGTATGCAGCATCCAGGTAATATTAAATTCCCCCATGGAAAGGGTAACAACCATCAGTGAGCCGGCAATTATTCCTGATCTGCAATTGGGAATGACAATATCAAAGAAACGCCGCCAGAAACCGGCACCGAGGCTGGCTGCTCCTTCTTCCAGGGTGCGAAAATCGGCCGTTGACAGTACCGCTAGAACAGAGCGCATCATGAAGGGCAGGGTGTACAACACATGCCCGACCAGAATAAACAGCCAGCTTGAACGGAACTCACGAAATCCGCCGAACGAGATTATCAGTGCCAGTGCGATAGCCAGCCCTGGAATGGCGAGCGGCAAGGTTAATAGTTCTTCGATCATTCTCGCCACCGGCCCCTGACGTTTTGCTAATACGTAGGCTGCGGGGACGCCAAGCACTATGGTGCAGATCAGGCAAGCTATCGCAATAAGCAGCGATAGAAAAATAGTATCCTGGTAGAGATCCCAGACTTCAAATACCCAACGCAAAGTTATGCCGCTCGATATTCCATTAATGAAGTTCTCGGTAACGCCCGCCATCATCGACATGATAACGGGCACAATTAGAAAGGCGCATACGGCAATAGTAAACACCAACTGTATATAAAAGCGGGAGTTACGGTTCATGGTGTTTTTCATCGTTGCTAGCCCGCCGCCGAAACAGTAGACCCGGCAAGCGATCGGGCAATATTCAATACGATCCAGGTGATAATACCCAGAACAATGCTCAGTGCTGCAGCAGTAGCGATGTTCGCCCGCAAAGTGAACTCGGTGTAAATTGTCATTGGCAGCACATCAATGTCGGTTGCGAGCGTAAATGCCGTACCAAAAGCCCCCATAGCCGTTGCAAATGCAATTGCACCGGATGCGATCAATGCCGGTGTTAATGCTGGCAGAATTACGTCCCGAACAACCTGCCAGGGGGAAGCGCCTAGTGAACGGGCTGCTTCCTCAAGTGCGGTATCGAGTTTTTCTGCGGCAGCCATGATAGTGAGAATGACGCGCGGTATAGAAAAGTATACGTAACCCAGAAACAGGCCAGCAATGGAATAGGCAAAAACAAGCTTATCGCCTGTCAGCATTTTTGAAATCTGACCTATAAGCCCCTGTCGACCAGCCAGCATGATAACCATAAACCCGACTACTACACCCGGAAATGCCAGTGGAAAAGTTAACAGCGACACCAGCAGATCCCGACCCGGAAAGCGATTCCGCTCAAGAAACAGGCCTGCAATGGTGGCGATAGCCAAGGTTACTACCGTTGTAATTGCCGCTAACAGGGTTGTCGCAATAACACTTTCAAGGTAACGGGGTGTGGTTAGTACAGACGTATAAGTAGCCAGGCCATCATCTCCGGTGCCGGCAATATAGGCGAGGCGAGCCATTGGCAACAGAAAAAATGCCAGCGCTACTATTATCACCGGCAGTGCCAGAACAATCAGGAAGGGGAGTTCTTTTTTTTCCATGAATTTTCTATAACGTTGTACTTTCTGCGTTTTTTCGTCCAGACAAACCTGCGTCTACAGAGCCCGGCCAAAACCAAATGATCGACAAGCGGTGAAATCGCAGTTCAGTTGTTGCCGTGATATTGTCAGGAATGAAAATCCATTCGGCTAAATTGCTCAGAATAGCTGATTTATAGTCTTGTCTTTCTTCTGTGATACGGACACTGGCGGGCTCCTCTGGAGCCCGCCGCCGGTGTACCTTACTAAACTATCGAACTTCGTTCAGGTATCGCTCGCTGAAGGCTTTTTGAACTTCGGCCATTTTGGCATAGTCGACTGGCTTTGCTCGTTCATAGTCTGCAGCCGGTAGAAATTTGGACTGAGCTTCAGCGGACATGGCGCTGGCTCTAACCGGACGCAAAAATGCGTTAGCCCAGACTGCCTGACCAGTATCAGACATGATAAAGTCCAGTATCTTTTTGCCTTTATCCGGGTTCGGACCGCCTTTCACCAGGCTCATTACATACGGTACTACCACGGTACCTTCGGATGGAATAACAAATTCAACTTCGGCTTCATCTTTGTATTTTCCACGATAGGCGTTGAAGTCGTAATCGAAGAGAATTGGGATCTCGCCGGATATAACGCGAGCATATGAAGTTTGCTTGGGTACAATCGGGTCGTTTTCTGCCAGATCCTTGAAGAATTGAATCGCAGGGCTGAAGTCATCGAGTGTTCCGCCCATAGCACGATTAATCGCAACAGCTCCTGCATAACCGACGAACGCGCTGGATGGGTCAAGGTAGCCGACCATGCCTTTGTATTCAGGTTTCAGCAAGTCCGCCCACGACGCTGGCACCGGTACATCACCGAGTGCTTCTACGTTAACAAACAAGCCAAGTGCACCCGAGTGTATGGTGAACCAGTTGCCATCCGGATCCTTCAACCCTTGCGGGATATCATCCCAGTTTGTGGGTTTATAGGGCTCCACCACAGCCTCGTTCTTTGCCGCAATACCAAACGACACACCATAATAAGCAACATCAGCGACGGGGTTGTCTTTTTCGGCCAGTAGCTGGGATAACGTTTGTCCGGAATTTTTGTTGTCGTGCGGGATATCGTATCCCAGATTTTTTTCGATAGCCTTCAGCTGTGAAGCCCAATCTGCCCATTGTGGCGGGCAGTTATAGCAAATTGCATCTGCGGCAATAGCAGGCGCGCCAACACCGGCGACTAAAAGTACACCGAGTGTTTTTGTTACGAAATTTGGTATAGCTGGTTTCATGGTTCTTTACCTCCTTGGGTTGCGTCCTCTATATGGACTGGTTTTGCTGCGCAACAAAAATCTGTTAGCGCAACATATTCAGTGCTAGTTATTGAAAATATTCGTGAGCTTAGGTAAATCCGGTGTCGTCGGGAAATTGCGCCCAGGACTCACCGTGGCGCAGGTAGTGTGGCAGCACAAGATTCTGTGCGGGTGCTCCTTCCTCAATTCTGGAAATTAAATGCGAGGCTGCCCAGTTGCCCATTGCTTCGGCGGGCTGGACGGCCGTGGCCAGATTCGGTGTAAGTGACTCACCGATTGAAATTCCGTCGAAACCCACCACGGAGACGTCATCAGGTACGGCTCTCCCCAGAGCGGATAGAGCGCGGATCATCGATATAGCCAATAGATCGGTAGAGCAAAAGTAGGCGGTCGGGCTGTCCTGTCCGATAGCGAGATTCATCACCGCATCACTTAGCTCGGGTTTTTCAAATCCGACTTCTACTATGTCTATAGGATCGATTCCATGATCGTACAATGCATCTTCATAGCCGGCATGGCGTTCGACAGATCGGTCAGACTGCGATAGGTTTCCGGCAATCATCGCAATGCGACGATGCCCTTTACTTATTAATTCGCAGACCAGCTCGTAGGCAGCAAGACGGTTATCGATACTGACCGTAGAATGGCTATTGGATTTGCAGGGATTGAACATCAGCACAAACGGAAGATTGGCGTGTTCTACTAATTCAAGTGCAGCGTGGCTGCTTTGCTCGTCGGTAACAGTTAGCACCAGGCCTTCAACCCGACTGGTCAGAAAGGTCTCAATTGCCGATTTTTCTTTGCTGATCTTATAGCTTGAAGAGGCCAGAAGGATACGAAACCCCGCTTGTTCAGCGATATGTTCAACCCCCGAAACTGCATCTGCGAAGATAGGGTTCTTCAGGCTGGGCACCAGCACGCCGAGTGTGTGGGAACGCGATGTTTTCAGCTGCCGTCCAATGGCATTGAGACGGAACCCCGAATCGGCCACCACGCGTTCAATTGCCTCCCGTGCTTCGGTACTGACAGGACCGCTGCTATTCATTGCTCTGGAAACCGTGGCAACGGAGACTCCCGCGCGGCGTGCCACTTCTTTAATTGTCAGTGATTTCCTCTCCATAACTGAAGTGTAAACGATTACACAAAGGATTTTCAAGCGTTTCTCAGCAGATAAGATCCAAGTGAAAAGGCTTGCATGGGAGAGGTGTTACAGCGTGGTGACAGCCATTATTCGCGATTCTTTTCGCGGGCTTTGGTCTCGCTCAGTGATCAGTCTGTGATCAGACCCGGCAGCGTCAGTGAAAAAGCTGGCACAAACGTGATTAACATGAGTGCGACCAGTATCGCCAGATAAAATGGCCAGATCGTTTTCACTGCCCGCTCAATAGGCACCTTGCCCACGGCGCATCCAACAAACAAACAGGCACCAACCGGAGGGGTACATAACCCTAACCCCAGGTTCATCATTAATATCATTCCGAATTGTAGGGGATCTACCCCAATCGATTGCGCCAGCGGTAAAAAAATCGGGGTGCAAATCAGGATCAATGCTGCCATATCCATGATCATGCCTAGCACAAGCAGCATGACATTGATCATCAGAAGAATAGCGTACGGGTTCTGGGATATGCTGGTAACAAAACCGGTCATTTTCGCTGGCACCTGAAAGAATGTCAGCATATAGCCGAATGCCCCGGCACAGGCGATCAATATCATCACCATTGATGTCGTGCGTACCGCATTGACTACGGCCAGTTTAAAGCTACTCCAGCTCAGCGAGCGATACACCAGTACCGTCACCAGAAAGGCATAGATAGTACCGAATGCACCTGACTCGGTAACTGTAAATACACCAGTAAGTACGCCACCGACAATAATTACTGCTGTAAAAAGACCGGGCAGGGCAACAATGAAATTCACAAGAAGAATGCGAAAGCCCGGGAATATTTCTGCTTTATAACCCCGCCTGACTGCCACCAGATAGGCCACCAGTGCCAGGCAAATACACATGAGAATACCTGGTACCACACCTGCCAGAAATAGCTTGGATATAGAAACCGCACCGCCAGTGGCGACTGCAAAAAGAATCATGTTATGGCTTGGCGGGATCATAATGCCGGCTATAGATGAGGTTACCGTGACGTTGACGGCGTAGTCATCGTCATAGCCCTTTTCTTTCATCACTGGAATCAGAATTGAGCCTAGGGCAGAAATATCGGCAACCGCAGAGCCTGAAATACCACCAAATAGCATCGAGGAAAAAACGTTAACTACACCGAGCCCACCACGTACTGCACCGACAGCAGCAGACGCAAAACGTACTAGTCGAATGGCAATTCCACCGTGAAACATCAGCTCACCTGCGAAGATGAAAAACGGAATTGCCATCAATGAAAAGACGTTAATACCGGAGACGATACGCTGGAAGGCGATCATCAGTGGCAGGCCTTCAGTGTAAAATGCAGCAACCGCAGAGACGCCAAGGGCGAAAGCCACCGGTATACCGATAATCACACAAATGGCAAATACCAATAGCAGTACTGTCAGGCCCATCGATTATTCATCACTATTTGCTGTGGCGAGAGACGGCACAAAAAAATGAATCAGGTGACCAATGCAGTACAAGAGAGTAAGAGTGCCGCATAGCATAATAGGTACGGTGCGCAGGCCTTCAGGCAGGTGGATCAACGGGATTTGCGAACCCCATTTGAATAGTGTCAGCTTGTAGCTGTAATACATCATTATTGCTCCGAATGCACCCAGAACAACCAAAGAGACTAACTCGAATACTCTGCTCAACCATCGCGGGCTTAACTCGCGGAAATAGGAAACGCCCAAATGTGTTTTTTGCCTGACACCAACCGAGGCACCCAGGAATCCGATTAGCACGATAAGCAATAATGAAATCTGTTCCACCCATGTAGGTGTAGAGTTGAGCACATAGCGACCGAATACCAACCAGCCAAATATAACGGTAAGAAACACGAGTGCTGTTCCGCAGATTAGCAGGCTGATAGCACAGAGCCAGTCTAGCAATCTGTCATAGAACCTGAAAATAGCGGTATTCCTCATAGAAGACGGGCCGGGAGTCATCTGCAGGCTGGAACAGATGTGCCTGAAAGGCACATCTGTTCCAGCCTGCATTATTTACGGGATTGGCGGAATCTCATAAGTAAGGTCTGCGCGATATCCTCGCCGCCCCATGAAAAATGCGGGCTAGGAGCTTGTCTGAGAATTGGGATCGTAGCGAGGGCGCGAGATTTTAGGTCGGGTATTTCGATCGATTGAG
>MDLA01000101.1 GCA_001730015.1 Chromatiales bacterium (ex Bugula neritina AB1) | reverse complement strand
GGGCGTTCGGCATTGGCTTCACTTAGGGCATCTACACCGACTAACTGCGGGCTGTCTATGCCATGCAGTTGCAGGTTCATGGCACCGATGCGCAGCATGGTGCTGTCGAACTCGATGCCGGTGAACATGTTGCTGTTGTAGTGATCACGAAAGGTTTGATCGTTAAACCAGTCGGCATGGTGTTCGTGTACGTATTCACTGGCGGCGACCAGAAACCCTGCCGTGCCGCATGACGGATCGCAAATGGTGTCGTCACGGGTGGGCTGCGTCATTTCAACCATCATTTTAATAATGTGGCGCGGCGTGCGGAACTGGCCGTTGGTGCCTGCGGTGGCAATTTTCGATAGCAGGTACTCGTACAGATCGCCTTTGGTGTCACGGTCGTCCATTGAGATGGCGTTGATCATCTCCACTACCTGATCGAGCAACCGGGGTGTCGGGATCATGAAGGTCGCGCCCTTCATGTATTGCGCAAATACACCGGCCTTGGTGCCGAGCTGTTTCATCAGCTCAAACGCGGTGAGGTCATCCATGTCTTTCTGCGGCTGGGTGAACAGCGCAAACATGGCTTCCGGGTCTTCTTCCTTAAATTTACGCCAGCGAAGCTTTTCGTATTCGGGCTTGTAGATTGGATTTTCGACTTCGGTGCCAAGAAGATTTGCTTTTTGCTGCTCAGTGTTCTGCCGTTTATCCAGACGACGCAGGAATAACAGATAGGTGAATTGTTCGATCACCGTCAGCGGGTTGGAAATACCGCCAGTCCAGAACGCCTCCCAGATTTTGTCGACCTGATTTTTAATTTCACCGGTGATCATTACTTGTGTACTGCCTGTTCAATAACGGTTGTTCTGAGCGTGCCGGATGACAGCGACGCTTATAGTGGTTTTGAAACTGGGTAGCGCTCAACTGCCGATCACCAATGCCAGCTTATCCGCCGCTTAGCGCCATGTGGTTCAGAACCTCAATATTACAGGGGCGGAGGCGGACTTTCAGCCCGATTTCCAATTCAAAATACAGAGCTGATAATTGGCGAGACAGCGTTTGGATCGAAGACCCCCCGGCCAAAGGGCTGCCGAAAATGCCAGTTCAGTGTGGTTTGTATGGAAACCCGACGCGTTAGCGAGGCGATAGCATTTCTGGACTTTGATGACGCTATTCTTGATTCCATCCAAATTATCGATATACTGATCTAATACGCATTGACCCTTAAGGTCAATGCCCGTTGTGACGATGTACTATGCTAATAGGCTACGCCAGCAAGAAGTTGCAGAAAATCTGCACCGAAGACAAAGCAGCCAGAAAGACACTTGCCGAAAATTCGGCGAAACGTATTTTCCGTGCGCTGGAGGATCTGGCGGCATTTAACCACCTGGCGGAAATTCCGCATCGAGCGCCTCCGCTGGATTTTCACCCGTTACGGGAAGACCGCTCGGGCGAATTCGCCATCAAAATACACAAACTGGATCGAATCTGTTTTTGCCCCGCCGGGGAGTTTTCAACCGATGAAAACGGCATGGTTGACTTAACCACGGTTACGGAGATTGAAATCACGTTTGTAGGGAACTATCACGATTATGGCTAGCGTTGCACCAACCGCATACACACCGGAGCGTATCAGCCCTCCAGGTGACACGATTCGAGATATTCTTGAAGACACAGGCATGTCTCAAGCTGATCTGGCGCGTCGCATGGGTCGCCCGGCCAACAAAATTAATCAGATTGTACAAGGCAAAAAAGAAATCACTGCAGATACCGCACTGGAGCTGGAAAGCGTACTTGGACTCCCCGCTTCTTTCTGGATGAATCGGGAGCAAAATTATCGACTCGCGCTCAGTGAACGGAAACAACGCGAAGCGCAAGCACAGGCCTGCGAAGAAGCAAAGGCATTTCCCTGTGCTGAAATGGCGCGTCTGGGGTGGATTGAGAAACAAACCACCTGGCTGGGAAAGTACCAGGAATTACTTCGTTTCTTCGGCACCGCAAAACTCAACGCACTTAAAGGTGCTGTAGACCTTGCCCCGTCATTTCGAAAAAGTGACGGAAAAACTGCCAATCCGCAAGCGCTCGCAGCGTGGCTGTGTAAAGGACTTATTGAAGCACAGAAACTGGAGCGAGCCGAGTACAGCAAACAAGCAACACTGGCGAACCTTGAGGCTTTTCGAGCACTGACTTGCCGTGGTGCAAAAGGGTTAACCGTAGAATTGCCAGCGTTTGCAGCGAGCCTGGGGATAGCAGTGGTTTTTGTACCGCACCTGCAAAAAACCTATGTCGGTGGCGCCGCCTACTGGCAGGGAGACTTTCCCATTATACAGTTGAGCTACCGTGGCAGCCGGCTCGACATTCTCTGGTTTAACTTTTTCCACGAGCTTGGGCATATTCTATTTCATTCGTCAAAGGAAACTTATCTGGATGACTTCTCGGCTGATCAGCACCCCCATGAATTAGAAGCCAATCAGTTTGCCGCTGATACTTTGATATCACCTGCTGCATGGTCAGAATTTATCAGCAATGGAAATTTTGGCAAAACTGCAGTCAGTGATTTTTCAAGTGCGGTCGGGATAGCTGAATCAATTGTTGTGGGTCGCTTGCATAAGGAAGGCATCATCCCCCAAACCAAGCTACAAGAGTATTACGTTAAAGTACTGGAACACTAACAGAGCGCCCCTATTGACCGACGCGATATAGGTTTCTGAACCATCAACACTGTATTATTAACTACGACTTGATAGAAAGTAATTTGCACGATTGTTTCGGGGAAATCAAAAGGGGTTTATCGTGAGCCAGGCAATGCACTCATATACCTATTCAATTCTCAGATTCACACCTGACATACGGACTGGAGAATTTATCAATGTTGGTATAGCGGCGTTCTCCGCTTCGAACAAACAAGCGCTGATCAGATGCCGAAATACGGTTGGTAGAGTGACAAAACTAAACCACGACGTTAACGGTCATGGATTGGTTAGAATGCTCAAAGCCATTTCAAAAGAATTCAACGCGCGCAGTGCAGAACTATTCAGTGAACTTGAGTTTTCAAAAATAGAAAATGTCGGCGACATTTGTCATGCGGTATTACCGAAAGACGACAGCGCACTGCAATGGTCTGAGATTAGTTTCGGGAAATGCAAAGACCTCGACGCCGAGATCGACAGGCTTTTCAGACGATTCGTGACTTACGCTGATGAGAAAAATGTGAGCCGTAAAACCGAGGATGATCTTTGGCGAGTTTTCAGTAAAGAACTTGAAATCAGGAGTTTGAAAAACCTGTTCAAAGAGAAAACGTTCGCAACAACAGATGATGAAGTCACCATTGATAAGTCGGTCAAAAACGGCATTTGGCACTGCGTTCAGCCGGTGTCATTCGATTTAATGCACTCGGGTAGCATAAAAGATAAAGCGCACAAATGGCTTGGCCGAATTTCAAGTGTTAAAGATCAGTCAGACAAATTTAAACTGTACTTTTTAGTTGCAGAGCCAAGCAATCCTGCGTTGATGGAATCCTACGAAAGCGCTAGAAGCATTCTTGAAAAAATACCGTCGGAGAAAGCCTTCTATACCGAGGCTGAATCTGGCCAATTGGCAGAACAACTCGAAGCTGTGGCAAGGCAGTAGTTTTTGATACAAATGCTGGGCCATGCAATGCAAATCGGTAGGGGTCAAGTCTACAATTCAGATATAGGTATTTTATTATGAAGAGTATGGTGAGACCACAGCAAGTGGATTATGAGGGGGCGTATTATCACGTGAGGTATTGAAAACAAAAGGAGGGAGGCAAGAGAGAAATGTATCCCGATAGATGGCGATGAAGTTGATCCGGGAAAAAACGGAAATGACATTGTTGGACCTCGCGGAAGGGTTTCAAGTAAGGAGCTACAGTGCGATATCAACGACAGTGGGAAAGTTGAATAAACTGATGGGATCAGATGGAAAAATATTGGCGGATTATGAATTATTGAGAATAGAAATAGATGAAAAGTAAACTTGACCTCCTCAGTTTTTGCTGGTGTAGGGCGAGCCGGGTGAGCCTTTGAACGCAAGCAATTTGCTGTATCTTCCTGGTTTGGGAATCCGCCGTTGACAGCTGATGTGGCACGTCGTCAGGCGCGCCGCATGCAGTCAATATACACATCCTGGCCTGGCCATCGGGCAAATATTGTATATTGATAGCAAGCGCAGGTGGCGCGGCAAACCGAATAACAGCAATTCAATTTCAGGTAGAAAAAATGCGAGTAGCATTAACAGGCGCGGCAACCGGAATCGGTGCCGAGGTGGCGGCTCGCCTCAAGCGCAATGGGCACGAGGTCGTCGCGTTTGACATCAACGAACCCGAGGCGAACACTGATCGGTGGATTCACACCGATCTGGGCGACGCCAGCTCGATAGCGGCAAGCCTCGAAGCCGCCGATGGCCAGTTCGATGCGCTGGTCAACAACGCTGGCCTGCCGCCACGTGAAGGGCTGACCGAGGCTGTGCTGAAGGTCAACTATTTCGGCCTGAAAGCGTTTCTCGACGGAATGATCGAAAAACTGCAGCCCGGTGGTTCCATCGTCAATACCGCATCGAGGGCTGGCGCGATGTGGCGTGATAACCTCGATGAAGTCAAGGCGCTGATGGCGCTCGATCCCGCCGACCTCAGCGGGTTTGTTGACGCGCGGAATATCGATTCGACCCGAGCCTACAATCTATCCAAGGAGGCAGTGATCGTGCTGACAATGGCGCAAACAGAGCGGTTGCATGCGCGAAAGCTGCGGATTAACAGCGTCAGTCCGGCCGCTGTGAGTACCGGTATCCTGCCCGATTTTACCGCCGCGTTTGGCGACAGGGTAACGAAGAATGTCGCACGAGTCGGGCGACCGGGTGAGCCATCCGAAGTGGCCGACGTGATATTGTTTCTGCTATCGCCGCAGAGCCACTGGATCAACGGCCAGGATCTGGTGATTGATGGCGGCATGGGGGCGATGATCGCCAGTGATATGATGGGTTTTCACGGCCAATAGGTGCTGTGGCCACTATTGTAAACCTTAGGTCAGCCGGGCTTTGCAATGTTCGGCTCAACCGCTTTTGGCCTTGATTCGGCCCTGATTCGGAGAATCTCAATGGCAAACCCGGCACTGCTGCACCACAACAAAACCCAATTTGCCAAATCCATCGTCGAGCTGTGTCCCGGTGTGTACACAGCTGTGGGCTACGCCGCCTCGACGCAACACATGATCGAGGGTGCGAGCAGCATTACCATCATCGATACCTCGGAGAGCACGGCTGCAGCGGAAAATGTGCTGGCCGAGTTTCGCAAGATCACTCGCAAACCCGTCGCCAGAATCATCTATACCCACAGCCACCGCGATCATATCTCCGGCGCCACGGTATTCTGCGAGGGTGGCGAGTTACCGATAATTGCAAGCGCTGCGTTTTCATCGGATCTGATCGGAAAAGACGACAGTACAATTGCCCCGGGCCAGGCACTGAATCGTAGAACGCAGGCACAATTTGGCATTGGTCTCAGTCCACAGCAACGGGTGAGCCTGGGCTGCGGGCCCAGTGACCGACCGATGAAAGGCATGGGGGCAGGGCATATTCCACCCAACCAGTTGATCGAAAATGACTGCGAGATGGATCTGGATGGTGTTCGCGCGCAACTGATCATGGCGCCGGGCGAGACAGCCGATCATATGGTGGTCTGGCTGCCCGATCAAAAAGTGCTCATCCCCGGCGACAACTGGTACCACGCATTTCCGAATCTCTATGCGATTCGCGGCACGCCATACCGGGATTTTGCCGCCTGGGCCGATAGCCTGTTGCTGCTCGCTGAGCTCGGTGCTGAAGTGCTGGCGCCCGGTCACACGTTGCCGGTGTTTGGCGCCGACCGGGTAAACGAGGTTTTAACCACCACTCGAGCCGCTATTGTTCATGTGATGCAGCATACTGCCGATGGCATGAACGCCGGGCTTTCCATGGATGATATCGCCGCCGGTATCGAGTTGCCGGCAGCCATCGCTGACAAACCCTGGCTCGGTGAATTTTATGGCAAGGCAAGCTGGTCGGCACGGGGCTTTGCCACCGGCACACTCGGCTGGTACGACGGCAATCCCACTCACCTGGGTACGCTATCGTCAGGCGCTCGCGCGAGCCACATGGCAAGGCTGGCAGGCGGCACAGATGCTCTGCAAAAAGCTGCCGACAACACGGATGATCTGCAGTGGCGGCTGGAACTTTGCGATCACCTGATCGCTCTGGGCGAGTCGGCAGAGTTGTTAAAAGCCGCCACGCTGGAGGCACTGGCCGACGATGAAATCAACGCCACCGCACGCAACACCTACCTGTGGGAGGCAGAGCGCCTGAAGCAGCAGGTGGCAGACGCGTGACCCAAAACACGCCGGAGTATCGCACCGGCAGCCTGATCGCATTTCTATTTACGCTGGTTATCCTGGTTTATGCAGCGTCGGGCCCGATCAGCGAACTGGTGCGCTGGATCATTGAAACCAGCACCCAGGGGTTTGAAGAGCTCTCGCGCCGCGATCAGCGCAAGCTCTATAAAACACACTGGCTGGGTGCCGGGTTTCGATCATTCGAACGCGGTGTACTGCTACCCACCGGGATGATACTCGGGCTGCCGGTATTGTTGTCGTTCCTGATCGCCGCGCTGTCGTTGCAGATGCGCGCACGCTGGCTGAACTGGCTGCTGGCCATCACCGCAATGGTCGTGGTACTGGCCTGGATAAGCGCATTGTTCGCCGTTGATGGTGGTGCACTGCCCAGTGCCAATACGCTCGACTTCATTCTGTTCCCGGTCGCCACAGCGTTAACCCTCTACCTCACCTGGCGGTACTTCGGTACCTTTATAGTCGGCTTCTGTCTGTTCTGGATAATCTATTTCTTCGTGCGAGGCTGGCTGCCCGAGTGGACCGGCATACTGGCCGGTTCCGACAGTACGCTGGCGCAGTCGATGCGTTCGATGGTATTAAATTTCTGGGCGCAAACCGGTGGCATATTCGGCCAGCCGTTGCAGGTCGTCTCTGGCAATGTGCTGATCTTTATTGTCTTCGGTGCGGTGCTGATGGCAAGCGGTGCCGGCGATCTGCTGATGAAAATCGCTAACCGCCTGACCGGCCGTTTCACCGGTGGTGCAGCGCATGCGGCAGTGGCTTCATCGGCCTTGTTTGGCACACTGTCGGGTGCGGCCATTTCCAATGTGGTATCCACCGGGGTGATGACGATTCCGGTGATCAAGAAGTCCGGATTCAAGCCGGCGTTTGCGGCCGCGGTAGAGGCTTCCGCATCGACAGGCGGGCAGGTCATGCCCCCGGTGATGGGGGTAGTCGCTTTTTTCGTGGCCGGGCAGATCGGCCTGGAATATCGCTATATTGTGGTGGCGGCCATTGTCCCGGCGATCTTCTTTTATCTTGGCACCTTTTTAACCGTGTACTTCGAGGCGCGTCGTCAGGGAGTAGGGCCATTGGCCCGCGAGGCGCGGCCTGGCTTGTCCGGGCGGGAGTGGGTGCAGTGTCTGGTATTTGTGTTGCCGCTGGGCACGTTAAGCTATTTTCTGTTTGCCCAGCCCTCGGTGTTGAAAGCCGGCTTTTACGGATTTGTCGTTGCGTTGCTGAGCGCATTGATACTGTTTCCGGCCTTCAGGTCGTGTGCGCGCATCTACAAAGCATTTGTCGATGCTGGCCGAATGTCGGCAACGATTATTGTGATTGTCGCCGCCATCGGTTTGATTGTCGGGCTGATTCAGATATCAGGTTTCTCGGGCCGTTTGTCCCTGCTGCTCGCACAGCTGGCCAGTGGCCCGTTGTTTACCACGCTGATTGTGGTGGCATTGGGGGCGATTGTACTGGGCATGGGCCTGCCTCCCGGTGCAACCTACTTTATTATCGTCATTGCACTGAGTTCGGGCATCGAGGCAGTAGGCATCGCGCCACTGACCCTGCATCTGTTTGTGGTGTTCTTTGCCGTCATTTCAACGGTCACCCCGCCGGTGGCGCTCGCCGCGTTTGCGGCGGCACCCATCGCCAAAGCCGATCCGGTGCAAACCGGTTTTCAGGCCGCGCGCCTGTCGCTGGCCGGCTTTATCATTCCGTTCGTGTTTGTTTATCACCCGGCGGTACTGTACAAGCTGCAGGAGCTGTTTCTGTGGTTTGGCGATGAACTGCCTCGATCCAGTGCGATGATCGATATCGCCAGCGTGTCGTGGTTTGATCTGGGTTGGATCGTGCTCGCGTTTGGCCTGTCGATGTGGCTGCTAACCTCGGCGCTGACGGGCTTTGAAAAGAACCGGCTGCATGGAATCGAAAGAGTCGCGCGCGTGGTGGCAGGGATTGCCGTTCTGTTTCCGAACATGGTTATCGCGATACCTGCATTCGCCGCAGCCATCATCCTGATTATCGTTCATCGCTACCTGAAAGGTGAACCTTCGACGATAGATCGATATAAACCGGATGTTTTACCGGTATAACGACTTCTATCACCCCGCTGATGAATGATCCGTGTTAACACTAAAACGCAATAATCCAATGGAGGAAATCATGCGTCAATTTACCCTGGCGGCCATCGCCGCATTCGCAATTGGCTCATCGGCAGTCGCCGAAGAGAAAACGCTGAAAATGGCCACCATCGCACCGAGCCTGGGGCAGGCGATCACCATGGCAACCTTTGCCAACATCGTGACCGACAATCTCGATGACATCGCCATCGAAGTTTCCGGCGGGGGTGCTGCCACACTGCACATGATGGAAGTCGCCCGCGGCAATCTGGATCTGTCGATGACGAGCCCGGTGGTCTACAACCTGATGGCCGGTGGCAAGGCGATGTACAAAAAGCAGACCGAAGCCCCCGCGCTTGCCAAAAACCTGCAACTACTGATGTGGTTTCCGTATGGTCAGTACCACTTTGCCGTGCGCGCCGATAGCGATATCCAGGTCCTGGACGATATCGAAGGTGCATCGATCTTTCTGGGGCCGCAAGGTGGTGGCGCCTACAATGCTGCGAAAGGCTGGATCGCGGCAACTACCGGTCT
>MDLA01000100.1 GCA_001730015.1 Chromatiales bacterium (ex Bugula neritina AB1) | reverse complement strand
TGTACCGACCGACCTGTAGCAAGTAGGCATCTTCATCAACCAATATTGATTTGTAGCGACCTCTAAACAAGGGTCCATCTGTGCCTTTTAGCCGATTATAGCGTTGCGTATAAATACCGTTAATGTGGCGCATTATGCGATCCAGATTGGCCCTTGGGGTTCCCACCAGCAAATGATAGTGATTGCCCATCAAACAATACGCATGGATCTGAGCATCGAACTGTTTGTACGCTTCTTTCAGCGTTTGAAGAAACGCTGAGTTGTACTCCGGACCACGCATCTTCGTATTGAATTCGAGTGGGCCGTGGCATCTAAGTAGAATGGCATTTATTAGTAAATAGTGTAACACGCTTGACCCCTATTGTCCTCAGAGTTAAGTCCAGGTCAGGATGGGTGACGAACTACCGATGTCAATCGAACACGGGGAGGAATAATCTTAGCAAGACTTTTTTATTAGTGTTGCCTTGCGGTTTCAAGTGCAATTTTCGCTGCATTCTCCAATAAAAAGCTGTGTGGGTCACCCACGTATGATGCGGTAAAACTCAGTGGTGAGGGCGTCCAGTCCAGGCTGAATTTTCGTACAGATTCGGTGCCTAAATGACTGTTTTCCAGATCTACCGGAAGGGCAGCTATTCCTAATCCAGCGGCAACCAATCTTAAACTGGCGGATAGTGATGAAGATGGAAAAAATGAAATTCCAGGGCCGTAGCGATTAAACAATTCGTTCTTTAGTTCGCGGTACGGCCGGGTGTTTCGAGCGAATGTTACAACAGGAGTGTTTCTGAACAGTTCTTGCGGAGTTTCCGAGAGATCAGCATTTGAGGCGCAGTACCAACAAAGCGGAAACTCGGGAAGCCGAACGTTGTTAACTGAATACTCCGAAACCGGGCCCATTAGAATCGCGAGGTCAAGCGAACGAGCCAATAATGCTTTACGGAGATTTATACTTATATCAACAGATATTTCGATTTCAAGATTTTCATACACACATCGCATATTACTAACAAATTCGGGAAGCCAGCTTTGTACTATGGTTTCAGAAACTCCGACCCGCATGCGCAGATCAGCGCTTCCAGTATCCACCACATCTCGTTGAATTAATTCGCCAAGCTGTAAGTATTGCTCTGCGTACTTTAACAAGGCTTCTCCGCGTTTTGTGATCATCATTCCACTCGATGATCTATCAAACAAAGTTACGTTAAGTGTTTTCTCGAGATTGCGAATTCTAGCGGTAACGGCGGGCTGCGATATGTGAATCTGCTCTGAAGCCCGCCTGATGCCGCCGTGTCTGGCCACAACCAGAAATGTGCGTAGTTGTTCGAAATTGATCTGCAACGGTTGATGTCCGGTAGTCAAGTGATAAAAAAAATCTATCACAATTGCCAAAAATATGCGAATAGACACTATCTCGGTTCTGGGCGAACCTGTGTCTTCGTAACTGAGGTCGAAATTGTAGTGATGCAGAAAAGCAGTTGTGACTATGAATCGCTCAAGGAAAAGCAGGTTCAACAAATCAGGCATTCCATCCGGTGCGGCGCTTACACAGGGCATACCGCGGGTTTGGGTGCGGGGTTTTTACAGGCCAATCTGGCCATCCTGCCGGTTGAGCATGCGCTGGACTTCATGCGCTATTGCCAGCGCAATGCAAAACCGTGCCCGATTGTCGGTGTATCAGAAACCGGAGATCCAATGCTGTCAACACTCGGTTCTGATATAGATGTTCGAACTGATGTACCTGCTTATAACATTTACCGGGATGGCGTGCTCGATTCCAGTGTGAACGATATCAGTGATCTATGGCGCGAAGACTTTGTTACATTTGCAATTGGCTGTTCCTTCACTTTTGAGCACGCGCTGGGTCGGGCAGGATTTAAGCTTTGGCATGTTCTGGAGAACAAAGTTGTGCCGATGTATAGAACAAATATAGCAACCCGCGATGCGGGTCCGTTTGGCGGAGATTTGGTTGTCACCATGCGCGCCTTTCATCCGGACAAAGTCGACGAAGCTCGCTCAATTTCACGACGATACCCGCTGGCTCACGGAGGGCCGGTGTTTGCCGGTGATCCGCAAGAGATCGGTATTGCAGATCTGGGAACACCGGACTGGGGGGATGCGCCGCCAGATATTGAAAACACAATTCCGGTATTTTGGGCGTGCGGTGTCACGCCGCAAAATGCCATTCTGCGGGCAAAGCTTCCGTTAACTATTACACACAAACCCGGGCATATGCTTTTGACAGATGTCGATGAACAAGCTGAAATCCCGGTTATATAAACTCCCACTCGACGAGAACCAACTAATGACCATGAAATTGAAATCACTGGCGCTTGCTGCGCTGACCGTACTCGGGACACAGCCATTAACACTGACAAACGTTAGCGCTGCGGATAATCCCGTTGTTATTAAAGCGGTTGGAACCTGGGGTAATCTGACAAACTATTCAAAGCACGAAGGGCCATTTTGGAATGCTCTGATCGGTGAAGCTAGTAAAGGGACAATCATTGGCGAAATCAAGCCAATGACAGAACTTGGCCTAAAGGGATTTGAAATAATGCGTCTGGTGAAAAATGGCGTTTTTGATTTTGCATTTGGACTGCCGGGCTACGTTGCCGCCGAAAACGCTGTTTTCGAAGGGGCAGATCTGTCGTCCCTTACACAGGATATAGAAACAGAACGCAAGGTTGCTGAAGCCTATTTTCCGACAATGGAAAAGAACTTTCAGGAAATCTACAACGCTAAATTGTTAATGTTGTATCCATTCCCGAGCCAAACGCTCTGGTGTAACGCAGAGGTAAATGGTCTTGCCGATCTTAAAGGCAAGAAAATTCGTGTCTATTCAACTTCGCTCGGGGATTTTGTGGAAGGCGCTGGCGGCGTTTCAGTGACAGTTGCTTTTGGCGAGGTTATTCCTGCGTTGGAAAAAGGCGTTGTCGATTGTGCAATTACCGGCACCATGTCGGCGTACAAGGCAAATTGGCAGCAGGTTGCCACTCATGCCTACACTCTGAGAGTTGGCTGGGGTCTGGCATTTGGCGCGATGAATCTAGATAAATGGAATTCAATGTCTGCAGAACAGCAAGCGACACTGAGTGCAGAGATTAGCAGCCTTAACGAAAGAATGTGGGCGGAAACCGCAACAGAAGACGAGGTGGCAATTGCATGCATCACCGGGGGAACGTGTGAAATTGGTGAAAAAGGAGCCATGACCCTGGTTGAACCATCTACCGAAGATTTGAAAAAGCGTGATCAGATTGCGAGCGATGTCATCCTTGCTCGCTGGGCAGAGCGTTGCGGGGAAGAATGTGCAGAGAATTGGAATAACACCGTTGGTCCAATTCTGAATCTGGAAGCGAAAGCGAAGCAATAGCCCGGGTTGCTGATCCATATGCCCGAATTTTACCCACTGCGTCAGCTGGCAGCAATTTCGCCGCCAGCTCGTTGGCACTGACCGGAGCTCAGATCCTGGACAAATTGTTATCTATCTTTAGTTCTTGTAGCCGTGTTCTTGTATGGGTTGGCGGTGTATTGATAATTCTATCCGCCGTTCTTGTGAGCTTTGAAGTGTTGATGCGTAAATTTCTCAATGTGAGTATTGGTGGTGCAGATGAACTATCAGGCTATGCGTTTGGCGTGGCGACCAGCTTTGGTATGGCGTACGCATTGTTCGAACGCGCCCATATCAGGGTAGATGCTTTGTATAGTGTATTTCCGGGTTGGTTGAAGATGGTAGCTAATTTGATAGGACTGGCGATGTTAGGCGGATTTGTCGGGGTGATCTGTGTGACAGCCTGGGGGCTGGTCGCAGACAGCCTGACATACAGTTCGCGTTCGATCACGCCAATGCGTACCGTGTTGGCGGTACCACAGATACCATGGCTGGTGGGTTGGTTGTTCTTTTTGCTCTGTACGGCATTGTTGTTTGTTGCGTGCGTGGTGGCGATATTGTCTGGCAAGTATAAATACGCAGAGCGTCTTATTGGTGCTAAAACGATCGATGAGCAAATCGACGATGAGGCTCCGTGATGGTTTTTAAAACACTTGGCATACTAGTTTTACTGATCGGGGCGGCGGTACCGATTGCGGCATCTCTGGGTTGGTTGGCGCTGATTCTACAGTTTCTTGAAAGCCCGATGCCGTTGCATCGAGCACTGGGTGATATGGTTTGGCAGACCGGTACGGATTTTCTACTGGTGGCTATCCCGATGTTTGTCCTGCTCGGTGAAATACTGCTGCGTGCCGGTATTACCGAGCGTATGTACGATGGTATTGTAAAATGGCTCGGTTGGTTGCCGGGAGGCCTGATGCATTCGAATATCGGATCAAGTGCATTATTTGCAGCAACTTCAGGTTCGTCTGTTGCAACGGCCGCTACCATCGGCACAGTTGCGATTCCTCAAATTGAAAAGCGTGGCTACAACGAACCTTTGTTTCTGGGAACTATCGCCGCAGGTGGTACGCTGGGTATTCTAATACCGCCGTCTATAAATCTAATCTTGTACGGACTGCTTACAGATACGTCAGTTCCGGAGCTGTATTTGGCGGGTTTTATGCCGGGTCTGGTTTTGGCTCTGCTATTCATGGCGACGGTAGTGGCGTTGTGTAGAATTCGTCCGGAATGGGGTGGGAAACCGATAGTTGCCAGCTGGAGGCAACGGTTTGCCGCATTGCCAGCGCTACTGCCGCCGCTTGGAATTTTTATAGTCGTAGTTGGTTCTATTTATGCTGGCTTGGCTACACCGACGGAAGCAGCTGCGCTGGGTGTCGTTGCTGCAATGATACTCGCAGCGTTTAATCGTGCGCTTACACTCGATATGCTGCGTCAAGCTATAGAGAGCACCATGCGCACTACATCTATGATTATGCTGATCATCCTAGCAGCGGTGTTTCTGAACTTTGTGCTGTCGGTTATCGGGTTGACCCAGGCATTGGCTGATTTTGTCACAGGGCTTGGACTCACGCCGTATCAAACCATGTTTCTTATTGTTGGTCTTTTACTAATACTCGGGTGCTTTATGGAGACACTCAGTATGTTGCTGACAACAGCGCCGTTGATCACACCGATAGTGGTTGCGCTTGGCTTCGATCCTGTCTGGTTTGGTATCTTGTTAATGGTACTGCTTGAAACGGCACTGATTACGCCACCAATTGGTATTAATTTGTATGTCGTGCAGGGAATTCGCAAGCGTGGTGCTATGGCCGATGTGATGATCGGTGCTGCACCGTTTGTAATTGCATTGGGGTTGATGATCGTTCTGCTGCTGGCATTCCCTCAGATCGCGCTTTGGTTGCCATCTCTGATTTACTGATCTTGACATCTTTCTGACATATCCTTCCGGAATAACACGGATGGCGGATAAACTTCAAGCCGCTATCTCTCTATAGCATCTATTATAAACGTAGCAGGAGTGATTTGAACGTGTGGCAGTTCTGGGTTGATCGAGGAGGTACTTTCACTGATATAGTTGCGCAATCGGCCGACGGGCGTTTACTGACACACAAGCTATTGTCTGAAAATCCGGAGCACTATAAAGATGCGGCCGTAGCAGGTATTCGTCATTTGATGGGGCTGCTGCCTGATGAGGTGTTTCCCGTTGATGGTATCGAGTCAGTCAAGATGGGCACAACAGTGGCGACAAACGCTCTGCTTGAACGAAAAGGTGATCCAACGCTTCTGATGATCACTCGCGGTTTCGCCGATTTGCTGCGCATCGGTTATCAGAATCGTCCCCGGCTGTTTGATCTGCAAGTAGTCTTGCCTGATGTGTTGTATCAGGATGTTGCTGAGGTTACGCAGCGAATGGATGCCAATGGTGTAGTTATAACCAAGCTTGACCTGGAAGGTGCGCGAGAGAACCTTCAGGTCGCCTACGACGCAGGTATCCGTGCAGTCGCTATTGCGTTGATGCATGGTTATATTAACCCGGATCATGAAATGCAGTTGGCTAATATAGCTGCAGAAGTTGGCTTCACCCAGATCTCCACCAGTCATCAGACCTCTAAACTTGTTAAGCTGGTTGGTCGCGGTGATACGACGGTGGTCGATGCGTACCTGTCACCGATTTTGCGTCGATACGTATCGCAAGTCACAGAAGCTCTGGATTTTGATAAAGGCGCGTGCAGACGCTTGTTTTTCATGCAATCTAATGGCGGCTTGATTGACGCTAGTCTGTTCAATGGCAGGGATTCAATCCTGTCTGGCCCTGCAGGTGGGGTGGTTGGCATGGCGAAAACAGCAGGATGTGCAGGGTTTCGTCATCTGATCGGTTTTGATATGGGAGGGACGTCGACAGACGTTTGCCACTATGCTGGTGAGTATGAACGTTCCTTCGAGACCGAAATAGCTGGTGTCCGAATGCGTGCGCCAATGATGAATATACATACAGTTGCAGCCGGTGGCGGATCGATCCTAACATTTCGCGATGGCAGATATCAGGTAGGTCCTGAAAGTGCTGGTGCCAATCCGGGGCCAGCGTGTTACCGGCGTGGCGGCCCGCTGACTGTGACAGATTGCAATGTGATGCTGGGGAAACTAAATCCCCTGCATTTTCCAGCGGTGTTTGGTGAAAGTGGTATTGAGCCGCTGGACAAATCTATAGTTGAATCGAAATTCAGTGCTCTGGCGGTTGAAATCGCGGAGCAAACTGGCGCGAAACCGCAATCTGCTGAGAAAACTGCCGAGGGCTTTTTAAGAGTTGCCGTTGAGAATATGGCAAGTGCAATCAAAAAAATATCCGTTCAGCGTGGTTATGATATTACGCGTTATACCCTGAATTGCTTTGGCGGAGCTGGCGGGCAGCATGCTTGCCTGGTTGCCGATGCATTGGGAATGGAAAGCGTTTTTCTGCATCCGTATGCAGGGGTACTGTCAGCTTATGGGATGGGCCTGGCAGATATACGCGCACTAGCTGAAGAGCAGTTCGACAGACCTCTAACTGAGGTGGAGGTGGATGCAGCAGAAGCAGTTCTACAGCGCTTGGGATCGACGGTACAAACCGATGTACAGGAGCAAGGTGTCAACCCGGGCGATATTCAAGTGTTGTGCAGAGCGCATTTGAAATATGCCGGTTCTCACCAGTCGCTGGAGGTAAAATTTGGTTCCGAGGGCGAGCTGCGAGATCGCTTCAATAAAGCACATACTTCCAGATTTGGATTTACATCCGATGACCGTGAGCTGGTGTTTGATATGCTGAGTGTTGAGGCGATTGGTAAAACGGAAGTAGTGAATCAGGAAGTCTCTGCTACGGCGGCGGCTAGTGCAAAAGCCTCATTTGTAAAGATGTTCACCGAATACGGTTGGACCGACGTTCCTCTGCACAAGCGTGAGTCGCTATCAATTGGTGATTCAGTTACTGGCCCGGCAATTATCACGGAGCGCACAGGCACCACGATTCTAGAGCCAGGGTGGTCCGCTGAGGTTGATAGCCTCCATAATTTGGTACTGCGCCGTCATGCAAAAAAACGTCGTGTATCAGCCATTGGTACAACTGTCGATCCCGTGATGTTAGAGATATTCAATAATCTATTTATGTCCATTGCGGATCAGATGGGGTCAACACTTGCCAATACAGCCTACTCAGTAAATATAAAAGAACGCCTCGATTTCTCCTGCGCCCTTTTTGACGCAAGGGGTAATCTCGTTGCCAATGCTCCGCATGTACCTGTTCACCTCGGGGCGATGAGTGAAAGTGTGCGGACTATTGCGGATCTGAACGCAGACAGTATGAAGCCCGGGGATTCTTACATGCTTAATGCCCCGTTTAATGGAGGTACCCATTTACCTGATGTGACAGTGATAACCCCGGTTTTCAACAAGCCAGGTACGAAGATTTTGTTTTATGTGGGTTCCCGTGGCCACCACGCTGACATCGGCGGCAGAACCCCGGGATCTGCCCCGCCCGACAGCAAACATATTGAAGAGGAAGGCGTGGTAATTGATAACTTCTTGCTGGTGAGTGAGGGAAAACTCAGAGATTATGAAACAAGAGAACTACTTGCTTCAGGTAGATTCCCCTGTCGCAATATAGAAGAGAACATGGCGGATCTTGAGGCTCAAATTGCGGCCAATGCTACAGGAATACGTGAAGTACAAAAAATGATCGATAGCTTTTCTCTAGAAGTGGTGCATGCCTACATGCATCACGTGCAGGCCAATGCAGAAGCATCGGTGCGGCGTGTGATTGGAAAACTAAAAAACAGTAGCAATAAGTACCGCATGGACAGCGGTGCTGAAATCAAGGTGGCTATCACGGTAGACACGGCAAATCGCGAAGCCGTGATCGACTTTACCGGCACCTCGGCTCAGGTTAGTGGTAATTACAATGCTCCGGCTGCAGTATGCCATGCGGTAGTACTCTATGTGTTCAGAACATTGGTTGGCACTGATATACCACTGAATGAAGGTTGCCTTAAACCAATAAAAATTATTGCCCCAGTGGGGTCAATGATCAACGCTGTGTATCCAGCCGCTGTGATTTCGGGTAATACAGAAGTCAGTCAATCCATTGCAGACTGCCTGTACGGAGCACTCGGTGTAATAGCTGGTTCTCAGGGCACCATGAACAACTTTGTCTGGGGGAATGACAGGTTTCAAAATTATGAGACCATAGCCGGCGGAACGGGTGCAGGGCCCGGTTTTGACGGTGTGAGCGCTGTACATGCCCATATGACTAACACTCGCATGACTGACCCTGAAGTATTGGAGAAACGTTTTCCAGTCAGAGTTGAGCGCTTTTCTATCCGTGATAACTCTGCCGGCGCGGGCAGATGGTCCGGTGGCAATGGTGTTAACAGGTTAATACGTTTTCTAGAGCCAGTGACAGTAACAACATTGGCTTCTCACCGAATTACACGTCCTGCGGGTGGTGCAGGTGGCGGAGAGGGCGGTGTTGGTATCAATACGGTGATCCGAAGAGATGGCTCTCGCGAAGTAGTTGGTGGCAATTCTGAATGCGAACTCGATTCAGGTGATATGTTTGAAATACAAACGCCTGGCGGCGGCGGCTGGGGACAGATTCAACAGGGTTGTTCGACGGCTCACGACGCCTAGCCTGCATTATTGACAAGGCGCCAGATGGATTTAAAGCAAACGCCGTTTCTCAATTGGCAATCATCACATGTCGTATTGCAGTGTCAACTAACCGGACAGCCATTCCAACTTATCAACTAACCGGACAGCCATTCTAACAAACAAGGAGAAACTCGAACAAAGGACTTACCTTGGCCTCATGAGAATTCGCTAACATGGCTGTCCGGTTAGTGGTTTCAATTTTGTAAAAATAACGACCATTATTCTAGAGCTGAAATACGTGGTATTTGGGGCAAATCAACTTCCCGTTTTGAGGTCGGCTTAAACAATATGCCACACCCCTGACTCAGAATATTGAAAAAGGTTTCATCTCGTGTTTCAAGCAAAAAACGAATATACTGATATGAAAATTGCGGGTTACTCCTCAATGAAGAGAACCAATTGGTGACATGCGGTGTTGGTGTAACTCAAACTGTTCAAGGTCTGGAAAAATGCTTCAGCCGTTACCAGGACTTGTTCATTTATTAAGCGCTATGAACGAATACATGGAGAGCGCCACCCAAGGAGACAGCATTGGCTAAGAACAATACGAATCTAACACAACAGAATACTGTTTCCGCATCCTGGAATCGGTGTGAACTGCAGCACCGTATGGAGCCAAATTCCGCACGGCCCGCCACAATGCGCTTGTTGTCACCAGAAATAGCACCCCGACGTGAGGAACTGCTTGAACACACTGCCGGCAATAGCCATCTCTTTCGCCAATTGGCGACCTATTCGGCTAGAGCAGGCCATTGCACTCTTGTCACGGATGCAAGCGGGATTCTCGTCATGCTCGATGATGGCGCTGGAAAGGCTGAAACAGATGATTGGAATGGAATTGGTGTCGGCTCGTGTTGGGGCGAGAACATTGCCGGAACAAACGGTGTGGCGATGGCCATGCTCGAAGAGCAACAGGTTACCATGCGGGGAAGCGATCACTACCTGAGCATGTTCTCGCAATTCACGTGTTCTGCCACGCCGCTGGTAGATGCCGACAATCAAATGATTGGCACGCTGTGCTTGGCTGCTATCGACCGTGGTTACACCGCCGATTACCTGTTCGCCAGACAATTGCTGGATGCAGCGGCAACTCAAATTCAACGAAATCTGTTCGAACGCAAATATAGGAACGCGGAGATTTTTTCCATATCACCGCAGATGCAAAGAAGTTTGTTGGGTAGCTCAGAACTCGTTGCGGTCGATGAAACAGGCATCATTCTGGGTTCGACGACCAAGGCGCATATTCCATTAGGCTTGAGCAGGCAGCAAGATCTTAGTGGTAAATCATTTGAGCTACTATTAGGCGTAAAATTTGAGTCGCTGCACGAACAGCATAGCTTTGTACGTACCAGCAACAATGTCAGTGGATCAGTAAAACTTCATTCCCAAGTAAAGTCAGCCCGTACAAGCCGTATCAATCAAGCTCGAAGTAATAATACAAAATCTGAAAATCAATCATCTGTTCATCGCACCGCATCTCCTTCGTTGTCAGAGCTAGCCACTGGCTGTAAGTCAATGGAGAGTATCTGTTCACGAGCAGAAACCTTCTTCCATCGGGGCTTGTCTTTTTTGATAGAGGGCGCTTCAGGTACGGGTAAATCGGCGATCATCACCGCTCTTCTAAACTCCGTGGACCTAGATGAACAATCTGCAGTGAGCATTGATTGTGCAAGCTTGAGTGACAACGAGGATGATCAGAACTACTTTAAGACACTTCTACAACAGGCTCGTGTAGTCGATTCAAATAGTTTTCTCGGTCCGAAGGCAGCCACACTGATTTTCGACAATATCGATGAGCTACCAAATTATGCTCAAGCCGGGTTGCGCAGCCTGCTCAACGAATTAGAAAACCAGAAACCCGCCAGAATTACAGAACATACCTTACGAATTATCGCCACATGCAAGCATTCATTACTGCACAGCGTAGAAAGCAACTGCTTCAGGGACGATCTGTATTATCTACTTTCCAAGGCAGTCATTCGGATTCCTCTTCTTAAACAGCGCGAAAATCTGGAATTGTTTTTCCATGAACTTGCCAACCGGGTCGCTGGTCATGATGTTGAATTCACCACCGAAGCAGTAAATGCCTTACGCGGCTATGACTGGCCAGGCAACGTCAGACAATTGCACAATGTTCTCCAGCAGGCTCTGCTAGAGGGCAATTTTAAACGTATCTCACTGATTGATCTCTCTTCAACGGTTGTATGCACCACTTCTGCTGCGTTATTGACCCCACAACATGTAGAACCCGGAACTGCTATCAATCTAGTTTACGACGAAAAAACGCAGCTGTTGGACGCTCTTCTTGGCGCAAATTGGAACATATCGCAAGCCGCCCGCACCTTGGGTATAGCGCGGGCTACGATAAACAGAAAAATGAAACGTTATGGCGTAAAACGGCCGGAAGATCGACAAGCTAATTGACGTAGTTAACACCACACGAGCCAACCTGCCTATCACCATAGGATAATCCAAGCTAGATATTTGGCGTTACGACAGCTCTTCAAGCGCTTCCAACGCACGTCCGCCATAGACTACTGACGGACCGCCCCCCATCTCGATAGCCACCGAGATCGCCTCAATCACTTCCTCTCGATCAGCACCGTGCTTTAATGCCGCGCGCAGATGGAAAATGATGCAATCTTCACAACGAATGGCAATGGAGATTGAGAATGCCATTAATTCCTTCATTTTGCTTTCCAACGCGCCCTTGCCGGAGGCTGCTTTCATCAATTGGCTATAAGGCGTCATAACTGCCGGGGCTGCTTTGAATAAATTCCCCACGCGCTTGTCAATTGATGTCGCGCTGTCTTTATATCTCGTAGTCAAACTTAACTATCCCGTCTATCGTTAAAAGACACCCTCTTATGGAGCTCTCCGTAAGAGGGTGTCTCAGTTCTCATTGTGCATCTCTAAATTAAACGACTCAGATGTTCTGGGCGTTCATCTCTTGTGCGATGTATTCCGCCTGACGGATGGCCAATGCCACGATAGTCAGTGTGGGGTTGCAAGCAGCCGAAGATGTGAACTGACTACCGTCAGAGACAAACAGGTTGTCAACATCGTGAGCCTGCCCATAGCCGTTAACCACGCCCTTTTCCGCATCCGCATGCATCCGGTTTGTTCCCATGTTGTGGGTCGCGGGATAAGCGGGCAACTCATAGACATCCGTAGCACCCACTGCCTCGTAAATTTGCGAGGACGTCTCATACATATGCGCAGTCATTTCATAATCATTGTTGTGTGGAGTCTTCGCAATGATTGGAACAGGTAAGCCGTACTGATCCACTTCAGTGTCATGAAGCGTGATCGCATTACGTTCCTGTGCCAAGTCTTCGCCCAAAACCCAAACGCCAGACATCTTGTCGTAGTTTTCCATAGCGTTCGCCACGCTACGACCCCAGCCTGTGTTGCCAGGTTCAAGAAACGCTGCCATGAACGGTAAACCCAGCGACAGAAATTCAAGGTAGTACCCGCCACTGAATCCACGCTTCGCATCATGATAAACCTCGTCGCCCACGATACCCGCGACCGAGGTGCCACGAAACATATGCACCTTTTCGGGTAATACCGCGTAAACGCCACCCGTGGTGTGATTCATGTAGTTTTTGCCTACCTGTCCTGAAGAATTGGCCAGCCCATCGGGGAACATGGATGAAGCAGAGTTAAGCAGCAAGCGAGGGCTTTCAATTGAGTTGCCCGCCACACAAACGACGCGAGCCTTTTGCAGATGCTGGTTACCGTCTTTATCAGCATACAGTACACCACTGATTTTACCGCTGTCATCATGCTCGACCTTTAAAACCATCGCGTCGGTTCGGATCTCGCAATTGCCGCTTTTCTCAGCACGCGGAAGCTCTGTGTACATGGTCGACCACCTTGCACCGACTGCACAGCCTTGCATACAGAAACCAATCTGTTGGCAGGCTGGCCGGCCGTCTCGTTCTACCGAGTTTATCGCCATTGGACCAGAGTTGTAGTCTGTTCGTCCGGTCCTCCGACAACCTTCGGCTAAAACCCGAAAGCCGTTGTTCCACGGCAAATGGGGCATACCAGTCGTCTTGCCGGTCACACCCATTTTGAGCTCTGCTTTTTCATACCACGGCGTCATTTCTGCCAGGTCGACGGGCCAATCCTCAACATTCGCTCCATCAATCTCACCATAGGTTGTACGGGTTTTGAATTCAAAATCCTTGAACCGCAGTGCGACGCCAGCCCAGTGATTGGTTGAACCACCAAATCCTTTTACGATCCATGTCGGCAATGTAGGGTGATTTACCGACCCGTGCCAACCACCTTCTGAATACCGTTTATCCAACCATGAAATCTTATTGAACATCGCCCATTCGTCGTTTTCAATATCAGCCATTGAAAAGCGAGGTCCGGCCTCAAGGACTACCGATTTGATGCCCTTTTGCGCAAGCTCGTTAGCAACGGTCCCACCGCCAGCACCAGAGCCTATGATGACAACAACGGAGTCGTCATTCAGATCAAATTTTGTCATTTTTTTTAACCTCTATTTTTGGACTTCAGCCATACGCTCTTCGAGCGTCGGACCCGCAGGAACGAAAGTGATATCGGAAAATCCGCGATTGATGTAACCACCGTGCTCAACTGAGGACCCCTGATAGCCAAAAAGTGGCCAGATATCCTGGTTGTTGTAGATGCCGAAGTATGCTGTCCAACGAACGGACTGAAAGAAACCCGCATGTTGAAAGTGCCGAAGCAATCCCTCGCGGCTGTCCGCATTTTCGATTTCCGCGTAGGTGCTGCCATAGAGTGCCTGCGCCTTAGCATCAAGTTGAGCCAGGCCATCGATCAAAGTATTTGCGGCTGCGATATCGTCGTCTGCTGCCT
>MDLA01000099.1 GCA_001730015.1 Chromatiales bacterium (ex Bugula neritina AB1) | reverse complement strand
GTATCAGATATGCTAACTTTAGCCATAAGCGGTCGGTTGATTAGTAGGTGGTTTTCGCGAACATAATTCTATCAAATTAACAGGCCGCTTACCTTTCCATCCTGACGCTCATCGCCAAAAAGCGACTCATTGCTAAAAGTCACTGTCACTGTCACTGTCAGTGGCAGCTAGCGTATCGCTTCAATCATTAATATCTCCCCTCCTGCATAGCTCGATCATCGAATTTCAATCGGTTTTAATGCAACCTGGGGGTTAAATGCTGTGCTCACCGGGTGCCAAAGCGGCGGAAAGGTTGAATCCGGTATCCGTGGACGTGATTTTGTATTCGTGACGCAGTATCTTTCCTCAGTTCTGTTTCGATCCTGCAATTTCCAGTAGATAATACCGCGTTGCACCGGGACAAGATCGTTGCACCCATCGACATTCTAACTCAATGTTTTTAGAGGTTGGCAACGTTAGACTGGATTACTTGCTGGCTGTAAAATCCTTACCGGCGCTCATGATCTACTGGCTCGATCGGCTATTCTCATAGGAATACACAGTCATCACTGTGTGACGACTTTTCCTTATAATGCGTTATCTCACACAAAAAACACTCTTATCTCTTTATGAAAACCTACGATCTTATTGTTATCGGAGGTGGCCGTGCCTCCAACCTGGCTGTCGCAGCTGCCCAGGCGGGCAAAAAAGTGGCTCTCATTGAAAAGAGCAAGCTGGGTGGTACTTGTCCAAATCGTGGGTGTGTACCATCTAAGCTTTTAATCGGTTATGCCGAGGTGGCTCGCAGTATTCGTGAGTCGGGCAGGCACCACATCGATTCAACCATCAATAGCATCAACGTTGAGCAGATGATTCGCGAGACTAACGAGTGGTCTTCCCAGGTTGATGGTCGCTATGCTTCGCGTCATCCGGAGAGGCTGGATCTTTATCGGGGGCATGGGTCGTTTGCGTCCGATTACGTTGTGGAGGTTAACGGGCAGCAATTAACATCTCTGCAGATTGTTATTGCCACCGGTGCCCGCCCGCGTGCCGCTCCGGTTGCGGGTATACCGGCATGGACCAGTGATGATCTCTTTCCTCTGAAGGGCGATGTGCCAAATTCGATAACGATTGTCGGCGGTGGTTTTATTGCGGCAGAGATTGCGAATTTTTTCGATGCTGTGGGTATTCCAACCACGGTCCTGGTTCTGGAAGACGGGTTGGTGCAGATCGAAGATCACGATATCGCAGAGGTCTTCACCGCGCAATTCTCGAAGTACGTTGATACACGTCTGGGCGTCAGCATTGAATCGGTCGAGCATGATGGCACGCAGTTTTCAATGAAGCTCAGTAACGGTGATTCGCATCAGTCGGAAGCGCTTTTTTATGCGATCGGCCGGGTGCTGAATACGGATAATATCGGACTTGAAAATACCACCATGAAACGTGATGAGCGAGGGGGTGTTATAAGAGACGAATACTTGGAGACATCAGTTCCCGGTGTCTATGCTATCGGTGATGCTGGCACGGCGGTGCAACTACAGCATATTGCCAGTCGTGAACAGGAATTTTTACAACGCCGGTTACTCAAAAACGATGACTCACCGATAGAATACGGTGCCATTGGTCACGCCGTGTATTCACATCCGGAAATCGGTTCCGTCGGGCTGACTGAGCAACAGGCAGAAAAGTCCGGACGGCGGTATGTTTGCGTGTTACAGGATTGGCTCGCCAGCGCGAGGGCTATGTCGACGCGCCTGGATTATCCACGGACAAAGCTTATTGTCGATGTGGACACCTACGAGATAATCGGTTGCCACCTGATCGGGCCAGAGTCATCCACCATGATTCATCAGATAATGATGTTGATGCACCTGAAAAATGACATCCGGGAATTGCCTGCAATGATTCACATCCACCCGGCTTTACCTGAAGCCTTAATGACGGCTGCAAATGCGGCAATTGCCAAAATCGAAAGCCAAAAGGAAAGTTAGGTTGATTTGGCGGTTTTTCGATCTGGTGTCTTTGTCACGGTTCAGTTGCTTTTTCTTTATTTGAATTGAATTGAACTGGAATATCCGTGGAATGACTGGCTGATCCGTGTCAGCGATTGTGCCCGGCATTCCAGGGGCGCTATCAGCGGCAGCAGCAGTTCTTGATTGTCGCCTTATGACCCTACTCGGTAATGCATCACTTGTCCTGGGCATCGCGGTAAATGTTTATTCTATTTGGCGGTATCTTCAACCTGGTCATGATGACCGTGTCTGTCAAGCTTTGTTGTCTGAATGGGCCATAGGTTTCCGCCGGCCGTACTCTTACCCGTTCAACCGGCGTGTTATCCGATAACGGCATTAAGAAAACGCATTCGAAAGGTCGAAAGGATCGATACCCGCAAATTTTCCATGGAGCAGGCGCATGCCGTTGTCGTCGCCGTGTTGTGTGCCAGGGTGTGAACAGGAGACAAGCAAAGTTTTTGCTGGCAGATCGATCTATTGGTCGATGGGCGGGAGCTGAGCGGTGTCGGGTCGATTGGATCTAGCGTACTGCGACATTCAATGGATACGAATGTGTGTTTGCCATTTGGTTCATAGTAAGGTAAAGCCCACAGGGATCGGCATTAGTTTACTTGATCCTTTTCAAGAGCTTCAAGGCAGCTGCGGGCCGAAGTGCGAACCCCCAAGGGGCAGTTAATTTGTGGTGTAGGATCTGGCTTTAACACTGCCTAGAAATTGAAGTTACACCAGAAATAATAACGAGATCAGCGCACTTTGATCAATCGACTTATTTAAATGCTTTGATTGACACAGTACACTAGACTCTGCAACCCCCCCGTGGAACGGTGTAGCTACTAACGTCTAAACGGCATTGAAGTGGGTCAAGTTTATCAACGATGCGATTTTTCGTTTATGCTATCAGCTAACGAGCAGAACAGAACACCCAAAGAGGATACTTAATGAAAATCGGTACGCCCAAAGAGGTATATCCAGGGGAGAACCGGGTAGCGATGACACCAGCCTCGGCGGAGCAACTACTCAAACTTGGGCATGAGTGCGTGCTGCAGAGCGGTGCCGGTGATGCTGCTGATTTCTCAGACGCTGATTATGCTGCTGTCGGTGTAGAGGTAGTCACGTCGGCCGCTGCACTTTGGGAAACCGCAGATGTAATCGCCAAGGTTCGCCAGCCCGAGCTGCCGGAGCTGAGCCTCCTTTCAGCCGACAAAACCCTGGTGTCCTTTTTCAATCCGGGGGGTAACGAAGAGGGGCTGTCACAGGCCAGATCTTCTGGCGCGAATGTCATTGCAATGGAGATGGTGCCACGTATTTCCCGTGCCCAGAAAATGGATGCACTGTCGTCAATGGCCAATATTGCCGGTTATCGGGCCGTGATCGAGGCCAGTAACAACTTTGGACGTTTCTTTACCGGCCAGATAACAGCGGCGGGTAAGGTTCCACCGGCGAAGGTGCTGGTAATTGGTGCTGGTGTGGCAGGGCTTGCGGCGATCGGCACCGCAACCTCGCTTGGCGCACAGGTCTACGCTTTTGATGTGCGGCCCGAGGTAGCAGAGCAGATTGAATCCATGGGGGCTGAGTTTGTTTTTCTGGAATTCGAGGAGACAGCGCAGGATGGAGCCGCCACTGGCGGCTATGCTGCACCATCATCTCCGGAGTTTCGGGAGAAACAACTTGCAAAATTCCTCGAAATTGCTCCCGAAATGGATATCGTGATCACCACGGCATTGATTCCGAATCGCGACGCGCCCAGACTTTGGTTAACGGATATGCTGGCTGCGATGAAACGCGGCTCCGTTGTGGTGGACCTGGCAGCTGAACGTGGCGGGAACTGTGATGCAACCGTTGCCGACGAAAAGATCGTGACCGACAACGGCGTCACTGTTATCGGCTATACCGATTTCCCCAGTCGAATGGCGACGCAAAGTTCAGAACTCTACGCCAGTAATATACGCCATATGATGCATGACTTAACGCCTGAGAAAGACGGCGTTATTGTTCACAACATGGAAGACGATGTAATTCGTGGTGCAACGGTTGTCTTTGAAGGGGAAGTAACGTTCCCGCCGCCACCGCCTAAAGTTCAGGCAATTGCCGCGAAAAAACCAACCGTACCTGAGAAAACGCCAGAAGAGCTGGCCGAAGCGCAAGCGGCGGCTGCCAGGCGTGCCGGGCACAACCAGATCGGCTTGCTGGCTCTGGGGGCTGTGCTGATGTTCTTCATAGGGCAATATGCGCCGGCAAGCTTTATGAGACACTTTATTGTTTTTGTTTTGTCTGTGTTCATTGGTTTTCAAGTCATCTGGAATGTCTCTCACGCCTTGCATACGCCACTGATGGCGGTGACCAATGCTATCTCGGGGATCATCATTCTAGGCGCGCTGTTGCAGATCGGTTCGTCCAGCGGCATCGTCGCTATACTAGCCAGTATCTCTGTTCTGATCGCCACCATCAATATTGTGGGTGGGTTTATGGTTACGCGACGTATGTTGCAAATGTTCCAAAAGAGCTAGAGGCTATATAGAAACATGTTTGACTTAAGTTCAGAAATGCAAACCGCTGCGTATATAACTTCAGCAGTGTTATTCATTTTATCGCTCGGCAGTTTGTCCGATCAGGAAAACGCAAAGCGCGGCGTGTGGTTCGGTATTGTCGGTATGGCTATCGCTGTGATAGCGACTATCTTTGGTCCAGGCGTTGAGCTAGGCCCGGTACTGATTCTAATGCTGCTTATCGGAGCGGTTGCTGGCGTCTATGTCGCTAAGAACGTTGAAATGACCGGTATGCCTGAGTTGGTCGCAGCTCTACACTCGTTTGTGGGTTTAGCTGCTGTATTTATTGGTATCAGCTCAGATATTGATCCACCAACCCTGGCCGATAGTGCTGAGCGCATCATTCACGAATTCGAAGTCTTCCTCGGGGTTTTCATCGGGGCTATTACTTTTACCGGCTCAATCGTCGCCTATGCAAAGCTGTCTGGTAAGGTCGACGGTAAAGCGCTTGTTCTACCGGCGCGTCATACATTGAATATCGTTCTGGTCGGGCTCTGTCTTTTGTTGTTGTTCATGTACATGAACCATGCGGGTAGCTGGACACTTTATTTAATGACGTTGCTGGCGTTCATTATCGGGGCGCACTTGGTATTGGCCATCGGTGGTGCTGATATGCCAGTCGTTGTTTCCATGCTGAACTCCTATTCCGGTTGGGCGGCAGCGGCTACCGGGTTTTTGTTAGGGAACGATTTATTAATAGTGACGGGCGCACTCGTCGGTTCGTCGGGTGCTATCTTGTCGTACATTATGTGTCAGGCGATGAATCGCAAATTCCTGTCGGTCATTCTAGGGGGCTTTGGTGGGCCGAGCGGTGAGGCGATGGCAATTGAAGGTGAGCAAATCGCAATAGATGCTGATGGTGTGGCATCGGCTTTGGGAGAGGCGGATCAGGTCATAATCGTACCCGGATATGGAATGGCCGTTGCGCAGGCGCAGCAATCGGTATCTGAATTAACCCGTCGACTGCGAGCGGCTGGCAAGAACGTTCGATTTGGTATTCACCCGGTTGCTGGTCGTCTTCCGGGTCATATGAACGTGTTACTTGCTGAAGCTAAAGTGCCCTATGACATCGTATTAGAAATGGATGAAATCAATGATGACTTCCCACAGACCGATGTGGTCATCGTGATCGGCTCCAACGACATCGTCAATCCGGCGGCTCAGGAAGATCCTAACAGCCCGATTGCTGGTATGCCGGTGCTGGAAGTCTGGAAAGCAAAGCAGGTGTTTGTCTCCAAGCGCGGACAGGGCACAGGTTATTCCGGGATAGAAAATCCCCTGTTCTTCAAAGAGAATACACGCATGTTTTATGGTGATGCTAAAGCCTCTGTAGACAAACTGCTGTCAATGCTGGATTAAAATGGCTTTATGGGTCGCGAAAAAGTCGTGCTCATGAAACATATCGTTTATGTCAGTTAGGCTTTACTGTCCAGCGACAGCTGTGTAGTTGCTTGGTTGATATTGTCAGTTTGAGCTAGTTATTTTTCACATCCATCGATGTTGTTGGTAAAGTACCGCAAGTCTCGCTGCATCTATTTTTGAAACCATGAAAAACTACATCGAAGAACTATCCTGGCGCGGCATGATCCACGACTCCATGCCGGGAGTCGAGCAACATCTGATTGAAGAGATGCGCAGCGCCTACATCGGTTTTGACCCGACCGCTGACTCACTTCATATCGGAAACCTGGTGCCGATCATGCTGCTCGCACATTTTCAGCGTTGTGGCCACAAACCAGTGGCACTGGTTGGCGGGGCTACCGGAATGATTGGTGACCCTTCGGGCAAGAACACTGAACGTAACCTGTTAGACGAAAAAACACTGCGTCATAATCAGTCTGCAGTGCAGCAACAGCTTGCACACTTTCTGGATTTTGATTCGGGTAACCCTAACGCTGCTGAAATGGTGAACAACTACGACTGGATGAAGGACTTTACCTTTCTTGATTTCATCCGTGATGTGGGCAAGCATATTAGCGTTAACTATATGATGGCGAAGGATTCAGTAAAAAACCGGATCAAACCGGGCAGTGATGAGGGGGCTGCGGGTTCCGACGGAATGAGCTTTACCGAGTTTACCTACCAGCTTGTTCAAGGCTACGATTTTCTTCATTTGTTCAAGCACAAGAATTGTACCTTGCAGATGGGCGGCAGCGATCAGTGGGGTAATATCACAACAGGAACAGAGCTGGTCAGGAGAATTGATCAGGGTAAGGCGTATGCAATTACCTGCCCGCTGATTACTAAGTCAGACGGGTCTAAATTCGGTAAGAGTGAAGGGGGCAATGTTTGGCTGGATCCAGCTAGAACATCACCCTACAAGTTCTACCAGTACTGGCTCAACTCAAGTGATGAAGACAGCGAAAGATACATCCGTATATTCACATTTCTAGGGCACAGTGAGATTGAGGCGCTTGTTGCCGAGCACAGAGAGCAGCCTCATTTACGCGTGCTGCAAAAGCGTCTGGCATCAGAAGTAACACAGATAGTTCATTCGACAGCCGAGCTCGAAAAAGCGGTTGCAGCGAGCACCATTTTGTTCGGTAATGCTACCGCAGATGATCTCAGGCAGCTGGATGAGCAAACCTTTCTCGATGTGTTTGAAGGGGTGACACAGTCTGAAGTCAGTCGGGCATTGTTTGACCAGGGAATGGATATAGTCGCAGCGCTGGCTACCGAGACCGGTTTTTTGAAATCCAACAGTGAGGCACGCCGGGCTTTGAAAGAGAACTCTATATCGGTGAACAAGTCGAAAGTCGATGAGACCTGTAAGCTTACAGCCTCAGATTTGATCAACGAAAAATTTGTATTGCTTCAGCGTGGCAAGAAAAATTATTTTGTTCTCAGGGTTACCTAGATCATATTACAGCACTTGCTCAAGATGTTTAGAGAATCTATCTGCCGGGACAAATCCTACCACTCTGGAACCGTCGCGTTCCTGGCCTTGCCTATCATAGAAAATTATTGCAGGTGGTCCGAACATCCCAAACTTCTTTAACATCGCCTTGTCGTCTTCGTCGTTTTTTGTGACATCTGCTTGTAGTAGTACAGCTTTATTCATTAGCCGTGCTACCTTCGGGTCGGTGAAGGTAAACGCCTCCATTTCCTTGCAGCTGATGCACCAGTCGGCGTAGAAATCCAGTATTACAGGTTTGTTTTGTGACTGTGCGTCTGCTAGTGCTGCTTCAAATGCATCTATTCCTTTGACCGGTGTAAACACCACGTGCTCTGCTGAAGTTTGTGACGCGCTATTGGCAGTGGATAGTCCGTCAAGCGGGCGCAGCAATGAGCCTTTGCCGGTCGCCACGCCGATAATCAATAGTGTCCCATAGACTACAGCCACATAGCCGAACCCTTTTGATACACGTCTCCAGCCGGCTACATTTTCCTGGAAGGTTTCAAAAGCTCCCATAAACATGCCGACAACAATCAGCAACAGGGCATACAGAATCATGATTGCCCAGGCCGGTAGAACACGATCCAGCATCCAGATGGCTACTCCCAGCAGCATTACACCGAAAATGGCTTTAGTCACATTCATCCAGGCGCCTGCAGTTGGCAGGTATTTTCCGAAAGAGGTACCAATAATCAGCAGTGGTACGCCCATCCCCATACTAAGTGCGAACAACGCTGCACCGCCGAGTACGGCATCACCGGTTTGCCCTATATAGATTAGTGCTCCAACCAGCGGTGCTGTGACGCAGGGACCGACGATCAGTGCAGATAAAAAACCCATAGTCGCGACACCAGTGAAGCTGCCGCTTTTTTGCTTATTGCTCACATTAGTTAGCCGGTTTTGTACAAATGCCGGCATTTGAATTTCAAATAAGCCAAACATTGAACCGGAAAGAATCACGAACAAAATAGCGAAAGAGATCAGCACATACGGGTGTTGTAGAGTGGCCTGTATATTTTCGCCGGTCAGACCAATAATTACCCCGGCTATAGTGTAGGTTACTGCCATCGCCAGAACATAGACCAGAGAAAGAGTGAACGCTCGCGCAGTACCAACTTTCTCCCCGCTACCAACGATAATTGAAGACAAAATAGGTATCATCGGCAGCACGCAGGGGGTAAAGGTCAGTAGCAGGCCAAAACCAAAAAAGGTAAAAATAGTGGTGAGATTCTTACCGCTGCCAAGGCTTGCTGCCAGCCGGTCCTGCTCTGCTACCATCACCGGAGCATCAGCTTTAGAGCTGCTACTCTCGCTAATCGTGGAAGTGTTACCGGTGCCGGTGACATTATTTGCCGGTGTGCTGTCGCTCGCTGCCGTTGCCACAGCGGGCACCATCAGAATTTTCAGCTCCTTTGATTGTGGCGGAAAGCAAATTCCAATATCTGCGCAGCCCTGATAGCTGACTTTCAATGTTACCTCTCTGGCACCTGCGTCACTTGTGAAAGGTGCCAGGATCTCCGCGTTGTTCCGGTGCACGACAACATTGCCAAAAAACTCATCTACTTTTTCTTTGCCTTCACTAATTTGAAGATCGGCAATGGCGAGATCATCCGGGCTGATTACCTGCACATGAAACCGGTGGTCATACAGGTAGTGGCCCTCTGCGATATTCCAGTTGATCCGAGCCTCGTTGTTTTGTGTCGGGTTGGCGAAGACGGTGAAAGCAAGTTCCGGATCCAGAACTTCAGAGTCGTTATCGAGACCAGTGCCTGTATCTCCGGCCAGCGAAGCCATACCCTCGAGTAGTGAATTATTACCTGGCACTGAGAGCAGTGACGAAGCAGGCGAGGCCGAGTCAGTTTGTATTAGCTGGGTCGCTGCTGCTTGCGCGGGAATTTCAACAACGTATTGTCTTTTGAATGGCGGGTAGCAAATTCCGGCATCTGCGCAGCCCTGAGATTCGAGGCTAACTATCGCTTCACTGCTGTTACTCTTTCCTGTTACGGGAGCTGTGAATTCAACGATACCGCGATAAGTTTCTACATCACCGAAGAATTCATCGGTCTTTTTTATACCGGCCGGAAGTTTGGCGGGGCCGATAAACGCATCGTCTGAGTGCAGAACGGTTTTGTCTTTATATATATAATATCCATCGGCGACAACGATCTGTGCTCGTAGTTCGTTGTTTTCATTGACGATGACCGATGTCTGAAAAGCGGTTTCCGGGTCGAGAAATTCTTCTGGTTCCGGGTTTTCAAATATTGAGAACGCTGTTGCAGTGCCACAGATTAGTGTACAAAGTAGAATAATGAACCGCCAATAGAATTTTCTGTTCATAGTGTTTTACTGATAATTTCTCTGTACGACCAAATCAACAATATTACGTTCAGCGAGGAACACAAGCGTGTGCCTGGGTGTATCGCTGATCATATTGAGCCGGCTGGCCGTATGTGTTTTGACAGTTAGTCCATAACAATAGTGGGGCAACATGGTATTTCCAACAATATTCTTTCTGTTTATTGCAATGCCGATTATCGAAATTTTTTTACTGATAAAAGTGAGTGGCGCAATAGGAGCACTTGCCACAATTGCCATTGTAATAGCGACTGCCATGTTGGGTACCTGGATGCTCAGACATCAGGGATTGTCTACCGTAAACCAAGCTCGTAGCCGACTGGCGGCAGGGCAGATCCCCGCATTCCAGCTTATGGAAGGGCTGGCATTGGGAATTGGCGGTGCATTGTTGCTAACACCGGGCTTTGTAACTGATGCCATCGGCTTCATCTGCCTGTTCCCGCTGACGCGGCGCTTCCTTGTAAATGCTTTATCAAAACGGGTAACCGTTGCCGGGATGGCCGGTGGCGCTGGCTATTCAGCAAGTGCCAATCCCCAGGGTACTGAGTCGCCTCGAAAGCCTGTGAGTGGTGATGTCATTGAAGGCGAATTTACTCGCAAAGAGTAAGGCCATGCCGACTTAGAGCAGCGGCAACAGGGTTATTTTCAGCCGAATGTGGAATACAGCGATTTAATCGCATTTACTGCCTTGAAATCTGTCTCGAAATCCCTATCATTAGCACTCGCTAAGGGTGAGTGCTACTACGACCCTTACTCTTTAACTTGAAACCCCCTAAATAAAACCTTACAGGAGACCGGATTAAATGAACATTCGTCCATTACACGATCGCGTGGTCGTACAGCGTATGGAAGAAGAACGAACCAGCGCTGGTGGCATCGTGATTCCTGATTCAGCGACTGAAAAGCCAATTCGCGGTGAAGTCAAAGCCGTAGGCAACGGAAAAGTTACTGATGGCGGCGACGTTCGCGCACTTGATGTGAAAGTCGGTGACACTGTTCTTTTCGGCAAGTACTCAGGTACTGAAATCAAAGTCGACGGTGACGATCTGCTGGTGATGCGCGAAGACGACATCATGGCTGTTATCGAAGGCTAGAGCCCTCGAAACCGTAACTTCCTACAAATTCCAACTCACGGAGAAAAATATCAATGAGTGCTAAAGATGTGCAGTTCTCTGATGCGGCTCGCAGCAGAATGCTCAAAGGCGTTGACGTACTGGCCAACGCTGTAAAAGTAACACTGGGTCCTAAGGGCCGTAACGTCGTTCTCGACAAAGCCTTCGGTGCACCGAATGTCACTAAAGATGGTGTCTCGGTAGCCAAAGAAATCGAACTGGCCGACAAGTTCGAAAACATGGGTGCGCAAATGGTTAAGGAAGTTGCTTCGCAAACTTCTGATATCGCTGGCGACGGTACTACAACAGCAACAGTTCTGGCTCAAAGTATCGTTCGCGAAGGCCTGAAAGCGGTAGCTGCGGGCATGAACCCAATGGACCTCAAGCGTGGACTGGACAAAGCAGTAGTAGTATCTGTAGAAAATCTGGCGTCATTGTCACAGCCTTGTAACGACACTAAAGAAATTGCTCAGGTCGGTACTATTTCAGCTAATAGCGACGCGAATATTGGTCAGATCATCGCTGAAGCGATGGAAAAAGTTGGTCAGGAAGGCGTTATCACTGTTGAAGAAGGTTCAGGTCTCGAGAATGAACTGGATGTTGTTGAAGGTATGCAGTTTGACCGTGGTTACCTGTCTCCCTATTTCATCAACAACCAGGACGCCATGAGCGCTGATTTGGAAGATCCTTTCGTTCTGCTGTTCGACAAGAAAATCTCCAATATCCGTGATCTGCTCCCGACTCTGGAAGCCGTTGCAAAATCCGGCAAGCCACTGCTGATCATTGCTGAAGATGTTGAAGGCGAAGCGCTTGCAACTCTGGTTGTAAACAGCATGCGCGGCATTGTTAAAGTATGTGCCGTTAAAGCACCGGGTTTTGGCGATCGCCGCAAAGCGATGTTGCAGGATATCGCTATCCTGACTGGCGGTCAGGTTATCTCTGAGGAAGTCGGTCTGTCTCTTGAAAAAGTAACTCTGGAAGACCTGGGAACTGCGAAGAAAGTTTCTATCGACAAAGACAACACGACTATCGTTGATGGTGGTGGCGAGAAAGCTGAAATTGACGGACGGGTTGAGCAGGTTAGAACTCAGATCGATCAGGCAACTTCAGACTACGACAAAGAAAAACTGCAGGAGCGAGTAGCGAAACTGGCCGGTGGTGTTGCGGTTATCAAGGTTGGTGCTGCGACTGAAGTCGAAATGAAAGAAAAGAAGGACCGCGTTGACGATGCATTGCATGCAACTCGTGCAGCAGTGGAAGAAGGCGTGGTAGCTGGTGGTGGTGTAGCACTGATTCGCGCAATTGCTTCCCTGGCGAATGTTACCGGTGATAACCCAGATCAGGATCACGGCATTGCTATTGCACGTCGTGCAATGGAAGAGCCGCTGCGTCAGATTGTTGCCAATGCTGGTGACGAGCCTTCAGTTGTGGTTAATCAGGTTGCCAGTGAATCCGGTAACTACGGTTATAACGCAGCCAGCGGTGAATACGGCGACATGATCGCTATGGGTATTCTGGATCCGACCAAGGTGACACGTTCTGCATTGCAGAATGCGGCATCAATTGCCGGATTGATGATCACCACAGAAGCGATGGTTGCTGAATTACCAAAAGAGGAAGCACCTGCAGCTATGCCGGACATGGGCGGCATGGGTGGTATGGGCGGCATGATGTAGGCAGACGCCTCTCGCGCTTGTAGCGAAAAGCCCTGCTTACGCAGGGCTTTTTTTTGCCTGTAGGTTATAGCGATGCTTGTGTTTTATCCGGCGGTAAACAGCCATAAATTGTAGTCGCCCATATGTGTTGATGTAATGCAATGTGAATTGTAGGAGTTACCTCTTCTATAATTGCTCTCATTGTGCGATTTTCAGCGTGCTGGGCTACTTGCCGATAGTTGTCAGATAAAGCTGCCCGATGCGCGCTTGGCGCTGAAACAATGTAGGTCTAGGGACTTGAGAAAAAATATAATGAAAACCGGCTTAACCGCACTTGCAATGGTGCTGACAGCCGCCATTGCCCCATCGTCTAATGCAGGTATGATGGATGGTCTGGTCAATGCCGCCAATGGCGCGCTGGCAGCGTACGGAAGAGACAGTTTCAGTGTTGACCGCAGACAACTTAGTGGTGACACCATCGTTGCCGGACTGCGCGAGGCATTGATTGTCGGGTGCGACAAAGTGGTAGCTCGCCTTAACGAAAGTGAAGGCTACAACGCCGACGCAGAAGTGCGCATATCGCTACCGGCGCGGTGGCGGGAAGCGCAACCCGTGTTGGCGAGTATGGATGACACTGCAGATGTGCAGATGTTTGAGCAGCAGCTGAATCGTGCTGCGGCTACAGTCGCACCGGCTACCCGCGATATTCTTCAACAGCTTATCGGGAACCTAACTATCAACAATGCACGTGGCATTTTGAATGGCGGTGACAGACAAGCTACCGTGTATTTGCGACGTAATATTGCCGATCATATGGCGCAACAGCTGCGCCCTATTGTGCGTGAGTCATTGCAGAGTTCCGGTGCGTTGCAGTTTGGCGAGAAACTGGTATCGCAGGCCTCTCAAGAGGCTGTGCTCACTAATCTCGAAACCGATCTTACCGATCATGTAGTCAGTGAAAGCCTTGACGGGTTTTTCTATTACCTGGAGCAGGAAGAGCAAGCGATTCGCAAAGACCCCGCTCATCGCACGACGCCATTACTAAAGAGAGTATTTGGCTAACAATACTAGCTGATACCGGATCACCGTAGCTGTATTCCCGATCGGTTCCTGATTGATTGACTAGCGCCTGTTGACCGTTGTGGAATCTACTCTGGTAATATAGGCGTTTCAGGCCATAGGGGGCATTCCATGAGAAGAGCTGTTGTGACCGGGGTCGGGATTGTTTCCTGTCTCGGCGCTGATAAAAATCAGGTAACAGAGTCGCTACGAACCGGTACGTCCGGAATTTCAAGCCGGCCCGAATACGCCGAACTTGGTATGCGCAGTCATGTCGGCGGTTCTCCCGATATTGAAGTCAAAGACCATATTGATCGCAAGCAACTGCGATTTATGGGTGGTGCGGCGGCCTATGCTTATATTGCCATGCAGCAGGCTATCGACGATGCGCAATTGCCACCGACGATGGTCTCGAATGTCAGAACCGGAATTATAGCCGGTTCTGGTGGTGCAGCTTCTTCAAGTCAGGTAGAGGCTGCGGATGTAATGCGTGCCAAAGGTATTCGACGTGTTGGTCCATACCGCGTAACTCAGACGATGGGCAGTACCGTTTCGGCTTGTCTAGCCACACCGTTCGGTATCAAAGGTACAAACTATTCAATGTCTTCAGCTTGCTCGACCAGTGCCCATTGTATAGGTCATGCGGTCGAACAGATCCAGCTTGGCAAACAGGATATTGTCTTTGCCGGTGGCGGTGAAGAAGAGCACTGGACCATGAGCTGCCTTTTTGATGCCATGGGCGCACTATCGTCAAAGTATAATGATACTCCAACAGAAGCGTCCCGAGCCTATGACGCAGATCGAGACGGATTTGTGATTGCAGGCGGAGGCGGTATGCTGGTGGTGGAAGAACTCGAGCATGCATTGAATCGCGGTGCGACAATCTATGCTGAAATTGTCGGTTATGGTGCAACCTCAGATGGTGCAGATATGGTAGCCCCGTCCGGTGAGGGTGCGATCCGCTGCATGCAGATGGCGATGAAAGATCTTAATTCTCCTATTGATTACTTAAACGCACACGGTACCAGTACTCCTGCAGGTGATGTAACCGAGCTTAGGGCAATCGCCGAGGCATTCGGCAATCAAACGCCAAAGATCAGTTCTACAAAATCTCTGTCTGGGCACTCATTGGGTGCTGCCGGTGTTCAGGAGGCAATTTATTGTCTGCTGATGCAGCAGAATAACTTCATCACAGCTTCAGCTAATATAAAAACACTGGACCCTGAGGCAGGCGATATCGATATTGTACGCGAGACTATTACCGACGCCACGATAAACACAGTAATGTCTAATAGTTTCGGTTTTGGCGGTACTAACGCATCGCTGGTTATGTCTCGCTATAGTGAGTGAGGGTGCTGTAGTGAGCAAACCACATTCTGTTTTTTCTGTCTGAAGTTAGCTAATACCCATCCATAAATCAGCGCTACTGCGGACCACTCAGGACACGCAATCTTTCACCGACCACATGTAGTTATTTAGAATGACTAAACGCCCACATGTGGTAGGCGAAATCTCACGCACCTGAGTGACCCTCGCTACGCCCGGTTTATGGACGGGCACTAGCTAATAATTTTTGTAGAAATAGAAAATAATTTGCTACTTTAGTTCGTGATAGCGGAAGCAGTCAGTCACATGATCGTTCACCATACCTGTCCCCTGCATATAGGCATAGCAAATAGTGCTGCCTATAAATTTGAATCCGCGTTTTTTCAGGTCTTTGCTCATCGCTTCGCTGATTGAGGTTTTTGCTGGAACCTCACTGGCATGCTTCCAGCGATTGATGATGGGCTTGCCATCGACGAATGACCAGATATAATCTGCAAAAGTGCCGAATTCCTTCTGCACTTTCATACATGCCAGTGCATTTGTTCGCACAGAATAGATCTTTAGCCGGTTACGAATTATTCCAGGGTCAGTCAGAATTTTTTCTAGCCTGGCATCACTAAAGCGGGAAGTTTTTTTTACGTCGAAGTTGGCAAACAGTTTTTTGTAGTGTGCACGCTTTTGTAGCACGACATGCCAGCTTACACCCGCCTGCGCGCCTTCGAGGATAAGCATTTCAAATAAATGCCGATCATCGAATACGGGTTTTCCCCATTCTGTGTCGTGATATTCGCGATCGAGGTCACTGGACTCACACCAGCTACATCTTTTTAGAGTTTTCAAGATATTTTGCTGCAGTTATTGATAAAGGCACTAATCAGCGGGTGTCTGTGATTCTCCAGCGCTGAGCGTTCAGGTTGGTACGCAACCCCCATGTAGAAAGGATGATCGCTTATTTCCAGTGCGCGTGGATCGTTGTCCTTATCATGGGCGCTTATGGTTAACTCAGTGCCTTCAAACAAGTGAATGTAGTCTTTGTTCAGGCCGTATCGACAATGATATTTTTCGTGTGTTGTCTGCTGGCCATAACAGGCCTTTAGCAGAGTGTTATCTTTTAAATAAATATTGTCACTTACTTCAACGAGGGAGCAGACGAGCGGTGCAATGAGCGGCATAGACGCATCCGGGTTTTCCTCTGCGTTATCGGCTTCTTCCAGACCTAGTCTGGTTTTGGCGAATTCAAGTGCCATGTGTTGAAATCCGCCACAGGTGCCCAGAAGAGGGATTTTTTGTTCCCGTGCTGTTTTAATTAAATCCAGAGCCCCTCGGACATCTTTGTACAGGCTCGCCGGAACACACCACAGTCCATCGTAGATTTCTTTGAGTTTCGCACTTATAACAGTGCCGCTGCTTGTTGGTATCCATTCGTAGTCAACTTGAAGACTGCTGGAATCCCCAGCAATTTTCAATGCAGGTGGTATAGCGCGATGCGCCGTAACTTCACCGTCCTCATCGCCAATTAAACCGATGAGTACCTTTGTTGTTGTGATTTCCATGGTTTTTGCTCCCCCGATGTTAAGTTTTCTCCCATGCTGAATATGGGCTGATTCAAAGTTAATGTAGTGAGGTGCCTGCCTGTTCTTGTACCAATACCCATGGTGCAGATACGACGCACCAGAACCGGGGGGATCTCTGGTTCCAGCTTCTGGCATCGTCATCGCTTACGCGCATGACTGTACCTTCGTCCAGCATTTGTTTTAGCGCGTCGGCGTCATCAACTGCCATATGGTAAGCCACATCAATGAGGTCGAGGCTTGCATCCACCTTAATCAATACACCACGGGCGAAGTGCCTGACCAGCTCCTGCCAGTCAACAGTGGCTGTTTCTCTGTTGAGGCTATCCTTCAACGATTCGGCTTCAAATTTTTCGTCAGACTCGGTCACAGGACATTTCGCTTTGAATGTATGTTGAGGTTACCGTGTCATGCCCGTATTGGAAAGTGTGTACATCTGCTGGATTAGACTTAACCGTTTGTCTCGCTCGCGAGTTTGCGGATCTCAACAAGGGCGCGTGCAAGTTGAATGTCTGTTGCTGTAATTAACTCAGCTGCTGAAACAGGGTGGGTTTGCCTGACAGATTGTTCCCGTAGTTGCCGTTGCAGCAAACGGGCTTGATCAGAAATATTTAGAGAACCCGTTTCGCGGAACATAAAGTCTGCAGCCGATTCGATATAAATATCCGGTACGATTCCAGCGCCATGGATTGGTTGATGATCGGGTGTTCCAAACATAGCGATAGTTGTTCGTACCGCACCGCCCAGCGGGTCCTTAAGGTGAGCCACTTTTTGTACAAGCCCTTTACCGAAAGTCGGGCTGCCGATAATCGTTGCCCGTTTGTGTGCTTGCAAAGCGCCTGCAACGATCTCGGCTGAAGACATGCTGTTGCCATTCACCAGCACGATAAGTGGTTTATCAGTCTGATGATTACCGTAGCGGGGGATGTTGCGAATACTCCCGTTTTTATAGCGTTCACAGTAGATTGTATCTGCATGGCTGAATAGTGATGTAATGGCTCGAGCCGCTCGGGTAGAACCTCCGGGGTTGTCCCTCAAGTCCAGTATGATTCCCTGCACCTTCCGGTGGAGCAGGTTTTTCAGCAGCCCCTCGACTCGACTATGTGTGCGTGATCCGAACCGGCTGATTTTAATGTAGCCGATGTCGTTCTGCAGAGTCTCTGAGCGCGCATAATGCAGATCTACTGATCGGCGGCTGGCAAGCACTGAGTGGGTAGAATTGCTCTGCCGCGAGAGTGTAATTGTTACCTGGCTCCCGGCGGGTCCCTTGAGTAATTTTGATATCTCTTTGCTCGACAGATTCCGTAAGTCCTGGCCATCTGCGCTAATCAGACGATCCCCCGGCAATACGTTACTTTTGCTCAGCGGACCACCGAGCAGAGTACCGATCACTATAGGGTAGTTGTTGGCGACAACCCGGAATTTCAGTCCAACACCGACAAAGTTACCATTGCGGCGTTCGTTATAGCGGGCTAGTTGCTGTGGGCTTATGTAATTTGCGTACTGATCATTGAATGTTTCCAGCGTCTCTGAAAGAAGGCCGCGCATGACAGGCAGCTGCCAATCGATCGACTGACGGTCGGGAGCAGTGTCGGCTTCAGCTTCTATGCGCTCCTGTAGTTTACCGAGTATGGCAGTAGTACTTACCGGTTTAGTTGTCGCAAACAGAGTTAGCTGGGTGTTTTCAATATACGACAGGGCGCGCTCAAATTCAGATCTTGCCAGAGTAGCGAGGTCTGGTTCTGAAGCCTTTGCAGATATCGCGAAAGCAACAAGCCAGCAGGATGCAGTGAATTTCAGGGGGCAGAGCTGAATCATCGAACGGGGAGTGCAATTGCTCTGCCATGCAGGTAATTAGCTGCGTGGCATGCTAGAAACAGGCATCTTGCCAAAGCTAAAGAGATAGCAGACGTGGCTTATCACTTCTGGCTACCCGGTAACTGGCTGCATCGAGTAAATCATCGGCAGACAGATGTTCGACCTTGCGGCTCAGTGCCAGCCCCATTTTGTCCAGCAATGCTGCTGTCTGGAATTGGTGATCATCAACGTGCTGGCCGTGTGAACTATCACGCGGTACCAGGATCGGACGTTTTCCCATTCGAAGTGATGTCAATGCAGTGCCGGTGCCCGCATGGGCGATAACAACATCTGCCTCACGCATCGCTTCTTCCATTTCGTGGGCGGGTACGACTTCTTTACCATCAATATTTAAATCAGAAACGTCTGTAGAGCCGGTTTGCCAGAGCACCGAGTCTGCATCTTCGAGGTAGCTGGCCAGGCGGACAAAAAACTCACGGAAGCTGTAGTCTTCCATTGTTCCTACCGAAACCACGGCGCGTTTAATCTGCCGTGGAGGGTTATCGAGTTTTACGGAATCAAAGCCGTCAAAAACTGAACCCAGAAACTGCCATTGATCGTCGGCCCACTCGGCATGTTGATTGTAGAATTTAATGCCCGGAATTCTTCGCAGAGCTTTGCCAGTGACGGAAGGACCTTCCACCCGTGTTGCAGATTCTATGTAGTGAGTGGGTATTCCGCGGATTGCGCTGTAGGGAAGATAGGCCAGCGCAATTGCCGAGCCGGTGCTGATTACGCGTTCTACATTGTATTTTCTTATCAATCTGAACGCCTGAGGTACATTGCGCAGAACAGAGCCCAGACCGCGAGGGCGGATGTAGGGGACGTACTCTACGGTTTGCCCCTGAAGCGTGGAACGGGTTTGCGGCGAGTCGAATGTTACCCAGATACACTCGGTATCGACATTCTGAATGCGTGGCCACAGTTCGGCCAGCTGTGTGAAATGACCACCGCTAGAGGCCACCAGCATGGTGGTCATAAACAGAACCCGAACTGATGTGATCCGGCTACGGGCGGCGCGTCGGTCACGAGTTCGCCGGATTGATGTGGATGGTCAAATTCAAGCCTTGATTCTTCTCTTGTAGTCTTGTGCCTGTAGAAACCGGCACCGAAACGGTGTTGGTTTGCAGTGCCGGGTTCAATGACGCTGAGCGCAGGCAATGTTGCAACGCCGGCTTCGAGTTGTCGTGAGGATTATCCTACAATATGCAACTGAGCATATACATGATTACGGATCTGAAATAACGATTAATGACGAAGTCTCTGCCGTTCGAGCGTAAATACCGTAAAAGTGGAGACAATTTAATTGCCAACACAACTAGTCAATGGCAGAACACGCCCGCAATTTGCCAAAGAATCTCTGCCAGTGAGCCACTGCAGCGGTTTATCAGGTGCATTCTACCAGTACATTACCCAGCGAAACGGGGTCCAGTTTGAAGTCACTCGCTGTCTGCATCAGCTGACTGATGGTTTCATTGTCGACGTCGACTCCGTTGGCGGTGCGATCTGCTGCTTTTCGTTCTTCCGGTTCACCGGGCATGAGTATTTCATCGGTAGCTGGCAACGGGTTCCCACCTTTTATTGCCTGGTAGAACTCTAAAACACGTGCTTCGATTGCTGCCTGGTCATCGAAACCTTGCGGATTGATTAGAATTGAGAACATATTATTGAACACCCCGCGTGGAATATAATTGCCTGTAGCAACGGTTTCTTTACCAGCTACAGCCCCTGCCAGTAGTTCTACAAATAAACCTAACCCTGATCCCTTGTGCTCACCGAAGGCTGTGAGTGCTCCTTTGCGTTCGAGCCACATCGGGCCGGGATCTGTTGTCGGGCTCCCGGCATCGTCGATGATCCAGCCGTGCGGGACTTTCTCCCCTTTGTTGTGCGCTACTCTTACCTTGCCGAGTGCAACAGTGCTGGTGGCCAGATCGAGCATCGGGCGAGCCTCGCCGTTTACCGGAATGCCAATACTAATCGGGTTGGTCGAGAATCCTGGGTCGCAGCTGCCAAATGGCGCTACGGTCGGCGCATGGCCCCACACATTAACGAAATGCAAAGAGATAAACCCTTTGCTCGCGCAGTATTCAGAATAGTTGCCTGTTCGGGACACGTGCCCGGAATTTCGCAGGCCTAGTACTGCAACATTGTGTTCCCGGGCAGCCTCGAATGCATGATCAAGCGCCAAAAGTGCCATCCGGTGGCCAAAGCCCCGCCGCGCATCAACCACTCGAATTGCACCTGCGGCGGGGAAAAATTCGGGTGTTTGGTTGGGGATCAGATTGCCATCTTCAATCTGCTGGCCATACATCGGCAGCATACCGATTCCGTGCGAATCGTGGCCGGCGAGGTTGGCGCGAATCAGGTGATCCGCCACAATGGCAGCTTCATTGGCGTCACAGCCAAATCCCAGAAGAATTTGGAGTGCGACTTCTTCAAGGCTATCGGGTGAATATTTCATAGCGTGCGTGTGTTGTTAATTAGCTGAAGTGTAACGTGGTAGACCAGTAAGTTATAGCGTAGCGAGGTGCGCCGGATTTTCGCTGCCTCGTAGTATCAGTCGAGGCGGTGGGGACTACTGCAATCCTGAATTGTGTCTTTTAATTAAATTGAGCGGAATTCCGGACGGGTCAGGGATCAGACGACTGCAACGGGTAGGCTTGAGCCACTAACGGTCGCTATTGTGTGAGGTTTAATGGTTGTCCTGTATGCAATGGAGCTGGATGGCTATATCAGGTAGGATCGAGCAGATTCTCGTTGGAACTGAAAATATCTATGAGGCTCAGCGTGTACTTTAGCGGCATTCGCCACAGGTGGCTGCCGGGGCAATAGAGTGAAGCAACAATTTATACTGTTTCACTTGGTTGAACTTACCCGGTGTTATTCTGTGGTGTTCATATCAGGCAGTCGGAACAAACGCCGGCTGAAAATTCCGGACCAGTACTTTGATCAGTCTCTTCAAGATGAGCGGTATAAACGAGTTTAGCGTTAGTAGACAACCCGGTTCTGTCCTGAACACTGCGGCAAGGTCGTGGCGTGTTGCTCCGATCAGAGTGTTTCCTGGCAGATAGCGTGGCTGGAATAAAAATAATAATAAGGGCATTTCGTGCAGGTGTGTTGGCACGGGTGCTGAAATTTCATTGGCCTGTCGCTGTATACAAAGAGGATGCTATCGCTCGACATGATACGTTCGGAAGATTTACCAACGGAGTCGCGTTTACTGTCAGATCCAAAGGAATCCATGGACAGTCGTAATCTGCTCAATGTCCTTGATGTGGATTTCCTGAGTATCTCTATGGATGAAGCTCTGGCGATCATGGATCGTGTCGTTCTGGAGCAAAGAAAAGAAAGTGTATTTTTCATAAACGCCGATTGCCTGAACATTAGTGTTAAAGATCCCGACTATCTTCGAATTCTGAATTCGCAGCGGATAGTTCTGCCCGATGGCGCCGGAATCAGTATTGCCTGCCGCATGATAGGCGAGCGCCTCGCGGCGAATCTCAACGGTACCGATTTACTGCCACCGCTGTGTGAAATCTCGGCGAAGAACAACTATTCCATGTTTTTGCTCGGTGCGGAGCCCGGAGTTGCCGAGCGTATGCAGAGAAACCTTGAAGCAGATTATCCTGGAATGAAAGTCGTGGGGCAGCAGCATGGTTATTTTGATCACGACGAACAAACCACGGAGATAATCGAGAAAATCAATGCTCTCAAACCCAATATAGTTCTGGTTGCGTTCGGCGCACCGAGGCAGGAAAAGTGGATTTACCAGCATCTGGATCAGCTGGATGCAAATTTATTGATCGGAGTTGGCGGGCTGTTCGACTTTTACTCCGGTGATAAAAAGCGCGCGCCGATCTGGATGAGAAAAACCGGTATTGAGTGGCTGTACCGCCTGTATCTGGAGCCGGGAAGACTATGGCGTCGCTACATTATTGGCAATCCGCTTTTTGTCTACCGGGTATTCCGATGGAAAAGTAAACGACAGATCAGGTGATCATGGTTGTAGATTTACCCGGCACGTGCCCGACAAGCAGTCGGGCACTGAATAACTCACTGAAAATTTAAGCGTTTGCGCCCAGTGCCAGTGCGCGCTCCCTCGATTGCGACAGCCGGGTAGCATCGTTGTGCGTGTTGTCTTGTTGAGCCTCTGGCCAACCGGATGCATGTAGCCGTAGTAGTTTGCACAGACTGTCGATGTTGTTTGGCGAATCGTTCAATGCGTCTATATAGTTGAAGCGCTCACCCCCGGCTTCCATAAATATTTCCCGATTCTCAACATTGATTTCTTCGATAGTCTCCAGGCAGTCTGCGGAAAACCCCGGGCAAATTAAATCGACGCTCTTAGTGCCTTCTGCGGGTAGTTTTTCCAGTGTTTTATCGCAGTATGGCTGCAGCCATGGCTCGCGCCCGAAGCGAGACTGGAATACCACCAGATATTCAGAATCCGACAGGGACAGCGTTTTGGCGAGTAACCGTGCGGTGGCCTGACACTGGCAAAAGTACGGGTCGCCAGCTGTGCGGTAGCGCTGCGGGATCCCGTGAAACGACATCACCAGCTTTTCTGCTTTTCCATTGGTTTTCCAGCTCTCCCGTACCGAATCGGCCAGTGCAGATATGTAGTCTGGAAAATCGAAGTATTGATTGATGAATCGTGTTTCCGGTATCCATCGTGTACGGCTCAGCTGGCGTGTGACTTCGTCAAATACCGAGGCCACTGTAGACCCGGAATATTGCGGGTACAGTGGCAGCACCAGTAATCTGCGAACTTTCGCCTCGCGCAATTCTTCCAGAGCGCTGGAGATAGACGGGTTACCGTACCGCATCGCCAGCGCTACTGGAGTGTTTTCCGGTAAGTAGTGAGCTATCTGTTCCTGTATTGCCGCTCGCTGACTCATTCCAATGCTCAGCAGTGGCGAGCCGGTTTGCGGGTCCCATACCGTTTTGTAGGCTTCGGCAGTTTTGGCCGGTCGAAAGCGTAGAATGACGCCGTTCAGAATTAACCACCAAAGCGGACGGGCGACTTCGACCACCCTCGGATCACTCAGGAACTCCTTCAGGTAGCGACGAACAGACGGCACGCTGGTGTCATCCGGCGTGCCAAGGTTCACCAGTAATATGCCCATACGGGAATTTGAGCCATGCTGGTATTCCGGCTCTCCGATAAATTTCATGGTGTAGCGGTCCGTTTGTTTTTCTGGAGTGTGTAAATGTTGAGCAGGGCGTTATGCGATAGTAAATCGCTTGTGCCCGGGTGATTATAAACTGATGCCTAATAGCCTGAGTGAGTCCGATAATTGACGCCTGGCTTGAAACAAAAGATTAAAACCTGGTGTGGTTTATCCTGAAAAGTTTGCTGTTGGTGGCTCTGAGCGTGGAGAAATACGGGTTGCATGATAAAAAATGTAAGTGAAGATACCATGCAAACTGTTACAAAAATGAATCATTCAGTGTCGTTGCAAAAATGACTTATTCACATACGACTTTAACGTAATAGTGGTCTAACCCAAATTGAAATTTAAATCAATACATTTTTGTAATGTGTGTGCAACTGACTGTAATCATTGAAATATACTATGAATAAAATTATTCCTACCAGATTACTTATAGTGGAACAAGCAGTGCGCAGTAATTGTGCTGATTTTTTTGTCCACAAAGTTATCCACAGGATGACACTTAATTGTGAGCGCTGATTCCCTGCCCGCAGGCAGCCTTGCCGTGGTTAAAGTGGCGGTTGCTGTGCCGTTGTCGCGGGTGTTTGACTATCTGCCCCTCGGACAATTGAAAAACTACCAGCCTGGTGCGCGTGTGCTGGTGTCATTCGGTCCTGGCAAAAAGGTTGGTGTGGTCCTCGGCACCGGTGTGAGTGAGCTTGCGCCGGCCAGGCTCAAGCCAGTATTGCAGTTGCTTGATACCGAGCCGGTTTTGAGCGAGGAAATTGTGCAACTCGTCGAGTGGGCAAGCGGTTATTACCATCACCCCGTGGGTGAATGCTTTGCTGCAGCTTTACCCGGTCTGTTGCGAAAAAACAGCAACGCGAAACCGGTTCCACCTTGCTGCTATCAGGCTACTGAGCAAGGCAAGGAAGCCGAGGCCGACATGTTATCGCGTGCACCGGTGCAGAAGCGCTTGCTGCAGTTCCTGACAAGTAGCGCGCTTGCGGTAACTGAGGGTGAGTGCCAGCTGTTTGATCCCCGATGGAGCGCACCAATGAAAGAGCTGCTTAAGAAAGGCCTGGCAGAGAAGGTCTGGCCCGACTATTCCACATTGAAACCGAAAGCCGGATTCAAACTGAATAGCGAACAAGAAGCAGCGGCGACTGCGGCAGCTGACAGGCTTGGTTCCTATTATCCGGTGTTGCTATACGGCATAACCGGTAGTGGCAAAACCGAGGTTTATATCGATGTGGCTCGAAAAGTAATCGAGCGTGGCCAGCAGGTGTTGTTGCTACTGCCGGAAATAGGCCTGACGCTGCAGCTTCTGGCGCGTTTTCGTTCAGCTTTGGCGTGTCAGGTTGTGGCAATGCACTCAGCCATGAATGATACCGAACGATTGCTGGCGTGGCAGGCGGCAGCTTCGGGCGATGCCGGTGTGGTGATTGGTACCAGATCGGCGATCTTCACTCCAATGCCGGGGCTGGCACTAATTGTTGTCGATGAAGAACATGATGGTTCACTCAAGCAGCAGGATGGTTTCCGCTATCACGCAAGGGATTTAGCGCTTGTTCGGGCCAGACGATTGAAGCTGCCGATACTGCTTGGCTCTGCGACACCATCACTTGAATCACTACGCAATGCAAAGCGTGGCAATTTCCATTTACACCGGTTAACGGCTCGTGCCGGACCCGCCAATGAGCCGCAGATGATACTGGTTGACGGGCGCACCGGAGCAGGCGAACAGGGGCTGTCGCAACGCCTGCTTACAATGATGCAGGAGGTGTTGGGCCGCGGTGAACAGGTGATTGTTTTTATCAATCGGCGCGGCTATTCGCCCGTGCTTATGTGCGAGGTGTGCTCGAGCATTGCAGACTGCGAAAATTGTGATGCACATATGACGGTTCACGCCCGTTCCGGGAGGTTGCGCTGCCATCACTGCGGGGCTGAGCGCAGAGTGCCGGTGCAATGCAAGGTATGTGAAGGTACAAAATTAATTCGCGTAGGCGCCGGTACAGAGCGGGTTGATGAAGTATTGTCGGAAAAATTCCCCGACTACAAACTGCTGCGCATCGACCGTGACAGCACTAGCCGCAAGGGGGAGTTACAACGACATTTGCAAATGGCAGCCAGCGGCGAGGCGCAAATATTAGTGGGAACCCAGATGCTGGCTAAAGGGCATGATTTCCCCAATGTGACGCTGGTTGGAATTATGGATGCAGATCGCGGGCTGTTTGGTGCAGATTTCCGTTCGATCGAGCAGATGGGCCAGTTGATAGTGCAAGTGGCTGGTCGCGCCGGTCGGGCTCGAAAAAAAGGCACTGTTCTGATTCAGTCGCAGAATACAGAGCATCCGCTACTGCACAAACTTCTTGACGAGGGCTACAGCGAGTTCGCAGCGCAGCTGTTAGAGGAGCGTGAGCATGCCGGATGGCCGCCTTTTGCTTATGTAGCGCTGTTGCGTGCAGATACAAAGGAAACCAGTGGCGCGCAGAATTATCTTCGGCAAATTGCAGAACTGGCTGGATCCATACCGGTTGCGCAGTCGTCTGAAGTGCTGGTGCTCGGCCCGGCACATGCACCAATGGAGCGACTCGCTGGCCGTTACCGGGCGCAGCTGTTGTTTGTCGCGGCGGCGCGTAAACCCTTGCATCAACTGCTGGCATGGCTCAGGCCGACACTTGAAAAATTACCATCTTCACGAAAAGTCCGATGGTCAATTGATGTCGATCCACACGACATGTTGTAAAAAAAGGAATACTCAACCACTCCTTGTGGTGTTTCTCCCACCCGTTCCATCGATAAAAAACCACCGCATTCCGGATATTTTATGGGAATTGGCCCTTCCGTTGCCAAACTTCAGGCGATAGAATAGATATATTCCATAAATCGTTGACCTATAATTGAAAAATAAAATTAAATATCAGGTTGCTCTTCGGTTTTTGCAGAGAAAATAACATCCTGATTGCTACTCATGGACGTGTCACGGGTGAAAAAGTGAGGGCTTGTAGCAAAAACGGTACAGATGCTGCGCGCTGTTTACACAACAACGCATGCAGAAGACCGAATTGCCACTACCCGGGATGCCTTGAGGCTTTTACCAGCAGCACATTTAAGTAGATGTGAGATGAAAAACGCAAACTATGAATTTCAAAGTGTGATCAGCAGGCACAGACAACTGGGAGCTAGCCAGGGTTGGATGTTATTGACCATTGGCATAATGGTCGGTTTTATCTTCGGGTTTGTTCTGTTTTTGTCGCGGCTTCCGGAAGATCATTACACATTGGTAGAAACAGAGCGCGCGGTCGAGCAATACAAGCCATCGGATGCTTCGCAGTTTGCGTTTTACGATCGCTTGTCAGAAGTCGATAGCGCGGTTCCTAATATAAAAGCCGATGAGATGCCGGCCTTTAGCCGTACCCAAAGCGCAGGCAAATACGGTGCAAATGACAACGAACGGCCCGGGGCAGTGCAGATTGCAGAAGGATTTAACGTCGATGAAGGCGTGCAGCCTATCGGCGGTGTCTCGGGTACGGGAGGTACCGTTTCAGGGGCTTCGGCCGCGGCCCTGGCCAGGCAGCAGCAAGCCAAACTCCGTGAAATTCAACAGCCGACCGTTGTAAAGAAAATTCGCAACAAGCCTTCAACTTCATACTATTTGCAGGCGGGTGCATTTACTACAAGCGGTGATGCTCAGCGCCTGCGTGAGCAGTTGCAGGTCTCGGGAATGGATGCATTTGTTCGAACGGTGGCTATCGAAGGAAAAAAATGGCATCGTGTACGCATCGGGCCATTCTATGATTCAGATAATCTTTATAATGCGCAGACTCGCCTGGGTCGAAGCGGCATTAGCTATCTGGTGATCAAGGTTCAGAGCTGAATATTGGAACCGTTATGGGTGGGGTCTGTGAGTGGGGTCTGGGATCAAAGCAGCTCAAGTAGCATAATCACAACTGTCTGATTTCATTTCTATAAATTACTTCAAACGGCTCTGCTATTGCACGCTCCCGTGATGCGAATATGTAATAGTTTGAACGGCGTGTTTCTTATCCGCAGGGTCTGGCGTTAATGTCTATAGATGCTAACAGCATACATCGGGAAATCGACAAATGTATGCGCGCTGACCAGATCAGGCTGCGACGAATATTACGCAACCTGACCGGGGGTTCGAAAAAAGGCAAGAAAAAGGGCAGGCCGTCTCGAAGTAAATCAGTCTCCGCTGCAAAGGCCGGGGGTAAGCCTGCGCCGGAACATGAGACTGTACATTCGGTTTCATCCAGTCAACATAACACCGCCACAGACACATCGACAATAGACCTGCAGAAGCTGCAACAGCTGAAAGCGGAGATTGCCGCGGCTCAACAACGCCGCGAAACTCGTCTGCAACGCTTGCCAAAAACTACGTATCCCGCTGAATTGCCAATTGTCAGTCACCGGCAGGCGATTACAGATGCCATTCGTGAGCACCCCGTTACCATAATCTGTGGAGAAACCGGTTCAGGGAAAACTACCCAGATTCCAAAAATGTGTCTGGATGCCGGGCGTGGCCGCGACGGCTTTATCGGTCATACGCAGCCGCGAAGAATTGCCGCACGCAGCGTTTCAACGCGTCTGGCCGAAGAGCTTAAGACCGAGCTTGGAGCAGCTGTGGGTTTTAAAGTGCGTTTCAGTGACAAGTTGTCGAATGATACTTACATCAAGCTGATGACTGACGGTATTCTGCTTGCGGAAATACAGTCCGATCCCTGGTTGAGCCAATACGACACAATTATTGTCGACGAAGCTCACGAGCGATCTCTCAATATAGATTTCATTCTAGGTTATCTGAAACAACTGCTGGCTAAGCGTCGTGATTTAAAGGTGGTTATAACCTCAGCCACTATAGATCCGGAAACCTTTTCACGACACTTCAATGATGCACCTATAGTCAGTGCTGAAGGCAGAAGTTATCCGGTTGATGTGCTGTACCGACCCTGGCAGGAAGATGAATCTGACGAACGCGATCAACCGCAGGCAATTTTTGACGCCTGTGAAGAACTCGCGGCTCTGGGCCCCGGTGATACCCTGGTGTTTCTACCCGGTGAACGTGATATACGCGAGGCGGCAGACGCAATAACAAAAGCATCGGCGGGTAGCCGGCTCTTGCGCAACGTCGAGGTTCTGCCCATGCTCGCCAGACTTTCGGCTGCCGAGCAAGGCCGGATTTTTTCACCGCACTCCGGTCGGCGTATTGTATTGGCCACAAATGTTGCTGAAACCTCGCTGACTGTGCCCGGTATTCGCTATGTTGTGGATACCGGTCTCGCGCGGATGTCGCGCTATAGTGTTCGCAGCAAAGTACAGCGTCTGCCTATTGAGAAGGTGTCGCGTGCCTCAGCCAATCAGCGCAAAGGGCGGTGTGGCCGGGAAGCACCGGGTGTTTGTATCCGTCTCTACAGCGAAGAGGATTTTAACGATCGGGTAGAGTTTACCGAACCTGAAATTCTTCGAACCAACCTTGCTTCAGTAATTCTGCAAATGGAAGTGTCGCGTCTTGGTCTGGTAGAGAACTTTCCTTTTGTGCAGGCGCCCGATGGTCGATTAATCAATGACGGCTACCTGCTTTTGGCCGAGCTTGGAGCGGTCGATGAAAAACGGCGCCTGACCCCTCTAGGAAAAAAGCTGGCGCGCTTACCGATCGACCCACGTCTAGCGAGAATGCTGATTGAATCTCAGGTTGAAAACAGCGTAGCCGAAGTGCTAACGGTGGTCAGTGCGCTGTCGGTGCAGGATCCACGTGAGCGTCCCATGGCCAAACAACAGGCCGCAGATGAATTGCATGCTGAATTTAACCATGATAAATCGGATTTTCTGGCCCTGTTAAATATGTGGGAGTTCTGTCGCGTTCAGAACGATCGATTGTCCGGTAATCAATTCAGGAAAATGTGCCGGCAGCGCTATTTGTCCTATATGCGAATACGGGAGTGGCGCGATATACGAAGGCAGCTGCAGCAGGTTCTGCGTGAAATGGGCGTACGTGAAAACACCACTGAAGCCAGGTATGGCAATATCCATCGAGCGCTGTTGTCCGGATTACTTGGCAATATAGCCATCAAGGATGATCGCAATAATTATCTGGGTACGCGTAACCGGAAGATGATGCTGTTTCCGGGATCCGGTGTGTTTGGCAAGGGATCTAAGTGGATTATGGCAGCAGAGGTTAGTGAAACCACCCGGCTCTATGCCCGGGGTGTTGCCGCTATAGAGCCAGAATGGGTAGAGCGATTGGGTCAGCATCTATTACGGCACAGCTACTCCGGAGCGAGTTGGCAACGCAAACGTGCACAGGTCGGGGCCAATCGAAAATCTACCTTGTATGGCCTTGTTATTGTAGAAAAAAAACGTGTGCATTATGGCCCGGTCGATCCGCTTGAATGCAAAGAGATTTTTATCCGCGATGGTCTGGTTGAGGGTGATTACAATACTCAGGCCGGTTTTTATCGGCATAACCTGAAGCTGATAGACGACGTAGTTACTCTGGAAGAAAAAAGTCGACGGCGTGATATTCTCGTTGACCCTGAACATCTCTACAGATTCTATGAGAAAATGATTCCCGATGGAATTTACACCGGCGCTCTGTTTGAAAAATGGCGAAAAGACTTTGAAAAAGACAACCCCAACGGTTTGCGACTGAGTCGTGAATATCTGCTGCAGGATGAAGAGCCGGATATAAGCAGTACCGACTACCCGGATCAAATAGAGTATTCCGGTGTCGTTTTGCCGCTCAAATACAACTTCAGGCCGGGTAGTGATACGGATGGGGTAACATTATGCATTCCGGTTAGTCTGTTGAATCGCATAGATCCCGGACAGTGTCAGTGGCTCGTGCCAGGCATGTTAAAAGAAAAAGTCGTCGCGTTGATTAAATCGCTTCCTAAAAATCAACGGCGGAATTTTGTTCCTGCACCGGACTACGCAGTAAAAGCCGATGAATTTCTGCAAGCGAATCGTCAATTGTCGCTGCATGAGGCACTGGCAACGGCGTTGCATCGATTAACCGCAATCAAGGTATCCGCTGACGACTGGCAGGCAGATCAGATTCCTGATTTTTTACAAATGCGATTCGAAGTGCTGGACGCCTCCGGGTCCTGCATTGATGAGGGACGCAATCTGGTACATCTGCAAAAACGCTATATAGATCAGATAGAAGAAAACCTAGCATCAACTGAGAATAACAGTTTTGAGCGCAGTGACATAAGTGATTGGAATTTTGGTGATCTGCCTGAGTCGGTGGAAATCGAAACCCAGGGTGTGCAAATGAAAGGTTACCCTGCTCTTGTTTGTGAAGAGGGTTCGGTAGCACTTCGTTTATTTGCCACCCGACAGGCTGCGAGCCTTGAAATGCCTGCTGGTTTGCGTGCGTTATATAAAAAGTATATGCAAAAAGAGATTAAATACCTCAGCAGAAATTTACCCGGTATAGATGTATTGTGTTTACGATTCGCTGTATTTGGTAAGAGTGACGTTCTGAAGAACGATATTCTCGACGCCGCTGTCGATGTGACATTCATCCTTAGTGAAAAAACGCCTGCAACGCGTGAAGAGTTCCTGGATTCGTTCGAGCGAAACAAAAATGATCTAGTCGGTCATGCCAATACGATATGCGGGATACTTGAAAAGGCGATGGAAGCACACCGTAAAATAGCCAAGCGTATGAGTGGTTCAGTATCACTCAGCTGGGTTGAGCCGATGGGTGATATTAAAGATCAGGTAGAACGCCTTATTTATCCGGGGTTTGTAACGCAAACACCGGCAGAGCGATTGCCCAGATTACCAGTATATTTTAAAGCAATAGACAAACGGCTGGATAGCCTCGATAGAGAACCTGATCGGGATCGCAGACGTCGCGCGGAGTTGTTGCCGGTGTGGGAGCGAATTAAAATTGCCACTTCTAATAGAACAGCGCCGAATTTCGCCCAGGCGACGAACATTCGCTGGCTTTTCGAGGAGTTGCGCGTGTCGGTATTTGCTCAGGAACTCGGTGCCGCTGATAAGGTATCTGTCCCTCGACTGGAATCAATGCTGGAGAAACTGGCGAAGATAAAATAGCCCCGGCAAAAGTTGTCCGTTGCTTACTTGTGAAGTTTAGATACCCAGTAGTGAGTTTTGTGATCCAGCAGAACTTCAAGTGCTTCTAACGCATATGGGTTGCAGTCGACTTCTCCGCGGCTGATCCAGCGCGCTTCAGATATTTCTACGTTATCCGGTGTTGGCTCGGGTGTGTGGTCCAGCGTGCCTGCAAAGAGTACCTGTACAGTACCTGTCAGCGGTTGAAATACAACGGCCTTCTGCTGAAGTTGCTTGTGTACTATTCCGGTCTCTTCGAATAGCTCGCGCGAAGCTGCATTGTCGGGGCTCTCTTTGCGATCGACATGGCCGCTTGGCAAATCCCAGCCCGTATTGTAGGTGGTCTTTACTACCAGAAATTTTCCTTGCTCATTAGTCAGATAAACCTTTGCTGCCAGAATGTGCGTCGGAAAAAGAATGCGAACGATTATGTCCCTTATGAAATCTGGCAAAGGTTTGTAGATCGTCAGTGCAATAGTCTTGAGTAGCATAGAGTGTTCGATGATTGCCAGGTGTATGTAGTTAGATCGACCGTGCAGTGGATAACCACTGAAGACCGTCTGTGGTTAAGCCCTGGGGTATATATTCACAGCCGATGGCAAAATTGCCTTGTCCCAGCTCGACTATTTCGTTCAGTATATCCAGGTAGGCAAGTTCACCAACATCCGGTTCGTGGCGATCAGGTATCCCGGCAATCTGAAAATGACCGGTGTAGTCTTTGCAGCGGGTGAGCCAGGTGGCTACGTCGCCGTGAATTCTGGCGCAATGAAATAGATCAAACTGCAACATCACTGTAACATTCAATTGACGCAGCGAATCGATTACCTCACAAGATTGCCTGAAGTCGTTCAGGAAGTAACCGGGCATGTTAATCGGGTTAATTGGTTCGATAAGAAGTTCCCTGCCAGCTTCAGCGCATAAGCGGGCAGCCGCTTCGAGGTTGCGCAGATAAAGATTATGTCGTTGTGTGCGGTTGGCATTAGCGGGTAGTATTCCTGCCATTGCATGGATTCTGGGGCAGTTTAGGGTTTCGGCATATTCCAACGCCATGCCAATCCCGTCTATAAATTCCTGTTCGCGACCGGGGATGCTGGCCAGCCCGCGCTCACCGGCATCCCAGTCTCCTGCCGGTGTGTTAAATAGTACTTGTGTTAGCTGGTGTTTTTCCAGTTCCATGGCCAGATCTGCTGCTGGATAGTCGTACGGGAATAGATATTCAACAGCTGTAAAACCTGCTTTTGATGCGGCTTCGAAGCGTTCGAGAAACGGGTGTTCGTTGAACATCATGGTAAGATTGGCGGCGAACAGTGGCATGGTTGAATCCGTGTATAAACTAATGGCTGGTAAGCATTTATGCAGGTTTTTTTATTTGTGCCTATACCAGAAAAGGCAGGTTTTGGTCAGCAATGTATTGAAAAGTTTTTTCCGTATTTGTAGCCAGCGTAGATTCCACAGTGGCGGGGTTCATTCATCGGTGGTGGCATCTGCTGATCCAAGTGCGGTTAGCGCATTATAGAAAAAATTATCACCTCCAAAGTTTCCCGACTTCAGCGCCACGGCTATAGGAGAACTTCCGGTTGTACTCAGCGCTGGAACCCCGGGGTCTATTTCCGGACCGATATGAAAGGCTGATAATTGCAGTGCGCTGATAACCGCGCCGGAAGTTTCACCACCGGCTACTACCAGGCGATTGAAGCCACGTGAAATCAGTGCAACTGCCAGGTTGCCGAAAAATGATTCAATTGCTTCGGCTACTTGTATCGTGCCATGTGTAAGCTGCAGTTCGTTCACCGATTCCGGGTCAGCGGAGGAATAGATTAACGGTTCTGAATTGCCCGCTATTTCATATAATAAAGTATCAGCAGTGACTGAACCGTTCAGTATTTTCAGCACATCTAATGAGATTCGCGGACCGTGGTTATTGTGGGTTATTTGCTTGCGCGTGGTGGCTGAGCAGCTACCGGCGAGTATCGCGGCCGGCCCATTCTGCGGGCTGAATCCACTGGATTGATCGGATAATTCACCGCGCTCGCGAAAGTTCTGTGGTAGGCCGAGCGCAATACCAGAGCCTCCTGTAACCAGCGGTGCATCTGCCACGGCTTTACCGACGCAACGTAAATCTTCATCCGCTGTAGCATCCACAATAACCAGCTTTTCATTGGCGGAATCTGCTTTTTCAAGTGCCTGCCTGACGGCGGCTGAGCCCCGGGCTACTGTCTGATGAGCAACGTGGCCGACTCGGTATTTACACTGCAGTGCCAACCAGCGTCTGAGGTCTGCATCGGTCATCGGGTTAAGCGGATGGTTTTCAAGTCCTGACTCGTTTAGAAGTTTGTCGAAAACAAACAAATGACCCTGATAGACCGTGCGCCCCGTGGTGGGAAATGCCGGGCAATCAACAACAGCTCCAGTACCTAGTGCGTCAGCCAGAGCTTCGGCAACCGGCCCAATGTTGCCGTTTCTGGTCGAATCAAATGTTGAGCAATACTTGAACAGGTATTGTGCGGCACCTTTACCTTTTAGCCATTGCAGCGCTTGTAGTGACTGGGTGATTGCATCCGCGCTGTCTATAGAGCGGCTTTTCAGAGAGATGATTGCTGCATCGCAGTCACACTCTGTATGCGGCGGTGGAATATCAATATACTGCGTAGTTCGCATGCCTTGTTTGGCCAGCGTGTTGGCAAGGTCGCTGGCACCGGTAAAATCGTCGGCGATGCAGCCGAGCAGAATTTTCCCGTTCATATTGAATATTGTTGGATAGACTGCATCTGAGGGTTCAGGCGAGCGTTAAGCTGGGTTTCTGTCCCCACACTCTACTGTAAAACGAGTTCTTTACCGTGACGGAAAGGCAATCCGGCACAGCAGTACAGAGTTGTCGACTGGTTTCAATCGTCGGCGCTGGCAGATATGATCGTCTTCCTACTAATTTACCGTTTACCGGGGTGTCGCAGCACAATGAAGGCCGTATTACTAGAAGAGTTTGGTGGTGCCGAAAAACTATACCTCGGAGATATTCCGAAACCTGCACCAGCCTCCGGGCAGGTACTGATAAAGGTGGCGGCTACCTCCGTTAACCGGCCCGATATCATCCAGAGACAGGGAAATTACCCGCCGCCAAAAGGCGATTCTGAAATCATCGGGCTGGAAGTCGCCGGCACAATTGAGTCCGTCGCTGATGAAGTAACTGGCTTTAAAGCGGGTGATCGCGTGTTTGCATTGGTTGGCGGTGGCGGGTATGCGGAGTATGCCGTTGCCTATGCCGATCATGTAATGCGAATCCCTGAAAATCTGTCATTTCAGCAGGCAGCGTGTATATGTGAAACCTATATAACGGCTTATCTCAATACCTTTGTGCTGGGGAAGCCGGAATCTGATGATTTTATTCTGCTGCATGGGGGTGGGGGTGGTGTAAATACCGCTGCACTGCAATTGTGTCAGGTACTGTTGCCGGATGCGCGCACCATTGTTACTGCATCTACCCACAAAGTAGATCGAGTGCGTCAGCTCGGGGCGGATCATGTTATTGATTACAAAACGCAATCCTTTGCAGAAGAAGTAAAAACGATTACCGGTGGTAAAGGGGCTAACGTGATACTGGATCATATTGGAGCAGCCTATCTTGCTGATAATATGAAAAGTCTGGCGGTTGCCGGTCGTCTGGTTGTGATTGGTATCATGGGTGGAATCAAAGCCGAATTGAATATTGCACTGATGATGGTTAAGCGTCAGCAGATTCTTGGCTCGGTCCTGCGCTCACGTCCGGTAGCAGAGAAAGCAGCGATAATTGCTGATTTTAATTCCACTGTTATGCCGCACTTCGCCTCTGAAAAAATAACACCACTGATCAGCAACGAGTACCCCCTTGAAGAAGTTGCCGAAGCACACCGGGCAATGGAGAACGGCGAGCATTTTGGAAAAATTGTGCTGATGCTTTAATCAGCTGAAACGATGGATCGTTACCCTGAACTACGCGACCTGCAATTACTGATTGCGCTTGCTCAACGAAAGCACTTTACCCAGGCTGCAGCCGATTGTGGAATCTCGCAGCCTGCCTTCTCTGCCAGAATTCGTGCACTGGAAGACGATCTGGGTGTGCCGATTGTGCGCCGCGGCAACAAGTTTCTGGGCTTTACCAGAGACGGAGAGCTATTGCTCAGATGGGCGCGGAAAATTCTTAATGATGCAGAAGGCCTGCGGCAGGATATAGAAGTCTCCAAAGGCGCGTTGCAGGGAGTTCTGGTTTTGGGGGTCGTGCCGACGGCACTGCCGTTTGCCGCATCCATTGCCACCACGCTAAGGGCGCGCTTTGCAAAGCTCACCATTCAGATCCAGTCTCTCACGTCGGCGCAAATAGCGCGCGGACTCAATGAATATGCACTGCACGCTGGTATCACCTACCAGGATGAAAAAGAAATCGGCCCGCTGTGCTTCGAACCAATCTACCAGGAGCACTATGTTTTACTCACGCCGATACATCTAGCGCCGCGTATAGCCGGATCGGCGAGCTGGGCAGAGGCGGCTGCGCTGCCATTGTGCCTGCTAAGCAAAGATATGCGTTTTCGACAGATTGTTGATCAGGTGTTCAGCGTTACCGGGGTACAGCCCGAACCGGTCATGGAAACTAATGCATTTACTGCTGCACTGGCGCAGGTCACTAATGGATCTGCGGCGACTATTGCTCCGAGAAAGCTGGTAGACAGCTTATTTCTTGATCAGAATTCAGTCAGCTTGCAGCTTAATGACCCCATGGTTGAAAATACTATTGGCTTGGCAACTCTTAATGTCGAGCCGGGCTTACCGGCAATTCTGGCGCTTCGTGAGGTCATTGGAATTTCATCATAAGCTAAACAAATTGCGCCATCCAAAAAATCTATTTGTTATTATTGCTGGACTACGTTGAACTATCGGCCAAACTACCGCTATGAAATAGCGGATATTATGCGTGGAGCAACTAATGGTAACGTCAGTAATGAAACCGGGTGTCTGGAAATCCGGGCGCGGCAAAGGGAGGTCCACCCCTAAAGGCCGGCAGCTTGATGATACGGCGTTGGCAGAAGTTCGGGAACTGCTGGGTGACAAGCCCCGTCGGGCGGATCTACTCATTGAATACCTGCATCTGATTCAGGATAAATTCGGTTATCTGTCGGCAGCACACCGGTATGCGCTGGCAGATGAAATGCGCTTGTCGCAAGCAGAAGTGCATGAAGTAGCCACGTTCTATGCTCACTTTGATGTGGTAGCGGAAGGCCAGCCGGCACCAGCCGCCACCACTATCCGGGTCTGCGATTCACTGGCATGTGAGCTGGCAGGTGCTCAACAATTACTCGATAGCCTTAAGCAGGGTATGGATCCATCGAAGGTTCGGGTTTTGCGCGCGCCCTGTATGGGGCGGTGCGATACCGCGCCGGTGCTTGAAATTGGCCATAACCATATTGATCATGCAACAGTTGAACAAGTCGATGCTGCCATTGCCGCCTACGATACGCATACTCATATTCCAGAGTACGAAAACTATGCTGTCTATAGTGGGGCTGGCGGTTATAGCGAGCTGCAGGCACTGCGTAGTGGCAAGCAGACTCCTGATCAGGTTCAGGACACCATAAATGCCTCAGGTCTGCGGGGTCTGGGCGGTGCAGGATTTCCATCCGGAAAAAAATGGTCGTTTGTGCGCGCCGAAGCGGGCCCCAGATATCTTGCCGTCAATGGCGATGAAGGAGAGCCGGGTACTTTTAAAGATCGCTACTACTTGGAGCGTACCCCTCACCTGTTTCTCGAAGGCATGCTGATCGCAGCATGGGCGGTTGAAGCGCAAAAGTGTTTTATTTACATGCGCGATGAATACCCGGCCGTGCTGGCCATACTGCGTGATGAAATAGCCGCACTGGAAAATGCCGGTATTGTTGAATCGGGCTATATCGATTTACGGCGGGGGGCAGGCGCGTATATCTGCGGTGAAGAAAGTGCCATGATCGAATCGATCGAAGGCAAGCGAGGGCTGCCACGTCATCGCCCGCCCTATGTTGCACAGGTAGGTATTTTTGACAGGCCGACTCTGGTACACAACGTAGAAACGCTGCACTGGGTCGCTAGAATCTGCCGTGAAGGGCCGGAAATTTTAAGTGGTATTGAAAAGAACGGTCGAACCGGGCTGCGCTCTTTTTCTATATCAGGTCGGGTGAAAAACCCCGGTGTGCATTTACTGCCGGCCGGGTCTACGATTACCGACCTTATAGAAGCGTGTGGCGGCATGCTGGATGGTCATACTTTTAAAGCGTATCAGCCGGGCGGGCCGTCAGCTGGACTTCTGCCTGCATCTGTTAATGATGTACCAATGGACTTCGATACCCTGCAACCGCTGGGGTCGTTTATTGGTTCTGCGGCTATTGTGGTTTTGTCGGATAAAGACAGCGCTAAAGACGCAGCGCTGAATATGCTGCGCTTTTTTGAGGATGAGAGCTGCGGCCAGTGCACGCCGTGTCGAGTAGGGTGCGAAAAAGCCGTTAAGTTGATGGAAAGCGATACCTGGGATCAGCCGTTGCTGCAAGAGCTGTGTAACGTAATGGTTGATGCCTCGATTTGTGGTCTCGGGCAGGCAGCACCTAATCCGATACTTCTTACCATGAAGCATTTCCCGGATGAAATTTAATAGAAGTTGGCGGCGTATGGAGACTATCCATTCGGCTTTGCCAATGACTGAATTCACCAAGAATACAATGGGTACGTTATGACTGACTCAATTACTTTTACACTGGATGGCAAGCAAGTCACAGCAGACGCCGGAGAGTCGATCTGGGAAGTTGCCAAGCGCCAGGGGACACTGATTCCACACCTGTGTCACAAGGATTCGCACGGCTACCGATCAGACGGAAACTGTCGGGCCTGCATGGTCGAGATTGAAGGTGAGCGAGTGCTGGCTGCTTCCTGCATTCGCAATCCGGCCGAAGGCATGGTCGTCAATACACAAAACGAACGGTCGGAGATGGCGCGCCGGATTGTCGTTGAAATGCTTCTGGCTGATCAACCGGAGCAGAGCACAGCTCATGATAAGTCGTCACACTTCTGGAATATGGCCGAGATGCAGAATGTCACGACCAGCCGATTCCCCGGTATAGAGAAAGACCGTGTACCACTGCTCGATGCATCGCATCTGGCAATGAGCGTGAACCTCGATGCCTGCATCCACTGCAACCTGTGTGTCAGAGCCTGTCGGGAAGTACAGGTTAACGACGTGATCGGCATGTCAGGGCGTGGTCACGATGCCAAAATCACCTTCGATTTTGACGACCCGATGGGCGCTTCAACGTGTGTGGCTTGTGGTGAATGTGTGCAAGCCTGCCCGACAGGCGCTTTGATGCCCGCGGCCGTGCTGGACGAACAGGGTGCCGGCGACAGTCAGGCATTTGATCGCGAAGTAAAAAGCGTTTGCCCCTACTGTGGTGTTGGCTGTCAGCTGTCATTTAAAATAAAGGATGAAAAGATTGCCTGGGTCGACGGTATTGACGGCCCGGCTAATGAAAACCGTCTGTGTGTGAAAGGGCGCTTTGGGTTTGACTACATCGCTCACCCGCACCGACTGACGAAACCTCTGATTCGACGCGATGATGCACCAGCCAAAGGTCTCAACGTAGATCCGTCGGATCCGCTGACCCATTTTCGTGAAGCCAGCTGGGAAGAAGCACTTGATGCTGCCGCTAACGGCATGAAAACACTCCGTGACGATACCGGCAAGCGAGTAGCGGGTTTCGGCTCTGCCAAGTGCTCTAATGAAGAAGCTTATTTATTTCAAAAATTTATTCGGCAGGGATTCAAGCACAATAATGTCGATCACTGTACCCGCTTGTGCCATGCCTCATCGGTAGCGGCACTTCTGGAGAACGTTGGCTCCGGCGCGGTTACGGCAACATTCAACGAAATTGAAAACGCTGATGTAGCGATTGTTATCGGTGCCAACCCTACCGAAAATCACCCGGTAGCGGCGACCTACTTCAAGCAGTTTTCAAAGCGCGGTGGCAAATTGATTGTGATGGATCCGCGTGGCCAGGGGCTGAAGCGACACGCTGATCACATGCTGCAATTCAGGCCCGGTACCGATGTCGCTATGCTCAACGCCATCATGCATGTAATTGTTGAAGAAAAGCTTTACGACGAACAGTACATCAAGGGCTTCACCGAAAACTGGGAAGCCATGAAAGCGCATCTGGCCGATTTTTCGCCCGAGAGAATGGCCGATCTGTGTGGCATTGATGCGGACACCCTGCGAGAAGTTGCACGAACTTTTGCCGGTGCACAGGCGGCAATGATCTTCTGGGGTATGGGAATATCACAGCATATTCACGGTACAGACAATTCACGTTGCCTGATTTCGCTCGCGCTCATGTGTGGCCAGGTAGGCCGACCCGGCTCAGGATTGCACCCGCTACGGGGCCAGAACAACGTGCAAGGGGCATCAGATGCCGGTCTTATCCCGATGTTCCTGCCGGACTATCAATCGGTAACGGATGAAGGTGTGCGCTCTTCGTTTAATGCGATCTGGGGTTCGGAAGATATTGATAGTGAAAAAGGGCTGACCGTTGTTGAAATTATGGATGCGGTACACGACGGCCGAATAAAAGGCATGTATGTGCTCGGGGAAAACCCTGCCATGTCCGACCCCGATGTAGAACACGCGCGTGATGCACTGGCGAAACTGGATCATCTGGTGGTGCAGGATATTTTCCTGACCGAAACTGCCAACTATGCTGACGTGATTCTGCCGTCCTCTGCCTGGCCGGAGAAAACCGGTACCGTCACTAACACTAATCGACAGGTGCAGATGGGCAGGCCAGCGGTAGCACCACCGGGAGAAGCGAAAGAAGACTGGTGGATAACGGTAGAGCTTGCCAGGCGAATCGGTCTCGACTGGCACTACACGCACCCCAGTGAGGTGTTTGCCGAGATGAAGCTATCGATGAATTCCTTCGATAACATTACCTGGGAACGGTTGGAGCAAAGTGCGGTTACCTACCCGTCGTTATCAGAAGACGATCCGGGTCAGCCGATCGTATTCGGTGATGGATTCCCTCGTGCCGAAGGCCGTGCGCGCTTTACTCCGGCCAATGTGACGGCACCGGCTGAAACCCCGGATGCCGATTACCCGATGATACTGACCACAGGCCGGCAACTTGAGCACTGGCATACGGGTTCTATGACTCGCCGAACCAAGGTGCTGGACTGGGCAGAGCCCGAAGCCAACGCTTCACTGCATCCAAAAACATTGCGACGTATGGGAGTTGAGCCCGGTGAGATGATCACCATAGAAACCCGCCGTGGATCAATCAATATAATGGCTCGTGCAGACCGTGCAGTGGCTGAAGATATGATTTTTGTGCCGTTTGCCTATGTTGAAGCAGCAGCGAATGTATTGACTAACCCCAGCCTGGATCCGTTTGGCAAGATACCGGAATTTAAATTCTCGGCCTGTCGTGTAGCAAAAACAGATGAGTCAGCATTTGCTGCCGGGTAGTCTTAAAAAAAGTAACGGTAAAAATACCGGTAGAAACCGGTAATGACCTGCGTGCATTATTCAACCCGCGAGCCGATACTGTACCTAGCTCTACAGGGAAGCGGTCCAGGGAGAAGGACCATGGAAGAGCAGGGAGCAAATAGGGGAATTTTGGTATTGTCCTGGCTTGTGCCAAGCGAGCTAAGACTAAAAGACTCACATCGGACGTGGGTCTTTTATCAAAGCCCGGGGGATTTTCTGCTGATTTTCTGGTTGTTAAGGTCTACTTCCAGAGGCGGTAATATTGCCTGATAAATGCGGTATTTTAGCTGTGCAGTTGGCGCAGATCAGTCCGATACTTAGTACAAGCTCAACAAGGATGTGGTCCAGGGAAGTGGACCATGGATTGAGCAGGGATTGATTTATCAACCACGAATGTTTTGGGTCTGACGACATCGAGCCTGTAAAATTATGTGCGCCAGCACGGCAATAAAAACAATAGTGCCGCCGGTGAGAGTTGCCTGATCCGGGGTTTCGCTATAGAAAATCCACACCCACAGTGGTGCCAGTGGTGCATCCAGAGCACCGATCAGTGCAGTTTCAATCGTAGGTAGCAGGCGCGAGCCGAAGGTGAACAGGCTTAATCCCAAGGCTGAATTCACTACACCGAAAGCGAGTAACAGCAGCATGTTTTTTGTATCCGGTAGTGTTGCGTCTGCCATAGGCATGCTGACAAGCCCGCTCAATAAGGCAGATAAACACGCAGCCGGCATCACCGGTACGGCGGGGTAGTAGCGTATCAGGACCATCATTACGGCAAGGCATAATGTCATGGCGAATGCCAGCAGATCACCGAACCAACCCCCGCCTGATCCGCCCCAAACCATTATAACTACACCACCTAATGCGGCCAGACTGCTACAGATTGCTGTTGTTGCCGGGCGTTCTTTCAGGAAAACCCAGCCGAGTGCGGCTGCCACAAACGGGACCGTGGCGTAAATTATGGCCACATGGGCGACACTGGTGTAGTAAAAAGCATTAATAAAACACAGCATACCGGCTGCAGATACCGTTGCGAATAAGCAACCGACCCAGCCCATTGCTATAAATTCGCGTTTGGTTTTTCGCGGTGTGGTCACCAGCATCAATATAAAAATGGCGATACCACCGTACAATCCCCTCCACGCGAGTGTCGTCCAGCTGTCGAGGGTTATTGCGCGGGTGAACAGGCCGGTAGTGCTCCACACAATGGCGGATACGGTAACCAGTATTAGTCCTAATTGATAGTGTGTGTCTCTTTTCAACAGCGTACCCGATGTGGTGAGCAGAAGGAGAGCGCCTCATCACGATGAATGAAGCTGCTACCATGGAATCATAGAGAGGTGCTGCTGACATCGTATTGTCAGTAGTCTTATATTTCCTTGCGGGGGTACCGTTGAGTCGATCCAACCGGTTGTTTGAAATCATTCAGATACTGCGCAGCGCTACAGGTGTAATGACAGCATCGCAGTTGGCTGAGAAACTTGAAGTGACGACTCGAACGGTATATCGGGATATCGCCGTATTGCAGTCCCGGGGAGTACCTATAGATGGCGAGGCGGGGATTGGCTATCTGATGCGAGCGGGCTACGATTTACCACCACTGATGTTCGATGCAGAGGAAATCGAGGCACTGATTGTCGGCCTGCGTTTGATAAAACGTACTGGTGATGAGGGTTTGATAGCGGCTTCACAGCGGGTTGCTGACAAACTCTATGAAATACTGCCGGAACAGCGCAGTGAAGAAACCTATGCCGCTCCCCTGGTGGTTTCTTCGTTTGCGGAGATGCCTGATCACCAGATTGATGTCGCACAGCTGCGTGAGTCTATTCGTGCTGAAAAAGCGCTATGGATCGACTACCGCGATGCGGCAGGAAATGTCACCGATCGAACCCTGTACCCTATAGCGATGATTTATTATATTGATGCGCTGATACTGGTTGCCTGGTGTCAGTTGAGGTCTGGTTTTAGACATTTTCGAGTTGATAGAATTCAAAGCTGCGAAAATACCGAAGCCAGTTTTTCCGGGCAGGGAGACAAGCTGCGATTATGCTGGCGCGAGCAACATGAGTTACCGAGCTGATCCAGCTCTGAATTCGGGCTGGCTGTTACCTGAATTTCATCGAACGTGTTTTCCCTGAAGACCGGCGAATTACGATGAATCAGCCGTATATATTAGTGAGCTGGCAAATGCTAGCGCCGCCTGGCAGCAAGCCTTCTGTTTACGAGCAGGGCCATAAGCCACAATGCCATAAGCGTTAAGCCGGCACTGCCGCCGCCTACTGAAACAATCTGATTGTCAGCGTGCCGGGATGGCTGCCTGGCATTACTCAGGAATTCTATACGGCCCGATTCGGGGCTGGCGTTTGCACCGAATGCGGGAGCAATTGTTGCGGGGCTGCTTGGCATTCCGTCGGTTGTGTAGTTGAAAAATCGTACTGTGCTGGTGGTATTATAAATGCCGTCAGGGTAGTAATCTTCTACACCGCCGCCAAGTGACAGGTTGTCACCAATGATTGCAATACTCAGTGTTTCGGGGTTGTTCATTGCGGATCGTGATATTGCCACTTCTGCTGATGAAGCAGCTGTTGCGCGCTGTGCCAAACCGGTATCAGCCCAGCTCCAGCTAGTTCCCGTGCCAGTATATTGGTACAGTGATGCACCCTGTTGCAGGTAATCTGCACCAAGTGAGTTGCTGATTTTATAGCCTGTTGCAGTACTATTGTCGCTATCGATATAAACATTAAAACCCCAGTCCGGCATCGTTGACAGATTGCCACCGTCGTTGGTGTAGGCGATATAAAAATTACTGGGGTCGTGCGCCATGGTGGCGCTCAGGTAATCGACGGGATTATCATTGCCGGTGATATCGGCGGGATCATCATCGAATGATTGCAGTGTTGCCCATTCCTGTAAATTTCCATCGAGTGTAATGGTCGTTACCGGATTAGAGGGAATAGCCGATACCGCTGCTGACCTCACAATAATACTGACAGTTGCAAGGCCGCTGCTGGCTGTGCCATCAGTGGCGCGGAAAGTAAAGGAATCCGGGCCAGTGAAGCTGGTGTCAGGGGTATAGGCCAGTGTTGGTGGTGTACCCTGCAGAGTTCCGTTAGCCGGCTGGTCGATAATACTATAGGTAACCGGGTCGGAATCAGCGTCTGTCGCAGTTAATTGAATCTCTACTGTCTGACCTTCTATAACTGAAGTGGTCTGATTGCTGGATATTGGTGGCGAATTAGCCAGCCTGAGTGCAGAGTAGCTGAAAAATCGCCTGGTACTGGATGAATTGTAAACACCATCGGGGTAAGTATCTTCTATGGTGCCTCCATTGTAGGCCTCATTAGACCCGACAAATGCAATTTGAAGCGCGGCCGGGTTACCAAGAGCTGATTTATCAAAGCGATATTCAAATTGCCCGCCGGAAGAAGCTCCAGTCATTTCGGCTATGTATGTCCACAGCCAGGTACTGCCGTCGGAAGCTCCGGCATAGCGGTAAATAAACTGACCCTGAATGACATAATCTGCACCGATCGGTAAGCCTTGCTGGTACCCGGTTGCGGGATTGCCGTCCGTGTCGATATAGAGGGTTTGTCCCCAGCTGATAGAAACATCGCCGTCGTTGCGGTAAGCGAGAAAAAACTGGCTTGAGTCGTGCGCGAGCCAGGCTTCCAGCCAGTCGAGCGGATTCCCGGTACCGCTTACATCGTCGGGATCGGATCCAAATGAAGTGTAATTCCTCCAATCGGTGAGATCGCCGTCCAGCGTCAGTGCATTGCCGGTATTGCTGATACTGCCGTCAGGGGGAGTCGGCGCGGTGGTGATCAGGACTGTTGCGTTTTCGCTGTCGATGGTGCCGTCATTCGCTTTGAAGGTAAAGCTGTCGTCACCGGTGAAGTCCAGCGCAGGTGTGTAGGTGATCGCCGGTGGCAGTCCGGACAGCGTACCGTTTGTTGGCGCATTGACAATTGTATAGGTCAATGCATCTGTGTCTGCGTCGCTGCCTGACAAGGTTATCTCGATAACGCTGTTCTGTATAATCCGGTAGCTCGCGTTGGTCACGACAGGTCTGGTGTTACCATCCGTAATCGTAATTGCGACCGTCGCTTCTGCACTGTCGAGCTGGCCGTCATTTGCGCTGAAGGTAAAACTGTCTGCTCCGGTAAACCCGTTGTTGGGGGTGTATGTTAAATCTGGAATAGTGCCCGATAAACTACCGGATGCCGGACTTCGTACCACTGCTAGAGTAATATTGTCTCCATCTGCATCTGATCCGCCCAGACTGACTACAACCGGCGTGTTGGATCGAGTAGTAATAGCCTGGTTAGTGACTACCGGTGCAGAATTAGATCCCTCGATTTCGTAGGAGATTTTCCATTGCAGTGAGTTGGCCCATACCGCAAAATTGCCACTGGCGCGTACACCGCGAATGCGAACTTGCATTTCACCGTTGCTGTCGATGAAATCGCGGGCATTGCTCGTGACATCCAGTGCAACGATTGAATCCACTTCATCGCCGACAATACGGCTGTCGTATTCAACCCAGACACTGGTAGCGTAATTGTAGAGTGACGTTGTCTGGGTGACATCGGGTTGCGAGTAATGCCCTGAATAGGTAAGCTGTAATCGTGTGGCTTTTTCCGGTTCAGTAGCAGTTTGCTTTGCAATCCAGGTGACTTCTGTACCCGTTGTTGTGGTTGTCGAATTGATATCGTAGGTGTCTGTGTCGTCAGTGGTTAGACTTTGCAGTGTACCAAAATCGAAAGTACCGCTGGTCACGGTTATATCGGAAGCAAGGAAAGTTGCTACGGGTATAGCAATAACGGTAGCGTTGATGCTTGCGTGTGATACCCCGCCATTGCCATCACTGATAGTGTAAGCGAGCGATTCCGCACCACTGAAGCCGTTGGCCGGTAAGTATTGCCAGGTGGTGGTGCCGGTTCGAATTATCCTACCGCCGTTGCTGCCACGACTGGCTAGTGAAACCACAGAAAGGGTATCGCTATCCGGGTCAGTGTCATTCGCCAGTAGCTGGCTTGCTGTGAGTACTAACGGGGTTGCTTCCTTAGTTTGCACTGAATCATCGACCGCCACAGGAACACTGTTGTTACCGTTGGTTGGCGGGGTTGTATTATCCGGAGACGAGTTCAGGCACAGCGAGAAAACCGATTCCAGAATATTCCAGGCTTCTGCATCGCCAGTGCCGGTGGTCGATTTTCCAATCAATCCGTATAGTGGATCGGTGGTATTGCTAATGCGATCGGTTATGATTTTTTCATCGATTATAGAATTGGCAAAAGTATCGTCATCGAGTAGTTTGGCCAGCCGTGAAATTTGTGCGTAAATTCGGGCTTCGCCTGAAAACAGATTGGTTTCACCACGGACCAGGCAGTCTGCCGGCTGGTTATTTACGCAATCGTCAACATCACTACCATCAAATTTCAGGTATTCGGGAACACGGGTGTTTGTACTGTAAAACGTTTTGAAAAACTGCAGGCTGCGAGTTGCAGCGTCTAGAGCCTGTGCCCGCATGGTGTCATTTAAAAGGGTTACGTCGAACTTTGAAACGCGAGCCAGATGAATGGCAGTCCAAAGTACCTGAATTGTTTTTAAATGCTGGCCCTGGATTTCACCCTGGTACTCGAAGTCGCCGGTAAACGCACCTGTTTGCTCCAGACCGTTATAGAAAAGACCGGACTGGCTGATTTCGGAATCGAGCAGCAACTGTGTAGTAGAATTTAGTACGGAGCGCCAGCGATGATCACGCTCTGCGGCGTGGCCGATTGTGGCGAGGTCCTGATAATCTACAGGGATTAGATCCTGCGTCAGGAAGCCCTGGCCGGTGGCAACTGATGGTGGTGTTAGAGCGCTGTCACTGACTTCAGACCAATCCCAGGCGAATCCGAGTAGCCCGCCCGGATAATCCGGAAAAGACAGGGTACTCGATTTTTTCCGATCGGTGACAGTAGTCCAATAGACGCCTTCCAGCATGGTATTGGCGAGTACTTCGGCGTCCTGTCTTCCGAGTTTTTCATAGCCATCCATTAAGCCCCGGATCACACGCATGTCATCCAGTGGTGCGTTTGCATTCAGCCAAAGCTCGTGGTCGTCATTGAACTCTATAAATGGCCGCTGGGCGTTTTTGTCGATTGACCAGTTCGGAACATGATAGAGCGGTGAGAACATCGCTTCACTCACATAGCGGAACGCTTCATCAAAAGCGGTCTCGTTTTTCATGCAGGCAGATGTTCGTAACAGTAGCCCCATGTGCTCTGCTGTTACGTGATGGCCGTTGGTATAGACATCGGTTGCGTCTGTATTATCGAGCAGGTTGGTGTGAACACCGAAGTTGTACGGTTCCGGCAATGATGCATTTCGCATGGAATCGAGTACAAACGCCAGCCCTGATTCTGCTGCTTCCTGATGTGCCGGATCTGCGAATACCGGCCCCTCAAAAGGTTGCGGCTCGGGCTGAGTCAATGGCTCAAGCGTCAGGTTAATCAGGGAGAATTGATCGATCGTGACATCAAACCGATAAACTCCGTGGCCTTCATCTATAACTTCGGAAAAACCGTTTTGTCCGTTGCTGTCTGGTGACGAAACTTCTGCAGTCAACAGGCGGTTTCCAGAGGGCGGGCGAAAGTGTACAGTCACTGTTTTAGGGGCCGGGACAACGGGTTGCTGCAGGCCGCTGTAGTTAACAAGATACAAGTGATGCAGTGTGGAATCCTTCGCCGCGTAGTCGAGAAAAACATTTTCTCCGTTTTCGAGTGATACCACTTCATCGGCATGAATACGGACCAGCTGCTCTAATTCAGAAAAGGCAGTATCTGCGATTACCTGATCACCGACGTCTCCGAACAGAGTGGTACCGATTATATCCGGTCGGTAGATGGCAAGGCCGCTGCCGAGAGTATTAACCCTTCGGTCCGACACGCCATTAAAATTAAACAGGTCGGCGAAAACATTGCTTGCTCTGGGGTTTCCGAATTCGTCCATAGAGCCCGGGGTAATGCCGGTTGCCAGAACCACCCCGCCATCATCAATGTATTGCCTGATAATTTCGGCGCTGGCATCGGAAATTGCAGACACGCTAGGCAGCAATAGTATATCTAGCCCGTTTATCTGTGTTGCTGGATCACCTGGATCAGCAACTACCTTATAGGGAATGTTCATGTTAATCAGGGCACCGGATAAGCCGCGGTAACCGCCGAGGTGAGGCTTGCTGACAACGCTGTCTCTGCTATCTGTTGACCACCAGTCCGGGTCGGTCGTCGGTGCAACGGTATTCGCAAACATGCCGTATTCGCCGCCTGTGGGGAAATCCTGGAAGTCACGGGTGGGTGCGCTGTACCAGATACCAACATTAGGCGTGCGTGGCGTGCTTAGCAGGGCTTCGGTGTGATCCTTGACGTAGCCGAACCAGTTAGTGCGAAAGGCCTCATCCACTGTTAGAATCATGTCGGGTGTTTTGGCCTCAAACGGAACGTTGTTGGTGGCAACTGTAGCGGCCATAGACAAACCGGCGTCCAGAGGTTGGTAGCCATAGGAAAAGCTTAATGAAGCATTGTCACGCGAAATGCCTTTTCCCCACTTGAGCATGGCAATTTTATTGCGAAAATCTTCCGGGGTTGACCACGACATTGCCCTGGTGTTGGAGACACTGTCTGTTTCCCACACGTGTACCAGATTTTCTGATGATGCAAAAGCCGTCGCGTCCAGGCCGGCTTTGGTGGCGTCCATATAATCCATCGGGAAGTTTTCAACAATAACCGCGAAGTCAGGGTTAATCGATGTAGCGGTGGTACGAACAGATTCGATGAAATTTGCCAGATTTACATGGCGCCATTTAAACCCAGGAACGAAATGCCGGGCTGTTGAAATCCGCACTGGAGGGAACCGTATAGCCATTGGGAGGGTTAAGCCCTTCGGCAATGGTCCAGGCAGTAAAATCTGCAGCGGCTTCAGGTTCAGCTCCCGCCCAGCCGGCACCGGTTTCCAGGTAGATCGGAACATCAACCCAAACACCGTCAACGTCTGTCGCGGCGAGCTTCGCTATTCGTTCTAGAAAGTAGTCGAGGTAACCTGTATTTGGCGAAAGCCATGCGCTTTCCGCATTGGGATCTACCCAAACTTCCTGGTTCCCGTAAAATACATTTGGTGCCCCGCCGATCCCTTTCTGTATCCACTCCGGGTGATCTTTGTACATTGTCGATGCCAGATTGACACCGTTCTGGGTCAGTACCTCAAGGCCGGGGTAATAGATAACTGCTTTTAACCCGCGTTCGTGTGCGAGTTCAGCGGCGCGATCAATAAATGCCACTTCGACGTCGAATTCAGCGTCGGTCAGGTACTCTGATAGTCTGCTGTCCAGCTCCAGAACGGAGACGTTTTCGCTGGCCCGCTGATCAATCAGTGCGATGAGTTCGCTCTGATTCATGCTGCTGCTAATACTGGTGCCGCCTATTCGACCATCGCGCAGCCAGTCCGGGGCAGCAATCGCCATGGAGTTAAAAAACATCGCGATGCTTGCGAGTAATACTCTTAATTTCAAGGCGCTTCTCAGATATCTATTTGCGGCTTTAGCGGCTCAGGAGCTGCGTCGTTACCGTACGTGCGGCTGCAAATATTGTGCAATTCCTTTTGCCGGCCACTATTTGCACGCTGTTTGTTTTTATCCTGTGCGGTGGGTCTGGTTAGAGTAAGGTCGTGTGCTTCTATTCTTTGCGAAACATGTGTGACCAGGTGTTTATTAATCCGCGGCGGGTCTTGAGATTGCGGTCCGATGCTGTGTTAGTTGAACAATCAGCGATCTCGGTATACTGTAGTTACTCGGAAAAAAGGCGCAAAGGGTAAAATGATGGATCAGTTTGTGATTAATCCACACGGACGACTGCAAGAGTGGGTTGCGCATGAGAAAGGTTATTTCGCGACTGCGGGCCTTGAGAACTACGAATTGCGAGCTCATAACCTGCTAACCCGGCAAGCGCCTGAATTTGTAGCTGAAGCCGGGCAATTGTCGAATAAGCAAGGAGCCTATCAGACTTATGAAGCGGGTCGTGATGCGTCTATCAGCTGTGCCTGCCACTGGACGGTAAACATGGCGGCATCGGCGAGTCACGGAAAACTCTGGGGGGAGTGCTACTCTGTCTCTCCTTCTGCTATTTTAGTCCCTGCCGATTCGAAAGTGACTAAACCTGAAGAGCTTGCCGATACGGAAATCCATGTCGGTTATCAGTCAGGCAGTCATTACACAACAATACAGGCACTGGAGCCGTTCCTCGATGAAAGCCAGATCAAGCTGGTATTCGGCGGCACGCCAGCCGACCGCGTCGATCAAATACTGAGTGGGCAGGCATCTGCAGTGACTGTGTTCGGCCCGCAGCTCTATATGCTTGAGCAGCTGGGCTATCGAAAAATACTTGATTGCACCTTCATGATTGCGGCGATGGTGCCTGAAGGCGTAACTGAAGACCAGGTATCGCGTTATTACGAAGCGTTGCGTCTGGCTCAAACCGACATCGATACAATGCACCAGAACTACGTGCATTATTATCTTGAAGAACTGCCCGAGCGCCATGCTGCACTGGTCGATGTGAGGCGTTTCGGCCCGGGAGAGCGACTGGTCTTTGAGCCTTATTCAGAAAGCCTGTATGAGGCGACTCAGCAATGGGTGCGTGAGCGTGGCATTTTCAGTAAGAAAGATGAAGGGAGTGGAAACTACCAGGATGCCGTGCTCCGCGTTGCGGCGTCAGCAAGGCCAGAATAACTGAGACAGGTTTGCCTGAGTGACTGTGTCTTGCGGTGCAATACGCTTAAATTTAGCCGGACAACTGAATAAATAATACATGGCCGCACTATAAAATGACTTTGTTCCTATCCCGTCGTGTAATTGTTACGGCGGGCGCCAGTGGTATTGGCCGATGTATTGCCGAAGCGTTTATCCGTGAAAAAGCCAATGTCCATATTGTCGATATAGACCGCGCTGCTATTGATGCCATGCAGCAAGACCATCCCGACGTGTCTGTTAGTTGTGCAGATGTCTCGGATGAAGCAATGGTTGACTCCGTATTTGAGGCTCAGCAACAGCGGGCTGGCGGTCTCGATACATTAATCAACTGCGCTGGCATTAAAGGGCCGACCGCGTCTGTCGAGAAAATAGAGCTGCCAGAATGGCGTCGCTGTATCGAGGTAAATCTGGACGCCACTTTTCTGTGCTGTCGCCGCGCTGTTCCCATGCTTTGCCGCAGCGCTGAATCGGGGGCCAGTCCTTCAATTGTCAATATGTCTTCTACCGCAGGCTGGCATGGCTATCCAATGCGATCGGCGTATTCCTCTGCCAAGTGGGCTGTTATCGGCCTGACAAAAAGTATAGCTATGGAGCTTGGTGAAAGTGGAGTACGGGCCAACGTTATTTGCCCCGGCACTGTTGAAGGTGATCGCATGCTGCGCGTTGTTGCTGACGAGGCTAAGCAAACAGGAAGAGACAAAGAAGAAATACTCGATAGTTACCGCCGCGCCTGCTCTATGCGGGAGCTGATAAAAGGTGAAGATATCGCAGATATGGCGTTGTTTCTTAGTTCTCCATCGGCCGGGAAAGTCACCGGGCAGGTCATGAATGTGGATGGCCACCTTGAAGCGTTTACAGCGTAGCGAAGAATAACCCGGGCCTGGCTATTAGTCATTGTTTCCAATTTATGCGATTATAAAGCCCCTAACCGGAGGAGAAAGTACAATGAAGAGACTGAAAACAGTCGGTGCCATCACCGCCTTGCTGAGTTCGCTGGCGGGCTTGTCACATGCAGCAGATTACACCAAAAAAGAATGGCAGGTGGTGGGTACCTGGGCCAGTCTGGAGAACTACAAGCAGCACGAAAATCCCTACTGGACCAAAACGCTTTCGGAATTATCCGGAGGAGCGATCACTGCCAACATGAAGGACTACACCAATGTGGGTATGTCCGGCTTTGAGACCATGCGGCTGCTTAAGCTGGGTACCTTTGATGCTGTCCACGCACTCACTTCCTATACTGCTCAGGATGCACCGGCTCTGGAGGGAATAGATCTGGCCGGTGTGATACAGGATTTTGGTAAATATCGTGAAGCGATGGCGGCCTATAAACCCGTGATTGAGCGTGAGCTCAAAGAGAAATTCAACGCAAAAATGCTGATGCTGTACACCTTTCCGAAGCAGCAGTTTTTTTGTAATTTCGGTTCAGCCGATGCAACCGATGTGCACCTGAAAGATCTGGCTGGACGAAAATTGCGCACCTACTCAGCTTCAATTGGTGATTTCATTGAGGGTCTGGGCGGCAGTGCAGTCACACTGCCTTTCGCGGAAGTTGTGCCAGCATTGCAAAAAGGTGTCGCTGATTGCGGTGCGACTGGCGTCATGCCGGCATACAACGCGAAGTGGTATCAGGTGGTCACACATAATGTCCGGGTAAATATAGGTTTTGCAGCAACTTTTCTCGCCGTGAACCAGAAAACCTGGGATTCTCTTACCCCGGAAACACAGCAACTGATGTCAGATGAAGCGGCAAAGGTGGAGGACGCAATCTGGGAAAGCACTGAAAAATTGAATGCTGAAGCGGCGCTTTGCAATACGACCGGCCCTTGTGAAAAAGGTGAGCCAGGCGGCATGGTTGCCGTTGAATTAAACGATGAAGACAAAGAACTGGTTAAAGTCGCAGTGAACGATTTTGTTCTCAAGCGCTGGGCAAAGCGCTGTGGTAAGCAATGTGCCATGGAGTGGAACGATTCCATTGGAAAAGTACTCGGTGTACAAGCACCGGTTGAGTAACAGTGTGGCGATGGATGGGGTTCTTTTCGCGAGCTTTTTCACGAGTTGGCCAGCGCTATGAAAGTTCTTGACTCTATCCATCGCACGCTGCAACGTATCTCGTTGTGGGCGGTGTGGATTGCAGGGCTGGCGCTGTTGCTGTCTGCTGTAATGGTAACCGTCGATGTGTTCTGCCGAAAATTTTTCGGCATTACCATGAGTGGTTCGGATGAAGTCTCCGGTTATGTATTTGCGGCCAGTACCACCTGGGCGTATTCCTACTGTCTGCTGAACCGGTCTAATGTGCGCATAGACGTACTCTATAATTTTCTACCTTTATCTGCCCGGTCGATTCTCGACGTGGTCGGCATTGCGCTGTTGCTTTACTACATGTCTTATCTGATGCGTAAGGCGTTTAATGTGTTCTGGACATCCTGGACTGGCAATTCAATGTCTACTACGACATTGCAAACACCGCTGTGGATACCGCAACTGATGTGGTTTCTGGGTCTGGCGCTATTTGTTGTTACGTTATCGTTTGTCTTGCTGTACACCCTGGTGGCACTTGTTAGACGTGATAATTCTCTAGTGCGGCGTGTAGCCGGAGCCATGAGTGCGCAGGAAGAAATAGTACAGGAGACCCACGGCCTTGATGTGAACACAATTAAACTGTCTGAACAACCGGGAAAAACCCCCTGATGGCCGGTTTAATCGTTCTGATATTACTGGTATTGGTTGTCGCCAGTATTCCGGTTGCCGCGGTTCTCGGGATTCTGACGTTCACCCTCGACGATCTCTATATGGCTGGCCGGCTTAAGGGCGCAATTGGTGAATTTGTCTGGGATAAGAGTAAAGATTTTGTCCTTGTAGCCATTCCAATGTTTATTCTGCTGGGTGAGATCATGCTGCGCGCCGGTATAGCGCAACGCATGTACAATGCTGTTGTGCAGTGGTTGTCGTGGTTACCGGGCGGGCTCATGCACGCCAACATCGGTTCGTGTGCGATCTTTGCCGCGTCCAGCGGTTCCAGCGTGGCCACCGCGGCAACCGTTGGCACCGTCGCTGTTCCTGAAATGGAAAAGCGCAGTTACAATCAACGGTTGTTTCTAGGATCGCTTGCCGCAGGCGGTACCCTGGGCATACTGATACCGCCTTCTATTAACCTGATAATCTACGGACTGATCACCGACACCTCTGTTCCGGAGCTCTACCTGGCGGGAATATTTCCGGGGTTACTGCTGGCCGGTTTGTTTATGCTGGTGATTGTTATCTCGTGTCTGATCTGGCGTGGCTGGGATGGTGTAAAAACCGAAACCAGCTGGGCAGAACGCATCCGGACCTTGCCGGATCTGGTGCCTCCTATCCTGTTATTTGGCGTGGTTGTCGGTTCTATATACGCAGGCATTGCTACGCCCACAGAAGCGGCATCGGTGGGCGTTGTGTTCGCGCTGATACTGGCCGCCTGGCGACGCATGTTATCGGTGCAAATGCTCAAGGAGGCATTCGAGGGCACCATGCGAACGACGGCAATGATTATGATTATCATTATGGCTGCCGTGTTCCTGAACTTTGTACTGGGTTTTATGGGGGTGACACAGGATATCCTCGATGCCATAGAATCGCTGGGCCTGACAGCTACTGAAACAATGATTATTATCATTGTTTTTTATCTCATTCTGGGCATGTTCATGGAAACACTTTCCATGCTTTTAACTACCGTTCCTATTGTCTTTCCAATTGTTCAGGGCCTTGGCTACGATCCGGTGTGGTTCGGCATTCTTGTTACGGTATTAATGGAAGCGGCACTGATCACGCCACCGATCGGGGTAAATCTTTATGTGGTGCAAGGGGTACGAACCAACGGCGGTCCGTTTAATGATGTCGCTTATGGTGCAATTCCATTTGTATTGATGATGCTGGTGTTACTGACTCTGCTGATGGTGTTTCCTCAAATTGCGCTATACCTGCCTGAACTTGTCTATCGATGAGTATTGGTGATTACTGAGACCAAGAGTAAATGCAATCTGAAGCAAGCGTTCGCGTATCTGTTGATATAGGCGGCACCTTTACCGATTTACACCTCTACGACCCAGCTACGAATCGCACGCTGGCATTTAAAACGCCAAGCACCCCGTCGGATCCGTCTATCGGTCTGATCAATGGATTGCAGGGCATCGCAGAACTGGCTGGTCTGTCGCTAACCGATATCGATCTTATTTTGCACGGTTCGACGATTGCCACTAATGCGGTGCTTGAACGCAAACTGCCGCGTGGCGCACTTGTGACAACCGAAGGATTTCGGGATGTACTCGAAATTGGCCGGCATATCCGACGTGATGTCTACACCTTGAGTGCGGAGGATCGTTCACTGTTGGTGCCACGACAATGGCGTTATGGCGTGCCTGAGCGTATCACCGCAGATGGATCGATTTACAAGGCCCTCGACGAGGAGGCACTGCACCGGATTATAGATAATCTTATAGAGGAACAAATTGAAGCCGTGGCCATTGTTTTTCTGCACGGTTATAGAAATCCTGTGCATGAGCAACGTGCGGCACAGATAATAAACGAGCGTGCGCCACAGTTGTCGGTGACAACATCCTACCTTTCAAGTCCTGAAATACGAGAGTTTGAGCGCACATCAACAACGGTACTTAATGCCATGCTGCGACCGGTTATCTCCGGCTATCTTGAGCGTTTGTCTGGCAGGTTGGAGAAAACCGGTATCGATGCATCGCTTTATCTGGTGCAATCCAATGGTGGTCTGGCAACTCCTGATGCTGCTGCCAGATTACCAGCAAAATTATTGCTAAGCGGTCCTGCAGGCGGGGCAATGGCTATGGCAGCACTGTCGAAGCGACACGCTATGGGTAATCTGGTTGGCTTTGATATGGGGGGCACCAGTTCTGATATTTCGGTTGTGCGCGATGGCCAGATTGGAGAGACTGCTGAATCGAGTATAGATGGACTGCCAGTCAGACTGCCGATGATAGAAATACGTACCATTGGTGCTGGCGGTGGCAGCATAGCCCGACTGGAGTCGGGCGCATTGCGGGTCGGGCCGGAGAGTGCCGGAGCGGAACCGGGTCCGGTTTGTTATCAGCGTGGAGGACAGGAACCTACTGTCACCGATGCCAATGCTGCATTGGGCCGCATAGATGCAGCAGCTTTTAAAACGGGTGGTATGGAGCTCGACGTTCATGCTTCTAACCACGCTATAGATATTCGAATAGCGCAGCCTCTTGGTTATGGCACCGGTCAGGCAGCTTCAGGTGTACTAGACGTTGCTACTGCCAACATGGCAGGTGCGATTCGTCTGAGCCTGTTCGAGAAAGGAGCAGATCCTGCCGATTTTGCTCTGGCTCCCTTTGGTGGTGCTGCGGGCTTGCATGCCTGTGCAGTTGCTCAGGAGCTCGGAATTGATAAAATAGTGTTCCCGGCGAATGCTTCTACTCTGTCAGCGCTGGGGATTCTGCAGGCTGATCTGCGTTATGATCTATCAGAGTCTCTACTGATGCCGGCAAGTATAGAGTCAGTCTCTGCACTGGCTAAAGCCGTCAGTGGCCTGAATCAACAGGCTATAGAGTTGCTGGTGGAAAATGGTTTTGACGACACCCAACGGCGAATTGAATTCAGCTGTGATATGCGCTATCGCGGTCAGGCCTTCGAGTTATCTACCCCTTGGCCACAGATAGAGGGTGACACTGTTGTCAGTAGCGAAGACTTGCAGCAATTGGTAGATAATTTCCATACCTTACACGAGGAGCGCTTTGCGCATGCCTCACCCGACGATGCCGCCGAAATTGTTACTGTCAGGGCTGTTGGTGTCGGGCTGCTTGGCAAAACAGATTCAGCGGAACCGATTGAGCCTGAACCGATCACTCCCGTGGCGGGAATATCGATCACTGAAACTAACCGCCACCGTAAGCTGTATTTACACGATCAGGAACATTCAGTGCCGTGTATTTTACGCGATGATCTTCGGCGTGGAGCTGATCCATTGACTGGACCGTTGATTATCGAAGAAAGCTATACGGTACTGCTGTTAGAGACGGGCTGGACGGTTAGAGTTATTGATAATGGTGATCTGTTGTGTGAGCGCAGTGGAGAGATAAAGTGAGTGATGCAATGGTAGTTGATCCGATTCGCCTTGAGGTGATACGCAACGCGTTAATCGCAGGTGCTGAAGAAATGAATATTTCTATATGGCGTACAGCGCGATCCACCGTAGTGCGGGAAACACTGGATTATTCCACCGCACTTTTTGATGGAAAAGGAAATTCGGTCGCCCAGTCTACGCGAATACCTGTGCACCTGAACAGCATGTCGGTTTGCCTGGCAGATATAGTGCAGCATCATATACCGTTAAGTGAGTGGAATGAAGGTGATGTCATACTCACCAACGATCCCTACTGTGGCGGGCAGCATCTGCCCGATTTTGTCGTGTTCCAACCGTTATTCGTTAACGGCCAGCGGGTGGCTATAGCGGCCGCGATTGTTCACCATATTGATGTCAGTGGCGGTGCTGCCGGCAGTTATTTTGCCGGTGCCAGAGAGGTTTATCACGAGGGGCTGCGAATTCCGCCTTTAAAACTGGTCGAGTCCGGAAAAACCAATCAGGCGATTGTCGCTATTGTCAGACAGAACAGTCGTGAGCCGGAAAAAATAGGGGGTGATATACAGGCACAAATCGCCTCACTTGCTGTTGGTGCGCGTTCTATAGAGCGGCTTGCCAGGCGCTATGACACCACAGTAATAGCGGCAGCGATGGATGCAATACTGGCGCAATCAGAAACGGCAATGCGAGACACTATTCATTCTATCCCCGACGGCACGTATCGCTTTGAGGACTTTGTCGATGACGACGGACAACAGGCTGTTGATCTAAAGGTAATTGCCAGTGTTGAAATTCATGGCGACAGCTGCACGGTAGATTTATCGGAGTCAGCTGATCAGGCACCCGGTCCCGTTAACTGCACCCTGAATATGGCGCGCTCGGGCGTTTATTGCGCTTTGCTGAGTGTTGCAGAGGGCAGGGCGATGGCAAACTCCGGTGCTTATCGTCCGATCGAGGTAATCTGCCGCCCGGGTTCTATCGTTAATTGCCTGGAGCCTGCACCCGTGGCGAACCGCATGGCAACCGGTCATCGAATTGTTACCACGGTGCTTGGAGCATTGTCGGATCCATTGCCCGGGTTAATTCCTGCCGCTTATTACGGTGTGTCCTATGTCGCCGCGTTGTCTGCGCCTGACCGGTTTATTGAGGGTGAGCGACGCGTGTATTTTGAAATAGAAGTTGGCGGATGGGGGGCGCATCCTCAAGGGGATGGTGCTAACGGATTTTCTGCGGGTTTTCACAACCTGGCCAATTCACCGGTCGAGATGTGTGAGTCGCTGTTTCCAGTGGTATTTACAGAGTACGGGTTTATTGAAGGCAGCGGCGGTGATGGTCAGTTTCGGGGTGGGCTCGGCTTGGCGCGGGAATGGCGTCTCGATGCAGACTGGGGATCCTTGTCGGGGAACTTCGAACGTTTTCGTCATCCACCGTATGGCCTTAAAGGTGGAAAGCCTGGCTCGAAAGGACGATTTTTGCACAGGCGAGGGGATCAGGTAATCGAGCTGCCATCGAAGATATCGGGCGTTGAATTACAGCGAGGTGATCACGTTCGTCTGGAGACTTCGGGTGGTGGTGGCTGGGGCGAGCCCGGAGCGCGTGCCGAAAATGATCGCCTCGCCGATGAGAAAGGCGGTTATCTATAGATAATTCAGATCGATGATTTTTTGTCGTGCAGGTCACGATAGGCGTCCGGCCACATTTCTCTGGGCAGGGCCCCGCGTTCCCTGAGCCATGGGTGCAGGGTTACCGCCTCCTGCAGAAAGGTGAATGCCGCCTGATGCCGGTTTTCAATTCGAAGAATCTGGTACTGCCCCGCCATCGCGCCGAAGTGATCGGGTTCCAGAGCCAGTGCGCGTTCGAGATCGTCACTGGCATCGGAAAAGTTTTCCCGTAGAAATCGTACAAACGCTCGCTGATTGAAACCTTCGGCGTAGTCGGGAGCAGCTTCAACGACCTTATCAAGGTGCTTCTCTGCTGCTTCGAAATCATAGGCTTCGCGCCGTTCTATACCGGCATCCAGCAGTTTTCGAACTTCAGGTGTCGGCGCTTGAGCGAACCAGAATTGCCAGATGGCATTCTCGGCAGCGCGGCCTGCCGCTTCAGTCTGCGCGCTGGAAAGATCCCTGAATAGCTTGAATTTCTGAATCTCAATGGTTGCTGTATCCCGGGTCGTTGTATCTTGAGCTGATACAGTCGATTCAGATAACGGCAGGAATAATCCCAGTATCAGGGCTGCGATTAACGCAATCGCGTTCGGCAAGTGCATAACGATCTCGGGCTTCTGCTGATTCGGAGTTTACCCGCATAATTCATGGAGTGGCGAGGATATCGCGCAGACTTTTTTATTCACGGCAAGGGCTTTCACAGTGGATTTTTTTCTCGCGTCGAATATTTACTGATATCTGCAAGAGAAAAAACTCTCTGTGGAATCAAAGATCCAGTGAGATCCCGTCAACCCGATGAATAATGCGGGTTTGTCCACTGTATCAAAACCCGGCCGGTTGTGTTGAAATCCGGAAGTTATCAAAAAATGCAGTCTGGTCGGAAGAGGGAGCCCAGCTGGGGTCATTGCCGCCATAGAAAGTGCTGAAATAAAACAGGTTAATGCCAATAGCCCCGGTTTTTCGGTAGAGCATATCGGTGACGGATAAAACCTTTTTGCCGTCCAGCCAGGTTTCAATTATTCCGTCGGCCACACCGGGGGTATTGAGCACCACGCGTTGCTGAATTCTATGCCACTGACCGCGGCTCCCGTTAGATCCCCAGAACAGATCGTCTCCGTAGTAGTTTGTTTGTCCGGCGTGGTAGACGTAGTTCTCCAGTGCGCCGTTCTGGCGCCACATACCACGTGTACTCCAGCCATCGTAGCCGCTCGGGTATCCACCGCCAGTGTTGCATCCTGTTTCCGGAGCCTGATCTATGCTGGCACCGCACAGTCCGGGTAGTTTTCCGCCGTGTACAAATTCAAAATTGTCAGCGAATTTTATATCGTAGGAAAGATACAGTTCGTCGTAGCTCTTGGGGGAATTCGAATCAAATTGCACATCGACAAGGAAGGCTGTGGCGCCGGCCGAGCCGTAGGCACCAGCGGGGTAGGTGACCTGCATAACATTACCGTGAGCTGCATCATCTGTGATGATCTTCACCCGTCCCTCGTCAAAGCCCATGTGCCACACGGGAGAATCCCATTGTTCATGTAGCTGATCGCCCTGGTACAAACCCTGGGACGCTGAGCTGAAATCCTGTGAATATATGACACTGCCGGGGTCGACCGGTTTGCTTTTAATTGTTTTGACTTCGGGTGTGCCAACCTTGGTAGAATTAATCGCTTTAGCGGCATAGAGGCTGCTGTTGTTGCGACCAGTTGCCGGATCTTCCCCTGCTTCGTTAACAAGGCAGCTTCGGTTGTTTTCCCAGCCCCAGCCGTCTCCATCCGGGTCAGAATCACGGTTATCGCAGTAATTAACTGCCCGGTTTGCACTAACTACAGGACCTGGTATAGTGCTGGATGTAGATTTTTTGGTATCGAAAACACTAAGAGAATTGGTTGAGACACGGCAACTTCGATTGTTTTCCCAGCCCCAGCCATCTCCATCCAGATCAGAATCGCGATTAGTGCAGTAGTTTACAGCAGGCTTAGTATTAGCAACGAGACCTGCTTTAGCGCTGGGCCTGGACTTCGCGGTACCGGAAGCACTCAGAGCAGCAGATGTGATTCGGCAGCTGCGGTTATTTTCCCAGCCCCAGCCGTCACCGCTTTCGTCACTTTCAGGAAATTGGCAGACTGGGGTTGCGGCAGACGCAGCCTCTATTGATAACAGACTGGCGGAAACTGCAGAGAGCAAGAGAATTCGCCCCCCTTTGCAAAGATAAAAACTCATTAGCTGGCCCTAATATAATCCACGTGTAGAAGGTGTGGATTTTAATAGGCCACTGTATCGGGAGGCTCGGGTGCAACTTTAGATTTTTTATCAGCGAATTGAGGCGCCGTGGTGACTCAGGGGCGTCTTCATGTGGCAATTGTGTAGTGTTTCTGTATTGCTATAGCGCATCAATAAATTGCCTGGCAATTTCTGCCGCTTCTGTGTAGATGTCAATTTCTGAATGGCGGGATCTCTTTAGAATTTTAAACGAATGATCACCCGTATCGAGCCAGTGTATCTGGTGTGGTGAGCCGAGCTTGCGCACTTGTTCGTCCAGCAGTGGCTGACTGCCCAGCTTATCGCGCGTGCCACTTAAAAAAAGCATGGGGGTTGAGACATCTTTCAGATGATCTGCCCGGTCGGTGGCAGGTTTTCCCGCAGGGTGAAGCGGAAATGAGCATAGAATCATTGCCTTACATTTGAGGGCATATTCGGCGACGGCGTGGGTTGCCATTCTGCCGCCAAAACTGTGCCCGCCAATCAATACTGGCAGGGCCAGGTTTTTTTTTAAATAATCTGCGGCTTCTATAACACAGGCAGTGGCTACGGATTTCGAATCAACCCGGTTACGGCCCGCTTGTTTGAAAGGGAAGTTGAAGCGCAGAGTTGCAATATTGTTTTCTTCAAAGGCGCATGCGAGCGATGCCATGTGTGCATGGCGGTGATCAGCACCGGCGCCATGCGCTAACAGCAAGGTGTGGGTGGCGTTGCTTGATGCATTGAGTGTGGCAGACAATTCGCCAGTGCTGGTGTTGAGTACGAATTGCTTTTCAGCCACTTGATGTCATCCTTATGCCCGCGATAAATTCTCTCTAGAACATATATTTTACTGAGTAACCAGCTCAGGGTAATACTGTTTCACGTTGTTCGGATAGCTTCTACAAAAATAATTCCATAGCTGATCGCCAAAGGTGCTGGCCTGCAGGGTGCCTTGCATGTCACCGACACCCGATTCTGTGTCTGAGATCGGTGCCATAAAACCTGCGTTTTTATGGCGTGGGCTATTGTTCACGGCTTTCGCATACTCAGGCGATAAAGGCAGTCGATTGATTGGTGTTGTCAGAGAAGGGCCATGGAAATAACCTATCGATAACCTTTTTTTATTGGTGCACACGCGATGTGGCGTCGCAATGTAATAGTTGCCGGTAACCGCTTGAAGCATTTCCCCCAGATTGACAACAAAAGTGTCGGCAATAACGGGAACCGGTTGCCAGGTTCCGTCGGCCATTTCTATTTCAAGGCCGGGCGTTTCTCCGGGATTAAGGATTGTCAGAAAACCGGTGTCGTGATGCGCGTTCACACCGAATTGTCCTGCAGGAGTCTCTGGGTAGTTTATTAGTTTTGTCAGGCTCATACGCTGGGCCCCGAAGTAGTCGTCGAAATAGTTTTCGGGCAGGCCAAGACCAATTGCAAGCAATTCGAGTAACTGGTTTGCTAACGACTCCATTGCATTGATATAACTGGTAATGGAGTCTTTAAAGCCGGGGAGAATTTCATCGGGCAGCCATTGATTGGGGCCCAGCAGATTAAGATAGTGCGGGTTGGATACAGTGGCGGGTGAATGCTCGCTCCATAAATCTATTTGCTCGCGGATATCGGGCCTGTTATTGGTGTATTCGCTGCCTACAGCTTCCCACCCTCTGAAGTGACGAGAGTTCGTTTTGTCTATAAGGGATTTATTTTCCAGTGGCAGATCAAAAAACTGTTGGCAGTAATGGAATGCATTTTTACTCAGTTCGTTGTCGACCTGGTGATTCCTGACGATAAAAAAGCCCACTTCGTGGCAGATTTTTTTAATGGTGCTACACAGTTCCTGCTTATCTGTTCTGTTGCTGAGGGCCAGTGAGATATCGATTGCCGGGAAAGTCTGCTGTTGCGTTGTTTTCATGATTTTCTCCATAAAACTAGTCTGTTGAAGATTTATGTTTATATGTTCCGTGAGTAGGCATGAAAATCTTCAAGGGTTTTTTGAAACCCCAGTTTTTCATAGAGGCTCTGAGCGTTTTTATTGCTGTATTCTGTGAGCAGATCGATGCGTGAAGCACCGTTTTCTCGCGCCCATTCCAGCCCGGTAGTTACAAGCTGCTCCCCGAGTCCGGATTTTCGACTCACTTCGTCGATGTATAAGTCGTGCAGAATGTATATTTTCGCTGCCGCTATCGAGCAAAATGACGGGTATAGCTGGGTAAAGCCATGAACCTTGTCTGTGTCTATGGCGATGAATATATCTGACTCATTATTTTTCAGGCGATTCTTTATAAACCGGATGGAGAGATCAAGATCCGGCTCGCATTCATAGAACTGGCGGTAGAGGTCGAATAAACGTGAGACATCATCAGCGTGCTCCAGTGTGGCTTTGATTATTTTCATGTCGATGCCCCGTTTTTATTCGATAAAATTCAGTTTATCAGAATCGTCAATCACTCTTTTGGATGATTGACAGCAGAAAAAAACGGTGCTGAACTAGGCTTCGAGTACGCACGGCAGCAGTGCCATGCCTGCTCTTCAAGGTTAGAAGGAATTGACCTGCCGGGTGGTAACCAGATCTGGATTTTGCATTGTGCCGTTGTGTTGTGGAACCAGGGTAGCGCCAGGATGGCACCATTTGGATGTGGGCAATTTCAGTCGACCAATTTGTGGCGGTTGTAAAACCGTCGATCACTGAAATTTGAAGGAACAGTGCCTGATGAAAAAATTATTGTTAGTAACCTCTTCTATTGCCGTCTCATTTTCGCTTTTGATGGGATCCGGTACGGCCTTATCCGGTGGTTACAATCACCACCAGCCCTGTAAGCATTTGCCTTCACACGGTATGCTGCGAAACATTTTAAAGCGTGCTATATCGCCTACTACCAATGGTCAAATAGTCAATGGTGGTTTTGAGCTGAATATGTGGGCGACTGTTGTATCGAAAGACGGCACTGTCTGTGCGGTGGCGAGATCCGGTGACAAAATCAACGATCAGTGGCTGGGAAGTCGTGTTATTTCTGCACAGAAGGCAAATACTGCCGTGGCGTTTAGTCTCAATTCCGGGGTCGGTGGTCTGGCTCTGTCGACGGCAAATCTGTTCACCGCGGTGCAGCCCGGAAATTCTTTGTTCGGGCTTCAGTTGAGTAATCCGGTAGATCCATCGGTAGCGTACCGCGGTAATTCCAGCCGGTTTGGCAAGAGAAACGATCCAATGGTCGGCCGTCGCATTGGTGGCGTTAATGTGTTTGGTGGCGGCCTCGCACTTTACAATGAAGGTGGCAGGCTGGTTGGTGCTGTCGGGGTTAGTGGTGATTCATCCTGCGCGGACCATAATATTGCCTGGAGAGTCAGGGATGGACTGGGTCTCGACAACGTGATGGCAGGTGTTGGAGCCCCGGGTGATAATATTATTTTTGATCTGACTAATGGCTTCGGGCATGCCGAGTGCGGTGCGGGCGTTCAGGCGGCAAATGACGATGTCATTGCTAACTGCCCGCTTAATGACGGTGCATCAGGTGGCTGTATCGCTCCATAGATCGAAATCTTCGACCGGTGTGTTCATAAAAGGCTGCGCTAGAGGTGCAGCCTTTTGTTTTCGGAACGTCATAAAACCTGCCTGACCCTCCGATTCACTGGGTAGACTACCCTGACGAAGGCTTTGGAATTAACATAGAGATTCCAGAATCCCGATAAAAAATCATGCACCAAGATGATCCTTTGCTCCGCCCCTTTCAGCTGAAACACCTGGCGCTGAAAAACCGGATTATCAGCACACCGCATGCGCCGGCTTACGCTGAAGACGGAATGCCGGGGCTACGGTACCAGCTTTATCACGAAGAAAAAGCCCGTGGTGGTATTGGCTTGACCATGTTTGGCGGGTCATCATGCATTGCATCGGATTCATCGCCGGTGTTTGGCCAGTTGTATGTAGGTGATGACCGGGTAATCCCTTATTTTCAGGAATTTTCCGCTCGCATCCATAAGCATCAGTGCGGGTTGATTTGTCAGATATCGCATCTTGGTCGGCGTACCGTTTGGAACAACGGTGACTGGCTGCCCGTAATTGCCCCGTCGCGAATCAGGGAGCCCGCTCATCGCGCGTTTCCTAAAGCCATGGATCAGCACGAAATTGATCGCACAGTTCAGCAATACGCTGACGCCGCCCTTCGCTGCCGGGAGGGCGGCCTTGATGGCTGTGAAATACTGGTTCACGGGCACCTGCCCGGGCAATTTCTGATGGCCTATTCCAATGATCGCACTGATAAATATGGTGGCTCTCTGGAAAATCGTGTGCGATATACACTGGAACTGCTGGAGGCAGTACGAAAACGAGTCGGTGACGATTTCATTATCGGCATTCGTATCGAAATGACTCCGGATACCAGTGATGAGTTGGCGCAGCAGGAATGTCTGCAAGCACTGAAGATAATCCAGCATGGCGGTCTGGTGGATTACCTGTCGTTGAATGTGGGCCGAATCGATAGCGATTTCCAGCTGTCCCGGCATTTGCCTGCCATGTGGAGCCCGTTGGCACCGTGGGTCGCAATGGCCGGTCTGTTTAAATCGGAGCTGGATCTTCCGATACTGCACGCCTGTAAGGTTGCCGATCTTTCCTCCGCGCGACACGCTATTGAAGCGAATCTAGTGGATCTGATCGGCATGACTCGAGCCCATATTGCAGACCCTCATATTGTGAACAAGCTAATGGCGGGAGAAGCTGATCGAATCCGGCCATGTGTTGGTGCCAGTTACTGCATCGATCGCATCTATGGTGAGGGTGAAGCGTTGTGTCTGCATAATGTGTCCACCGGGCGGGAAGCAACAATGCCCCACACAATTGAACCGTCGTTACAGCGCAAAAAAAGGATTGTAGTGATCGGCGCAGGTCCCGCAGGACTGGAGGCGGCCCGTGTCTGTGCTTTGCGAGGGCACAGCGTAACGCTGATCGAAGCGAGTGATAAACCGGGTGGTCAGCTGAGGCTGGCTGCCAGAGCCAGCTGGCGCAGGGATTTAATCGGCATTGTGGACTGGTATGCGGCAGAGCTGAATCTGCTGGGGGTAACTATAATCTGGAATACCCTTGCCGATGCCAGCTTTGTTATAGATCTATCGCCCGATGTGGTTATTGTTGCCTGTGGTGGTATACCGGACACCGATTTTGTGCCGGGTGGTGAGCTGGCAATCAGTGTATGGGACGCCCTCGATGGTGCATCTCTTGCCGGCGATATTCTGATCTACGATGATCATGGCCAGCATCAGGGGGTGTCGTGCGCAGATTATTTATCTGACCAGCCGGATACACGGGTTGAGCTGGTAACACCCGATCGGCACGCCGCAGCAGAGATGGGTGGTATAAACTATCCGGAGTACATGCGTCGGCTCTACAACAAGAGAGTGGTGGTCACAGCCGACTACCGTTTATCGCGTATGGAAAAAAATGCAAATCGTGTATCCGCTACATTCGACAACGAATTTACCGGCCAGTCAATTGTGCGGCTGGTTGATCATCTGGTTGTAGAGCATGGCACATTGCCAGTGGATGACTTATTCGAAGATATACGAGCACTTTCAGTAAATGATGGCATTACAGACGCTACAGCATTATTAAATGGTTCACCACAAGGGCATAAACACAGTGGCGATGGCCGGTTTGAGCTCTACCGTGTGGGAGATGCAGTGGCAAGCCGCAACGTGCACGCAGCAATTTATGATTCTCTGCGGCTTGCTAAAGATCTATAAGAATGGAGCAAATGCCGGAGTACTATAAAGAATTTATCGATGCCGAGACGTGGGCGTTTATAGAACTTACCGACCGATGGTATCCCCCTGAAACGATTGATAGCACAATCGCACACCAGCGGCAGATCTACAATGCCATGTGCCGGCAGTTTCATCAGGGTTACCCTGATGGTATAGAAGCCGTAGATCATGCTGTACCGGTTGCTACGGGCAGTCATACTATTGCGCTGCGACACTACACCAAAGAAAGCAGTTCAGCCGCTGCTGTCGTGGTCTATCTGCACGGTGGAGGTTTTGTGGTTGGCGGTCTCTCCAGCCATGACGATATATGCAGTGAGATTTGTGATAACTCGGGATTTGATGTCTATTCCGTTGATTACCGCCTGGCACCGGACCACGTACACCCCGCTGCATTTGATGACGCGCTGGCGATAACTAGGCATGTGGCGCGAGAGCGCGCTATGCCAATTATATTGTGCGGCGATAGCGCCGGAGGTAATCTGGCTGCAGCTGTTGCTCACCATACCCGCGGGCAGAATCTGGATATAGCAGGGCAGGTGCTTATTTACCCGGGGCTAGGCGGGGATACCAGTCGTGGGTCCTATATTCAGCACGCACAAGCGCCCATGCTGACCACTCGCGATGTAGAATTTTATGCGTCGGTGAGAACCGGCGGATCAGTTATAACAGGGGATCCGACGTTTGCACCTCTACACGATACAGATTTCAGTAGTCTGCCGCCTAGCGTTATTATCAGCGCAGAGTGTGATCCGCTGGCTGATGATGGTAAAAATTATAGCGAAGCGATTCTGTCGGCAGGCGGTAAATCGGTCTGGGTTAGTGAAACGGGGCTGGTGCATGGATACCTGCGCGCGCGCTCAATGGTGGCGCGTGCCAGGCAAAGCTTTGAGCGGATACTTCAGGCTATTACCATGCTTGGCAACCGGCAGTGGCATTTTTAACTGGATCAAACAAACTTCCGGGCAATTATATCGTCGTATTGTCGATCGAAAATCAGCTCATCGTTTTCGAAGACATTCAATGTGGCCTGCAGGTAGAATGACTGCTCGTCGCTGTGCATTCTAACTTTTGCTTCGGTCTTCCAGTGCCACGCTTCACGACCGCCGGTTTGCTGCCAATAGATTATTGCCTCTGCCGAAAGCGGATCATTCGGGTGGATTGACCACTGCTCTTTAGCAAGGCTTCCGCTAACCAGGCCATGTGCCAGATCGCGGTTCTCGCCGAAATCATTCTCGATTGTTGTAGTAACAACGCCTGATTCATCGGTGGTGACCATGCGCTCGGAAGATGTTGGCCGTAGTTGCTCTGCCTGCCAGCCAGGTGCGCTAACCGGAGGCTCGAATTCAACAGCCTGGGTTGTATGGTTTTTCCTTACCGGTAGATTCACAGAAGCCGAATGCAGGCTGATCACGGTGGCTTTTGGCGATGGCCAGATAAACGGCCAGTAACTGGTGGAAAGAGCAATGCGTAATTGATGACCCGCCGGTAGACGATAGGCTATCTGGTCCAGCACCAACGTGGCGGTGAACTGTTCGCCTGGTGTTAGCAGCTGCGGGTTTTCAGATGATTGTCTATGGGTTAGATTCAGCAAACCCATTGTGATCAAAGCAGATGATCCATCGGGCCTGAGGTCGCACAGTCGGGCTACAAGCAATCCGGTAGTCTGATCTGAGCTGGCCTTAATCGATAACTCAGGTGCACCGACGATATCGATAGCCGAGTCAAGAATTGCCGAGTCAAAGCAGATTGATTTATCGTCGTCGGTGTTCTGTCGGTCGGGCAGCTCCGGGCCGAAGGTAAAGGGAAAGTACTCTCCGGTGTTGCATCCAAGGTCTTGTGGAGTGGCTATCTCTACCTGCAATACAGCCGCTTGCTGTTCCGACAGCAGGCCGTTTTCGCTATTGGCGCGCGAACTCAGATGAAGCTTTTTTGAGGATATATTGGCTGAAGGCAGTGAGTTTTCGGCGATCCATCGACCGGGGCGTTCAGGCAGCCAGCGCTCGGGCGCAACGCTATCCATTAACCACACACGGTAGTCGGGTTCGTTTTCTATATCGTTGTCTTTTTCCTTCAGCCAGTGATTCCACCAGCGCAAAGATTCCTGCAGAAAGCCAATGGCAGGCTGCGGTTCGGCGTAATGCGGGTATTTATGAATCCAGGGACCGACAATGCCCTTAACAGGAGAAGACAAATTCTCAACCAGATGGCTTATTGTATTGCGGTAACCGTCATGCCAGCCGCCCACCGTAAGAACGGCAGCGTTAATTGCGCTGTAGTTTTCGCAGACCGAACCATGTTGCCAGTAGTGATCCCGTGTCTGGTGTCGCAACCAGGTTGATGCAAGAAATGGCTGTTGCTCAAGCCGTTCAAGCCATAGTTTACGCCAGCCTTCACCGACCAGAAGCGGGTCGGGTGGTGGTGATGCATACGACAGCATATTCCCTGCCCAGCCAACGTTTTCATTTAGCAGGCAGCCGCCTTTATAGTGGATATCATCGGCAAAGCGGTCGACCGTAGAGCAGACAGTGATAATAGCGTTCAGCCCCGGTGGCCGCAGGGCTGCAACCTGCAGGCTGTTAAAGCCGCCCCAGGAAATACCCATCATGCCAACGCTGCCGTCACACCAGGGCTGCGCTCGTGCCCAGGCGATTACGTCGCAGGCGTCCTGAAGTTCCTGTTCGGTGTATTCGTCATCGAGTAAGCCTTCGGATTCACCACTGCCGCGCATATCAACCCGTATGCAAGCGTAACGATGGGCTGCCATCCACGGGTGGCCGAGTTCATCGCGGTGTACCGTGCCGTCGCGTTTGCGGTAGGGCAGGTGTTCAAGAATTGCCGGAACCGGGTCATCGCTGGCATCGACCGGCATCCATATGCGTGCTGAAAGCCGGCAACCGTCGGGCATCGGGATAATGACATGCGGTTGCTCGGTGATCTGGCAGGGCAGGGAATTGTCGTCGATCATTGCTGGTACCGGAGTCTTGAGCATTAAGAGCTACAAGAATAATACGAAGTCAGCGTGGATGCGACGGGCTGCAGGTCGAATGACCTGCAGCGCTGGTTTGCGGGTTTTACAATTGCCCGATGACGGGCGTGTTAGCCGATTGCTTTGAGCAGTGTCTCGCCAAGTTTTGCAGGCGACGGTGATACCACAATCCCTGCGCTTTCCATTGCCGCAATTTTATCGTCTGCCCCGCCCTTGCCGCCCGAAATGACAGCGCCGGCATGGCCCATGGTGCGCCCTGGAGGTGCGGTTCGCCCGGCGATAAAGCCTGCCATAGGCTTTTTGCGACCATTGGCTGCCTGTTCAATCAACCACTCAGAAGCGTCTTCCTCGGCGGATCCGCCGATCTCTCCGATCATGATAATCGACTTTGTTTCGTCGTCGTCCAGGAAAAGGTCGAGCACATCTATAAATTCTGTACCCTTCACCGGGTCGCCACCGATGCCAACAGCGGTTGTCTGGCCGAGACCCGCTGTAGTGGTCTGATACACCGCTTCATAAGTCAGCGTGCCCGAACGTGAAACAACACCGACAGAACCCTGTTTGAAAATGCTGCCGGGCATGATGCCGATCTTGCATTCATTCGGGGTAAGTATGCCCGGGCAGTTAGGGCCGACAAGGCGTGAGCTGGAGTCGTTTAGTCGCGCTTTTACATTCACCATATCGCGAACCGGTACCCCTTCGGTGATGCAGATAATCAACGGTATCTCGGCGTCTATAGCTTCGACAATTGCAGCTGCAGCACCGGCCGGTGGTACGTACACTACTGATGCATCAGCACCGGTTGCTTCTTTGCCTTCCTTAACGCTGGCAAAAACCGGTAGTTGCTGGCCTTCTGCCGAACCGTTTGCACAAGTCCACGTGGAGCCGCCTTTTTTCGGATGTATGCCGCCGACCATGCGGGTGCCGTGGTAGGCCAGCGCCTGCTCGGTATGGAAGGTTCCGGTTTTCCCGGTTAAGCCCTGTACCAGTATTTTGGTGTTTTCGTTAATCAGTATCGACATGTGCTTTATCCCTTTACCGCGTTAACTATTTTCTGAGCGGCATCGTCGAGATCGTCTGCTGCAATAACGTTGAGGCCACTGGAATTGATAATAGCTTTGCCCTCCGCGACCTTGGTGCCTTCCAGACGCACGACCAGTGGAACTTCCAGACCAACCTCTTTAATTGCCTGTACCACGCCTTCGGCGATAACATCGCAGCGCATAATGCCACCGAAAATATTCACCAGTATGCCTTTGACATTGGGGTCAGAGGTGATGATCTTGAACGCGGCTGTTACTTTTTCCGTAGTTGCGCCACCGCCGACATCTAGAAAATTTGCCGGTTCCGCACCATAGAGCTTGATAATATCCATAGTGGCCATCGCCAGACCGGCGCCATTGACCATGCAGCCTATATCTCCATCGAGTGCTATATAGGCAAGATCATGTTTGGAGGCTTCAATCTCTTTTTCGTCTTCTTCAGTTTCGTCTCGCAGCTCGGCGATATCCGGGTGGCGAAACATCGCGTTGTTGTCGAATGAGACCTTGGCATCGAGGACTTTCAAATGCCCGTCTTTCAGCACAACCAGCGGGTTTACTTCCAGCAGGCTCATGTCACTTTCGACAAAAGCGTTATATAAAATCGGGAACAGGGTTTTGCCATCGGCGGCGGCGGTGCTGCTGAGTTCGAAAGCGCTGTTCAGCTTTGCTACATCTGCATCGGTAATACCGGCCAGAGCATCAATGCCTATAGTGTGTATTTTTTCAGGGGTATCGTGTGCAACAGCTTCGATATCCATGCCACCTTCGGTAGAGGCAACAAACGACACCTGGCTGGTTTCGCGGTCCACCAGTATTGATAAATACAGCTCGGATTCTATGTCTGCACCATCTTCGATATAGAGCCGGTTAACCTGCTTGCCTGCAGCTCCGGTTTGCTGTGTCACCAGAGTTTTGCCGAACATTTCGTTGGCGTTGGCCTTTGCTTCCTCGGCTGAAAAGCTGACACGTACGCCGCCTTTTGCGTCGTCCGCCAGCTCTTTGAATTTACCTTTGCCACGGCCCCCGGCGTGTATCTGGCTCTTCACCACATACACAGGGCCCGGCAGCGCGTCAACGGCTTTGTCGATATCGTCCAGAGACAGCACAGGTTCGCCCTGTGACACCGGTGCACCGAATCCGGCCAGCAGTTTTTTGGCCTGATACTCGTGAATGTTCATTTAAAAGCGTTCTCCAGTAAAGCGTGACAGCTCATGTTTAGTCGAAAAGGTAGACGGATAGTTTTATGGTCTGAGCGGATCCGGAAGTCCCGGTTTTCAATGCGGCGCAAACGGGTGCTGCAACAATCGAGGTTGTCACTGCCAGCGTTCCTGATCTCACGCATTGTTGTTCCAGGCTCCTTTGGATGCCGCGTGGTGTTTGTCTGATACCACTCAGCTGCGTAAACAGCGGCAGAGCTGTAAGACTCCGGCCGTGAGTGGGTGTCTGAGAGGACAGCGGTTGGCACTTCCGGTACATCATGGGCAACCATTGCGCTATCTGCTGAAGGGTTAAGCAAACCTGTCTGCCTCGTATTTACTGCAAGAACCAGCCCTGAGTCCGGCCTGAGTCCGGCCCGAGTCCAGCCTGCGTGGGTTTTAGCCGACCTGCACGGAAACAGGTTATGAACTGTTATGCGGGATTAACGGGATTATACCGGTCTGAACGGGAAGGTTGATGAACCTTTGTATAACAAAAAGGGTGTATGCAGCGGAAGATGACGGTATATTGTATAAAGTATACCAGCGGTACGGCGGCTGTTTTCCTGCGGCCGTCCGGTGGTAAATCCGGTTAGTTGTCCGGAATTGTGCAGTAGCCAATCGGCCTGATGCACCTGGCTAATTTGAGAAAACCTTCTCATGGTAAGCCTGTCGGCCCGGATTACCGGCATCAGCTTACCGGTAGAACGAAGTTCCTAGTAAAACCAATTATGGAGGAATATCTATGCGGTTAATAGTGATGGGGCAGCAGGCATTTGGTAAAGATGCACTGGCCAGAATTCTCGAAGCCGGCAAGGATGAAGTGGTTGCCGTATATTGCGAGCCCGATCGGGACGGCGGCAGCATTGATCCAATCAAGGAGTTTGCTACCGAAAAAGGCATTAGCGTGTATCAGCCAGCGCACTTCAAAGATCAGAAAACCATCGATGAAATGTCCGCCCTGGGTGCAGATCTGATGGTAATGGCTTTTGTAAATATTTTTGTGCCCGCTGCTGCGCGCGATGTACCGAAACAGGGTTCAATATGCTTTCACCCGTCACTTCTGCCTTTGCATCGGGGACCATCGGCGGTTAACTGGCCGATAATAATGGGTCGCAAAGAGTCTGGATTTTCCTGGTTCTACCCTACCGATGGCCTGGATGAAGGTGATGTGCTGCTGCAATGGCAATGTCCGATAGATCACGACGACACTGTGATAAACCTGTATTTTAAAAAAATATATCCTGCTGCTGTCGACTCTGTTCTGGAAGTGTGTGATTTATTCCGCTCTGGTAATCCGCCGCATATCAAGCAGGATGAATCGCAGGCAACCTACGAGCGGCGCTGTACGGTCAGGCACGCGCACATCGATTGGCACAAGCCGGTCGAGCAGGTCTATAACCTCATCAGGGGAACCAATCCGGCCCCCGGAGCGTGGACCACCCACAACGGCGATAAGCTCGGTATCTTCGATTGTGCTCGTGTTAGCGGCGATGGCGTTGCCGGGCGAATAGTAGAACTCACTGATGAGGGTTTTGTGATCCAAAGTGTCGGTGGGCGGATATTAGTTAAGCGGGTTAAGCCACTGGAAGGTGGTAAAGTGCCGGCAAGTGATTGGGTTGTCGCAAGTGGCCTGGCTATTGGCGATTCCCTGGGTTCTTAGATGACCTCGGCTCTCAGATAGCCTGGGTTCGTAAATAACAAGGTGCTTTTTTAAAATGGCAGTCAAAACAGATATTGAAATCGCCCGCGAGGCGAGCAAGCTCCCGATTCTTGAAATCGGGAAAAAACTCGGTATTCCGTCTACATCAATGGTTCCCTACGGGCACGATAAAGCCAAAGTATCTGAAGCTTTTATCAAAGACCAGGCAGGGCGCGAAGACGGCAAGCTTATTCTGGTTACCGCAATAAACCCGACACCCGCCGGTGAAGGTAAAACAACAACAACTGTCGGGCTTGGCGATGGCTTGAATGCCATAGGCAAAAACGCCTTGATTTGTATTCGCGAAGCATCTCTCGGGCCCTGCTTCGGCATGAAAGGAGGGGCAGCAGGCGGTGGCTATGCGCAGGTTGTACCTATGGAAGACATGAATCTGCACTTCACCGGTGATTTCCATGCCATAACTTCCGCACACAATTTATTAGCCGCAATGATAGACAACCATATCTATTGGGGTAACGAACTCGAAATAGATTCACGACGTGTGGTCTGGCGGCGTGTAATGGATATGAATGACCGGGCACTGCGGCAGATAACCGCCAGCCTGGGTGGCGCTACCAATGGCTTTCCGCGGGAAGCTGGTTTCGATATCACCGTAGCTTCTGAAGTGATGGCAATACTGTGTCTTGCGACAGACCTCGAAGACCTTGAAAAAAGACTCGGTGATATTATTGTCGCTTACCGCCGCGACAAAGTGACTCCTATCTACTGCCGCGATTTAAAAGCCGATGGCGCGATGGCTGTTCTATTGAAAGATGCGATGCAGCCTAACCTGGTGCAGACACTGGAAAATAACCCGGCATTTGTTCACGGCGGGCCGTTCGCAAATATTGCTCACGGCTGTAATTCAGTGATAGCAACCAAAACGGCGTTGAAGCTTGCCGATTATGTTGTTACAGAAGCGGGTTTCGGGGCAGATCTCGGAGCAGAGAAGTTTCTCGATATTAAATGTCGCAAGGCCGGCATCGCACCATCAGCTGTGGTTCTTGTTGCAACAGTACGTGCAATGAAGATGAACGGCGGTGTGGCTAAAGAAGACCTCAATTCAGAAAACGTTGAAGCGGTTGTCAGCGGCTGCGCGAATCTGGGTCGCCATATAGAAAATCTCAAGCAATATGGTGTGCCGGTGGTTGTTGCGATAAATCATTTCACGCTCGACACCGAAGCAGAGATTGCTGCAGTTAAAGAATACGTGAGCAGCCAGGGTTCTGAGGCCGTTGTGTGCAAGCACTGGGCACATGGCTCCGATGGCACAAAAGATCTTGCCAGCCGCGTTGTGGAAATTATCGACGAAGACAAAGCTGACTTTGCACCAATATACGGCGATGACATTCCGTTAATGGAAAAAATAGAAGCTATCGCCAGGAAAATCTACCGTGCAGAGGATGTGCAGGCTGATCAGGCTATTCGTGATCAGCTCACAGCCTGGGAAGAAGCCGGCTATGGTCATCTGCCCGTTTGCATTGCTAAAACGCAGTATTCATTCTCAACTGATCCGAATGAGCGCGGCGCACCGGTTGGCCACAGTATTCCGGTCCGGGAAGTTCGGCTATCTGCAGGAGCCGGGTTTATTGTGGTGATTTGCGGTGCAATAATGACAATGCCCGGCCTTCCAAGAGTGCCGTCTGCAGAGGTTATTCGCTTAAATGAAGAAGGCCAGATCGACGGACTGTTCTAGAGACAACAAGTAATGCAGTGGCTGGCCCGCCGTGCAGATATTTCTTTTTTTGCACAGTGGGCCGGATCAATACTAACCCGCATTATTCATGGGGCGGCGAGGGTATCCTGTAGACCCTATTTATGTAGGCCTTATTTATTCAGGGCAAGGGTTTTCACAGGGCATTTTCTACTCGCGTCGAATGCTTACTGATCTTTGCAAGAGAAAAATTTCTCTGTGGAATCAAAGATCAGGTGGGATTCCGTCAATTCCATGAATAATGCGGGCTATGTGTGAACTGTTCGACTGATACTACCGGCTCGAACAGAATTTAAGCTGCATTTGAAGTACGATAGGTATTTGCGCAGTACAGTAACGCTGGTATACCTTAATACCTGCGACTTCCACAACACAGAGAGGAATATGTCAATGTCATTTCGAAAACTAATAGGTGCCGGAGCTATGTGTGTTGCCGCATTAGCGGTTACAGGTGTAGCGCAGGCATGGGAGCCGGTGAAGCCGGTCGACTTTGTCATTATGGCAGGCAAAGGCGGTGGTGCCGATAAAATGGCCAGACTGATGCAGTCCATTGTTGAGAAAGAAGATCTCGCTTCGCGGCCACTGGTTCCAACTAATAAATCCGGAGGTTCCGGTGCAGAAGCGCTGGTTCACATGAATGGTGTTTCTGACCCTGATCACACCATCATGGTAACGCTGAACTCTTTTTTCACCACACCGTTGCGTCAACCGGGCCTCAATGTCGACATCATGAAATTTGCACCCGTCGGGCGTATGGCTGAAGATACCTTTTTACTTTGGGTTCACAAGAATGAAGGCATTAATACGTTTGATGAATTCGTAGCCGAAGCACAGAAGCGCGGCTCAGGCTGGGTGATGGGCGGTACCGGTAAAAATTCAGAAGACAACATCATCACTGATCATCTGAATACCGCATACGATCTGTCGATCAAGTACATTCCGTACAAAGGTGGTGGAGCGGTTGCTAAAGATCTGGCTGGTGAGCAAATAGACAGCTCAGTGAATAACCCTTCAGAAGCGTTGGGTTTCTACGAAAGTGGCGACGTAATCCCGCTGGTTGCATTTACCGACGAGCGCCTGCCCATGTTCCCGGATGTACCCACCTTAAAAGAAACCGGTTCCGACTTCTCCTACTTCATGCAGCGTTCTGTTGTTGGTGCACCGGGTATGTCTGATGATGCCCTGGCATACTTCACTGACTTGTTCACCAAGGTCTACGACTCAGCAGACTGGCAGGAATATAAAAGCAAAAAATCGCTAATGGGTGATTTCATGGCCGGTTCTGATCTGGCCAGTTACTGGGATACTCAGCGTACTCGTCACGAAGGTATTCTGAAAGCATCGGGCGCGATCAAGTAGTCTGGTAAGTGCTGTTGTATAGCAAGTAAGCCACGCTCTGCTGAGAGCGTGGTGTTTTTAAAAAAAATCCCCGATACCGGTGGCTCTTCTACGTCACAAACTCCGAGTTAAAGGTTCCTGTACGATGCGTCGCGCCGAATTAGTCACTGCCTTTGTGCTTGCGCTATTGTCGTTGTATCTGATGTGGAAAAGCGGTGAAGGACCATCGTGGGATCCTGATATCGCGCGATTTGATAATATCGGGTTTGATGAAACCGGCACGCCCGGTTCCGGTTTCTGGCCGTTCTGGCTGTCTCTGGCCATGTTTTTTTCCAGTATCTGGATTATGGTTAACTGGTGGCGCCGAACGTCCCCGCCGTCGCAATCCAAAGAACCCTATATGGACGGCTATGCCTGGCGCATGATGCTGCTGGTCGGTGGTGGTCTGTTTGCCTTTCTGGGGCTGATAGAGTGGCTTGGGTTTTATTTCGGTATTTTTTTCTTTCTGGTTTATTACCTGCGCTTTCTCGGTAAGCATGCCTGGCGCAGAACGTTAATCATATCGATATGCACACCGGTGTTCTGCTTCTTCTTTTTTGATGTAGCAATGCGGATTGTTTTACCGAAAGGTATCAGCGAGCCGTTGTTTCTGCCTCTTTACGATATTTTTCTCTGAAGGAGCTGTTATGGAAATCATTTCATCTCTAGTTGGCGGTATCTTCCAGGCGCTGGAGCCGATAAACCTCGCCTTGTGTATGGTCGGGGTGGTGGTGGGTTTATTTGTCGGGGCCATGCCCGGCTTGGGTTCAGTTAATGGCGTTGCTATTTTGTTGCCGTTTACTTTTGTAATCCAGGACATCACCGGCTCTGCAACATCGCCGATGATTTTTCTGGCGGCAATTTATTATGGCGCGATGTATGGCGGCGCTATATCGTCTATAACCCTTGGTATTCCCGGTGCATCAACGGCGGTAGCAACAACCTTCGACGGCCGCCCGCTCGCCCTTCAGGGGCGCGCTGAGCGCGCATTGGTTACGGCTGCGATTGCATCGTTCATCGGGGCCACTGTCGCGAATATATTTTTCACTGCATTCGCGCCGCCGCTGGCCTCCGTCGCACTGAAATTCGGCAATCCGGAAATTTTTGCCCTGATGCTGCTCGCGTTTTCAACATTTATTGGACTCGGCGGCGACGATATCCCGAAAACAATTATTTCTATAGCGCTGGGGCTGGTATTGGCAACCGTTGGTTTCGATATCATTACCGGCGAGCCGCGCCTGCAGTTCGGTGATCCCCTCGATCTGTTCGCCTTTACCGAAGGCTGGATAGATACCACAGGCTTTTCACACGGTATACGGTTTCTTGTGCTCGCCATCGGGGTGTATGGTATCGGCGAGATGATCTGGACAATCAACTCAACACGCGGCGATGTCAAAATGACTGAAGCCAACGTGAATTTTAAATCGGTTATGTCTGCAATACGTGCTTTCCCGAAGGCCTGGAAAGGCACAACGATCGGTTCTTTGCTGGGCTTTTTTGTTGGTATTCTGCCAGCAGCGGGTGCCACACCCGGTTCGTTGATGTCTTATGGCGTAACCAAAATGCTGTCTAAAGATAAAGACTCCTACGGCAAGGGCAATGTCAACGGGGTAGCCGCTCCCGAGGCCGCCAATAACTCCGCCTCTACCGGTGCCATGCTACCGATGATGACGCTCGGTATCCCGGGGTCACCAACCACAGCGGTGCTGTTAGCCGGGATGGTGATCTGGGGTTTGCAACCGGGTCCATTGCTTTTCTCTGAACAGCCTGATTTTGTCTGGCCGCTGATTGGAAGCTTTTATGTGTCGAACGTTGTCGCAGTGCTGGTAAACCTGGCGTTTATCCCCGTCTTTCTATGGATGTTACGGATGCCGTTCACCATTCTGGCGCCGATGATTTTTGTACTCAGCGTTATAGGAACTTATGCGGCCTACCAGAATATGTTTGATGTCTGGCTAATGCTGATATTCGGCATGGGTGCGTATTTCTTGCGTATTCTGGATTACCCACTCGCACCGGCTGTTCTGGCGATTGTCCTGGGGCCGATTGCCGAGCCAACGCTACGCCAGTCGCTGCTATTATCAGATGGTAGTTTTTCTATTTTCTTCAACAGACCAATCGCAGGGCCCATCACTGTTATAGCGCTGATACTGATTTTTCTACCGTTGCTCAAGCTGTTTCGGCGTAAGCCGGCAGATGCTTAATACGCAGGACCAAACCGGCAGTACAGGAGCTCCAGATGCAGGACACATCCGGTCAGACTGATGGTTGTAATGCATGGAGCCCCGGCCTTAATTCATCGATTCCAACATCGCTGAAACCTGAGGTTACATTGTACCGGTCGGAAAATGCCTTTGTGCAGTATCCGGAGGCACAGGAAATTGCAGGCTTTTGCGGCTTACAGCCGCGTGACCTGATCTCTTTCCGCCCGGAACGATTATTAATACACGAATTGCTGGTCAGAGTGAGCGCTGATCTTTCCGTTCCGGACGGTCCCAACTATGAAGATCTCGGTATTAACCTGCGCGATATGGTTGCCGTCATCTACAATAGCCATGTGGTAGCCGAACTGCCGTCTCTGCAGGCGGAATTTGAGCGGGTTAAAAGCGAAGCCGGTAATTTTATATCGGCGCAATTATCATCGTGTATATTCGCCCGACCAGCCGCGGTGACAGAACTACCGGTCAGTAAGTCGAGCTGGCAGATTTTATTGCAGCGCCTGACTGGCAATAGCAGACGAAAAGAGCCAAAGGCAGCGCCCGAGGAGCTGGCAGAAATTCAGGCCTTATCTGAGTGGCAGCAACAGCACGATGCGTTAGAGCCGTGTTTGAATAAATCCTGTTTTAAAGCACTGATCGCTGTGGTTGGTGGAATCGTCGCCCACCGAGGCCGCATATTGCCCGACCCCGATCTGATCGCAAGGCTCGCAACAAATCAGGTGTGCAACCAGTATGGCAGTGCGGAACTCGGGAGAAAGCTGCAACCAATTATAGAAACTGCCGTGCAACAGGAAGGCTATCGATACCTGCCGGTGCAGGCCAAGCCCGTCATTATGAACGTTAAAGGTGCTTCAGCCTCTGGAAAAAGCACAATACGCCCAAAGCAGACGCAACTAGCGGAGAAGCTGGGTGTTCCATGGGAAGACTTTGCACTCATCAGTCCGGACTATTGGCGTAAATATCTTCTAGACTACGACTCACTCGGTGAAGACTATAAGTACGCAGCCATGCTGACCGGACAGGAGCTGGAGATCATAGATAAAAAGCTTGATCTCTATGTGGCAGAAAAAGCCACGCGCGGGGAAATTTCGCACCTGCTGATTGATCGCTTTCGCTTCGACAGTTTCAGTGTCGATAGCGGAGGCAGTTCCGACAGTAAGTTGTTGTCGCGTTTCGGCGATCGTATATTCATGTTTTTTATGGTGACGCCACCGGCCGAGACAGTGCTAAGAGCCTGGAAGCGCGGCAAGAGCACCGGCAGATATAAAGCCGTTGACGATCTGCTATTCCATAACGTTGAAGCATTTACCGGCATGCCTGCACTGTTCTTTTCGTGGGTCATGTCAGATGAAAAGCAGGTTCATTTCGAATTTCTGGATAACGATGTTCCGCTGGGAGAGTTACCAAAAACCGCGGCCTATGGCTGGAATAATCGCCTGACTATCCTTGATGTAAACCTGATGCTCGATATAGATCGATATCGCAAGGTAAATGTAGACGCCGTCCGCCCTGAGGATATATTCAGTGCTTCTGATCAGCAAACCAGTGCCAATGCAGAATTTTTACTGCGGTGCATCAGGAAGATTGATGATGTCACCTTTGCTGATCGAGACACGGCAAAGATCTATGCGCGCTTTAGTCATGGTGCACTGGTCGAGTATGATAAAGGGTATATGGATAATTTACTCGCTGAGAATTGCCTGGTACAGGTCTTTTCTCGTTGTGGGTTTATAGAAAAAGCGCAGGGTGTGAGTGAAATTTCAGAGCAGTTTGTCAGCGTTGAAGAGGAAAAACACTATACGCTTGGGAGATGGGGTTAGGGGTCAGGTCTATTGGGATTAGACTGTCTGTGCTCGTGAATGGATTTCATGGATATATGTCTATGCCAAATTTTTTCAGAGATGGGCGTTGGGGTTGACGGATCCCTTTCCTATCTCGTGTATCGATACGGTATCGCAATCGCCCCATAGCGCCAGTTACCCTAATGTAAATTGTAGAAAGCCAATCGCTGTTGCCCATATGTAGGGTCGTCAGTGGGATTCATATCAATTGTAATTTAATGGACTTTTCCATCGAGACATTTGCGATGATGCTCCACTACACGTTCAGTTAACTCGGTTGACATTCGATCCAGGATCTCACACCAATCGCATTCTCAAATCGACAAAGGATTGCCTGCGAAGCCAACTCATCACCGTCAACTGGATCACGATCTAGAACGAATCGATGAATTGGATCGGCTCTGAGCCTCGATGAATCGTTGCAGTCTTCGTATCCACAGGCTAAACCATAAACACGTTGTCGCAACAGATCCTGATAAGTATGGGTGATATAGGCAGGATTACGTTTGTCGTGCAGACAGCTGGCCAGGGATGCCGTTAGCTGAAGTCGTTCGTCTGCCGCTTTGAGTGAAATAGCGCCACCATCGAACCTGCTGTCGGGTTGGTCAAATTGAAGGTGAACTGCTCGATCGTGCAGATTTTTTAAAAATGGGTCAATCCGGGTTTCGCAACGATGATTATACTGGTTTTTTGTACAAATTCCGTCGAGACGAGACCTCAGCATAACGGCATGGTAAACCCTCATCCTACAAGCCTGTCCTGTCAAGGCTCGCGAGTAGCGACCCGCAAAGCGGGCCTGGCCTTTACAGGTCATGCTTGGAGGATATCCTGAACCAGGTTGTTGGGCTGCGGTCTTGGCTCAGCAGTCGTCGGAGAGTACTGAATAATCTCAAGATTTTTGTGCTACAGCTCATTTTGAAGGGTTTGAGTAGCCATAGATTCCCTATACTCTTGGAGTTGACACACTTCTCAAATATCGGACAACGAATCTATGGCTGGCCACAACGCTATCGCAAAGTTACTCAAATTTAAAGAACTAAAAATCCGCGACCTTGAATTTAAACGCGATAATGTGCTGTTGATCCATGTCAAGCCCTACAAAAACGGATGTCGGTGCAATATTTGCGGTCGGCGATCCAAAATCGTCAGAATCCGACCTGAAAAGCG
>MDLA01000098.1 GCA_001730015.1 Chromatiales bacterium (ex Bugula neritina AB1) | reverse complement strand
CGGAGAAAAATGTGAGCGCCGGGAGCTCGGATACGAAAAATACGGGGCTCTAACCTGCATATAACGCGGTTTTTCAGCGACAATGAACAATGCATTAATACTTACCCAGCCTCACCGCTCACCGCACCCTACGGAGTATTCAATATCCGAGCATTGTGCGAGAATATTGGTGGCAAAGCCAGTATGTCTTGTGGAGGTGTCCCCTAAAGTGAGTTGCCGGAATTCCCAAATGCAGGGTGGATAAGCTTGCGCATCCACCTCTTGCTATTTTACTGTGGAATGATAAAAATATAAAATACTAATAATTATACGTCAACCCGGTAATAATAGATAAATACCGAACAATCAGTTTATTTCCCGATTATATCGAGCACCCGGTTCCAGCCGATTCTCGCTAAAGCTGTCGATTATAGACAATCCATTTGAACCATCATTTAAGGTCACCGGGTCTGCTGCAGTAGCTGGTGTATTGCAGGTTCCCTGTACTATGTAGTCGATTGCACTCTGCAGCATCCCTTCAGTCGTCCCGCCATCAGTGGAATATCCGAAGTTACGGGTGAGATCGTCAGTTGCACCACAGGACGGGGCAATACCACCATATACACTGACATTGTTAGCGTTAAAACCTTCTGCCTGCAGTGCATGCATTTGCTTGTCGCAATATTCATTGCCAAAAGTAATGTAGGGTTTGCCGGTTGTGCGGCTGCCGATAGTGACTACTTCTATGTACGGGCTCAATGAACTGATCACAATTTCCGACGATGACGCGGTCCTTTCCGTGGTAAGAACAATTAACCGTTCAAGTCCAAGATCGATTGGTTCATCGCTAAACTGCAGTGAAAAATCGAACTCTTCGGAGTATTTGTTGTTGTGACGATATTCCATCAAGGGCTTGCCGTCCGTTACAGCACCTGCAATCTGACTGGAGAGTTTTGTGGCAATGTCCACCAGGCCTCCGCCGTTATAGCGCAGGTCGAGTACCAGTTCGTTTATACCTTCATTCCTGAATGTGGTTAGAGTGGCGTCCAGTTCGGCTTCTGAGGCTCTGACAAACACATCAAAAACCATATACCCGATCTTTCCGGAATGATCCGGGTGCTCTATTACTTCACTGTGAAATACTGTGTTCATATCGTATAAGGCGGGTGTCAGAGCAACGGTTTTTGACTGATTGGTTTGTCCGTCGATGAAGGTCCAGTTAGCTCTCGCTGGCTGCTCCCTGGTACCTGTAAATTCATTGAACTGAGCTTCGGTTAAGTCCTGAAGTTGAACTCCGTTAATCGCAGCTATTTGATCGCCGCGATTAATTGTGCCGGTGAGCCCGAGGGGTGAGTTGGCGTGCACTGCTGAAATGACTACCCGGTCTTCGCTGTCCGGCTGCCACTGATAACCTATGCCGAAGAGCTTGCCTTCGATAAAGACCTCGTCACTTGTGCTGGTGTCTGTAACATAGCTAAACCGGTCAAACGGCTGAACTCGCAGATCCTTAACCAGTTCGTTGGCAGTAGTATAGCTTTGCGGGTTAACAGTACTGACCTGGTCTGCAAACAGGTAGTAGTCATTCAGGTTGTCGTACGCCCATTGCTTAATGTTGTCGGTGGAACAGGCGCCATCGATTTTCGCTGTGTTGGAATCTGAACTACTGGTACATGCGCTTATCGCTAGAGTTAACAGCGCGACATTGCATGCCTTTGCGAATTGATACATCCTACTTCCCCTTGCGAATCACATCGACTAACTACAGATACTGTAATTACGGTATCAGGGCGAAATTCTTCAAGGAAATTTACTGTTTCGTTTCAAATAGCGTATTGATAAATCATTGCTGTGGTTGAATAATCAAGCTAATCACTGTTGCCGGTGATATGCATTCTTTAATGTCTGTGAGTATGATTGGTTGGCGCGTGATGCAGTGGCCTGACACAGGGAGCTTATTTACCCTGGTGCTGCTTAAAATTCCGGCCCAGAACCACTGCATTGCTTCTGTAGCAGCACCTAAGGCGCTTTACGCTTTTTCCTGAATATCACATAGAATGACCCGGCTCAATTCAGTACAAATTCAGTGCGGTACCTTTTATACTGCCGTAAGCTCCTGGATTCGAAATTTTATGCATCATCAGGGTTGACTGCCGAGGCATCCGGACCAGTGGTGCCATGTTCCTATCGAAGTATCGACAACAACGGGAAATAAAAATGTATCGAGATGTGGCAGAGAGTAGCTGTCAGGGAAAAACTATAAAAAAGCGGTATGATCAGTTTTTGCCGATTCACTATTATGCAGTAAGTTAGCGATCTACCCCTGCTTATTGCGAAGGTAGACTTTGTAAGTGTCGACTGCGTCTACCTGAGTGTAATCCTTGAGTACGGTATCCATAATGTATAGCGTTCGTATAGTATTGTATACCGATGATGTGTCGTGCAGGATCATCACTGGTTTTGCTTCTCTTACTTTTTCAATAAATCCGTCTGCCTCACCCGAATTCAGTATACTGATTGTTGGATTAAACAGTCTGAAAGCGTTAGTTCGTTCGCTTAGGAAATACAGCTCAGCTGAATTAGGTGCTGCAAAAATTATGTCATTTTTTTCTGTGTACTGATTTATTGATTTGATCAATGCTGCGTAACGATCATTATCTACCGGGTCTATCCATATCCCCATTCGATCGATTTCACTCAGTTGCAACTCAGTTCGTTCACCGGCTACAACCGCTTCAATACTTCGTGTATAGGGTTGCCCCGCATGAGACCAAAGACCAATGGCTCCAATCAATAATGCTGCAACAGTTGTAGTGAATCGCTGTAACGGGTTCGCATCAGTGTGGAGTACGAAAGTAATCCAGACAAAGGCTATGAGTGCAAATCCGACGTATTGATATAGATAGTAAGGAATTTGATTAAATACAGGTATGAGTCCGCAGAATACAGCTAGAATAGGCACTGCATGATTAGATCCCAGTGCGCGTGTGTCAAGTTGTTTACTCTTAGTGTTATTTCTAAAATAGTTTAACAGCCGTATGGCAACTAGTGGTGCACATATTAGTAGTGCAATCCAATAGAATCCGTTCAGTCGCTCAATAATAGTACCTGTCATAAGATTGATACTAGCCGGAATGAGAATGTCCTGTAGATAATTTGACTGGGCGAGGTGAGGCAGTTCGGTTATGCTTAGTGCCCGAACGAAGGTATCGCGTAACCAGTCAAGAAGTGAACCGTTCCAGATGTGATAAGTTATCACGGGCATAGCCGATGCAAGACCGCCGACAGTCATGTAGCCAATAAGTGGTGTCACCTGGCGGTTAGTAACCGTTGTGGTAAAAAATGCCCAGATAAGAATAGCGAGTGGGCATGCTCCGAATAACAAAAAGGATGGTGGGGTTGCTGAAGTAACCAGATAAACCAGTAAACCCGAAAAGCAAACTACCAGAATTAAACGAGCAAGCATTACGCTGTCGTGTTTTGTTCCCCTATATGACGGTGTTGGCTCCGTGAGCAGGAACGCGAGCGCACCTATTGCAACAAATGCTCCTGTCAGTTGCCTGAACATGAAGACAAAACCAATGAGCAATCCCGCCATTAGAGCTCGCTTGCGAGAGCCTGGTGTTGTAGTTGACAGCGTAGCCGCGAGTGCAACGGTTGCTCCAAGTGCGTAGAGACTGGTAGTTGGATTAGCTAGTTGCAGGATGCCGACGGTTGATATCAGAATTGCAGCCACAGTGGCTGATTCTACTGTGGCGCGGAGCCTGAATAACTCAAATATAATAAGTGACTGAAACAACATCAGGGCCATTAGGGGTATACGTAGTGACGCGATCTGATCACCAAATATGTGTAGTGCCGTGGCATTGATAAAATGAATGTAACCAGGATGCATTTCTTCCACATCGGCGTTTAACACCTGGCCTTGTAAAATTCTGTCTGCAACATGGACATAATGGCCATCGTCGCTCGGTATCCAGCTTTTATTGTAGAATGTACCGATTAAGGCCAGGTTTACGGTTAGTACAACCAGAAATCCAAGTATTGACTTCACTAATGCGGGGCTTAGGGATTTCAACACAGGGAAAGGGGTGGCTGTACGGCCTGGTCGTAATCGGGTTGTCATCGTAGATTGTCAGGGAAACGCTTTGAGCGAAAAACGCCAAGACGGGCAAGCTTTGCTTGCACGGCAGTACCCAGACAACCAAACCCGTATTTAACACTACGCATAAAATTTATGGATGAGGCGTCGGCTGCGTATCGGGTGGGACAACTGACTTCTGCTACTTTGAATCCGCACCAGAGTACTTGCGTAAGCATCTGATTGTCGAAAACGAAATCGTCAGAATTTTCATCCAATGGTAGCGTTTCAAGCACTTTTCGCGAAAAAGCACGGTAACCTGTGTGATACTCGGAAAGCTTTTCGCCTAGTATTAGGTTTTGAGATAAAGTCAGGAATCGGTTGGCAACATAGCGCCACATTGGCATACCATCCCCAATCGCGTGGCCACCGAGGATGCGTGAGGCCAGTACACAATCGTATAAACCCGATTCAATCATCGATACCATGGCGGGTAGGATCAATGGAGTGTATTGGTAGTCCGGATGCACCATAACAACAATGTCAGCGCCGCTGTCAATTGCAGCGCGATAGCAAGTCTTCTGGTTCCCTCCATAGCCCACATTTTTTTCGTGGCGTATAACGGTAGTTCGCTCAAGATTAAATCCGATTTCGGCAGTACGATCGCTGCTTCGATCATCTACAACGATGACAGCATCGACGCAGCTGTGTGACATAACTTCCGAATGTGTTCTGCTTAGTGTTCGCTCAGCATTGTAAGCTGGCATGACCACCACCACCCGGGCACTTTTTGATTTTGATGGCAGCCCGGTCTGGTTGTCCGCTCGTGAGTTAGCCCTCCTCTCGAGTGACCAGTTTGCGTAACGATGTTCGTTTGCTGCAGTGGTCTGGCTACTCTTCTCTTTTAAATCGGGTTTATCTATAAATTCCGGCAAAGAATCAGTGTGGTTTATATTGTTGCCCGGGTCTGCTGTACTTACCGTATTCAATTCGCTGATTGGGTTCATTTTTTGTTGTCAACAGGGCTGGTAAATACTAATTCCATTGTTCCGCCACGACCTACGGCCGACTCCAGCGTCGCGGCTACAACGGCAAAGGGAACAAGGGCGGTGCCAATAATTTTGTGCTTCAAAATTTGTAATTTGCTATAACGGCTGGAGATTTCGCAGTTGCCTTTTAATGACTCATATAAAATATCTCTTTCCGAGTGAAACTTGTTCAGAATACTCTGTATTATACCAAAAGGGTTTTGCTCCATTGACCAGAATGATTTGGATTCCATCAGCAGGCCTAGTTGTTCGAGCTCCCGTTGCATCGCCTGAGGGCCCAGATAGAAAAGGTGGCGTGGTGGATCGTGGTGCAACCAGTCGCCTTTGAACAGGCGTGCCTGAAAACTATCGGGGTTTGGTAACGATAAATACAGACGACCGCCGGGTTTGAGCATTTTAACTATGAGATCGAGCGTGTCACGAGGCGTTTCTAAATGCTCAAATACGTGCCAAAGTGTTATCGCATCGAATTTCTGATTTACGTAATTGCTGTTTTTAAGAGTACCAACGTGGACAGTTATGTTTGACAAAGCGACCGCACGCTCTGCAGATCCACCGGGCAATTCAATACCGTGTGCATCTATCCCCAGTTTTGAGAGATTAGCCAGAAAACCGCCATTGCCACATCCCAGATCGAGAACCCGGGCGTTGGTTCCGAGTTTTGCCGAAACAAGACGCGCTCTGCCGGATCTAAACCGGTCAATAACCCATTCCACAGGTCCAATGAATTTCTTAGTTGATTCTCCGTAGTAGTGACTACTGTATGCGTTGCTCAATTGTTCTGGATTTGGCTTTGGTGAAAGAAACACACCGTCGCAATTTCGGCATTGACGAAAACTGTAGCAATCACCGTTAGCTGCTGTGGTTGGGTATAAGTGTACACTTATGCAAGAGTTGCAGAATCCGCAGTTCTCTAAATCCTCGGTTGTTTCTGTATTGAGTATTGGATGATCTTTGAAGCATTCTTTGAGTGCCGGCATGCTTATTTGATGTCCAGGTTTGTTCTGACGCTGGACTTTCGCATCTTCCATATTGAGGCGTCGACGATGTAGTGGTGAAAGTTGATTGTTTGATAAACAATCATGGCAGCGGCAATTGTAGATACACCAAATACGGAGCTCACAGCATCAACGCCATATAAGTCAATTATAAAGTATGTGGCAGATGACAGTGCGAGCGTGGCGCCGAGATATATGGAAATATTATTATTTTTGCTCAACGTTGATATTAATAGATGTTTGGTGTCTACCTTTCCGTTGAAACGTTTATTGTTAAAATGCCATACGAATAAAATATACTGCGCATTGTGCCAGATGTTAACCACAAGCCATCCGAAATTGATATTATCGAAAGCAATATATGCAATAGTAAATATTGCAAAGTGGCTCATCATGTACAGAAACCAGGGGAAACTGGATTTACCCTGTTGCAGTTTTTTAAGATTGACGATCATCCACCATGCGAATCCTGCGCAGGCGAGTGCGTTTACAGTCAGTAGAAACATCGGCGAAATTGGTAATGTTGCAACGGGCATAAACAGAAATTGCTCCGGAGCCTTGGCCGATAAATTAACAATGCCGGCGAATGGAACCAGATAAAATATAATCCTGTTACAAGGATTGGCACTTAACTGAAAATTCCCTGAGCGGCCAGCATAAGCTTTGGAAACGCCTTCACTTTGCCGGGTGTAGTGATACCATTGCCAATGTAGATATATTGTTGCAATTAGCCATGGCCCAATTAGGAGCACCATACTAGTTACAGCGATTGCCACAATAATCGGCAGATAGATTACCTTGTTTTTATGTTCCCGCCAGCTTTCGGAATCGAATGTGAGACGAGTATATGTGGCAGCAACATGATGATATCCCAAAAGCCACAAGTCAAGAGTCAGAACTAAGAGGAAGGACTCCGGTTTGAGTGCGACAATTATTCCGGAAATAATTGCTACGGTGGCTAACCCGGCGATAAAACTCAAATCAAAATACATCCCCCTTAGCCATGGGTGATCGATATCACTTATATCTGATGTATCTGAAAATGAGCCGGCCGCCATTTCGCATCTCAGTTTAAATTATCGGAAAATATGAATAATTTAACGACACGGATAGATGGAAGATGAAGTTCACAATCTCACTTTGATGAGTGAGGTCGTTTAATTGTTATCGGTACACTTAATGCATAGACATTCGGCTTTTTTCGAGCCGAAAGCCTAAAGCAGCAATCGTTGGTAAAGATTGCAGTGCGACCAATGGAGTGGCACAGTAACCTGCAACTACCATTGCGTTCGATCAAATAAAGGGGCTGGATAGTGCGGATCAACGTGCCAACAGTAGATAAACTACTCGACTTAACTGGCAAAGTCGCCATTGTAACCGGTGGCAGTGGTGGTATCGGCAAAGCGATCGCATTGAGACTGGCGGAAGCCGGTGCGCGCGTGGCGGTGCACTATCATACAAATGAGGCGTCGGCTCTTTCTGTTGTTAATGAAATTGGAAGCCGTGATGCTATAGCCGTTCGCGCAGACCTGCGAGAGGAAAAAGGCTGTGTGGCGTTGCTTGATCAAACTGAAAAAGTTCTGGGGCAGCAGAGCATCCTGGTGAATAATGCCGGTATACAACCGATAAGTCCGTTGTTGCAAATGGCAGGAAAGGAGCTTGACGATATGCTGCAAAGCAATATTACCGCACCGGTTATATTGACTCGACTTTTTGCTGAGCGGTACGGTGCCGGAAATTCACAGGGCCGCGCTGCCATCACCAATATTGCGTCGATAGAAGGTTTGCAGCCCGCGGCGGGCCACAGCCACTACGCGAGTTCTAAAGCGGCGCTGATCATGTTCACCCGCGCAGCTGCACAGGAACTGGGTCCTCACGGAATTCGGGTAAACTGTGTGTCACCGGGTTTGATCGATCGGCCGGGGTTAGAGCAGGACTGGCCTGAAGGTGTGAATCGCTATCGCAGTGCAGCTCCGCTGGGAAGTACCGGCGGTCCCCGTGATATTGCAGACGCCGTGTTATTTCTTAGTTCGTCTGCGGCACGCTGGATCAGCGGCAGCAATCTGGTGGTCGACGGCGGCGTTAGTTGCGCACCCACCTGGTAGCTGGCACGGCTGCGACAGCGTAGGATCGAGGTATTGGTCGCTGTGTCATACAGTTTGCCTGTACTGCCGATTACGCCAGGGACATTTCCGCTATATATGAATTTAGATAGTGCAAACCGGTAATTCCCCACGCATCTCCCATATCACCGGAGCTGATCATTTTGTTAATCTCTGATACTGGCACCATTTTCGATATTAATCCATATTCAGAAATTTCTGGTTTCGGTATTTGTTTTTCTATAATTTCACTGGATACACAAACATGTACCCTTTGATCAGTAAACCCGGGGTTTGCGTAAAATGAACCCATATTACGAATTTTCCGACTGTTAGGATCTGCGTAACAATAAGATACCGAATTATAAAGTGACTATGCATTTAATCAGTGTGATTATAGTTGCATGGTCGAAACAGATAGAATCACGAGGATACGCGAGAAGTATGACGCAGTCTATCCAGAGCTTGATGAACGAGGGCGCCGCCGCTGGGCGGCAGCCGAGGCAAGATCGCTTGGTTGGGGTGGTGTAACGGCTGTAGCTGTTGCTACTGGAATTTCGGATCGAACGATTCGCAATGGAATTCGTGAAA
>MDLA01000097.1 GCA_001730015.1 Chromatiales bacterium (ex Bugula neritina AB1) | reverse complement strand
CTGCAAATATAGATTATCTTTTTAAACAATGTCCAAAACAGGTTGACACGTTCCGATCACGGGGAAGCGTGTAAGATAATCCTGACTGCAATCAGACCAGGAATGACAGAACCCGGGCTTTTTTATACGGATCCAACAACACACAATAGCCACTACCCAATTGAACCCTAAAGAGACTGGAAATGTTTGACTACACTCTACTGCACTGGGCCACTTTCTTTTCTGCCGTAGCTCTTTTGGAGCTATCTCCCGGAGCAGATATGGCATTCATGCTTGGTCAGACCGTCCGCAATGGACGAATGGCCGGGTTTGCAGCCTTAACTGGAAGCGTAGCCGCCACGTTTTTTCACATCGCGATGGCTGCCATTGGTCTTTCCGCAGTAATTGCCACATCTGCAACAGCATTTTCAATGATAAAGTGGGCCGGAGTCATCTATTTAATCTGGCTTGGCTACCAGGCAATTTTCTCGAGTAAAACCGAAACAACCGAAACTGAAACCAGGCCACCGAAAACAAGCTCAATCTTCATGCAGGGAGCGCTGATTTCAGCCCTCAATCCTAAGGTTGCACTTTTTTTTCTGGCCTTTCTCCCTCAATTTGTGGTGCAGGGCGCCGGCCCGGTAAGCTTGCAATTATTATTGCACGGAGTGCTAATGGTCATATTCGGATTTTTCCTGCAAACACCCTTGATACTTATGGGATCACGGATACCTTCGATGCTGAAAGGAAACACAAATGTGCAAACATGGTTTGATCGCTGCCTTGGAGCAATATATGTAACGCTAGGGATTCGCCTTGCACTTAGCAAAATGAACTAACCGGTTTTAATTCATGAATAACAGCACCAACCTAAAGACAATCATAATATTGGACAAAATACTCTAAACCGCCTTCGAAATAATCAATCACACGAGCTTGCCCAATTTACACAGCACGTTCTTACGCCTGTAAATATCAGCACCACATGGAAGGTACATAGTGAACACAGTTCACGCCCGCAGCCAATTTCAGAAATCAGTACGCTCAGAAATTCATAATCGAATATCACTCAGCTCAAACCACCTGGATTCCAGCATAAAATGTTGACTGACTCAAAACTGGTAGCATTCGCAGCAACCGCCATGCCGGAGCAATCCATAGACTTCTATTCCAATGTACTCAATCTTAACTTGATTGCCGATACACCATTTGCATTGGTTTTCGATGCCAATGGCACCACATTACGTATTCAGAAAGTAGAAACAGTAACTGTTACCGAATACACAATACTCGGCTGGGAAGTCAAAAATATAATTACAACGGCGCGGGATCTCGCCAACAAAGGCGTGCAGTTTAAATACTACGCTAATATGCCACAAGATGATCTCGGGATCTGGAAGACTCCCGACGGAACTATGGTCGCGTGGTTTAATGACCCGGATGGAAACACATTGTCAGTGACGCAGATCTCCGCATAGCTGAGGCAGGTAAATGAATGATACGGCAATAAATCTAGCGCAATAATTCTCCGTTCTAACTACCCCGTGGGCTGCAGGAATTATTGCACAGTTCATTGAATACCATATAAAACTCGTGAAAATACAAGGGGAGTATATCTGGCACAACCACCCCGACACCGATGAAGTGTTTATCGTACTTGAAGGGAAGTTGACGATAGAACTGCCCGATGGGAATGTAGAAGTGAATTCCGGAGAGTTGTTTGTTGTACCCAGGGGAATCAGACACAAACCATCCGCTGCAAGCGAATGCAAAGTTATGCTGATTGAGCCAGAAATTGTTGTCAGCGAAGGAGGAACAACTAAAACCTATGCCGAGGAGATGGATACATGGATATAAACTCCTTGAATGAAATTTGAATACAGTATTCGAAATTGATTAAGCAAGGTCCGATTTGACGATATATCAACTCAAATCAGAGCAACTACCGGACAAGGGAGCCATGAATCCCTACAATACGATATTCAATTTTTTGCCAGCCATAAATCACTACCATCCATCGCCACCGGGTTCTGTCGCTTCCTTTCCGACAAATAAAGCAACAACCGGAAAAGGGGATTTAACACCGGATGATATCTGATATACACTGTCTTGTGGATCAAGTCATTTGCAACACTTCGGCCAGGCACAATGACTGGTAACCGCTGTTACTTTATCGATGCACTGAGCTTTCACATTAGACTTGGAACTTGAATTACGCTCTGATCAAACAAACAGTCTACTCTTACTCTATATTAATTTATTATTCACTACCCGGAGGGAGCTATTCTTGAGCAAAATAATTATTGGTATTCACGGACTGGGCAACAAACCTACCGAGAAAAAACTGTACCGGAACGGTTGGAAAAAAGCGATATTAGAAGGTATCTCGCATAACCTTGGTATCACTGGGCGTGATATAAATTTTGAAGGTGTCTATTGGGCCGACAAAATGTACAAATCCCCGGATACCGACGCCGACACCTATCGCAAGGCAAAAGCAGGCACCATAAAAACGTATAAAGACGGCTTTTTTGACGATGTAATTTCACCAATAGAAAACGTAATCGGCAGCGGAATAGACTGGTTCAAAAAAACATTCAGCGTTAATGATCTGGCAGATGCTGCCATTAAGAAAAAATTAAAAGATCTTGACCGGTACTACAATGACGAGGCCAAGCGAACAGAACTGGTAGAGCAGCTAAAGAGCGTACTCAGGGAACATGCCGACAAGCGAATACTATTGGTTGCACACTCCATGGGCTCAATAATCGCCTACGACGCCCTACGCGAACTGGGCAGGACCGATGGCAATCTTAATATCGAGCATTTTGTGACCATTGGCTCACCGTTGGGACTCCCGCACATCGTCGGGAAAATTCGAAAAACCCATGGCTCGGTAAAAACCCCGACAGTTGTCAAGCGCTGGACCAACTACGCAGACCGCCGCGATCCAGTGGCAGCCGACGAGCGGCTCGCTGATGATTTTTCTCCAAACTTCGCAGGCATCACCGTAACAGATGATCTGGTACTTAACGACTGGAGGGTAAAGGAAGGTATCGATATCTATCATAAATCCTATGGGTATTTGCGCACACCCGAAGTGACCAATGCAATGGTTGCATTTTTATAGGCCCTGCCCGCTTACTCGCACCTTGTCAGTTACTCCAGCAGATCTGACTTTTCACAATAACTTCCGGTAGCATGCCGGCCACGAACCGGCATTGCTCCCACAATTGCAATTACCTGAACTTGCAGGAGAATACCCAGGCCAAACTACTGCGCGCGCAATCATCCCTGTCTCGATTGGTCTCTACTGGTACTTATGATCGCTGTTGGTACTTAAGTATATCCAGCATATCGGACTGTGCAGATAACATGTCTGCACTAATAAGAACAAGGATGTTGGAACATGTATCTACTGGACGTAGTTGCTTACTTTGCTGTGCTCACATCACTCACGATTGCACCCGGCCCGCTCTCTGCCATATTAGTAGCCAAAACACTTTCAGGTGACAAAGCCGGCGCTCTGGCTTTCGGGATGGGCATTGCCATAGGCGATACACTTATTATTGTCTTGATTTGCGGCGGTATTGCCTCATGGCTTGAATCTTCAACCCTGATCTTCAGTTTTGGCAAGTTCATCGCAGCCCTTTATATAATATGGATTGCGTATGGAATACTCAGAAACAAGCAAACCATCGTTAAAAACCAAAGACCCAACTCCGGCAAACGACTGGCTGAGCTATCCTCCGGGATGCTTACCTGTATCGCTTCGCCGCAAACACTCTTGCTCTATCTCGTCCTGGTGCCAAGGATTATCAATCTCGACAACATCACACTCATACCGCTGATTATTCTTCTAGTGACAACTTTCGCTGCGTTGATAACTTCACTACTACTTCTTATTCTACTATCCGGATATATTCGAGCCTGGGTCGGCCCCCGATCCAACACGTCAATCGGCGACTGGATTCTTGCAACAGTCGTCGCAGGTTCAGGCCTCGCAATCGTAGCCTTTTGATGCAGCTCAAGCTAGCTGCCACCTCCGCTTGACTATGCTATTGAAGTGTTTACACTCTGATTTTCATTAAGTTTTACAGGGGAACGTAATCCGTGACCAGGCTTACTCGTTGTATTCTGCTCGCGGTGTGTATGGCATTCGCGCTTCCTCTGCACTCTGCGGATCGAACAACTCAAATTGTCGGCGGTACCGATGTCACCGATTTGCGCTACCCGTGGATGGCATCACTATTCTTTCAAGGTGAAGGCACCGCTTTTTTTCCCGGCTGCGGCGGATCACTGATCTCCGACCGCTGGATACTGTCAGCCGCCCATTGCCTGATCGATAGCCAGACAGGGCAACAACTCAGCCCTGAAAACGTATTGGTTTTACTCGGTTCGGTAGATCTAGCATCCGACAGCCGGGTTTTCACCGATGTTTCAAGAGTTGTGGTCCACCCGAACTATAACTCAAACACACTGCAGAACGATCTAGCATTACTAGAGCTGGCCGAATCCGTTGATTTTTCCCCCATCACCCTTTCAAACTCAACTAACCCTGTGCCTGAAAATGGCGAACGAGCAACGGTAGCGGGATGGGGAAATACTGCCGAGGGAGGTAATTTATCAATCTTGCTGCAGGAAGTTGACCTGCCTATCGTTTCTCACAACGCGTGCCTCCCTTTTTACAACAATTTGAGCCCGGTGAATAACTTATGTGCGGGCAGATTATTATCCGGAGGACAAGACTCTTGTCAGGGAGATAGTGGCGGACCCCTATTTGTACCCCGCGGCAATCAGTTTGTGCAGGCAGGTATTGTGAGCGGCGGCCTGGGATGCGCACGTGCTGGCATACCCGGGATATACGTTCGTCTTTCAAGCTATTTTGACTGGATCAGTAGCTTTGTAAGCGTGCCTCAAGTTTACGATGGTTCAAACGACGCTGAAGTCGTGGCAATCGAAGAGCCATTGCAGACTCTTTCAGCAAACAGCCGGGTTACAGCCAGTGTCGCACAAGCAGACACGGTAATTTACCTCACCTCAAACACCGACCGTGTATTGCTCGAAACAACCCGGGGCGATGCAGATCTATTTATATTTAATTCCATCACGTTCTCTGACCAGTCGCTGGTGTGCAGCTCACTAAGCACCACAGCCATCGATGAGTGCTTACTCAACAATACAGGCCCCCATTATATTGCCGTCGCCGGTTTCGAAGAATCAGATTTTGTGCTGTCGGTTAGTGTCGGTAACGGTAATGTCGTTGATGTAGAAATCGAAACACTGCAGCTCGACACACCAGTGAACCGTAATGTAAGGGAAGGAACCGCCACTGTGTACAAGGCAACTTCCGGAAACATCGCAACGTTAACCAGTATTTCCGGAGATGCCGATTTAGCGGTATTTTCGAGGGCCAACTTTAATTCTGACACACTAATCTGCCTGTCGGAAGAACTGGACTCCGCACTTGATCGTTGCACTTACAATATTAACGGCCCCGAAGTTTACGTGGTGGTATACGGCTTCACGAATGCCAGCTACACATTGGCAATCAGATCAGCCGAACCCGTAGTGGCACCACAATCCGACACTGGCACCGGAGCTAATAGTGACAATGGCGCTGGTGGTGGTGGTGGCGGAAGCTTGTCTGGCATTATTATTATCCTGAGCTTACTATTGCACAGCCTTTATCGACGCAATAAATCGGTGCCGACAGCGTGAAAGCAAGGCAATTAGTTCCCGTATTAGTTATATGCTCCGGACTGGCAATATATGCATGTGCAGCCACCGAATCGCTACCATCGGACGATAAAACAGACAACATGACGCAGGCAACTTTGCTGGAGAAAATTCACAACCCTGTTTATCACAACGAAACAATTCGCTTCTCTGTGGTATCCCACGGATGTACAAAGCCCTCACACTTTGACATTGAACACAATGCAAGCAACCAGCAGTGCCAGCTCACGGTAATACGGAACAAACCCGATTTATGCCGCAAAGCCCGTGCACTTATCAAAATAGAATTGGCATGGAGCCTCCCTTTGGAATGTGCCGAGATGGATGTCGCCTTCAGAAACCCGCCAATCAAAAACGGCGGTACAAACACCCGAATCAGCAAGATCAAACACAACACCGAATAGCAGACACGTTTTCCACAGCTAATTGCGTTGCTCGAATCCTCATATTGTGCTCCACATCTCCCCGGGTACATAAATAACTAACACACTGACTCCTCCGTACAACCAACCCGAATACAGATGAAAAGCAATTTCATTGATAAAGTGAAGATCGAAAAAGCGGTCATTGAAGATGCTGATGCCTTAGCCACGTTAAGGACGATCGCAATGCAGGAAAGCCTGGAAGCAGTCGGGCGGTTTTGCCCCAATAGAGCAAGAGAACGCTTCCTTGCAAACTTTAACCCTAAGAACACAAAAAAGCTGATTATCGAAGGTACCTTAGCAGGATTTTACGTTTTAGCTGAACACCCGGTCCACCTTCTACTTGATCATCTTTACATTCACCCTGTGTTTCAGGGTATGAATATCGGGTCTTTTATAATGCACAAAGTAATCGAGATTGCCGAAGAGTCTGGAAAGGAAATTACACTAGGCGCACTAAAGAAAAGCAAATCCAACAATTTCTATTTATCCCATGGATTCATCAAGACACATGAAGGGGAATTTGACAACTACTATATATATAAAATAGTCAAATAACCTTATACAGAATAATTGCAACTTCAGTTTTTTAGTGGAAGCCAGCTAGGTTAAATTCCATGGAAGTATCGCTTGTTAAAATAGATAAAGAGTCACGCAATGTACTCGAAAACAAGAGCACTGAAATTCTGGAAGTCAGCTGCAGCCAACCTTGCAGGCGACAACTTTTCCGTGCAAAAAAACTATGATGATGCAAACCGGTTAATGTACTTTATCAGATTTAATACCTAACCTGGACTTCATCGCATCCACCACTGCAAACTCCAGATGCTCAAGCTTGCAGAGTCGCAAATGCTGGCATACCTTGCTTGCCCGGGTAAGCGCCGGATGCATACCACCCGCTGGAAGCTCCGAACCAGCACCCAGACAGGAACGAATTATATTCGGAAATTTCGCAGGGTGCGCCGTGGCCAGACAGATGATCCTTTCCTGGTCGGGGATTGTGTCTTTCAGGGAAACCGCAGCCGATACAGCTACTGCGGAATGCGGGTCCAGCAGATAGCCATCTCGTTCATTAAATACTCTTTTTATTGTAGCACCAGTCTCTGCCTCACTGACTGAAACGGAGTTAAATCCGTCTTTTATTGCAGACTGAACTTCAGACGTAAATGTCACTTCGCCGGCAGTCTGGAACTCGTCCATCCATAGAGTCATTTGCTCGCTGTTGCAGCCCGATACAAAATAAAGATATCGCCAGAAATTATAGGGAACAACGATATCAATGGCCGATGACATTGTTTGTATCAGCTCTTTTCTGGTGAACACACCGGTAGACAACACAGTGTGCAAAGCATTATTGGAATTATTGGCGCATATAAATTTACCCACCGGCAAGCCCATAGTACGGGCAAGATAGCCACCGAACAAATTCCCGAAGGCGCCACTTGGAACCGAAAATACAACGCTTTCACCCGGCGTCTCAACGGCACGATAATACCCATAGAAATAGTGCACCGACTGCACCATCACTCGGCACCAATTGATGGAATTTACACTGGACAATTTCAATTTTCTTTTTAATTCCAGATCTTCGAATAAACCAGCCACCACAGCGTCGAGATCGTCGCCACCGTTAGGGCAATTCTCAACACCAACAGCATGAACATTGTCAGCATTGAGTGTGGTCATCTGTCGCTCCTGCTCCTCCGTAATCATCCCCCGTGGAAAAAGCGCCCAGCAATCCAGTGACTTTTTGCCTGCAGCAGCCCACGCTGCCGCAGGCCCGGTATCACCGGTTGTTGCCAGTACAATAGATAAATGCTCACCTCGCTTGTTTAGAATGTAGTCAAGAACATTAATTAAAAACCCCATGGCCACATCTTTAAAAGACAGAGTGGGTCCGTGGAACAACTCCAGAACAAGGACCCGGCCTTGCTCGTCTACAGGTACCAATTCAACAACATCCGGACTATCAAACGAACGGTAACTCTTTTCGATCAGCGTCTTAAGATCTACAGCTGGAACAATCGAGCGCGGTATATAAAGCGACATCAACTCAAATGCGAGCTCAGTGAACGACAAACCCGACCAGTCATGTAGTTGCTTGCTGGAAATCTCGGGTATCGATTGCGGAACAAACAAACCGCCATCTTCGGCAAAACCACCCAATACCGCCTCATCAAATGAAACCGGGGATACGCCACCTTTTGTACTTACATATTTGATCATTGGCGCTCCGGTGGTCAGAATTGAATGACTATACCCGCTTGGGCCGTACAACTTAATAAATGAGAAAAGTGTTGTCTATTCAGGCACCAGCCGGGATAAAATTCAGCATACCTGATTCTCCGTCAATCATTCAATCCAGCTAAAATAATGTGGCTTTACCGCCGCTTTCATATTGACAAAAGCAATATAGCTTTCATTTTACAGTTTGATTCTGATATTGTGAGTTCTGTGGGGCTGAAAAAAACCGCCCATGGCGCACCTCAGACTGCCGCGAAATCTGTACAGGCAACGCTCAATTTACCCGTGTATTGTTGAGTTGCCTGTAACGCAAGGGCTGAGCTTAATTCTACAGGAGCTATAAATGAAATATCTCTCTCTAAAGGCAATGGCAATTGGTGCTGTTGCTATTTTCGGTTCATTCAACGCATCGGCAGAATCCCTGCGTGTCGGCATGGAGTGCACGTATGCACCATTCAACTACAAGACAGCAGATGGTGAACTGGCGGGCTACGATGTAGACGTCGCCAAAGGTGTGGCAGAGATTATCGGCGCTGATTTCGAGTACGTATGTCAGGAATGGGATGGCATGATCCCGGCGTTGCTAGCAAATAAATTTGATCTCATCATTGCCTCGATGTCAATTACAGAAAAGCGGATGAAAAAGATCGATTTTTCCGGTCCGTACCGTTTTTCAACCGGTCAGATTCTCGGCGCAAAAAAAACCAAAACCAATCTATTCGACGATGCCGGCAACCCCATCGCCGAGAATTTCAAAGGGCTGAAAGTCGGGCTTGAACGTGCAACAACTTACGCAGGCTGGTTCGAAGATATACTTCCAGATGCAGATGTCGTTCTGTACGACAACTCAGAATCCACCTATCTCGACCTGCAAAGTGGACGAATCGATCTAATCATGACTAACCCGATGAAAGCCCACCTGAAGTTTCTATCGAAAGAGGACGGCGCCGGCTTTGAATTCAAGGGACCGGTTGTCGATGAAGAAAAATACTTCGGCGTAGGTGTTGGTATTGGAATGCGTCAGGGTGAAGACGAACTCAAAGGCAAATTGAACGCGGCAATAAAGCAATTGATCAACTCAGGTGATCTTGAAAGCTACGCCAGAAAGATTTTTCCGTTTAAACTTCACAAAGATGAGTGGGGTCAGTAAATCAGAAATCTAACGGGTGACTAGCCCAGTCACCCGGGCCAGCTATCCAAAACTCAATTTCAACTCTAACTGACCTATAAAGTGGAATCCTTAAGCGGCTGGTGGGATGACTACCTCTGGGGCGCGGTTATCGTCGCAAAAGTGTTTGGGGCATCGTTGCTCCTGATGATTCTGTTCGGACTCATCGGGGCCGGTGCCAAATTATCTGATAACCGAATCGCTCAGAAAATCGCCGGTGCTTACACGGTCATCTTTCGAGGTACCCCGGAAATTCTGGTTATTTTGCTGCTGTATTTTGGATCGGCAATTACGCTGACAGCAATAGCCCGGATTTTCAACCCCGAAATCCGATTCGTAGATGTACCACCATTCTGGGCTGGCACTATAGCGATTGCACTAATTGTCGGATCATACGCCACCGAGACCTTCCGGGGCGCTTTCTTGGCCGTGAAACCTGGCAGCATAGAGGCCGCCAGAGCGCTCGGGATGTCCAGTGTTCAAACATTCATCTACATTCGCATTCCTGAAATGTGGCGAGTTGCGCTACCGCCGTTCGGCAATCATATGCTTTCTCTCGTCAAAGACACTGCACTGATATCCATCATCGGCCTGAACGAAACCCTGTTCGTAGCGAAACAGGCGATAACCGTAACCGGCAAGCCTTTTACCATGTATATCGTGGTCGGACTGATCTATCTCGGGTTTTCCACGCTCATTACGCTGGCTGTTATGGGCCTGGAAAAGTACGGCAACCGTACAACGACAGGCGCCAGGTGAGCTTCGACTTCACACTAATTCTTGAAAGCCTGCCGCAGATGCTGGAGGGGTTTGGCATTACCCTGAAGCTATTGCTGGTCTCAGGCTCTCTCGGCTTCATTCTCGCCCTACTGCTGCTACTGATGCGACTAAGTGGAAAATTCTACCTGGACTGGGTAGCGCAGATTTATATCTATGTATTCCGCGGCACACCAATACTTGTTCAAATATTTATTATCTACTATGGACTGCCGCAGTTTGAGGCGGTGCGAGAGAGTGTATTCTGGGGCATCCTGCGTGAACCTACCGGCTGCGCTATTCTGGCACTCACACTGAATACAGGCGCCTATGTGTCAGAGATTCTTCGGGGTGGCGTACTGGGTGTTGACAAGGGACTACTCGAGGCAGGATCAGCACTCGGGATGTCCGCCCGTCACAAGTTTATTTATATAACCACCCCGCTTGCCACTCGAATTGCCTTACCGGCATACAGCAATGATGTAATCAGCCTGCTCAAGTCTACAGCGCTGGCAAGCACCATTACCATCGCAGACATGACCGGAATCGCACGAACCATCGTCGCCGATACCTACGCCCCCTACGAAGTTTTTATTTCACTGGCAATCGTCTATATCATTTTCACATTGTGCCTGCAAAAGCTATTTGGATTATTCGAAAACTACCTGGGCAGACACACCCGACGAGAACAATAGCGTGAGCGATAACGATCTCAGCCCTCTAATACAAATGAACGGCGTCAACAAGTTTTTTGGTAATTTCCAGGCACTGAAAAACATAAAACTCGACGTAAAAAAAGGGGAGCGTATCGTTGTGTGCGGGCCTTCAGGATCAGGAAAATCCACCCTGATTCGCTGTATAAATCGGCTCGAAAAGCACAACGAAGGCACTATTACCATTGATGGCATCGAGCTGACCGACAACGTCGAAGACATTGACGCCGTTCGGCGTGAAGTCGGCATGGTGTTTCAAAATTTCAATTTATTCCCACACATGTCCATTGTTAAGAACCTGATGATCGCTCAGCAACTGGTACGCAAAACACCCAAGGCAGAAGCACGGGAAATTGCAATGCATTATCTGCAACGAGTAAAGATTCCCGAACAGGCGAACAAATACCCGATTCAGTTATCCGGTGGTCAGCAACAGCGAGTCGCCATTGCCCGCGCCCTGTGCATGAAGCCAGTCATTATTTTGTTCGACGAACCAACATCGGCACTTGATCCGGAAATGATCAACGAGGTACTCGATGTCATGGTCGATCTGGCAGAAGAGGGCATGACAATGATTTGCGTCACCCATGAAATGGGGTTCGCACGCTCCGTGGCTGATCGCATTATATTCATGGATGAAGGAGAAATTGTAGAGCAGGCAAAGCCCGAAAAATTCTTTGATAACCCGGAAAACGAACGAACCCGAATTTTTTTAAATCAGATACTGAGTCACTAGAATTCGGGCGTTACTGTATACCAGACACCGCATCAAGCGCACGACTCACCGCTTTCGCCACTTGCACATCCTGCACGGCCACACCGGTCAGATCCGCCACGGTAACCTGTTCAACTGACTGCCTGATTCTCTGCCCGGTTTTTATCGCTGCCCCCAACTCTTTCACCTTCTCGATTTTAAGATCACCGGCGACCAGGGCCTTGTAGATATCACCGCGCTCCCGACACTGGCTTAAACTGTCTGCGACTACGATATCGGCCAGATCAAATATGCGTGTATCCAGTTCCTGCTTCAATGCAGTATCAGAACCAATAGCAGTAAAATGGGTACCCGGCATAATTTGCATTACGTCAATCAAAGGCGAGGTAGCCGGAGTAGTCATGATGATCAAATTACATGAGGCCGTAACTTCTATGGAATCAAGAGTGGTCTGGACATCGTAGCCAACTGATTCCATATCGTCTTTATAGGCTTTAAGACTCGTTTCCGACCTGCCCCAGACAATCACACGTTTGCAATCAGTAACGGATTTTAATATTTCCACTTGCATTCTGGCCATGGTGCCGGTGCCAAACACCCCAATAGCAGAAACACTATCCGGAGCCATGTATCTGGCCACAATTTCGCCGGCAACTGCCGTTCTGACATTAGTCAGGTATCCTTCATCGAGCAGAATCGTTTTAAGCTCGCCGGTTTTCTGGGAAAACACCAGCATCAGTCCGGAGCCAGATGGAAGGTTAATTTTAACGTTTTCATAAAAGCCCGAAGCAATCTTGATCACATAAGAATCATCGCCTTTAATATACCCGTACTTAATGTGTGTATCACCCGGCGGATCTTCAAAAATCAATTCGCCAACCGGGGGCACAACCACCTCACCGTTCGAATAAGCAATAAAGCCCTTTTCAATATCCTCTGAAAAATCCATCGTGCGAACCACTTGCCGGATTTGATCGAGTGTATATAACGTTGCCATTTCTATCTCACACCAGTGTACGGTAGGTGCCAAAGTCTACCGATGGTACTTTTAACAGGCAATACTGCAATCACCGGGTGTTCCCTGTACAGTTAAGGCGATGAACAATGTAAAGTAAAGGCGGTGGGCAATAGAGAGTATACCTGATGGGACCGGTTTTTTGTTTCTGTTCAGGTGCCGGCATAAGGCGCATAGTTATTCTATGAAACGAGGGTCAGCGCACGAAGTGGGTGAAAAAGAGAAAGATGAATAAGAGCAGGGAAAAAAGAACAGAGACAAAAAGGCAAGTCGGGTGAATATATTGTCAGTTGCCGCCCGCCTAACCCGAACTATTCATGGGGTGGCGAGGATATCGCGCAGAGATTTTATTTCACAGTGGATTTTCTTCTCGCGTTGAATACTTACTGATATTTACAAGAGAAAAAATTCTCTGTGGAATCAAAGATCAAGTGAGATCCCGTCAATCCCGTGAATAATGCGGGCTAAGCCAATCAGGCAATGAGGTCAAAACAACAGTGACTATTTTCCTTGAGGGTGATTTATGAATGCCTCCGAGTTCGCGAATCACGCCGGCAAACTTGCCGATATTTCTCGAGCATTAATTCTCGACGACTTCTACACACCCCGGGTTGTCACAGTAAAATCGGACGCAACACCTGTTACCCCGACAGATCAAAAAGTCGAGCGAGCGCTTCGTCAGGCAATAACAGAAGCCTGGCCAACGCATGGCATTATTGGAGAAGAATACGGTGACCACAACCCGGATTCCGACTATATCTGGGTGCTGGATCCAATTGATGGAACCAAAGCATTTGTCGCCGGCCTGCCGACATTCAGTACACTCATAGCCCTTACCTGGCGCGGCTCTCCGGTACTCGGTCTAATGGATAGCCCGATAACCCGGGAACGGTGGATTGGCATTGACGGAGCGGGAACAACTCTCAATGGAAAACTCGTTCAATCCAGACCATGTAAATCACTGAACCACGCATTTGCGCATACAAGCTCGCCGTTGTACTTTGAAACCAGTGACGATATCGCCGCCTATAAACGCGCAATCAGCGCAGTGCAGTATCTGATCTTCGGTGGAGGCTGCCATGCTTTCGGCCGTGTTGCCGATGGCTATATGGATGTAGCCTTTGAGACCGTACACGATATACACGACTACCTCGCACTGGTGCCTATCATTAGCAATGCTGGCGGTGTTATCTCCGATTGGCAAGGTAATCCCCTGACACTATCGTCAGGGTCCCGGTTTCTGGCCAGTGGTGATCCGCAGGTTCACCGGCAGGCAATTGATATGCTGAATAATTGAAGAACAACACATTAGCCAAACGGTGATCGCACCCAGTATCATCATCCCTGCCGTGTTAAACCTATTTGAGTAGCACCAATGTCCTATAGAGAACCGTGGTCCAAAAAGCATAAAAAAGTTACCGGTGGATTGCAGCACAATTTCTCCAACTCTTTTTCTGAACCACTCACCAGCGACGAACTAATCAACTACACGCGCGAAAGAGGTGATAGCAGTCTGATCGATGAGTTCTATAGCCATTCACTTGAGTACACACCCAACGGAGGGAGCCTCGACCTGCGTGAAGAAGTAGCCGGGCTATATGGCTCGCGTATTTGTGCCGAAAATATTCTGATATTTGCGGGCGGGCAGGTTGCATTGCAGACCGCCGCCTATGCCGTGCTTGATAAGCACAGTCACAGCATTGTATTCACACCCGGTTATCAATCTGTGCTGCAAGCCCCTGAACATGCACTCAGCGATACAACCATAATAAAGTTACATCCCGAAGATCAATGGCAAATTGATCCGGAAGAAGTCGAACGGTCGATCAAAAAAAATACCCGATATATCGTAACTAACGACCCCTTCAACCCGGCCGGAACGGTGATGAAACCAGAAATCCAGAGTGCGCTGATTGAGATTGCGCGCAAGCATAATATCACCCTGCTGTGCGATGAAGCCTATCGTTTACTGGAACACAACGAAAGCGACAGACTGCCTGCTATGGCAGATCTCTATGAGCAGGGGATCAGTGCATGCACCATGTCAAAGCCGTGGGGAGCCTGTGGCATCACCATTGGCTGGCTTGCACTACAAGATCTGAATCTCAAACAGAAACTTATCGACATTCAATACTTTGGGACCGCCTGTCCTGCCCGAGCAAGTGAATTACAAGCCATCATGACACTGAGATCGGGCAGCGCCATTCTAAAGAGGAACCTTCATATAGCAAAGGAAAATCTGTTGTTGCTTGATCAATTCATGCTTGATTACCAGGATTATTTCGATTGGGTTCGACCAACAGCAAGCACAGTGGCATTTGTAAATTTTAAAGGGCCGCTCACTTCAACAGAGTTGGGTGAACGATTGGCTCGGGAAGGCATTTCGATCAAACCCAGCTACTGTTTTACCGATGACACCAGCGACTACAATAATTATTTTCGAATTGGCTTTGGTGAAAAGGCAACGCTGTCCAGGCTAAACGAATTGCGACGGTTTATGGAAAAATACAAGCATAACTGGTAGGCGTACCTTGCCGGAAAAATAGTAAATTCCACACACTGGATCAATGAAATTACTACTATCACAGCATATAACTCTGGACTGCGCGAATCAGGCAGATTGCAACCGCTTCTATGGATACTGAAGTGAACACTTTCCTGTATCTGAAAGAAAAATCATTGAAAAAATTTAAAATCGAGAGCTACGATAGCTACCCTTTTACAATACCCGCCGTTGAGCATTTACACACTCTGAAATTTGAATCTGAACCCTGGTGCTGCATTAAATTTCGAGTTCAGAAGCTTATAGAGCGGTATAAAAGGCGCTGCACGCATTTTTTACTGGATTGAGCCTGGTCATTCTAAGTGATATTCAGGAAAAATGAATACAGCGCCTTAGCCCGCATTATTCACGGGATTGACGGAATCTCACTTGATCTTTGATTCCACAGAGAATTTTTTCTCTTGCAAATATCAGTAAGTATTCGACGCGAGAAGAAAATCCACTGTGAAATCCCTTGCTGTGAATAGATCAGGTCGGCGCGATATCCTCGCCACCTCATGAATAATGCGGGTTAGATGCTGCTATAGATGCAGCACAGCGGTTCTGGTCCGTAATTTCATGAAATACGTGGGTACAGAAGGTTCGGCTTTTACACGGTCGCGGCAATAGCACAAAGCACGCTATTTTTTTGAGCCTTAACACTGGTGCTTTACCCGAAGCCCCTGATTACTTTTGACTTTAGTTCAGGCAGAATTTATTGATATTTCCCAGCCCACACGCGCGACACCACCGCCATCAGCAGCAAGGCGAAAATAACTCTTGCCCACAACACACCGGACAAATGAGCCCCTAGCAGCATGACCAGTATCGTATCGTCGATCAGGCTGTGACAAACCCCCAGAAAGCAAACAGCCAGAAACGCATCACGCATCTCCATACTCCCTGACTCAATATCCCGTATCAACAAGCCCGCACCAAAACTCAAACCCAGCGTCAGCCCGATAATAATAATATTCGCCGCCTTCCGGCTAACACCAATCACTCTCAACACCGGCACCACAGCTACAGTTAACACGCGTTCAATACCAAGCGCGCGAATAATCCGCAGGAAAACGATAAGAAAAAGTATGATAAAAAATACCGACACCAGAGCAAAAAACTGATTTATTGCCCAACTGGACAAACTCGCCTCTACAGGCGGCGGATTCCACATCAGTACATTCGATTCCTGCAGGTAGCCGGATTTGCTATATAGCAGGTTTAAAATACCACCCAGAACAAACGCCCCGCCTACACGCAGCAGCACGGTCAGCCACCACGGCACCCCTGCTCGTCGGGCAACTGCGCCTTCAACCGGTATAGAGTGGCTCATCAGCAGAATCGCTCCAAGCACAGTAACCTGCGCAACAGTCATGGGCTGCTCCGCTGCAATGGATAAAAATACCAGTACGCCTGTATAGATATTGGTAAACAGCGTTGCAGCCCAGACTACGCTCATCGCCTCTGGCAGACCAAGCAAGCCCATTAGTGGCTGCAAAGTGTTGCCGATAAATACAACCAGCCCCAATTCCTCCAGCACCTTTACCAGAATAAGTACCGGCACCATTATTTTTAACAGCGTCGTGTAAACCTTGAATGATTCAGCAAGTACTTCGCAGCCTTGCACAGACAAAACGCCAGCCAGATTTCGAAAAGATTTAACTGTTGATGACACAGAAATAACTATTTACTGCGAGCTGACAGAGTTACACCACTAACTGGAAACACAGCCTTCTGACCACTGAATAATAATTCACTCAACTATTTGCCTGCGCCTCTTGATACTGTTTCACTTTCATTTCCAGCTCAGCCATCGCCTCATCGGTGAACCCGAGTTCATTTAGATTTTCCATCAGCTGGAACAGGTAATCGCAATTGCGACCAAACGGCCCGGCGGCGGTTGCTATATGCCTGATTAGTGTTGCTTCATCCAGACCACCGCAAAAACGCTCGTGTTCCGGGTCAACAACAAACGCCAGCACCTTAATGGATTTATCCGGCTGCTCTGCTAAACGTGCTTCCACCCAGGTGGGTTGATACACATAGGACATCATCTCACGCCTAAACAGTATATCCATCTCGGTATCGAGCACCTGTGCATCAATACGGTAAGCAAGGCCGTTACTGGACCCACCCGGCTCAAGCCCCATCATCAACCCGGGGTTTTCCTCGCACCCGCGACCAAGTACCGTCCAGAAGCAGAAACTCCGGTGATACCCGTCAACCGTACATTTTATAGTGTCCGCAACATGAATGGCCGGGTTCCATAAAAGCGAACCATACGCGTAAATCCACACCTCATCTAAAGAGGGCGCTTGCGACAGAGTTTCTGCAATAGCGCGAGCCCGTACGTCATCAGGCATTAATCGAATAGTGCTCGACTTGCTCTCAGCCAACTGGGTGATCTGCCCTTCGAGTATGGCTTGCCTGTTTAGCTGCGTTTCATCGGACACGGGTTTATAAATCAGGCCTGGAAATCGTAGTTATCAACTGAATAAACAATACAATCACTATTCCGGCTCAGCGCTGATTTGCATAAGCAGCTTACCGGTATTTTTGCCTTCAAATAACTTATTGATTACCTCTGGCAGCGACTCAAACCCTTCGTTGATATCCATGTTGTACTTTAGCCGGCCATCCATCAGCCACTTGCCCAGGTCACTCAATGCATCCCGACTGCGGTGAACATAATCCAGTACCAGAAAACCCTCTATTTTCGCTCGCTTTGAAATCAGCGCCGCCAGATTGTGAACACCGGGTCCGGGTTCTGAACTGGCATACTCCGAGATATAGCCACACAGGGGCACACGAGCCCCGACATTAAGCAGGCCCAGCGCCATATCAAGCGACTTTCCACCAACATTTTCAAAGCAGATATCTATACCTTTCGGGCAGGCTGTTTTGAGTTGCGCATAGGCATTGGCGTCGCGGTAGTTTATCGCCTCATCAATGCCGAGCTCGTTTTTCAGCCAGCGGCACTTTTCGGCGGTTCCAGCCAGCCCGACAACACGCAACCCCTTAATTTTACCGATCTGGCACACGACCGAACCGACAGCACCCGCTGCGGCCGATACCAGTAATGTCTCGCCGTTTTCAGGCTTCCCGACTTCCAGCAAGCCAAAATAGGCAGTGATACCAGTCATGCCAAGCGGCCCCAGATAGACCGGTAGTGGCAAACCACTTTTCGCAGGCACCTGCGAATAACCACGTCCATCAGTAATCACATGGGTTTGCCAGCCGGTCATGCCCTGGACGACATCACCTTCCTTGAATGCAGGACTGCGGCTTTTGATCACCACTCCCATACCGAGGCAGCGCATCACCTCGCCCTTGGCAACCGCGGGCAGGTAAGTATCCATTTGCGCCCACATCCGCTGGGCTGGATCAAGCGACAGATAAATTACACGCACCAGAAACTGCTCATCAGTCAGCTCCGGGATTATTACTTCCTTCAGCTCGAAGTCCTGCGGGGTAAACAGTCCGGTCGGGCGTTGGGCCAACAGCCACTGTTTGTTCATTTTATCGTTCACGGGGCACACCGGTTGCGGGTTTCAGTACTCATAGATACTAACCGATCTGACCAGCTGTCAGCAGCCACCTTTCCGCACTTCATCAGGCCGGTATTGAGCGAAATTGTATTTCATTGATTCAACACATCAGCCAGTAAGCAGCGTACAACGGCACTGAATGCCTGATATTCACACTGAAGCACTAGAGCGGTATCTGGCAAACGTTAGCAATAGGTAATAATATTGCCGCTTAATCGTCCGCGCCTGGCATGAACCACACTACACTGGAGAGTTTTACGCGATGAAGATCTATCTCGGTCTGGGTTCCAACCTTGGCGACCGCAAAGAAAATCTGCGCCGTGCAATTGCGGAACTACAAAACCGCGGGGTTACTCTGCTGCGGGCTTCACCTGTCATAGAAACCCCAGCGCTGCTACCGGACGATGCTCCATGGGAGTGGAACCAGCCTTTTTTTAATATGGCAATCCACTGTGAGACAGACCACACACCGGAGCAACTGCGAAATCATATAGCGGAAATCCAGAATTTACTTGGCAGAGACAATAAATCACGCTGGTCACCCCGACCGATGGACATCGATATCCTGCTCTGGGGCGACGAGGTCATTCAGACAAAAACCTTAACAATACCTCACCGCGATCTGCACAAACGGCACTTTGTACTGACCCCGATGATCGCGCTGGCCCCCACCCTGAAAATACCCGGCAACGGCGATAAAACACTGTTGCAATGGTCACTGACTCTGCCACACCACATTCCACAATGGATGGGCATTTTAAACATCACCCCGGACTCCTTCTCCGATGGCGGCAGGAACCACAAGCTGCAAAACTCAATCAGCTCCATAGAGACCATGGTTAATCACGGTGCCAACATCCTGGACATTGGCGGAGAGTCTACCCGCCCGGGCGCAGACACCATCGACACAGATACCGAATGGGCGCGTATCGGCCCGGTACTAACAGCAATCAACGATAAATGGCAAAGCGACGTACTGCGCCCGCAGGTTAGTGTCGACACGCGAAACCCGGCCATTGCCAGACGCGCTATAGACAGCAATGTTCACTTCATCAATGACGTCACCGGACTGACCTCACCCGGAATGCTGGAGCTGGCAGCCAGCAGTGATTGCGAGTGGATAGCTATGCACAGCCTCAGCGTACCTGCCGATTCTAACGTGACTTTCGGCCCCGACGTCGATCCGGTAGCAGAAGTCGGGCGCTGGATAGAAACCAGCATCGAGCGCTGGGACAAAGCCGGCATTGGCCTGCACAAAATCATTGTTGATCCTGGAATCGGTTTCGGAAAAAACCCACTGCAATCATTAAAAATACTGCAAAATGCCGGTAGTCTGCGCCAGTACGGCCTGCGTCTGCTGATGGGGCATTCGCGCAAATCCTTCATGAAATCATTCGCCGGCCCTGGCACACATGAGCGCGATATGACCACCATAGGCTCGGCAATGCAGCTGTGCCAGCAGGGTGTAGATATTCTACGAGTGCACAATATTCCCGATCATCTGGCAGCGTATCGCGGCTGGTCACATCTGGCAGAGTAACAGTAGTGAGCCCGCATTAACTCCAGCCATCCGCTCTACCAGCTCACCGATTGATCATCATGTACACCTCAAAAAATAATGGTAGCTGCATCGACTGTTCTATACTCACGTTAATAATTAAACTGACTAAACAGGAATAACATGGCCGGAGGATGGTCACGCGACGGCGCAGTACAGGATCAGATAGACGCAAGCGTACAGGACGCGGTAAAAAAAGCACGCGATCTGCTGCCTAGCGGCGAGAGCCTTTTAAACTGCGAAGAATGCGACAAAGAAATACCGCAAGGGCGACGTGAAGCTGTGCGTGGCGTACGGCTGTGCGTAAACTGCCAGACAGCTCATGATGAAAGCGCAAGTCTGAATTCATTTAATCGACGCGGCAGCAAAGACAGCCAGCTCCGCTAATGCAGTTAACAGCTAATGCAATCGGGGTGATTCATCATAGTGACTGCCGTCATTTTCACGCAGATGATCAAGCAGATTCTGCTGTTGCTGTAGTAATTCTTCATCGTCAGGGTACAGCATCAGCTGGTAATCGAGGCAAGTCAGAACACCTTTTGCATCACCAGTCTGACTATGGATAACTTTCAAATTTTCTAGTATGCGCCTTAATATCTGCCGTGAACCGGCACGGTTAAAAAAGCGATCATTAGGCTCGACTTCCCTACCATACAGTCCGGCGAGTATCTGATAGCATTCGTCGCGGCTGACCAATTGCCCGGCAAACGGATCAATCAACTGCTCGCCTGAACCCGCATCTATACGCACCAGAAAGTGACCGGGAAAACTGATCCCTTCCGCCCGCATAGCACCGCTCAGCCGCTCCACAATGGCAAGGTAAACCACAGCAATTGTAATAGGAATACCCTTTTTCGTGGCCAGAACCTGATTCAATAGACTATTCGAAACACTATAATACTGATTGCTGTTACCACTGAAGTTCTGCTCCCCGGCCATAAATTCAACCAGCGACTCTGCATCGACAACCGGATAGGATTCTGCATCCTGCACAAACCGGTCAATTTTCCCAAGTTCCTCTACTACAGAAAGCCCGGGTTGAAACTCACCGGCAATTATCATCGCGCAACGGGCGATATCGACCTCAATACCGGAGGCGGAAATAGCAGTGAGAAATTGCTTTCTGTAATTCAGCGTTATATTCCTGTAATTACGGTAGTAACCTGCAATTAAAAAAGGCAGCCTTAATCTATGTACAATCAGAATTTAAATCCATTATAGCTCAACCGAGCCCGGGCATTGCGGATCAGTAAATTACGGTCCTCTGGTCAAAAATAAAACCTGAAGCAATCGAGCCCCCGGATTAACCATTCCCGATACACTCGCAGAAGCAAACCAAACACACGAATAATAAATTGAAACAAGCAAAATTTATTGTGCGCGCATCAGCGCTGGCAGCGCTGCTCAGCGTGCTCGCCCAACTGAGTTCCCACCATCTGATATTCGATCTAATTGCAAATTTCAGAGTGCAGTACCTTATTGGCGGCGTGGTATTACTGGTACTGTCGCTGATCACCAGATCCTATCTATCCACCGTAATAGCAATTGCCATTCTGGCTGTTCACGGAACCGAGGTTGCGCAATCACTGTATGGCAAGCGTAACGTAATAGCGTCAGATAACACAGTAATCCGCGTAATGAGCAGCAATTTGCTTGCATCGAATACAGCCTTTGAAAGCTACATCAAGCAAATCACTGCGCTCGACCCGGATCTCATTGTGTTTCAGGAATACACTCCCGCATGGCACAGTGCACTGGTCAGACTTACCGGCCGCTATCCCTATCAAATAGCTAAGCCACTCAACAGTCCGTTCGGTATTGCCATGTACAGCAAACTACCACTGGTTGAACTTGCCATGCCACCAGTCAATACCACGCCTCCTGAAATAAACGCAACCCTGTCAGCCAGTGGCACTGAAATTCGCGTACTTGGGGTGCATACCAAACCACCAATTTCAAATGCCCTGTACAACGACAGAAACAAGCACCTTCAAAACCTCGCAAACTATGCACGCCCCATAAGCGAGCCGCTGCTAATCCTCGGCGATCTCAACACGACGCCGTGGTCCACACATTTTAAAAAGTTTATGGATTTCGGTAATCTCTATGATGCACGCAGAGGCTTTGGTGTTAAGCCAACATGGCCGAACCCTATATCGCCCCTGCAAATCCCGATTGACCATATTATCGTTAATCAATCTATCGATGTAGTTTCTCTCGATACGGTTTCGGTAAACGGGTCAGATCATAAGGCGCTGTGGGCGGATATCAGACTTCGCGACTGACCAGAGTAACGGTCAAAGCCCCCACGCGCTCCGACTCAAACAATCAACAGAGAACGAGTTTCAAAAGCCACTCAGTGAAGGTGTGCTCGAGTCTAGTAATCCGGAATAGATGTTGAAAAGTTTAGAGCATATAGAACGATAAGAAGAACCGCATCTATGCATCAGGACCTACCACGGATTTATTATCAGAACGCCGGTAGGTTCGAAGTCAGATACGTTTCGAGTCATTACATGACAGCCATGGCGGATAGCGGTAGCTGCAATGATACCGTCCGCAGCTTGAACAACTCGGCCAATACATTGGGCGCGCGCGGTAAGCTCTCCCCAGATACGGGCTATATGCGAGTCGAAGCCCAAAATGTGATCTGAATATTGAGATTCAAGCCCATTCAACCATGACTGAAGTTGCTGCTGTCGATCACCAGCATCTAGCAACGCTACTCCTTTGGCGATTTCTCCTATGGTTACCGCACTAATAAAAGCATCTTCATCTGCAATCTGCATCACTTGGCGACGAACATTCTCTGAACCCTGCAGTCGATTCAATTCCGATAACACACAAGTATCCAGCAGCACCCTCATAAATTGACTTCACGCAGAGATGTGCCATCCCGCTCCAGATCCAGGCCCTCAAAATTTGCTGAGCTCAGGTACTCACAGAACCTTTGCCTTTTGCCAGTAGCAGATTGGTAATCTGCTTCAGAGATAACGAGAACGACATCGTTACGCCTTGTGATTCGCTGTGGCCCCTCCACCAACGCTCGATTCACCACCTCACTTAGGCGATTTTTTGCCTCGGCTAATTGCCATTTCATCCACAAATCTCCAAATGTCTAGATTAGCTAGACTATAGTGACTACTTGTGATCTTTTCAAGCCTCGTGGTTCCGACGTAAAATAGGCACTGAGAGCTGTCGGTAAACGGGTCAGATAATAAGGCACTATGGGCGGATATCAGACTTCGTGACTGATCTATAAGCAGCATTATTCTGCCGCCGGTGCTCCAGTCCCGCCAGCCACTTCAAACCTCCCTTGCCTGAAGCGCACTGTATCTTCGAGAATAGCGACCAATGCTGCAATACTCACCATCGCTCCTGCCAATGGCATAATCATCACGGCGTACTTTTTGGGCATGTAATTGGGCTTGAATACGAGCTTGCCCTCCTCCCACGCGAAGTGCCACATTTCCCAGTATTTACCTCCCATCTTAGACACCATTTCTATTCCGTAGTAGCAAATCACCACGCCCAACAGGCAGATAACGAATGTCCAGAATTGCTGTATGGCAAACCCCGCCGCCGGAGGCAGGCGTGAGTAGATCAGATTGAGCGCGATATGCTGTTTTTCTCTGACGGTTAGCGCCAGTGCAATAAACACCAGCCAGATATTACTCAGCACAGTGAGCAGATCACCCCAGACCGGCGGGTTTTCAAACACATAGCGCATGACAACGGTATACACCGTAAAGCAGACCATCAATAACAGCATTAAAGCGCAAAAAAAGGTCAGCGCTTTGCGCACCCATAAATCCAGCAGCACAAAAAACCTAGTCACAGAATTTTCCTAGCTTGAAAAGCCCATCAGCATTGGCAGCCACATAGTGAATTGCGGAATGACAACGAGCATAAACAACAATACAAATAGAGCGGCCAGATAAGGCAACATAGCCACCGCTACACTTTCAAGACTGGCCTTGGCAATTGACGCTGCAGTAAAATAGGCGACTCCCAGCGGCGGTGTGACGGAACCGATCAGAAAACCGACCACACACACCAGCGCTGCCTGGACATCGGGATACCCGGCTTTTACCATCACATCAACGATAACCGGGCCGACAACAATAATATTGGCCGCTGAATCCATCACCATGCCGAGCAGGTAGATAAAGGTAACCAGCACCAGCGCAAACACCAGAGGGTTGTGAGAGAAGCTTAGCAGCCATTGCTCCAGCTCGGTAATTGCGCCCAGTGATGTTAGCAACCAGCTGAACGGCCCGGACGCGGCAATAATAATAAATACCGTGGCGCTATTGCGAAAAGCCCTTACAAATGCACCTTTGCAGTTATCCCAGGTAATGGTGCGATAGACAAATAAACCGACCAGCAAGGCAATCGTCGCGGTTAAAGCACCTGCCTCTACGACTCCGGCAATGCCACCGACCACCGAACCAACCAGCACCACCGGAATCAGCAACGCGAAAGAAGCGCGCGAGCCGGCGCGTCCCACGGCACGCCAGCTAAACGGCTCCTGACTACGCTCGTAGTTGTGCTTTCGGGCAAGGTAATAATTTATTAACATCAGTAGAGCGCCAATCAAAATACCAGGCACAATACCGCCTGCGAACAAAGCACCAACCGATATACCACCTGCGTTGGCAAGTACGATCATCATAATACTGGGCGGAATGATGCCACCAATCGTGGAGCTGACCGCCGTAATACCTGCAGCAAAGGAGGCCGGATAACCCGCGCGTTTCATCGCCGGCACCATGAGTGAGCCGACCGTTGCAGTATCTGCTACCACGGAGCCGTTCATACCGGCAAAAAACATACTGACCAGCACATTGGCCTGCGCCATACTGCCGCGCATACGGCCAATCAGGCGCTGACTGAGATCGACCAGTCGATCAGTGATCGTGGCGCTGGTCATCAGCTCGCCGGTAAGCATAAAAAAGGGAATTGCTGTAAGCGGCACCGAATCGATGGCACTGAACATTTGCCCGGGAATGAGAATCAGCGGCGCAGCATCGGTAATGAGTATATAAACCGTCGGCAGAAGAATAAGCGTAAAGCCGACCGGGGCACCCAGCAATATTAGTATGATCAGCAATACCAGCAGGACAATACTTTCCATTATTGAGTAAGCCTTTCATTTGTTTTGAGCTCGATGATGTCATCAAGCCTGATTGCGAGCCTGTCGGCAAATTTGCGGGGCAGCCTGACGCTCCACCCCTTTAACGCCGAGTTTAACCGGTCGATTTGTTGCTGCGAATCGTCACTTATAGATTCCAGCGCCGCCCGAGCCATAAAACGCACCCAGGCTGAGCCATCGTCAGCTACCTCATCAACCTGTATTTCCAGCATTAACCCGGTGTCTGTGATTACCTCTGCACGATAGGCCGATGTTTTAACCGGGCGATCTATTGCCGCAGGTCTTACATCGGTGAAGGTGACACTTTCCAGCAAACCGCTCATATAGTCAATTTGATACTGATTCCGAACCACAGAGTCTGCGGGTAAATTACTTAAAGTCATTCGTGTACCGGATTTCTCAAGGGCGATCCTGTGACCATCACTTTGCTGAACCCTGAGCGCTGTTATCAAACCCGCATCAATATTTACAACCTCGCGGGCCGACCACTGAACCGCATCACGAGCAATATCCAGAACGCCTTCAGCCAGCCAGCTGCGCTCGTCATCGGGCAACCGTATATAGACACCCTGGCGCCCCGGCGCTATGCGGTTGTCGCTTACTCTACCCGCGATCAGGCTTGCTAATTCAACACCATCTGCAGTTTTTAATACGCACCGCGTTGAAGCGGCACCGAGCACGGGGTCTTCCACCTGCAGTCTGGCATAGAGCGACGGGCGCGTTGTTTTGGCACTAATATAAGTTAAACCGGCAAGCGATGTAATCAGGGAGTCCACGTGAGCGCTAATTGCCGGGTAACCCGCCAGCGCCATATTTTGCCAGTGCCCACCCTGACGCTGCAAAACGAAGTGCCTGCCGTTTCGAGTAATTTCGATATGTGTAACCTCTGAAACAGCACCGGCAAGTTCCGGAAAAACCGGGCTCCCTGCACGGGTCTGAGGCGCTATATACTGAATGCGCTTATCAATTGCATAAAAGCAGGCCACCGCCACTGCCAGTGCAGCAGCACAAATACATACTAGCCCGCGTGATGGCATCTAACCGGCCATCCCGCGTGGTACCTTGTCACGGTGCACCGGCCGGGTAACATAGCGCACCACGGCAAGCAGTACGGCTATCAGCAGCACCAGTATCGGCATCAAGCCAATATTAAAGAACTCCAGCCGGGTTTCCAGTCGCTCTACATCTTCGCGTAATTTTCGCTGCACCGTGCGCAGTTGCTGACGGATCTCAAGCATCTCGCGCCTGATCGCTTCCACCTGCTGTCGCTGCTGATCAGTTAGAGAAACGTTCACAGTGAGTTCGCCACTGGTCGGGTCTTTTACCGTTTCCACCCCTTGAAGTGCGGCTATTTTATCCTGAGCCTGCTTTAACTTTGCCTGTAACTCACGCTCTGAATCCTGCAGCCGAATTTCTGCCTGCCGCTCCAACTCGATCACCTTTTCAAAAGCGCGCTGCGAAACCCCGCGCGATCGAATATCCACAAGTGCCGCGCTGCCGGACAGTTGCTCTATAGCGTTGAGTACAAAATCGGCGTTACCGGCAATTTTCTCTGCAACCTCACGACCGAAGAACTGCTGCTTTCGCAACCAGAATCTTTCATCGAGCAAGTCCGTATCGGCCACCAGAACCAGATTGACCGGCCCTTCTGTCCGCATTACTTTATTGTTGCTTGTATTGCTTTCTACAGCACGGGCCGGTGGCCCGTCCGGAAACGCCGTTGTCACCTCACCGGACAACCGCGCGGCAATAACATATTTTTTATCGTCCGCTTCAAAGCTATTGAGCAGGCCAATAATATCGGGTCGCAAACCGCCTGCCTTATCCACGTGAATGCGGCTGGAATTTTCACCGGTAAAGATCAAAGGCTGCAACGAAAGCGGTGAGTTTCCGCTCTGCTGTATAGAACCGGCAGTCGCCAGATTTACCACCGCCAACTGGCTGGTGACCGGATCATCGGCCGCCAGATGTTCTTCGTTCGCTGCAAGCCACAATACGTATTCAGCCGGCACCGGCTGTGCTGCAGTGCCCGCATTAATTCTCAACGCCATTGATCGATCAGCCACCAGTTTGTCCGCCTCAACGGAAATACCCCACTGCTGCAGCAGCGGCTTAAGGCCGGCAACCGATGTCGAGGCGCGATCCGGACTGATATTTAGATCCGATTCGGCTTTCGGATCAACAAAAATAATCGCACGCCCGCCACGAAACAGAAACTGCTCCAGCTGGTAGATAGAACGTGGTGTCATAGCCTGTGGATGCACCACCATCAGCAGATTAATTTTATCCGGTAATTCGTCAAAAGCTTCCGGCAGATTAATGAGTTCAAACTGGCTTCTAAGCTCCGTGGCAATTGCCCACGGCACCATCACACCGCCCTGCATTTGCGCCTGCATATCACCCATTACAGGCAGGGAACCCAGCACCCCGATCACCACAGGCTCCGGATTAGACAAGACATCAACAATGCGCATGATATCGTATTCCAGCAACGCTTCGCGTTCAGGCTGGAAAAACGCAATCGTCTCTATTTCATCAACGGTATTGGCAACAGCCAGCCCGAAGTAGGCAAGCTCACCACCCTGATCCAACGGAACCCCCTGAATACCATAGGCCACCGCCCGATCCGCCAGTTCGCTGAAAGGCTCAGGATTGTATTCATGCAGGATCAGTCGGCCGTCTGAAGCGGAGGCTATTACTGTAAGCAGAGATTTCACCTGTCGACTGTACGCGCCATAAAACGGAACTTCCCGACCCAGCGCCTCAGAGAAAAAGAAATACGCATGCAATGGTTCATCTATATTTTCCAGTGTGCGGCGGCTGCCATCAGATAACGTGAACAGCCGTTCCTGCGTAACATCCAGACGATTGACCGGGGCCATTACACTGACCAGCGTATTCAGCCCTATATAGATTATGGCGGCGGCTATCAGCCCTATGCCCGAGATCACTCCGGTTTGCATGTTCAACAGCTTTTCCGCTCTGGCGCTTTACGCCACAACATCATGAATTCCAGAGCGTTGAATTCAGGCATTCTTTTTAAGCTCGACGGTCACCACCGTAGCAAATAAAAAAAATACAATCGTCGAAAGGAAAAACACCAGATCCTGCAATTGAATCAGGCCGCGTGATATACCTTTAAAGTGCTCCAGAAAACTGAAATTCGCCACACTGACCAAAACCGACTGAGGCGCCCATCCGGAGAAAAAGTCCAGTACAACTCCAAGCCCGCTGGCTGTAAATATAAAGCACAGAGCGGCGGAAACTATAAAGGCAATCACCTGATTCCGCGTAGCGGCCGACACGAACGAGCCAATTGCCAGATAACCACCTGCCATAAAAAAACTGCCGATATAGCCGGCGGCAATTACGCCGTTATCGGGCGACCCCAGGTAGTTGACAGTAATCCAGAAAGTAGAGGTCAGAAGCAAAGCCAGACCGGCAACCAGCCAGGCAGCGGTAAATTTCCCTATTACCGCACTGGCTGTATTCACCGGTAATGTCAGCAATAACTCTATCGATCCACTCTTGCGCTCTTCCGCCCACAAGCGCATTGCTATGGCTGGAATTAAAAATAAATACAGCCATGGATGAAACTGGAAAAAGCTGTCTAGTGTGGCCTGCCGCTGCTCAAAGAAACCACCAGGAAAAAAGGTAAAAGCGCCCAGAGTGGCTAGAAAAATAACGATAAAAACATAGGCTATCGGTGTGGTGAAATAACTGGATAACTCCCGCTTGCAAATGGTAACCACATCGGCCCGCCAGCTGCTGCCGGTTTTAGCGACTGTGCTTTGAGGCCACTCCGGCAGACTCGATTCAATAACAGCGTGGTCACCCCCGGTAGTAACCTCCCGAAATACGTCATCGAGCCGACCACGCTTTAGTTCCAGCTGCTGTGTGGTCCACGCGCTGGTTTGTACCATCGGCGCAATTTCAGACAGAATGTCCGCACCGTTGCTGGCAATTGCCAACAGCTGGCGCTGGTTATCAGGCGTTGGTGATACAAGCACTTCTTCAACCGCCGCTAACGCTGATATTTCACTACAGGCCGGGTCGGCATCGGTGTCTGCAAGCGTCAGTGCCACTGCATTGTGATAACGCGAGCGTTGCTCAAGCTCTGCCGGTGTGCCATCGGCAACCACCCGCCCGTTGGCAATAATAATTGCGCGACTACAGATCGTATCGACCTCCTCCAGTATATGCGTGGAAATAATAATCGCCTTGTCTGCAGCAATTTGTCCGATCAGTTGCCTGACTTCATATTTTTGATTGGGGTCCAGCCCGTCGGTTGGTTCGTCGAGTATCAAAACCGGCGGATTATGCAACAGCGCCTGCGCCAGACCGACCCGCCGCTTGTAGCCCTTGGAGAGTGTCTCTACCGATTGGTAGAGCACCGATTCAATGTTTGTGCGTTCTGCTGCCCGTGAAATCGCATCACGAGCGGCAGCGCCTCCAAGCCCGCGTATTTCAGCTATAAATTTCAGATAGGCCAGAACCTGCGTTTCTGCATAGACTGGCGCCCCTTCAGGCAAATAGCCGATCTGACGCTGTGCGGCTATCGGGTTGTGCTGCACATTAACCCCACCCACAGACACCGAACCACGAGTTGGCGTAATAAAGCCCGTGATCATCTTCATGGTGGTTGACTTGCCAGAGCCATTCGGCCCGAGAAAGCCCAGCACTTCACCGCGCGCGACCGACAGCGAGATATTATCTACAGCAAGCTGCTGCCCGAAGCGTTTGCTCAGGCTTTTGACCTCCACCATGGTTGTCATGGCTTCAATCGGTAATGGTAAGCGTGTGGGGTATGCAAGAGTATTAGTGCCGGGAAAACGAAGGACAGGTAACGCCAGTCTCGTCCTTTTATAGTTCTATATTCTATATTCTATATTCTATATTCTATTTTCTATAAACGGGAGGCGGGCAGATAAACAATGCGCAAATCCTGCATTGCACCCCCGGCAACGGCGATGCAATGCAGGCAAACAGCAACCCGCGCGCTTACAGTGCGCCGGCTGTTTTCAATGTAGCGATGAAATCATCAAGCCCTTGCTCGGCCAGTGCCCGTTCTGCCAGCGCTGGATCATAAGTACCCTTGGCATTTTTCCAAGCAGCAACAGCACCTTGCCGCCACAGCCCCATTTCTTCTTCAGTCGGGATATACCATTCTTTTATATCCTGCTTGATCGCGGCTATACCATCTTCAACCCACTTCTGATCAAGCTCCCGAACCGTGTTACCGAACTCTTTAGTCGCAGCCTGAACCCATTCCTGCTCTTCACTGCTGAGCTGGTTGTACTGACTGACATCCATAGATATCTGGTTACCTGACCACGAACCGCCAATTTTCGTGTAGTACTTTGCGACTTCATGCAGCTTGGCTATATGCTGCCACGGTATAGCAACGTATTGTCCTTCGACCACACCGGTTTGCAGCCCCTGGTAAAGTTGTGTCCAGTCATAGGGTACCGGTACCGCCCCCCAGTTTTTGATCAAGGTATATTCAATCGGGCTTTTTGTTACCCGCCACTTGATACCTTTTATGTCGTCCGGCACATGTACCGGTCGAACCGTATTGCCCATCTCGCGAAAACCGCCACTGGAATAAACAACAAAGCAGATATGCCCGGTGGTTTCAGCAGCTTCTTTGCACTGGGCGTCAGACATCCAGCTTTCAGAGATTTTGTCTGCAGATTCTATATCTTTAAAAATATAGGGCAGATCGAAAATTGACAGCGCAGTACCAAAGTTACCAAAGTTCGCGGTAGAGCTGGTCCACAACTGCAACAAGCCCTGATTGGCCTGTTCACCGCACTTTTGCTCACCACACAACGAGCCGCGATAATGCGGTTCAACGGTGATTTTACCGCCTGACAATTCCGCCGCTTTGGGCAGCAGCGCCTGATCGATAGCATCGCCAATGGGCATACCCAGACGCCCGACCGTACCGAGCTTGAGCACCTTTTCGGCGTGCGCCGTACCCACACCAAAGACCGTCATCAGTGTGGCGGCTGCCAGCATCTTTAAAGACATGTATTTTTTCATAAACCGAATCTCCTGAACAACAGCTAAAGAGTGAACACCCTGGTCATTATCTCTATTGCTGTCCCTAATGAAAGTGACAGATGCTTTGAAAGTCGAGGACAGATGCAGACAGTATTGACACAGCGTGATTATCTGCCGGACTATGGCAGCACGACACACCACGGCTGGTGCAGATGAGCAACACAGCGCTCACCCCGATCTGGCCGCACCAGTCACCGGAGCCCTGCATTTTGTGACCGCGACATTCTTCACGCTACCGAGCAACTCAGACCTGGGACTGCGCGATCAGATATGCGAAATGGTCAGTTCCGCGATAACCACAGAGGCCCTGTCACCTGACAACCGCCTGCCCTCGTGCCGCGAACTGGCCGATCAGCTCGGGGTTTCCCGCAACACGGTATTCGAAGCGTACAACCGCCTGATCGACCTCGGCCTGCTGGTATCGAGGGATCGATCCGGCTATTTCGTCAATCCTATCGCAATGTCATTGTCACAGACACCCACCGCTCAAAAAACCGCAGAAGACCCCGTAACCCCCGCTGCCAGCACCCCCTCGCCTGTTCATTTTGACGCACTGGATCTTATCCCGGTAGAGAACCCGCTCAACTGGACCAGCTACCCGTATCCGTTCATCTACAATCAGATCGATCCGAACCTGTTCCCTGTTGACAGCTGGCGCGAGTGCACCCGACTGGCGCTGGGGCGGACTCAAATGCCCGCCTGGCGCGACGATTCAGTCGAGAGCGACAGCACACAACTAACGCAGCAGCTTCGCCAGCGGCTACTCAGCTCACGTGGAATCTATGCCGACGAAGACCAGATTCTGATCACCCTCGGCGCACAGAACGCGCTGTTTATTATTGGCACCATGTTCAGCCACAAAAACACCAGCATCGCCATTGAAGACCCGGGGTTTTTCGGCGCACGCAATGCGTTTCAGCTGACTGGCAACAAACTGGTCGGTGTACCAATCGATGCCGAAGGCATTGTACCCGGTGCAATCCCGCCCGAGTGTCAGCTGGTATTTACCACGCCAGGCCATCAGTTCCCGACCATGGTGACTATGTCCGAGGCACGGCGAAAAGAACTGCTTGATGCCGCAGACACTAACGATTTTATTATTATCGAAGACGACTACGAAGCCGAGATGAACTATTTCAACTCACGCTCACAGTCGCTGAGATCGCTGGATACCAATGATCGGGTAATCTACGTCGGCAGTCTGTCGAAGACCATTTCACCGGGTATTCGCCTGGGTTTTATGGTAGCCCACCGGGATATCATTCAACAGGCCAGAGTCGTTCGCGGCGTAATGATGCGCCACCCGCCTACTATTGTTCAGGAAGTCGTCGCGCTGTTTTTTCGCCTCGGTCACTACGACTCGCACCTGCGCAATATCGAGCGGCGCTACAAAAAAAGATGGCTGGCCATGCAGGAAGCAATTACCAGACACCTCGGTATGCTGGAGCAATCACGCACTATTGGCGGCACGTCGTTCTGGCTAACCGGAAAAGAAGGCTTCGATGCGACAGAACTCGGAGAACGCGTCAGGGAGCGAGGTGTACTAATTGACGTTGGCGAGAATTTCTATCTCAATGTAAACCGCCGCAGCTTTCGCCTGGGCTTCGCATTTGTGCCGATCAAAAAGCTTGAAGAAGGGATTCGAATCATTGCCGAAGAAGTGAAAAAATTATACTGAACGAATTCCAGCCAGACACTCTGTCCCGTTAAAACCTCTCATCTGTCTCTGGACGATTTCAACTATTTTTGTCCTAATTTAATCCACACCACTGACTAATCGAATTGCAGATGACCGCTTGCACGCCATTCAAAATCGCTATCCCCGATCAGACTCTATCTGATATTCGGGCAAAAGTAGCCTCCTATCCATGGCACGAAATGCCCGACGACGGCGGCTGGGACTACGGTACCAACCTCGACTACATGAAAGAACTTGCCGCCTACTGGACTACTGAATTCGACTGGCGAAAACACGAGAAAACCCTGAATCGCTTCCCTCAGTTCACCGCCAATGTCGACGGCATCGATATCCATTTCATTCACGAAAAAGGCAGCGGGCCTTCACCAAAGCCTCTGCTTATCAGCCACGGGTGGCCGGGTACAGTTGCCGAATTCATGAACATCATCGAACCGCTGGCACACCCTGAACGGTTCGGTGGAAACATTGAAGATGCCTTTACCGTGGTCGCCCCGTCATTACCCGGGTTTGGTTTTTCAGCGCGCCCACCGCGACCATGGGGGCCACGCAAAATGGCCGACATATTCAACTCACTGATGACCAGAGTTCTTGGCTACAACAGTTACATCGCCCAGGGCGGTGACTGGGGCGGTGCGATATCGTCATGGCTGGGTTTCGACCATGCGCCCGCGTGTCGCGCAATTCATATCAATATATTAACCATGCGCCACGCCGACGGCCCGCAAGGCACGGCCGAACAGGAATGGTCTGAGCAATTCGACCGGGACCAGATCATGGAAGACGGTTACCGCACCCAGCAGGCAACCCGACCACAAACACTGAGCTACGGCATGATGGACAGCCCCGTTGGCGTTGCCGCATGGATTATCGAAAAATTCAATTCCTGGTCTGACACCGTCGGCCACGATATTGAAAGTGCACACAGCAAAGATGAATTATTAACCAATATTGTTATATACGTAGCCACACGCACCTTCAACACCGCCTCATGGATCTACTACGGCAGACGCGAAGAAGGAGGTCGCATCTTATCGTCCGACGGCAAAAGAGTCGAAGTACCAACCGCCTGCGCGTTGTTTCCGCAAGAGATGCTGGCCTGGCCGCCACGCAGTTACGTTGAAAGACTCTACAACGTACAGCACTGGACAGAAATGCCGCGCGGCGGCCACTTCGGCGCAATGGAAGAACCACAATTAATGGTCGATGACATACGCTCTTTTGCCGCCACACTAGGTTGAACCAGCAAAAAGTAAGTCTCATATTAAACCGGTATCAATTACGGATTAGCGGTAACCTACCTGATTGCATCCATCAGGATTTATCTATAGTGCTACGTTCGCGACCTTCCGCTCACGATTACTTTCTGCTAGTCAGCCTGTCAGCCATACTCGGCAGCAGCTTTATTTTTATCAGGATTAGCGTCACAGACATACCACCCGCAACTTTGGTGGCCGCACGCCTTCTGCTAGCGGCTGTAATCATGTTTGCACTACTTAAGATTAAAATGCAAAACCTTCCAGCCAAAGGTGCAATCTGGGGTTACATTATCGCGGCTGCCGCTTTCGGTAACGCCATCCCCTTTTTTCTTATTAGCTGGGGACAAGTCAAAGTGGAAGCGGGTCTGACCGCCATTTTCATGGCAATAATGCCGCTATCAACGCTGGTACTGGCGCAGATTTTCACCGACGATGAAAAACTCAACCGCTGGAAAGTTGCAAGTGTATTCTGCGGTATAGCGGGCATTGTGATCTTAATGGGGCCAGCAACGTTAACGAATATCGGCGACGATACATTTCGTCAACTGGCAATTCTATGCGCTGCATTATGCTACGCGATTAACGCAGTCCTAACACGAAAGCTGGTAACACTGCCAAAGCTCCCAATGATCTGTGCACTGTTAATTTCCAGCACACTAATGGCACTACCGGTAAGTCTCCTTATAGATCAGCCATGGCAGCTTAGCCCGACATTCGTACCAGTGATGTCAATTGTCGTGCTTGCCATTTTCCCGACCGCGCTGGCAACCTGGATGATCCTGGTCATAATTGACAGACAGGGCGCATCTTTTCTTAGCCAGATAAACTTCATGGTTCCGTTAGTCGGGGTTTTACTTGGTGCTGTTTTTCTACACGAACGCCTGACAGCCAATGCCTATATTGCCCTTGGGGTAATTCTACTGGCCATTACCCTGTCACGTCGCGGTAGCTGAACACCTTCAATTTCCGATCACTTCAAGCCATTATAAAACACTGAATACAACACTTTCTGCATGCTCAAAAAAATAGGTAACACCCACACCAGTCACCATCGCACAAGCAAGCCTCGCTCTAAGATCAGTTGACGATAGAATTCCGAATAGTTTAACCGCTACACTGCCACTGCCAACACCAAGCAGCCATTGCACAATTGCCAGACCGGCAAGGTAACCGGACAACACAGACGGCGATACCAGCTCCTGCTGCACAATGGTCTGTCCAAACGCCCAGCCGTGACACAGCCCCAGGCCACCGAACAGCGCAACCAACGGCAAAACCGCAAGTGATTTCCCGTAGACGCCAATACCACCTAATAATATCAGCGAGAGAGCAACCAGAAACTCAGGAGCCGGCAACAAGACACCCCGTACATTCAGCATAACCCCCGCCAGCACACCACTGATCAACACCACCAGCGCAGTTTTACCGTAACCCGAATACGTCGCGATTATTCCCGCAACCAGAATAAAAAACAGGTGATCAAAACCCAGCACCGGATGCCCAAGGCCGGAAAGCAAGCCATCGCTGAAGGACTCCATAGGCAAGCCACCAAGAGGATGATGCGCCAGTACCGGCTGAGCAAAGATCAAAGCCGCCGTAGCGGTAATTAACGTCTGAATTAACAGTTTCATGTGAAGCTCTGATAAGGTTGTTAAGGCAATAAATTAACTATATCACGCTCCCTGGAAATCAGGCCCCCATCTGCAAACTACCGCAGCACCCGAACCCCAATTCCAGAACGCCTGATCACACATCCATAAAAGCAAGTGACAGTCGCAGTCACACATTGCCTCGAAATATTACACCCCTTCAACAATGGTCTGCACGCTGGTTGATGCAGACATTCGGAGTTTTTTAGCATCGGCATACTCACTGGAATGATACCAATCATGTGCGGCGGTATAGCTCGGAAAACGAATAATCACGTTACGGTCACCCGGCGGAATGCCCTCAAAACTCTCAGACTTCCCGCCTCGAACGATGAACTCTCCACCAAAATGCTGGATTGTTGGTAACACCAGCTTTATATATTCCGCATAGGTCTCCGGGTCTGTTACATGAATTTGCGCAATGACGTAACCATAAGGCATAAAGAGTCCAGAAATTTTGTTTGTTAATAGATATTTGTAATGCCGGGAGCTCACTCACTGAATTCGCAGCACCACAGAAAACTTCAACCGTAATAATCTGCGAATCATTCTGTTCGACTGAACCAGCAATTCACTTCGGCAATGTATTTTTAGTGAACCGCGTGCCTGACACCCTTAGCTCGTGAACCCACAGGTGTGATGATCGCATTTTACGCTCATCAACCACAGATACACACACAAGAATTAACAGACCTGCACCCATTATTTCACCACTCACTTCAGAAGGTATATTCCAGCTACTCTCATATTCGCAGTTTCCATACAAAGATGGCTGGAAAGCGATTAAAGATCGTGAGTATTTTTTAGGGCCAAGCCAGGTTAATGATGTTCTTGATTTAATTTAACCGTATTTCAACACCAAACGCATGAATAAACTATTCAATAAAGCAAACGACCAGGAGACTGAGGGGATATAGCGGAGAAAGCACATAAAACGGATAAGAAGGGGTTTCTATCCTCTTCCACATCACCTGGCATACGGGTCTGTACCAGGGCGGTTACTACGTGCCGAGCCGTAGCCAGACTCGCAAGCATCCCCACGCGCCTGCTAATATTAAGAACGAACCTGGGTTTCACTAGGAAACGTCGACTGCAGCAATTGCCGCTTCGCTAGGCGCTAGACGAGAAAAGAGACATTGAAAATCACAATAGTATTGTTGCCTGGTCTCAACGGCACATCCGGATTGTTTAATCCGTTATTGAAATATACCCAGGATGAGTTCAACGTGTTGGCTATTTCTTATCCGTGCGAGATATCAAAATCCTACAATGAGTTAACGTCTCAGGTTCTAAATGAAGTTAAAAATATAAAAGGGCAGTACATACTGCTTGGTGAATCGTTTTCAGGCCCTGTCGCATTGTTTATTTCTGAGAAAAGGCCAGCAGGACTAATCGGGGTTATTCTGGTTGCTTCATTCGTTTCTGCACCTAACTATAAAGTTGGTAAATACCTACCTTGGTCCATCGGGTTTTCTTTTGCAAAACCCATATACAGCATCAGATCGGCATTGAGTAAAAAAGAGAACCAATCACTTATCTCGGCAATTTCCGTCGAGCTTCAGAGAGTCTCACCAACAGTTCTCGCGGCGCGCATAAGTGAAATATTTAACGTAGATGCCACTCAGGCGCTAAGAGAATGTAATGTCCCAATAGTTTACTTTCGAGGAGTAAAAGACTTTGTGGTGCCGAAGAAAAATCTAAAAAAAATACTCGCCTTAAAATCAGATGTGAAAGTAGTAGAATTTAACGCTCAGCATTTTCTACTCCAATCTGAGCCAAAGCAGGCAGCAATCGAAATTCAGAAATTTGCGTCAGAATGCGCTGAATAGGGTGAGGGCTGGTATCTAGCCAGCCCTCCCCACGCACCCTGCATGCAGCCCCGCACGGGCGGCTCCCAACAAGCCAGGCTCTCATGAGTCTGCCCGACAATGAACGGTTTTCGGTCAATTACGACGAGCAGCTATAATGCGACAATCCACCGATCTCAAAGAACTCAGATGGTTTAAGTCTATAGTATTTCTCCTCCACGTCCTTCGACTGCTCGGCGTAAGGCTGCGTCATAACTTCCTGCAGCTCTCGAACCAGAGTGTAGTCCCCTTCGGCCGCTTGCTGATAGGCCGGTACAACCAACCAGCCTCGCAAACTGTATTTCGGATTGACCAGTTTCATCTGCCTGGAGACCTCCTCACGGGAGCGCAGCGGAGTTGCATTTCCGCTCGCAGCGCTGTCGATCAGCGATTTCCATTTTTTTAGCCACTCTGACCACCGCTTTTCCATTCCTTCGGGGTCTGTCTCATACGTCAGGTGCCTTAAAGTCCCGGTGTGCTCCAGCCCCTTGTAGAAGCTTTTTTTGAGCGGACCAATGTCGTCAGGCAGCGTTGAGAGTTCGCGGAAGAAGATGGTGTAATCGACAGGAGTCTGCACCATGAGCGATGCCAGCTCATTGAACAAAGCAGCGTGAAAAGTACCAAGCCCCAATTTGGCAGCCCACATTTTCTCCATCTGCTCTTGCATCACTAGTGAAAAACCACTTCCTATCTCTTCAAGCTGTCGCAGATAATCCTGATCCGATTTTAGCAACACCCCTAACGCCGTCAGAAACATGTGGAAGTTGCGTTCTGCTGCCACTGTCTGATTGAGAAATGAGAAGTGCTGCCCGCCTCTCGCCCATGGCTGGTAGTCCGGGTTGAAGTCGTCACAGAATCCAAAGGGACCGTAGTCGAGTGTGAAGCCACCCGCCGCGCAGTTGTCACTATTGAAATTGCCCTGGCAGTAGCCCACGCGGATCCAGTTCGCCACAAGCGAGGTAAGGCGGCTGCGGTACTCGCGCGCAAGTAAAACCACTTTCTCGGGCGTGGTTAGCGTCTTATCGATGACGTCACTGTACTCACGATCAATCAAGTGCAATACAATTTTCTCAAGTTCCTCCATCGCTTCAGGGTGCTCCTTCTTGCGGGCACGGCGACCGAAGAGTTCGAGCTGACCTATCCGAATAAACGACGGCGCGACACGAGTCGAGACGGCGACCGCTTCGGATACCAGCATGTCCGGATCCATCGAGCGCGAGCCCTCTGAGTACCACGGCCGCCTGACCTTCTCCGTTTTAGAAACGTATAAACTAAGGGACCGTGACGTTGGCACTCCAAGCGCGTGCATGTGCTCCTGCGCCAGGAACTCCCGGACACTCGAACGCAGGACAGCTCGACCATCCGCCCCACGGCAGTATGGCGTTGGCCCACCACCTTTCAGCTGCATCTCCCAGCACTGACCATTGATGAGCACCTCAAGCACAGAAACCGCCCGACCGTCTCCATATCCGTTACCGGTTTGAAACGGGCACTGCTGGTAGTACTCCGTGCCGAAGATAGACAACGTGTACCCACAAGCCCAACCAACCTTGCGCATCGGTTCAGGCACGTGCGAGATGTCGCCGGAAAACATGCGCACAAAGTCGTCCGACAGCGCCATCTCGTCGGCGAAGCCAAGCTCGCGAAAAAGGGTCCTGCTGTGCGTGACGTACACAGGGTCTTTGATTGCGGTGGGAGCGACAGGGACATAGTGGCCTGTGAAGACTTGTCGTGGCGCGTGGTCAGCACCGTCTGCTTTCGCATCAGGATCACAATTAAGAGTGTCAACGAAGGAGTAGTTCGCCAACTTTGCAAGTTCGTCGAGCGTCTCAACAGTTGTTGCGGCTTCCTGGAATAGTCGATTCGTCATAGTGTTTACGTGATTGCCACTCGCTTAATGGCTAATAGTATGGTTTGCAGCCTGCTGATTAAACACCAATGAATTTAGGATGGGTGTCTTGCTAATTTACCCTTCGTACGGGCTCTAGCGAAGTAACACGGCACCTAGCGCTTGCGACACTGCCGCCTGAGTTGGCTCCGTAACGGGTATGCCCAGTGCGTTTTCCAGCGCTTCGCAATGTCGCGCGAGGCCCGCACAACCCACTAGAATTGTATCAGCCATATCCTGCTCAACCAGAGCACGAGCAACCTCTTCTATTCTGGGATAGGCCGCTGCTTCCTCACTTTGCGCCACAGACAGGTGCAACGGGCGCTCTGCGGCGAGGCGACTTTCCAGCCCCAGGGCTCGAATGTAGGGTAGGTGACGCGCGATAGACTTCAGACCCAGCGCTACTACGCCCACTCGCTCGCCACGCTGCAGTGCCGAGAACAATCCACTTTCCTGAATACCAAAAACCGGTTTCTCTGTTGCTTCACGGCACAGCGCCAGACCAGGGTCGGAATAGCAGGCTATAACATAGGCATCGGCATCTTCACGCTCCAGCACCACACGGCGTAGTGGCAGAACAACGCTTTCACTGTCCAGTCTGGATTCTATACCGAACGGGCCTTCAGCGAGTGTCATGCACTCAGTTTCGACCAGCCCGGGTATCTGCAGCGGCGCAAGACACTCTCGCAAACCCTGCGTAACAGCTTCGTTAGAGTTGGGGTTTATTACCAGTATCTTTTTCATAAAATAGCCTGTCCGAGAACAATAATCCCTAAAACAGCTTAGCACCGAAATTGGTTGCCTCGGCCATCTCCGGTTCACGCGGTGGTAGAAAACCGGTTGGGTCGAACGGTTTGCGAGCGATAAACGAACCAGACCCCGCCACAGCCTTCAGCTCGCCAGCGTCAACAATAGTGCGGCCTTGATTGATTACGGTAACAGGCCAGCCCTGCAACTCCATACCGTCGAAAGGCGTATAGTCCATATTGTCGTGCATGCCTGCCGCACTGACACGGGTTACTTTTTGCGGATCCCATATGGCAATGTCGGCGTCGTAGCCAATGGCGATAGAACCTTTGCGGTCGTCCATGCCAAAAATTCCAGCGGCATTTGCCGCTGTTAATGCGACAAAGGTGCCGAGCGTGATTCGGCCTTTTTGCACGCCTTCGGAAAACAGCAGCGGTGCGCGCAGTTCTATACCAGGCAGACCATTAGCAACCCGGTTAAACGGCGGGTTGTCTCCGGCCGAAAGTTTGCCCGATGCGTCAAAACGGTAGGGCGCATGGTCTGACGAGTAAAGCTGCAAGCTGCCGGCGTTCAGATGCCTCCACATATCGGTTTGCGTCTGTAAATCGCGCAGCGGTGGCGAGCAACAGAATTTCACCCCCTCTGCGCCCTCACGATCCAGATCGTCGGCTGTCAGGAACATGTATTGCGGGCAGGTCTCGCCAAAGATCATGCGTCCGTCCATGCGAGCCTCTGCCACTGCCCGGGCGCCGGCATCAGTAGAGATGTGCACAAACAGCAAAGGCGCTTCGACGAAAGAAGCCAGCGCGATGCCACGTCTGACGGCCTCAATCTCGGAGGCACGCGGATGGCTGACGGCATGATATCTAGGTGCATCGTAGCCGCGGTCGATCAGGCGATCGACCATCCATTTGATCATGGCATTGTTTTCTGCATGCACCATGGTGAGCCCGCCGTTGTTGCGAGCCATAACCAGGATGTCGAGGAACTGCTCGTCCGAGACAATCATCTTGTCATAGGTCATGAAAACTTTGAATGACGTGATGCCGCGTGCGAACGCTGCGGGCAACTCTTCGTTGATGGCAACGTCGGTCGGGTCGGTGACGATCAGATGATAGGAATAGTCGAGCACTGATTTCGGCGCGGCACGGTCATCGTACTGGCGCACCACATCTGCGATTGTCTGGCCCCGGTGCTGTGCGGCGAAGGGCACAATGGTGGTGTTACCGCCGAAGGCTGCCGAAACGCTGCCAGAGAAATAATCATCTGCTGTCATTGCACCGGTTGCCGACTCCTGTGCAATATGACAGTGCGTTTCAATGCCTCCGGGCAGCACGTACTTGCCGCGTGCGTCGAACGTTTGACGCGCGTCGCCAAGGTCGGTACCCAGTGCAGCGATCTTGCCGTCACGGATCCCTACATCTGCCCGGAAGGTGGCACAGGTGTTAGCAACCGTGCCGCCTGTAATGAGTGTGTCGAATGTTGCCATTATTCAGCCTCTTTGCAGTTCATTCAAACGCCGATCCAAACGCGCCAGCAGACGCGTTATCTCGGCCTGGTCCTCAGCGCTTAGCCTAGGCCCTGGTAGGCGCACGGCACTACTGTCCATCGCTCCGCGACGGCACAGGATCTCCTTGCGTATCGCCAGACCCGCGCCGGGTTGCTGTTCAAGCCGAACCAGCGGAAGATAAGCATCGAAAAGATCGCTGGCCGCATCGTGCGCACCCTCGTTGCAAAGGTTCACAACCTCAACCAGCATCTCTGGAAAAGCAAATCCCGTCATTGCGCCATCTGCTCCGCGTGCCATCTCCTCCGGCAGGAAAATCCCGCCATTGCCGCAGAGTATCGATACCCTCCGTCCGCCAGCAGCGCGGATTGCACTGAGCTTGTTCAGCGCCGGCCAGTCTTCGTGCTTGAGCATCACCAGCTGCGGAAAGTCGCGAACCATCCGGATAAACAGTTCAGCCGATAAATAGACACCAGTCGAAAGCGGAAAATCCTGATGGCAGACGGGCACATCAGGCCCCAGTGCCTCGAAACATTGCGCAAAGTAACCATAGTGTTTTTCATCGCTACCAAGGCCCGACGGCGGCGCGATCATGACACCGGCTGCCCCCTGATCCATAGCGGCGTGGCTCAACGCCGCAATATTCGCTATACCGGCGTTCGAGACTCCAACGATCACAGGCACCCTGCCCGCAACACGTTTTAACATATGCGCCATAAACGCTGACGATTCTTCAGTCGAAAGCTTCGGCGCTTCGCCCATCATACCCAGAATGGTCATACCGGTTACACCGCGCTGCAGATAGAACTCCACAAGCCGGTCGGCACTGGCGTAGTCGATAGCGCCGGCTTCAGTGAACGGCGTAGCCGAGATTATATAAACGCCCGCGGCGCTTTCAGTCAGCATTTATAAAGTGTCCTTTACCGGTTCGACCGATATCGAAAAATTTGCGAACATCAGGCTGGCGGTTGCGCACCAGTACGCTCGGTGATCAGCCCATAGTGCTCAATGCGCCGGTGGCGTTTAAAATCAAAGATGGTAGATTTGCCGAAATTGCACGCATCCAGATCGCACGAATGCACAATCATCTCGTCCTCTTCCGTTTGGGTTTCAGCCATGATTTTGCCATTGGGGTCGATAATCAGTGAACCACCGATCAGCGGATGGCCATCCTCCACTCCAGCCTTGGCGACAGCCACCACCCATGAGGCATTTTGATAAGCACCTGCCTGGCAGCTGAGTCGGTGGTGAAACAACCGGTCTTCAAGACCTTCGTCACCCATCTGCGAATTGACAGACGGTGTGTTGAAACCCAGCGTGATCATCTCCACACCCTGCAACGCCATGACGCGGTAGGCCTCTGGCCAGCGGCGGTCGTTGCAAATCAGCATACCGATAATGCCGCCGAGATTGCGCCACACCGGAAAGCCCAGATCGCCCGGCAGAAAATAGCGTTTTTCAAGGTGCTGAAAAGCGCGTTCGGTATCAAACTCTGCATGCCCTGGCAGATGGATCTTGCGGTACCTGCCAATTATTTCACCTTCACGGTTAGTCAGAATCGAGGTGTTGAAATGCTGCCCTTCAGGAGTCAGCTCGGCATAGCCAAAGCTGATCGCGATTTTAAGCTCACGGGCTCGGGCAAAAAGTGGGGCGGTTTCAGGCCCCGGCATCTCGCGCTCAAACCATTGATCAACCTCGGACTGATCTTCCATGTACCAGCGCGGAAAAAAGGTGGTCAGGGCCAGCTCCGGAAATACGGCAAAGCCTGCACCGGCCCCGTGCGCCTGCTCCAGAAGCCTGATCATGCGCGCGACAACATCGGCGCGGCTTTCAGCCTTCTGGATAGGGCCAAGTTGCAGTGCCGCGGTTATTATTTCACGCATTAGTGGTCCTTTTGATCAAGATCTGAGTTTATGTTCGAGCCCCTTGCCAGGCGCACTGCAGGCCAGAGAAGTACAAGATACATCACCGCGGCCATGATCAGTGGCGACGCATTACAGGTAACGAAACGGGCCATTTCGGCAGCATAAAGTAATTCGGCAAATGCCACCACTTATGCGAATGAACTCAGGCAAATGCCGATTGAGCGCAACCCGACTGAAAGGAAAACAAATAGAGTACAAAGACAGTGAGGTCTATGTAGTTAGCTACAGAATCCGTACATTCAAGATCTCAAATTCTCACCTGGAAACACATCAAAATGAGCGATAGCGATTATGGGAAAAGAATAGGAGCTGATATTGGAAGTACTTTACCCTTGTGTTACATAAAGTTTCGAGCCCAGGAGCTTATAGAGCAGTATAAAATGTGCTGCACGGAGTTTTTACTGAATTGAGCCTAGTCATTCAAAATGATATCCAGGAAAAATGAGTGCCGCACCTCCGATGCTGCTATAGAAGCAGCGCAGCGGTTCCGGGCCGCAATTTTATGCAACACCAGGAAATAGTAAGCAAGGCTGCCGTGGCCGGTAGAATACCGGCATATCGCCTGATTTTTTACAACAGTGAAGGCAGATTTCTGCAGCAGAAAACAACCTCACGCCATGCCAATCGTGTCTGTCTTCCAGTAATTTGATATGGTAATCAGAATCCAGCAGACATGCGAGCAGACAAATCCCTATGAGTTGGCCCAGCAACGATCCGTCGGGATTGACTAAAGAAGAAATCATCGAGCTCAACCAGAAGTTTGCCACCAGCGACGCGGCACTGGGCTTTGAGGTATCCGATGAATTCGAGCCCTTCAATCAGCTGGACGATATGTTCACGCGCGCCTTTTGGGATGACTCGATAAAAACCAAAGAAAGCGATAGTTTTTTCAATTCTTACCGCATGGAGTTTGCGCCTAGACGCGGTGTTGGTTTTTCGCAGAAAGATTTCGCTTTGCGCAATGCCGCCTGGGCGGTGTCGGATATCATTTCCAATCGCAGCAACGACTCAGGTATGCGGGAGGGCTTTCAGTCACCCATCGGCTACGACACGCCTGTGGCAAAAGACAAAACCAGGGCAGAAAACCCCGAGGTAGAAAGTGCTGAAATCAAACGACTGGCTAAATTGTTTGGTGCGGATCTGGTAGGCATCACCGAAATCGACCCGAGATGGCACTATTCGTCCAGAGTCGATACTCGCGACTTTACAGCGGCACCGAATGACCTGCCGGATGGCTTAAGCCATGTCATTGTTATGGGCCACGCAATGGATGCTGAGCTGGTCGACACCTACCCTTCGGCTTTGGCGGGCGCTTCAACCGGTCTGGAATATTCACACGAGACGGCAATCGTCATTCAACTTGCAACCTACATCCGCAACCTGGGTTTTGACGCCGTTGCCTCGATGAACGATACCGCGTTAGTTATCCCCTACGCGATCAAAGCGGGTCTGGGTGAATACGGCCGGAACCAAATGGTCCTGACCCCGGAGTTCGGTCCTAGAGTTCGCTTTTCAAAAATATTTACCAGCCTTCCGCTATTGACTGATACTCCCCGGCCATTGGGCCTGCGGCAATACTGCGAAAGTTGCACCCGTTGCGCAGACGCCTGCCCTCCAAAAGCCCTGCCCTTCGGTGAACCGACAGACGCAGTTGAAAACCGATCCACGATCACCGGCGTAAAGAAATGGTCGGCCAATTGCGAGAAGTGTTTTGGCTATTGGGCCAAGCTTAAAACTGATTGCGCTATTTGCATGCGAGTATGCCCCTTCAATCGTGGTAATAGCTGGCTTGACCGACTGTGGTTTAAACTGGCAACCAGCAACTTTCGCAAGCTCGCACTCTGGCTGGCTAATAAACGCGGTACACGCGTTCGACTGAAGCCTAAAGACTGGTGGGAACGCCTGCATACTCCCAGGAGCTTGTCTGAGAATGAGGGTCGTAGCGAGGGCGTGAGGTTTTGAGTCAGATATTTCGATCGATTGAGGCGAATAGTTATTTATATTTAGCAAAATTGATCGGAATAGCGGGCCAAAAGATCGCGTCCGCAGTAGACCCTCGTTCTCAGACAGGCTCCCGGATAAGTGTCACAGCTACAAAGTTGAGGCTTCCTCTTCCCGTCTGTAAAAACACAATAATTAAACCCCGTACCGACGAATCAACTAAACATATTTCTAACAGTAACCGGTGATTTCTAACGAAATTCTAACGAGTTTCTAACATAGGGAATAAACCCGATTAGCGGGTGTTGTTCAGTATGCTGAAGTGCCTCGACGCGCAATAATTTTTTCATTGATACGCACATCAACATATCGAAAACCAACTAAACCAATCGGAATTAACTATGAACAAACGAAAGCCACAAACACATTCTTCACTCAGGTACATTGCCGCCCTGTCCGTACTACTAGGACTCAGTGCCTGTGGCAGCGACAACGACAACAGCGATCAACAAACAGACAATGGCCCATCGATTGTAGCAGTGCAACTCGATTCAGCTCAGGAAATACCCGCCCCAATTGGCGTTCCTACCGGGGCCAGTGGAACTGCAGAAATCTCGGTCAGTACCAATGGTACTGTTACCGCAACTCTGGGGGTAAGTAACCTTTCAGGGCCTGCAACAATGGCTCATATTCACCGGGGATTTGCCGGTTCCACCGGCCCTGTGCTCATTGGACTAACCACCAATGATGGCGGCTCTACCTGGACTGTCCCTGCCGATGCACCACCTCTGACCGAAGATCAAATTGGTGCATTCAACCGTGGCGAGCTGTTTTTTAACGTACATACCAGCGCTAACGCACCCGGCGAAATCAGAGGCCAGATCGATGCCGGCAATGCAACAGCATTTGTTATTCGTCTGGAAAATACATCAACGGCAGGCTCCCTGAATATAGCCTCGGACGGAAGTACCCAACCGGTGCCATTGTCTCCCGGCGCTTATATCGTGCATCGAAACGAGACAGACAGCCCGCTACTGCTACCTAGAGACGCAGCAAACGCAGGTTTAGAAGCAGTGGCAGAAGACGGTAATACAGGCCCGTTCGCAGAAGCCGTGCCAGGCTCTGCCGTCTTCAACACACCGGTAGGCGCGGTTACCCCCGGCCCTATTGGTCCGGGTGACGCTTACGAATTCACGGTACAGGCGGTAGACGGCGATAAACTAGGCTTCGTTACAATGTTCATCCCGTCAAATGACTGGTTCTATACCCCTACCGATGCCGACAATAGCCTGGATTTATTCAACAATGGCCAGCCGGTTTCCGGTGTAGTAGCCAGCACCGACATTGCTATCTGGGATGCTGGCACAGAAGCGGACGAAGAGCCGGGCACTGGTCCGAACCAGGTGCAGCGCCAGAGCGCTCCAAATACGGGCCCGGTAGATTCTGATACCCGCGTTAGCAGTTTGACTGGTCGCGGGCAATCGGTGAGCCTGAACGGCCCTGTGCTGCAAGTCACTATTACACCGCAACCATAGAAATCAGCCAGAGAGCAATGGATTCCGGCATAGAATGTCTGTGCCGGAGCTACAAAAGCATCTTCTACTTCGGCAAAAACCATTTATTCCAACTTTGCGTTGAATCCCAGCCCCCTGGGTCAGGATAGTCGCACGAAACCCCCTACACGGGCGAATATGTCCGGGAGAATTTTTCGGACAATTCGATACAACGAATAACTGCGCGCCTCTATTTATTATAAAGAAATACCTTTGGCCTGACTCACTTGCGCTACGCAGATTTCCACTGCCTTTACTACTGGCTGGACAAGATGATCCTAAATGCGGTAAATAGAGCTCAGTAACTACGGTTAACCTGTCGGAGGCACTGCATGAAAATCTCACCACTGCATATCGAATTTGGCGCAGAAATCCACGATATCAATCTGTCACAGGGTCTCGACGGCAATCTGTTTGCCCACATAGACGAGGCGATCAATAAATATTCGGTGCTGCTGTTTCGCGGACAATCACTCGATGATGATTCACATCTCGAACTCACAGCGCGCTTCGGCACTCCTGAAGAGGAGCACGTCAGCTACTACAGCACCGGCACCATTCGCTATACCGGTGTAATAGGCAATATTGATCCAGACGGCAAGCATCTGAAAAACGCCGCCCGCAAAGTAGTATCGCAAACCGCCAATAACCTGTGGCACTCCGATAGCTCCTTCCGCGAAATCCCCAGCCTTCATTCTTTGCTCTACGCCTATGAAGTTCCCGATGAGGGCGGCGATACCGAATTTGTCAGCGCTCGCGCCGCCTATCAGCGCCTAAGCACCGAAGAGAAAAACCAGATCCATAACGCCGTTGGTATCCATGACTACATCTACTCACGCACCAGTGTTAGCGAGGATGCGGTATCTGAAGGTCAGCGAAATTACATGCGGCCAGTACGCCAGCGACTGGTACGTCGCAATCCACAGACAAACGAACTGAATTATTTTGTAGGCTCTCACGTGCGCAGTATAGAAGGAATGGAAGATGATGCAGCCACCCGGCTTATAAACAGACTTATGAGCGAAGCGACCCGCAGCGAATCGGTTTTTCGTCACCAATGGCAAGCGGGAGATCTAGTAATCTGGGACAACCGCTGTGTGTTACACAGGGGCTGCGGTTACGATGCCGACCGCTACCGGCGACGACTGCACCAGACACGAGTCCGTGGAACCGGGCCATCGCTGGCTGAAGTTGTTTAGGGATTGAAGAATTTGCAAAAAAAGCACGCAATGCAGATCATATCAATATGATTTTTTTATAACTCACTTTGATAACTGCAATGCGTGCTATCACACACTATTTTTCCTAACTTCCAGCAGGCCCGAAGTCCGCGCTTATTGTATTTGAATCACCGCGAGTCGATGATGGTTCAAATGGCGTCAGTGCGACACGTGCGTATACTTCGTCCTTATTTCCTATTACCCAACCCAGGATAATTGTATCTGCATCTTCGTCGAGCGTACTGGATGAAATTCTCCGGCTCACCTTTCGATCAATGCAACCACTGGTGGATTTGAGGCAGGTATTTCTTAATGTGATCAAATGATCATCCCATATTGGATCGTCTCCGCGTAAAGTCACTTTTTCACGGAACACGCTGCCGGCCATCGCCTCACATCTTGAAAAACATACCCTATAGGTGACTGTCACCAACCGCCGATTGTTTCGGTCCTCATCGCCTATTTTCAATTTAATTCGACTAACAGTAGCCATTTCCCGCTCCTTGTGGTTGAACATCTCTGGAGTACTTAGAATGCGGAAAATATAGCGCAATTTAAATAACCTATATAAGTTAGTGGTGAGCGTATGAGTCAGCAGCCAGATGCATAATGCAGTTAGAGTAAAAGTTAGAGTAAAAGATTGGAATTAACTGAAAAATATTCTCCAGTCTAAAAGTGGCGATAAACCACTATTCTCAAGTAATACCTGCTCGTGAGATAGGCATTAAAAGCCCTGTTAACCGCTGCGCTCCACCCAAGTACGGAATGTCAGTCACCGGTCCACCTATACAGTCCATGCCCAGCCCATTGCCATCTGTCTTTTGCTTGCAAAAGAATCTCAAATGGTATTTAATTAACACATTAACTATTATGCATTGAATTAATATGCCGAATTTCGACCAATCACTCCCCATGGTGCTGAATCGCACCCTCGATGCTGTGATGCCAACGTACCGCGAATTGTTTGCACGCTACAATCTGACCGAACAGCAATGGCGTGTACTGCGTGTTATCTGGACCAGCAAAAATGTTACCTCGGCCGATCTTAGCGAGAGGACTCTGCTCTCCGCGCCGAGCCTGGTCAGCATTATTGATCGGCTGGAAAAAAAGGGCCTGGTGTCCCGCGTACGGTCGGTCGATGATCGACGCCGCATCTACGTGGTAGCAACTTCAAACGGTCGCGCTCTGCAGTCTGAAGTCACCCCGCAAGTCGTCAGGATCCAAAAGCGCATACGCAACTGTGTGAGCGACTCCGAGTGGCAGGCGATGGAAAAAACGCTTAAGAAAATCACAGACGGCATGCAGTCAGCAGAAAACAAACTGGTTGCAAAAGCTTGAGCCATTGAAACCTGCCAGTCAAACCATACTGAATTCTAAAAAGGTATAGATAATGTCTACCGCAAAAGTAGTGAACGATAGCGCTGCTAACCCTACCGGGTCCGGTATTCGTACCGGCGCGCAGTATCTGGCAGGGCTGAACGATGAACGCGAAATCTGGTTTCAGGGAAATCGTGTTAGCAATGTGACCACCGAGCCCGGTATGGGGCGTGGCGCACATACTCTGGCTTCTTTTCTGGACAGGCAACACACGAACGAATTCCGCGACACGGTTACCTATGTGGCTGACGACGGACTGCGTTGCGCAATGGCCTATCAGGTACCGAAATCTGCACAGGACATCCACGCTCGCGGTCGCGCTTATTACGAATGGGCAAAATGGTCCAATGGCATGTTCGGACGCACCCCGGATTATAAAAATGCATCTCTCATGGCATTTTCCGCCGCTACACCTTTTCTGGCACAAGGCACCAAAGGCCCGGGTGGTGAGGCGATGGCGCAGAACATGGTCGATTTCTATAACGATGTTCGGCGGAACGATAAAGTACTTACTCATACGCTAGTCAACCCGACAATAAATCACGCTCTGGCGGCCTCCGGAAAATTCTCTGAGAAAGTCGCCTTGCAGGTTGTTGAAGAAACCAGCGAGGGGATCATCGTAAATGGCGCACGCCTGCTCGCAACACTGGGGCCGTTGTCAGATGAAATAGAGGTGTTTCCATCAACGGTACTGCGTGCTTCCGAAGAAAATATTCCATTTGCGTTTGCTTTCGCAATTCCAATTGCAACACCCGGTTTAAAACTGATTTGTCGTGACACCTACGATCACGGCAAATCCAGTTTCGACGCACCACTTTCTTCACGTTACGAGGAAATGGATGCCGTTGTAATATTCGACAATGTACTGGTGCCGTGGAATCGCGTTTTTATGTACGGACAACCAGAGCTGTGCAATCAGGCATTCGGAACCACAAATGCAGTTGTGCATATGGCGCATCAGGTTGCCTGCGGCAAACTCGCTAAATCCGAGTTTATGGTGGGATTAATGTGCGCAATTTCCAGAGCTACCGGTCGCGACAAAGACATGTACACCAAGGGGCTGATTGCAGAGGTGATGCAGATGACAGAAACCGTCCGCGCCCTGCTATTCTCAGCGGAAGCCCAGGCACACGAGGATCAATACGGCAATTTTATTCCGCTTCGCAGCCCGCTCGATACTTCACGCAATATGTTTCCGAAAATGTATCCGCGTATGGTCGAGATACTTCAGCTGATCGGTTCCTCCTCACTCATGGCGACACCAACTGAGGCCGATTTCTCGAATGATATAGCACCCGATGTTGAACAGTACTTTCAACTTTCCAATCTGGAATCGAGAGATCGTGTGGCACTATATCGTTTGGCGCATGATGTTGCCGTGTCAGGCTTCGGCAATCGTCAGGCCCTGTATGAACGCTTCTTTTTCGGCCCGCCGGGCCTAATGGCTTCTGCCTACTACGATATCTATAGTAAAGACCCGTTAATGGATCGCGTGGAATCGCTGCTCGCCTCCAGCTAGAGCAACCCGATTTTCAGATTCTGGAACCTCACCCCGGGAACAAGGAGTAATCCATGGCAGAGACCCCGTTTAGCTCAAGAGATTTACGCGATGCGCTTTCAGCATTCGCAACCGGTGTGACAATCGTGACCGCCAGTGACGAATCCGGCAAACCGGTTGGCATGACGGCGTCAAGTTTCAACTCGGTGTCTATGGATCCGCCGTTAATCTTATGGAGCGTAACTAAATCTGCCTTGTCCGCAAGTGTGTTTAGATCTGCGGCGCACTTTGCAGTGCATATTCTAGCGAGTGATCAGGTGGATCTCTCGAATCGTTTCGCTAAAACCGGTGAAGATAAATTCGCAGGCACAGCCTACACCAACGATGATAACCATGTGCCGATCCTTGAGCATTGCGCTTGCCGGTTTGACTGCAGCGCCTGGGCAGAATACGAAGGTGGAGATCACTGGATTATAGTCGGGCAAATAGAGCAAATTACACGATCAAACACTGAAGCGCTGGTGTTCAGCGGCGGCGCCTACTCAACCGCGAACCCTCTTAGAAATATACGCCCCACGGCTGCAAGCGGCCAGATTTCACATTCTCTGCCGATAGACGGCTTACTTATTTACAACCTCTCCCGGGCCTACCGGCAAATGGCAGCGCACTTTCACAAGGCAGTTCGCGACAGTGGATTGTCTGTGCCCGAATGGCGCTTGCTCGCTTCACTTCACGGCGGCGCATGCCACAACCTACCTGATCTGGCGACGCGAACTTTCATCGACCCTGAATCGTTGTCGGATATGGTTACGTCAATGGAGGAAAACGGCTTGTGCATTGTGACCGATTCAAACGGCGAACTAGAGGTTGCAGGCACCTCGGCCGGTCATGATCGAGTAGAACATTTAATCAAGCTTGGGCAGAAACAGGATGCGCTGGCACTGGACGGAGCCGACGATAACGCACTTTCCGACCTGATCAAGCTTCTGCACCGCGTGGTGTTAAACACGGATGACTCTATTCAAAAGGTGTAACTGACCGATTCTATATTTGCTCGAAATACTATTTGTGCAAGCATGAAGATTGGGGCAGGAAAATTCTAGTTACTCGCTTCAAACACCGCATGACCAATGAAATAGATCACCTGATCAATCACTTCGTCCGCCTGCATTATAAACGTGTGGGTATAGGGAAGCTGGATAAAATCTGCCATTCCTTCAACCCTGGTATTTTCTACCGACACTTTTCCATCATCCGGATTTGGCAATAACTGCGAAAGCAACGGATTAAGCGTGCGCGTACCGGCAATAACGCCTAATGTAAAATCCACTGCCCCCAATTGACGTGGAATACTTTGTTTATCAGTACCGAGCTGCATTCCGGCAGGCCCGTTGATCAGATAAAAACCCGGTACATCGCGTAATTTATCGACAACCTGGCTACCCTGATTCGGCGGCGCTATCATCACAACACGACCCAGAGATAAAAAATCATTGTGCTCGAGAAAATAGCGTACGAGAATCCCCCCGAGCGAATGTGTAACAAAATGCACATTGGCTGTGGGGGAACATTGCTTATAGCCTAGTTCTCGAACGGCCAGCGGCGCCAGCTCTTCAACTGTTTTGTGCCTTGAGGGATAGTTGACATTAACTACCTCAAAGCCTGCTTTTTGCAAGGGTTTCACCAGCGGTTTCATAGAACCCGAGGTGCGAGCGAGGCCGTGTATCAGAACCACGCAATCGGCACTTGCTGTAGCTGGCACAAGCAGGCTGGCAACAATGCACAACACAAAAATAGGCCGAGGCAAATTATATTTTCGCTTTTGTATTGCTACCATGCACTGCCTGAAAATACTCATTTGTGCTCTAGCCTTTCAGCGATAACGGCTTCATTGCCGGATAGTGCGCCCTGAACCTTTCGTAAGCGTCGTTGTAGACTTCACGCAACTCAGACACTGGCTCTATAGTTGTAGCCACCGGTGCAGATTTACAGATTTCCATCGGATCGGCATTTTCCGCTGCGATCATCCCCAATCTTGCCGCACCAAAGGCGGCGCCGAACTCACCTGCCGATAATATATCCACCGGTCGATCAAGTGCTGTCGCAAGACTTTTCAGCCAGTAGGCAGATTGCGATCCACCTCCAACAGCCGTCACTCGTGCGATATCAGTACCCGCCTGTCGAAGAGCATGCAGGTTATCGCGAAAGGCGAAGCTGACGCCATCGAGGATCGAACGTGTTATCTCCTGCCGGCTTGTGGATGTGGTCAGGCCTGATAATACGCCCCTGATATGCGCATCGTTGTGTGGTGTTCGCTCCCCCGACAGATAAGGCAGAAACGTAGTTGAAGATGGTGCCTGCAGTTCTGAACCCAGAGCACTGGTTAAATTAACAGCGCTATCTCCAACAAGCCCCGCGTACCAGTTAAGCGAATCGGTCGCTGACAGTATCACTCCCATCTGGTGCCAGACTCCGGGCAGCGCGTGGCAGAAAGCATGCACCGCGCTTTCAATGTTTGGTTTGAAACTCTCGTTACTGACAAACAGCACACCGGAGGTTCCCAGTGAGGCAAATGCCGATCCGGGCTCTATAGTGCCGAGGCCACAGGCAGACGCGGCGTTGTCTCCGCCACCTCCCGCAACCACTGCTTTTCCACTAATACCCCATCGAGCCGCAAGCTCGTGGCGCAATTGGCCACTGACCTCTGTGCCCTCAACCAGAGAGGGCATTTGATCTCGGGACATATCAGTGAAGCTCAGCATTTCATCAGACCATTCGCGATCAGCGATATCCAGCCAGCCAGTGCCCGATGCATCCGACATGTCGGAGACGAATTCGCCGGTGAACCACCAACGCAGATAATCCTTGGGCAGCAACACCCTGGCAACTTTTGCAAATATCTCCGGCTCGTGTTTCCGGCACCACATTAGTTTTGGTGCGGTATAACCAGGGAAAATAACATTACCAAGCTTTGCAGCCACCACTTCATTCGCGTTAAGCGCAGCAGCTTCCACGTGACTGCGTGTGTCATTCCATAGAATACAGGGACGCAGAACGTTGTTTTCGGCATCGAGTAACGTGGCACCATGCTGCTGACCGGAAAGGCCGATCCCCGTTATCGCTGACACCTCGGTCGAATGCGAATTGCTCAATGCCGTCAGCGCCTCTTCAGTCGCTGCTATCCAGTCAACCGGTGCCTGCTCACTCCAGCCATGGTGCAGATTCGATACCGTCAGCGATGCAGATGCACTGCCAACGATACGTTGCGAACCATCAATCAGCAGGGTTTTAACACCGGATGTGCCCAGATCGATTCCGAGATACATTTTCAAGCTCCAACGGGGCTGTCTTTCGCAGCAAAGTGAATCAACACAGATTCAGAGTCAGTCAACAGGCAGAAGTGCCGGAAAAGTTCTGATGGGCCGGAATCAGCATGACGTCGATACTTAAGCGCTTATCTCACTCGCACGCCAATTATCAGCAAGCTGACCGACTGGCGATTGAGCGGTCAGGCAAGCTGGCTGACTACTCAGATTCGGGCAGATCCCGGGACATCGAGATCGCAATATTAACGTCTCGAATCTGCTGCTGCACGCTTTTCACATCGCGCACATAGGCGCCATAGCGTCTGGCTTTATCGGACATTGCTTCAAGTGCGGCCTCAGCGGTTAGCTGATCAGGGAAAATACCCACGCTCAGGCCATATTCGTTTCTCTCTGCACGTCGCAATCTGAACAAATACAGCGCAGTTGGGTGATCGGTGTCAGTAAACTGGCGCGCAAAATTCACCAGAAACGGCCGATTAGCCGTTGAACCGATCTGTATCAGGTAGCTTTCTTCGGGCTGAGCCAGCAACCACTCTCCGTCTCGATCATCAAGATCCGCTGCCAGGAGTGGCGTTGGTGTCGATTGCGCCGAATCCACGGCCGGTTCAACGCGCTCTTGCGTCGAAGAACTCAAGACGGTATCCGCCGGAGTTACAGGCTCGCCTTCTACCTGTTCGTCAAATTGAACCTCTCGCGGCGCTGGCAATGGCTGCACTGCTACAGCAGATTGGCCGCTAGCCTGTCGAAATGCAGGTGCAGTCAGGCTCGCGACTTCTGCAATGGCTGGCCCGGGATCCACTGAAGCTTTTGCAATCGCTTCGATTACTACCACCTCTGCCAGGTCTGCCACTTCGGAATCAGGCACACCCACAGGCTGAAATTCTGCTGGCTCCTGCTGTGCCACTGATGCCTCACGCTGATCGGCTGATGTCTGACCCACGGCTACCGTGTCGTCCGTTGCGACAAACGGTACCGGATCGGATTCACTCTTAACAGAAAATACCTCGACTCCTGTATCGCTTGGTAACAGCGGAATTATGGATTCCGATACATTGCTATCCGCTGCCGCTTGCGCCGGCTCTGCAGCAGCCGCAGTCTCGATGCCAGCCGCATTGTCAGCCAGGGCTCTCAGAAACGCTATGCGTTCCGGTGTCAGTGCATCAATCTTTTCCTGCCCGATAACATGCTGATCTGAAGCCACAGGTAACGGCAATCGCTTGATATCCACAGGGCGATTAGGCTCACTGTATAACAGATACCAGATGCCAAGAGCAAAGCATGCCAGCAAGGCGATTTTGAAGAGCACTGCGAACGCATTAAATGCCGCAAACAACATTGCGTATGACGGGTTATTTACACGAGCAATACGCAAATCTTCACGTATTTCGCTTACTAGGCTCATAGTTTCTCGATGTTCCAGATGGCAGACAATTCCTAGCCCGCTACTTTGCAACATCCAGGGCCGGACAGCATCATTCTTGCTGCTTTGCCATCAAAAACTAGAGAAGCAGTTTATAGAACTATCGGGGTAAAGCTAAACCTGAAAACCCTTTGAGTAACTGCAATTCCAGCTGATCAGTAAATAAACTCACGGGCAAAATCATCGACTGTAGCTACGGCATTCAAACTGGTGCCAACAATATGGAGTAGTTCAACTGTATCGGAGAAATCAAGCTTTTCATACGGGCTCAGGTAGCTGAACGCGGCTCTCCAGGCTGAGCCATATTGACTGCGGGTTACGCCATCAACAAAACTCTGACTGAAGTTCCTGAAATCGGCCGTGGCATTCGGCTCATTTCCGTCGGCAATTTTCACATAGCGAACGTTGCTTCGAACGTAATTTAGCGAAGCCCGCAAGGTGTGATCTTCATTCCAGTCGCTGTGCTGTATCAGATGGATACGACTACGGGTTTGAATCTCCGGATATTGCCTGGCTATATTTTGTATGACCGCTGCGGTGAAGTCGGATGGTCCGCCCTCGGCAATCCATACATCGCCACCTGCAGACAAAGTAGTTACCCAGCGCTGAGTCGCCTGCTCTACCGACATCGAGTGGCTATTGTGAGCATCAAGCCAGTTGCTGCCCCAGACAGAGTTCATTAATGAAACCGATTCCGGAACGTAGCGATCTGCGCTCCAGACACCGTATGTCGCACTGACCACCTGTACATTAAGGCCGAGTTTCCTTACCACCGCCAGCGCGGCTGCTGCCGCATGACCGTCGTCCCGATCCGGTGCATGATCAAAGTGCAGAGCGACAAGATCCCGAGACGCATTGAAACGTCCATTACCGCCAGAAACACCCGGGTTCGGAGGATTGCCCGGACCTTGACTGACCGGAGCCTGATTAACCGGGGCTGCTTGAATCCGGCACGAAGCAGAGCCGTTCCAACCCCAGCCATCACCATCTTCATCTATACAAGCGGAGCCACCCGCTGCAGGCCCGGCGGCTGTCGCCAGACAGGAATTTTCGCCATCCCAGCCCCAGCCATCACCGTCTTCGTCGATACATTGCGCTGAGGAGCCAGCGCCGGCATTTTCAATACGGCACGATTGTGAACCGTCCCAGCCCCAGCCATCGTTATCGGAATCGAGGCAGACACCGCTTGACTGCGCCAAGGCCGCCGATACATTCAGCATTAAAAACAACACAACCAAGACAGCAGTCCCGATTGGCGAACAGGTTTTTTTGTTTATTGAAATCACGGCTGACAACTCGCGCTATATCACAGGAACGCGAATATTAGTGACACAGTTCCAACCACGCTGTGCGGTCGATCAAACTTTTGAGACCGCACGAAAACCTTAATATTTCGTCATGAAAAACTATATTTTATTCATGCGAAGCAGCGTGAAATGTACAGGGGAACAATAAAGTGATCGGCCGAAAGTGTAATCAATCAGCTATTTCAGTCGTCGTCTCTGATGCGTTCGTCGCGTGCAAGTTTTTCTGCGTAGGCTTCTTTAATCTGCAACATAACGGAGTCAACATCGGCGGCTTTCTCAACCTTGTGAAAATGGCCGGTAAGCACGTAATCCGGGTGCAATTTGCCTGTCTCGAACAATGCCCACATTTCTTTGTGATACCTGGAAACCAGTAATTCCGGAGCAAACCGGCCGTAGTAGTTGGTCATATTCTGGATGTCACGCTCAAGCATACTTTTGGCGTGATTATTCGCAGCCGCATCAACTGCCTGAGGGAGATCGATGATGATCGGACCTTCCTCATTAACCAGCACATTAAATTCAGACAAATCACCGTGTACAAGGCCGGCGCACAGCATACGCATAACGTATTTCATCACCAGGGCGTGATGCTCGCGCGCCTGATCCGGTTCCATTGAAACATCGTTAAGTCGCGGTGCCACTTCACCATGCTCATTGGTAACCAGTTCCATCAGCAGAACGCCATCGAAACACCCGTACGGCTCCGGCACCCTGACACCCGCTGCTGCCAGTTTATACAATGCGTCAACCTCAGCGGTATGCCATTCTTCTTCCTGCTGAGCGCGACCGTACTTCGACCCTTTCTCTATGGCACGGTTGCGTCTGGAGTTTCGTCCTTTACGACCTTCCTGATACTGCACAGCCTGTTTGAAACTGCGCTTGCTCGCTTCCTTGTAGACTTTGGCACAACGTATTTCTCTACCGCATCTGACCACATAAACCGTGGCTTCTTTGCCACTCATTAACGGGCGCAACACTTCGTCTACCAGACCATCTTCAACGAGGGGCTGAATTCTCTTCGGGGTTTTCATAAAGTAAAACGGATTCGTGCCTGGAGACGCAGCGTTATCCGGTATCGATGCCTCAACTTTAAAGTTGTGTAATTACTTATTATACAACAACACAGCCATTGGTTTGCAGATCTGCCGGCATCCAGCCTTCTGGCAATCAACAAGATCTTCCCAGTGCGGATTGACGCCGCAGAAATACCTCTTTCAACGGATTTGCGTATGCCTATAATGGGTTACTAATTTACTCACTCTGGAGCGAACAATGGCGTATGCAACGGCAAAAAGCATGGATGCAAACGTGATCCCTGTCGTCGACATCACCGAACTTCGCGACGGCACCAACCCCCGTGAAGTGGCAAAGCAACTGCACGCCGCCAGTCAGGGACTGGGATTTATTTATGTTAAGGGCCACGGTATTCCAACCGCTGCCATCGAGGCTGCACGCAGCGCAGCCTATCAGTTTTTCCGAGCCAGTGACGAGCAGAAATCAACGGTGACAATATCCGCCAGGCATCGCGGCTGGCTGAGCCAGGGCCAGTCGAAAATGACGGATGACGCACCTGCTGATCTTAAAGAGAGCTTTCTCTGGGGCTACCAGGACGAACACGGACATACCGTGCAGGACCACCCTCTTCGCGGTACAAACCAATGGCCTGAATTTGTACCGGCACTCGAAAACTCTGCAGTCGAGTATTTCGAATACGCTCACGATGTTGCTCACCATCTGATGCGCGGGTTTGCTATCGGGCTCGAGTTGGCAGAAGATTTTTTTCTACAGCAGGTGCAGCGCCCATTGAGTCGCGCATCCTTTGTGTACTACCCGGCGCAACCCGCAGACAGTAGTGAAAATCAGTTTGGCGTTGCACCGCACACCGACTTCGGCGTTTTAACTGTACTTTGTCAGGACGACACCGGTGGTTTGCAGGTTCAGGACGTCCATGGAGACTGGATCCACGCTCCACCTATCGAAGACACGCTGATCGTCAACGTAGGGGACCTGCTGTGCCGCTGGACCGATGGCGAATACAAATCGACACCACACCGCGTTGTCAATTCATCGGGACGCGAGCGCATGTCTCTGGTACTGGCCTTCGATCCGGAACCGGACACGCCAATAGATGCCACCCACGTGTTCGGCGCAAATCATCAGCCCAAAGAGCCGCCGATCAGCTGTGGTGACTATCTCATCTGGCGTTTTGGCAAGGCCTTCTCTTACCGTGAAGCGGACAGCTGACGGACTGCTCCCTGCCCGGTGCAGCGTATCTTGTACCGGTTAATTTTGTTCGCTGGCATAAAAATCCGTCCCGCACGGAAATAGTACAGATTTGAACTGTCGTAAAACTGATAGTTATGGTAGCTTCAGGGGTTGCATTAACACATAGAAAGGTAACGATGAGCGCGTGGATTGAAATGATCAGCGATGAACACGCTGATAAAGATCTGTTAGACACACTGGATCTGGCCCGCACCCCGCACGGAACTGTCGACAACGTGATGCGGGTTCATTCCCTGAGACCCAACACCATGCGCGGCCATGTTACGTTGTACCGCGCCGCCTTACATGACGATAGCAACACGCTGCCCACCTGGCTGCAGGAAACCATTTCCTCGTATGTTTCTATTCTCAACGATTGCCCTTACTCACTGGCAAATCACTGGGCCAATGCAAAGCACCTCATCGGAGACGATAACCGCGCCGATGCGATCTCCTCGGCTTTGCACAGCGACCGGCCTGAATCTGTGTTCGAAGGCGCTGAATTGGCACTAATGCGCTACGCACGCAAACTGACGGTAAACCCGGCAGATATGCAGGAAAGCGACGTTATAGCGCTCCGCAGCAAAGGATTGACCGACGGGGAAATACTGGAAGCAAATCAGATAATCGGATACTTCAATTACGTAAACCGTCTATTAAACGGGCTGGGCGTCACGACTGACGGTGACACAGTCGGCTACTATAAGTCCGACTCTAAATGATGATACACCGCTTCATACTATCCGCTGCCAACTCTATCGACACACGTAATAATGGAAAACACTAACTCAATAGTTTCAGCCGGCGCTCTGACACTGCTACGTGATTGCGTTGGTGGCAGCGCCGGGGAGCGACTGTTAATCGTCAGCGAACCCGAAGGGAACAACTTCTACGATGACGACGCTCCCTCACTGACCGCCATTGCCGCCCGATCACTGGGAATGACCGTCTATGAAACTGAAGCGAAAAGTTTCATTGCTACGTCGGCAGATACCAAAGCGCTGGTTAAAACACTCAGCGGCTTTGACCATGTGGTCTTTTTCTCCAGATTGGGCGATCAGATCCGGTTTTCCGAAAACGTCGATATTCCACCGGCGACAATGTGCTACACCCTTAATCGCGAATCACTGAACTCCGCATTCGGTACCGCCTGTTATCACGGTTTGTGCGAAATAAAGCGCATAATCGACGAAGCATTTCTGACTGCCCGTTCTATTCAGGTAACCTGCCCGCGCGGCACCGATTACCGCGGTGCTCCAGAGAACAGCACGCAGCCACCGACTGAAGTTACTCTCAAGCGTTTTCCAATGCTGGTACCGCAGCCAGTACCCTGTATGGGTTTTTCCGGGAAAATCGCGCTCAGCCGATTCCTGATCGGTACCGGCTCCCGCTTCTACGAACCGTATTTCCAACCATTGCCTAACGACGTAACTGCCTATATCGAGGATAACGGCATCACTGAATTTGACGGCCCGGCTGACGACGTCACCTTGGTAGAAAATCACTATCGCCACGTTGCCAGCCAGTTTAATATCGACCCCTGGTATGTGCACTCATGGCATGCAGGTATGCACCCCGGCTGTCACTTCAGCCAGGCTGCCGAATCAGATATCATTCGTTGGTCCGGCAGTGCGTTCGGCAACCCCAGACTATTGCATTTCCACACCTGCGGTAACTATGCCCCCGGGGAAATATCATGGAATATTCTAGACCCGACAATCATTATCGACGACATAGCCGTCTGGGAAAATGGCTGCCTGCACCCGGAACGCTTACCCGACAGCGCTCGGGTACTTGACCGTCACCCCAATCTGGTTGAGCTCTACCGAACCCCGGTTCGCGATATAGGCCTCGCCAGCTAGCCATCTGATAAAACCCACCTGCAATTCTATGGAGCCACAAACAAAAAAACACAGTACGGTTCCTATCCTGACACCGCTGACACAAGCACTGCAGGAAGGGGCGTTGTCACGACGTGAATTAAAAAGCCTGATGCGCCGCTCAAATGGCCCGGCGCTGCGTCGACTGGCAGGTTTTCTGGCAATGACCGTATTTACCGGTTACCTGGTATGGCTGGCACAAAACAGCGTCTGGCTGCTGCCGGCCATGTTTATCCACGGCATAGTGCTGGTGCATCACTTTTCTCTGCAGCACGAATGCATCCACTACACCGCATTTAAAACACGAAAATTAAATGACATTGTCGGTAACTATTGCGGCTTGGTGATCATGCTCCCCAACCGGTTTTTTCGCTACGAACATTGCGATCATCACACCTATACTCAGCAAACCGGGTCCGATCCGGAGATGATTCCGTTGCCGCAATCGCTGTGGGGTTATATCTACTACCTGTCTTCAATTCCGTACTGGAAGGCCAAGCTCACTGAACTGTGGCAGCACTCGCGCGGAGTGATGAATGCTACAGAAAAACGCTTTGTGCCTAAAACAGAGATCCGCACACTGATACTCGAAGCACGCATCATGTTAGCGTTTTATATGTCGGTGTTACTTATATGCATTGTTTTTAACTGGTGGGCGCCGCTCTGGTACTGGTGGTTACCGGTTATTCTGGGTGAACCGGTCATGCGTGCTATTAGAATGACTGAACACGTGGGCCGCCCCACCCTGAGCGACTTGAAAGTCAACACCCGAAGTAATCAGGTTAGTCCGTTAATGCAGTTCCTCTGCTGGAATATGAATTTTCACGCAGCGCATCACTATGCTTCTTCAGTACCGTTTCACGCCTTGCCGCGATTGCAACAAAAACTCAAAGGCTATATTCACGTCGAAGACAACGGCTATCTCGGAGCGCACAAAGATATACTGTCGCAGCTGCTCGGCAAAAAAAAACGCGAATAGATCAGGGTTAAAAACAGAACGTTACCTATGTCACAACCGACTGCCCAAAAACCGAAACGCTGGCAATACCTTATCGATGTTGCCTCACTGGAACCAAACGATGCTACGCCGGTAGAGCTCGGCAATCGGGTTATGGCGGTATACGACACAAACGAGGGAATCTTTGTCAGTGATGCACGCTGCACGCATGCTGGAGCCAATCTCTGTGATGGTTACTTCGACGGCAAATACATAGAGTGTCCCCTGCATCAGGGATTGTTTGACGCCACGACGGGAAAAGCGGTTGCAGCACCGGTAACCCGCAACTTACGCCTGTATGAAAACCGCACTGTGGATGGCAAACTACAAATACTGGTTTAAATTTCACACCCTGACGACGCGTTAACGCGCCGGAAAAATTGACCATGAATACTCCCACTTCGCCGGCGGCATGGCTAAACACCCTGACCGGCACCCGTATTCGAATTTCAACGCCAGGGTCTGAAACGGCCAGTCGCGTCACCGTTATCGAATATGAAGAGAGGCCAAACAGCACGCCACCGGTTTTTACCCGACATGAATTTGTTGAAGTATTTTATGTGACAGAAGGCGTACTGACGTTCCAGTTTCAACATGAAAAACGATTCCGGATCGGATCAGGCCAGAGTGTCACCTGCCCGAGCTGGAAGCCGCATTCTTTCTGGAACGAGACAGACAAACCGGTATCGGTACTATTAATCTGCACTCCTGCCGGTCTCGATGAGTTTTTTATTGAGTCAGATCAATTACTGCGTGAGAGCAACGCTGAGGATTCAGTTAGCGTCGACACAGCAATGAAAACGCTGAGAACAAAATACGGTCTGGAGCATGTGGGCCAGCCGCCGGTTTTATGATACGACTACGGTAGTGCTGCCAGCGGGTTGTTATCAACCTGAAGACGCCGGCGACTATAAACCCAAAGAACTTTCCCAGATGAACCTTACCAGGGTAACTTTGTAAACTGGCAGCACCTCGCTAAGAGGTACTGCACCTAAGAAGTACTGTAAGAGGTACCGCCCGGAGCGAACGTGTAAATAACCTGCTGCTAACACAGCTAAATGCTGTGTTAGCGATTACTGTGGCTTCTACAATCCCCATTTAGCGGCGGTGGCAGCAAAGAAACCACGAGCCTGCTTGATTTTTATCCAGTTATTTACGTAGTTGATCCAGACTTGATCATCCTGCGGCAACAGCATGGCAATAGGTGTCGGCGCGCGTGCCTGCTCAACTTCAATAGCAACAATTTTATCGAATTTTTCGGTCAGCGTTGCCCCTTCAATATTGGAAGTAACGAATACATCCGAACGACCGGATAATACTTCCTGATGCTGAAGTGCCGGTGCTTCGATTGCTTTAATTGAAGAATCAGGAAACCATTCCTTGACCAGTTTTTCGAATGTGGTACCGAGGGTAGCTGCTACTTTTACATCTGCTTTATTAATGGAATCCCAGCCGTTGAAGCGATCCGCTTTATCGACAGTTGTGAAGGGTCGGATTTCTACAGAAATATAGCTATCCGAATACCCGGCTGCCTTCATGCGCGCGGCACTGATTGAAGCGGACCCGGTCAGGTGATAGTTTCCAGCAACCACGCCATTAACCAGTGTTTTCCAGTCTGTGGGTACAAATTCCAGCTCGACACCCATGTCTTTAGCCAGCTCAGTCATAACGTCTATGTCGTAGCCTTTATAGGTGTTTGTGGCAGGATCCTTAACGGTCATCGGGTTCCAGTCACCGGTAGTGCCAACCTTCAGAACACCATTGTTGAGGATGTCTTTCAGCGCCGATTCGGCAAAAACCGGGTTGGCGCAGACGCTTACAAGGACTGCAGCAGCGAGTGCTTTAATTAGTCTCATTTCAGGTTCCGTAATTAGTTTGAGCCGGTATCGTTGCATGGTCCCCGCCGATTTGCAACGAAGCTGTGAGACACGCACAGCTGCGGTGACTGTGTTAACCTTGGCGCTATTCTTCGCACTTAGCAGGAGTGGCCAATGGCGCTGCAGCCAGAGCATACGGCTACTGATCAAGCCATCATTGAAATGCACGCTGTGTCCAAGTTCTTTGGCACTTTTCAAGCGCTCAACGAAGTTTCCATAACCATCAATCAGGGCGAACGTGTGGTGGTCTGCGGCCCGTCCGGATCAGGGAAGTCCACACTCATTCGCTGCATCAATCAGCTTGAAAAACACGATAGCGGATTAATTTCTATTAATGGTACGGCGATCGACGGCAGCAAAAACAGCCTGAAAACGGTGCACGCCAATGTTGGCATGGTGTTCCAGCAATTCAATTTGTTCCCGCATTTGAGCGTGTTGGACAACCTCACGCTGGGGCCTGTAAGGTCCGGACAACTCAGTAAAGATCAGGCAAAGGAACTGGCGATGCAATATCTCGAACGTGTGCGAATTCCCGAGCAAGCCAGCAAGTTTCCGGCACAATTGTCCGGTGGCCAGCAGCAGCGGGTCGCCATCGCCCGGTCATTATGCATGGAACCGAACATCATGCTTTTCGACGAGCCGACTTCGGCACTCGACCCGGAAATGATCAATGAGGTTCTCGACGTTATGGTAGAACTGGCCGAGAGCGGCATGACCATGATCTGTGTAACCCACGAAATGGGCTTTGCCCGCCGAGTTGCCGACAAAATGGTTTTTATGGACCATGGCGAAATTGTGGAAATGTCAGACAAAGAGAAATTTTTCAATGCACCGGACAGCAAACGCTGTCAGGAATTTCTGCAACAAATTCTTCCTCACTAGCATAATGACCAGCACAATGTATAGAATTCTATTTGCGGGCGGTCTCTGCCTGCTATTAGCGGGCTGCTCCGGTGACTGGGGCTGGTATGTGGTCAACCCCGCTACCAAAAAAGGCATGACCAACCTGCAGTTCCTGTTGAGCGGCTTCTACTACACCGTATTGCTGTCTGTAACCGCAATTATAATTTCTGTCATCATCGGCTTGCTGGTCGCGCTCCCGGGATTATCATCACACAAGGGGCTACGACGCTTTAACCGCGTCTATGTCGAACTGGTACGTGCTGTCCCCATCCTGGTAATGATACTCTGGGTATATTACGGCTTGCCGCAATTACTCGGCATAACTATCACGGTGTTCTGGGCCGGTGTAATTGCACTGGCTCTATCTGACAGCGCATTTGAAGCGGAAATTTTCCGCGCTGGCATTCAATCTATAGATAAGGGCCAATACGAAGCGGCACATACCTGCGCACTGAGCTATACCGACACCATGCGCTTTATCATTCTACCTCAGGCGATCCGTCGAATTCTGCCCGCGCTGGGGAATCAGCTGGTTTATATGCTGAAAATGTCTTCGCTGGTATCTGTTATCGGTATGCAGGAACTCACTCGCAAAGCCAATGAACTGGTTGTCACTGAATATCGACCACTGGAAATCTACACGGTGTTGCTATTAGAGTATCTGGTACTGATTCTAATTGTCTCCGCTGGTGTGCGCTGGCTGGAGCGCCGTTTGCAAACTGACAATCGCAACAATTAATTCCAGTGAAGTAGGCGGAAATCCTGAGGAGTGCAGGCAACAGCAGCCTAGATTTCCCGAATTCTCAAGACAAAATCCTCCGTTCTTGATCGATAACAAAGACCACTATCAAAGGCACTCAAACCGTCGTCGACAGTGACAAACAGCGTCAGTGGGAAGTCACCCGAATCCGTCGCGGTTCCGGTAAAAAGGAGTCTCCTTCCGGTTTGTCTCACCTGAATTCCTGCCGGAAGTGCACCCGTAAGTGTAAATCGATAAGCAAACCGGTCATCACGCGGTTCATTGTCAACACTCGCAATTACTGTATCCGAGTAAACCTCATTCAGTACGCCCTCGTTCAGTGTTCCCTTATTGAAGATCGGTCCGTCACCGTCGAGACAATCGACCAGGGAATCACATCCGGCAAGCAAGAACAGACAAACTACAGCAAGCAGGCTTCCTGACTTTGACACTCATCACCTCCATTGGTCCAGTATTGACACCTTCGTTCAGTGTACCGCATTAATTCCGACAACCGTCAGGCAGCCGACTGGTTAGCCTGATACAACACAGTTCACTTCGGGAACGTAACAGATATCCGTACCGGATAGATTTTTTGAACACCGTCACAGCTCACGACATTGAAACACACTTAAATTGACAAGTCGTCGATAGATCTTGGAAAGCACCTTATTTGTAAGCCTGATGGATGTAATCAATGGTGGATAACTGCGAGGCTCTCGTAACGGACGACGACCACGTTGTAACTGAGTTAGTTAAAGCACTTCTCGAGCAACAAGGTTATAACGTGCATACCGCGTCAAGTGGTGAGCAGGCACTGGAAATATACGCCCGCACAAGTATCGACATAGTTCTAACCGACATACAAATGGGTGGTATGTCCGGTTTTGAACTTATACGGCAATTGCGCCTGATCAATAGTGCCGTGAAAGTCATCGTGATGACCAGTCACGACTCCTATGAAACCGTGCTCAAGGCCCTGCAACACGGCGCATATGACTACCTGCAGAAACCATTTACGAATCATGCAACGATCATCGCTGCGGCACAACGAGCACTCGACAGTGCGAAATTGCAGCAGCGCAATAATGAACTCATGCAGCAGTTGCGTGAGAGCTATAATAAACTGGCCACTGCAAATAGAGAATTGCGCGGCGTCAACAAAAAACTGAAACATCTGGCTGCAACTGACAGCCTGACTTCATTATACAACAGACGCTACTTTGACGAAATTCTGAAACACGAGTTGAATCGCCATGCCCGCTACCAGACAGGGCTGTCGATCATTATGATTGACGTTGATCGATTCAAGGAATTCAACGACACGTTCGGACACGCTGCTGGCGATCTGGCGCTTAAGCAATCCAGTAGTATTTTTAAAGCGTGTGCCCGAGCCGCAGATACTATATGCCGCTACGGCGGCGAAGAGTTTGTTGCTTTGCTGCCGCAAACCTCACCGGAAAATGCCATTGTATTTGCCGAACGAGTTCGCACAGCAATAGAAAGCACACCAGTAAAGCTTGAACACACTACCGCGAAAATCACCATCAGTCTGGGTATATCAGGCACACAACTCGTCGCAGGACCTATAAATGGTGAGACCCTGATGGCACGGGCCGACCGCGCTCTGTATCAGGCCAAACGCGCAGGGCGGAACTGCTATGTACTGGAATCAGAAAGCGATCATAAAAAAGCCGCATGAGCGAGTACCAGTCAGAACCCCTAGAAAAGCGCACGAAAACCAACGATAAGCAATCAGGGAAAGCATTTAGGGTCACGCGGACAAGCACCACTGCGCGGGCAAATTACCCTGGCCTCGTTTTCAATACCACGCTCAAGCCAGGCGATATTCAATATTTTCGCAATACTATTCAATTCACGTTTTATAGACCTGGGGATCATTGCTGACCCTCCCCTTCCACCGCAGGCCTTTTTTAGATCGGCTGCGAGCGAGAACGGATCTTCACCCTGCGCGGCTATAGCCGGGTTCATGTCTATGCCCGCACACAATACCTGCTTGTTGCCTGCCAGATCATCGACCTTGATTGATTCACAGCAGTAAATTCTGGATTCGGAACCTACATCAAGCAGAGAAATCTGTGCCGATGAGTAACTCATATCTGAATCAATCTTGCGGAACACAGCCCAGTGCTGACACGGATCCTGTACCATTCGCATGTTGCCCCAGGGTAACGGTATACCGTTACCGCGATATACCGCATTCAACTTACCGGGTGGGTAGGCATCGAAATAGTGCCAGTGCGGATATGGCGACACCGCTGTCATTCTGCGCATAACAATCGACGTAGATACATCAACATACTTACCTATATTGACTTCATAAGCATGCTGTTCCAGCAACCGCCGGAATGGAACCTTAGGGCACAGCAACGCTGCTGCGAAAAAACTGCATTCGAAATCGCGCCAGGCATGTATGATATCCTGCGCATCCACAGCGCTGGACTGGCTCATGTGATTTTCTACTTCACGGATTTCCTCAATCTGATGCCTGCCAGTCAGCATCACACTCTTCACACCATCACCGTTGTGCAAAACCTTATGCGCTATATAGACCGCCAGATCATATTTATGACGCACCGGTTGTAACTTAAGCTGTTTACTCAGGTGGATTGTATCGGGCGCTTCAAAGTATGATCTCACGAGAAAATCCGAGCCCACCCCCAGCCGGTTCAACTGCGCTCTTTTGAGCTTATCAAACCACCTGACTTTTAAACCCATTTGCTTGCATATAGACTGCAACGTATCCAGACTCAGCGGCATTTCCTTTTTACCCACCTCCTCTGCTGCTCGCTCCAGATCCGGAAAATGGTTCTGATTACGTTCCTGATGTGCTCGTATCAGTAAATGGGCAAACTGTCGTCCCGAGGTTCCAGTCTGGGACAACATTTCCGGTATCGCTATCTGCAGAATATCGTTAGTAAATAGAAAACCGGGTTCCAGCGCCATGCCGCTGATACCCCCATGATTGCCGCGGTCGGGAGTGATTGCTTCTTCTTCCGGTACATCGTCCAGAAACCAGTTAACCTCTTTCTGGAACACCTGCGCTATCACCTCAAGCATTTGCCTGCTCGGCGTTCGCTTACCTCGCTCAATCATCGACAGATAAGAAACCGACGGTGCCGCTTCGGCGTTAACCTTTATACAGCGTGCCGACAAATCTTCCATCGTCAGCTTATTTCGCTTACGCAAATTCCGCACTTTTGTTCCCAGAAAGTGGGCATTGCGGAGCATTGTCGTTTTACCAGCCATTTGTAAAATTCACACTGTGTAATTTCTATTGTGAAATTATAACGATCTGCACATATAATTTCCATCGTCGCTTTATGTCACCACCAGTCAACGAATATCGCCGGAGTATGTACGTGATTACAAATAGCTACAAATTTCACAACTTCAACGCTAAATCCCAATTTGTTGAGTTCGTCACAAACACACTATTACCGAATACCGGGGCTGATGCCGATTGCTTCTGGGCCGATCTCGCTCAACGGCTTAATGAGAAGTCAGAAACAGAAAACCGTTGTCAGACAACAGCAGCAGCGAAACCCATTGCGCTGCTGGACCGTCGAACCACATTGCACAATCTCAATTCTCGATGGGGCAGCCTCTACTCAGCGCTCTATAATGCTGACACAATTCCGCAGAGCGCCGGACTGAAAATCGGCAACCGATTCAACGAAGCACGAGCCAACCGGGTTACCGATCATGCACGTAAATTTCTTGATGCTGCCTGCCCTTTAACTGAAGGTTCTCACAAAGATGCAGTTACCTACCTGGTGTACTTTCAAAACCTGATGGCGATTCTTGCCGATGGCAGCACGGTAGGTTTACAAAACCCGTCGCAGTTTGTTGCACGAAACGGCCCGCGGAACGAACCCGAATCCATACTTTTGCAGCATCAGCAATTGCACATTGAAATTCTGTTTGATCGAAACGGCGTTCGCGGTTCCCGCGACCTTTCAAATATAGATGACATCCAGATCGAGGCTCCGGAACCCACTTATCTCTCACTGGAAACCGAAAATGTAGAGCAAAAATGTGAAGTCTACAACAACCTTATCGAACTAGCCCGTGGCAGGCTGCAAACCACATACGACTCCCGCGGAAAAAGTGTTACGCGGCGCGTGAAACGTTGTACGCCCTACACACTGAAGTGTGGCGAGGAAGTCCAGATCAGCTGCACAAATGATGTTCTGGTAGATCCAGAGCACTCACGCAATGAGCTGAATTTAATAACCGACCAAAATGGAAACTCCGTACCACAGCGCGTTGTTGACCGGGCAGTAGCATCATGGATTATAGAACACGGTAGCTTTGATAATTCCGGTACTTCGCTTGAGCTAAGCAGACGAAAGCCATCAAATAGCAGAAGCACAGCGCAAAACCCCACTGTTGACCCAACAGTTTCTGCCAGCTCTGCCGATATCCCGCCGAGTAAAAAAAGTCACATTGCCAAAACGCGCACTTTATCAGGCGCTAATGAGAATAAAAAAGGCGTTGATTCAGGCAACCCCGTTATGACTGCATTGCATCGTCACGGATTTGCCCACCACCAGGCCGGCTGAAAGCCAGAAATAACAAACCACCATTAAGCGAGCCCGTGCGTACACCGCAATTCAGCTACTGGATTGCGGCGTCGCCGAGATTTATCTGCAACAAACAGATTTTACAACCAATTTTTTTATAACCACTTTTTTATAACCACCGTTATAGGGGAACACATGAGCAGTTATTCCAGCCACATCTCCAGCAGCGCAGATGTTATTAACCAGCATGGCGATCACTGGCGCGCCATTGATGCAGAATACGTTGCGCGCATGCGCTTGCAAAACCGATTCGCCACCGGTTTAGATATCGCCAAACACACTGCAGATATCATGCGTGAAGATATGGCAGCCTACGACCGTGACTCAACTAAATATACTCAATCGCTGGGTGTCTGGCACGGTTTCATTGCACAGCAAAAGATGATTTCAGTTAAGAAACACTTTACCAGCCCGCGCGGACGCTATCTGTATCTGTCCGGCTGGATGATTGCCGCACTGCGTTCCGAGTTCGGCCCCCTGCCCGATCAGTCTATGCACGAAAAAACATCAGTGCCTGCTCTGATCGAAGAACTCTATACATTCCTCAAGCAAGCCGATGCCAGAGAACTTCAGCATCTATTCACCGATCTCGACAAAGCCCGCGCATCGGGTGATGAGCTTGCAACAAAAGCGGCCACCGACAAAATCGACAACTTCGAATCACACGTGGTTCCGATCATTGCGGATATCGACGCCGGATTCGGTAACGAAGAGGCAACCTATCTGCTTGCCAAAAAACTTATCAGTGCCGGTGCGTGTTGTCTGCAAATTGAGAATCAGGTTTCGGACGCCAAGCAATGCGGACACCAGGACGGCAAGGTTACCGTCCCTCATGAAGATTTTCTGGCAAAAATAAATGCGCTGCGTTATGCCTTCCTTGAGATGGGCGTAGACAACGGCGTTATCGTCGCTCGAACTGATTCACTCGGCGCTGGTCTGACACAAAAAATTCCGGTTTCCCAGTCCCCCGGGGATCTGGCAGATCAATATAACGCTTTTATTGCAGGCGAAGAGATATCATCTGCTGATCAGCTCGGTTCAGGTGATATTGTTATCCAGCGCGAAGGCAAGATGATCAAAACATCCAGACTCGCCAACGGGCTTATCCAGTTCAAGCCGGACACCGGCGAGGATCGAGTCGTTCTGGATTGCGTAACAGCACTTCAAAATGGTGCTGATCTCTTATGGATCGAAACTGAAAAGCCGCACGTCGGCCAGATTGCCGCGATGGTTGATCGAGTCAAAGCGATTGTTCCGGATGCCAAGCTAGTCTATAACAACAGCCCGTCGTTCAACTGGACCTTAAACTTCCGCCAGCAGGTCTTCGATGCCTGGCAGGAAGCAGGCAGAGACGTATCAGCCTATAATCGCGACAACCTAATGAGCGTTGACTACGACGACTCTGATCTTTCCAGAGAAGCCGATGAAAAAATCCGTGCTTTCCAGGCCGATGCCTCCGCCAGAGCCGGTGTTTTCCATCATTTGATTACGCTGCCCACCTACCACACGGCCGCACTGTCCACGGACAGTCTGGCGAAAGACTACTTTGGTGATCAGGGTATGCTTGCCTACGTTCTCGATGTTCAGCGCAAGGAGATCCGCGATGGTCTGGCATGCGTAAAGCATCAGGATATGGCCGGATCCAATATCGGTGACGACCACAAAGAATACTTCAGCGGAGCCCAGGCACTGAAAGCTTCCGGTGAAGACAATACGATGAATCAATTCGGCTAGAAGCAACAAGGTCTGACACCAGGCCCGATTACAACCAGTGCAGGGCGGATACTCGCCCTGCACTCATGCCATTCAACCACTTGTTAATCTATTATACTGATCAGCACTCACGGTACTGCCGCGAAACCACCCTGCCTGTTGTATAGATTTATCCTGCTGACCAGGCGTAGCGCCAGCAGCAGAGCCGAAACCGATAGCCCGGCAATCAGACCCCACCACAATCCCGTTGCTCCATAACCCCAGCGATGAGCACTGAAATAGCCAAGCGGAAACGCGACTGCCCAGTACGAAAAGGCATTAATCAGCATCGGTACACGTACATCCTGCAAACCTCTAAGTAAACCAAGCAAGGCAACCTGAGCGCCGTCCGACAACTGAAAAAGAGCCGCCAGCAACAACAACTGCGCCGCCACCGCAATGAGTTCAGGGTCGTCTGTGTACAGTGAGATCAGCGGGTACCGGAATACAATCAGGGTGAATATCGTAAAAACAGCCAACATTACGGTGATCAGCAAACCGCTGACAATCCTGAGTTTCGCCGCAGCCAGTGATTGCCTGCCATATACCCGCCCCATTCGCGCCGTCAGTGCAAACGACAGACCCAATGGCAACATGAAGCAGAAGCTGGTTACACCAATCGCTATATAATGAGCCCCCGCCTCTATAGTTCCAATCATCCCCATCTGCAGTGAGACCGAGACAAACAAACCGGCTTCAAACAGCAGGGTGAGATATATCGGAATCGACAACACCAGCATCGGGCGGATATCGGCCCAGCGCGGTCCCTCGAATGCAGACAGCAGGTTATAGCGCGCAAAACGTTTACCACTCAGATAAAACAGCAACGCAGCAGCCATTGTTATCATCACTACACTCGTGGCGATGCCGATGCCCATCAAACCGAATTGCGGAAATCCAAACCAACCCAATCCAAACGCCAGATCAGCGAGTATGTTTATACCAAGCCCCAGAACCTGAACAATTAATACAGGGCGAGTAAGCGCAGTCGCTTCACACGCATTGCGACAGGCCATCACAATAGCGAATGCCGGCAGACTCCAGGCGGCTGTCAGTAAATACTGGCGAATTAACGGTACCAGCTCAGCCTCCAGAGACATTCGCGGTAACAGTGCAGCGACAGCCAGCGCCGTCGCAGTTGCGATACCCCCTGTTATAACAGCCAGCCACAAGCCCTGACGGAATACCGCCCCTACAATGTTGCGCCGACGCTGGCCGATCAAGCGTGATAGCGTCGGCGACAAGCCGCCCATCAGACCAATGCACGACAGTGAGGCAAAAAACCAGATACCCGCGGCAATACCACCGGCCGCCAATTCAGCCCGACCAAGCTGCCCTGCCACCAGCGCGTCAACAAGACCATTGCTAACCGATAGCAACTGCGCCCCGATGAGCGGCACTGCCACGGTAAGTGTTCTTCTGATTTCTAGAAAGACCCTGCGACGGGTCGTATGGTTATACATAAGCTCGGTTTCAACGGCCGGAACAGACCGGCTGCAACCAGGCCGGACAGGAAATCACAATTGCATGAATGTGTGTTGCATCCAGGCCGGCTTGTGCCCGGCAAAAGCTGCCCGTTCCTTACACCGGAACGACAGCTGCCGCCTGACGATCAGGCTTTAAGATCAGCGGGCATGGTATTTCGCAATGAATCACGATTACCGAATTCGCTGTGCCAGGCAGCCAGCGACGGACACGCCTCGCGCCAGGCCTCGTCTGCGTAGCGAAAATCGATATAGTCCAGCGCTATTGCCACCGAGAGCGTGCCAATGTCTGTGGTATCAGCAAACTCAGGGCACTCGGCTTCAAGTGCAGCCAGGGCTCGTCTGAACTTGTTTTTCTGTGCATCGGTCCAGCCGCTCCAGCGTTTTTCTTCCGGACGAACCAGCCCCTCGTAACGCGCCAGTATTGCCGCATCACAGATGCCGTCAGCACAGGCTTGCCGACGCAATGCCTGCCAGCGTGAGTCCCCGGCTTGCGGATACAAACCGCCCTCGCCCCGGGTATCAAGGTACTCGGCTATCACGCGGGAATCGTATAGCGACGATCCATTGTCAAGTACCAGCGCTGGAATTTTACCCAGTGGATTATCCGTGTTCAGATCATCATTCGGGTTAACCGGTGTCAGTCCAATGGCAATACGTTCAATCTGCTCAGCCAGACCGCACTCATGCGCTACAACCATCACCTTGCGCGCATAAGGTGATGCTGGATTAAAAAATAGTTTCATGAGTTGATCCCCGGATCGTTAACGGGCGATTATAAGCACACAAACTCCCGAATGAATAGCACCACACCGGAACACAGTCGTGCCTCGCTAGCCAGACATCGCCTGCTTCCAGATCTCCGTCATGCGGGTGTAGTTGGCCGCGACTTCTGCAATCAGGCCGGCATCGTCAAGCTCACCCGCCAGCCACGCCTTAGCGGGAAGACAGAATATCGTCCGTCCTACGGCAAAGCCCCTGACCAACGGCAAACCCCGAAACGCCTTGAACCCTTCAGCAAGTTCGGTATCCTTCGCGTCCAGTCCAAGAATCACAATGCCGTAGCAATGGGGTGTAGTTTCAGCAACCAGAACATTAGTCTTTTCTGCCCAGGCAGAGGTCATACAGGGAAGCTTCCACCAGTCCGGCCGGATCCCCAACTCAAACAAGCGCTGCAGACTGCGGTAGACAGACTCCCCGGTTTCCAGCTCTTCAACCGGTGGTATGACTTCCAGCAATAACTGATGCCCACTCTGACAACAGGCATCATAGAGCTCGATCAGCTTTTGTTCCTGCTGCGCACGCAGACCAGCTTCATCGGCCGCGCTGTAATAAACCAGACATTTAACCTTGTGCTCGAGCGGCCAGCTCTCAAGCAGGCTACCAATACTCCGACCCCCTTCAAATTGCAGCGGCCTCGATCTGGGCAGTTCTACCGGACGCGCAATCCACAGACCGCTGCCGGTTGCTTCGTTGAGCACATCCGGTCCAAAGCGGTCATCACACAAAATACCGCATTTTCCCGCTAGTTTCTGCTCATCAATTACCTGTTGCGTCGCTCTATATAACAGTGCCTTGAGGTCTTGAACACGCTCATGACCGACACCCGCGGCATCAGCCATTTCTTCAAACTGGATGCGATGATCAAAGGCATGGATGTTCAGCTCCGCCCACGATTCAGAACTCACCGTTACTCGGTGCAGATAGTTAAGTTCACTGTCAATATCGGGCCTCGGTATCGCGGCACTGTTCGCCAGAAAATAGTCAAGCTCCTCGCGAGTCGGCATCGCAGGCGTACATCCATGTCGCGACACCACCAGTGCCCCGCAGGCGTTCGCGTAACGCAGCGCCTGCTCATACCCTTCGCCATTTATCCAGCCACGAAGAAAACCCGAAATAAACGCATCTCCCGCCCCCAGCACATTGAGTACGCGGACGGTAACTCCTTCAACAGTTACCCCGTCATCGAGGTTATCCGGGATATCCCCTTCGTAAACCGAAGCGCCGAATGGCCCGCGTTTCAGCACCAGAACGGCATCGCTCACCGCTCGGATATTGCGCATCGCCTGCACGGTATTAGTGTCTCCACCGGCGATATGAATTTCCTCCTCGGTACCGACAATCAAATCAAACTCAGCAAGAATGCTCTGCAGGTGCGCCGTCACGCTCTCACTGGCAATAAAACGGGTTTCACCGTCGCCCTTTGATGTCAGCCCCCACAACACAGGGCGATAATCGATATCGAGCACGCGTTTTACACCGGCATCTGCCGCCACACTCAGCGCATGCTTTGAGGTTCGGTAAACCTGTTCGGTCGAAAAGTGCGTTCCGGTGATAAGCAGCGCCTTGCTGCTTTCAATAAGGCCATGATCAATATCGGCAATGTCAACCGCCATATCAGCACAGTTTTCCCGATAGAAAATTAACGGGAAGGTATCCTGATCCTTAATACCAAGAACAACCAGCGCAGTTAAGCGCTCAGGATCAGTAACAACACAGCGGGTATCAACGCCTTCGCGCTGCAACTGCTCCCTGATGAACTGCCCCATATGCTCGTCACCAACCCGCGTGATCAATGCACTACGCAATCCCATACGCGATGAGCAACAGGCAATATTGGTCGACGATCCACCGATATATTTAGCAAAACTGCCGACATCCTCCAAACGACTGCCGACCTGCTCCGCGTAAAAATCCACCCCGGCACGGCCGAGACAGACCAGATCTATTGCTTTGTCCGATGGCATTCGGCATTCCTTGAAGTTGGTAAAATCACTAGGATATTGGAATAGATATTCCAATATCAAGCACACATTACTTTCGCAATTGCGGTTGCTCAGGTACGCTCATTGCGGTCACTCACCACACGCCTGTCTCCGGCCCGGAATCATTACACTGCACCGGGCTCCGGACAACCACATACACAACACAATCAAACCGCTCCCAGAAACACACAAGGCAAGTATTCACTATGAAGCAATTTGCACTGATCGGCGCAGGTCGCATCGGCAAGGTACACGCAATAGCGATCAACTCGGTTGCCAATGCACGAATTAAATCAGTGTGCGATGTACACGAACCCTCAGCTACCGCGCTCGCAGCACAATACGGCGCAGACGTCGCCTCTATTGATTCAGTATTCTCCGATGCTGGAATTGATGCGGTACTGATTGCCAGCGCAACAGATACCCATACGCCGCTGTTAAAACGCTGCGCAGAAGCCGGCAAACCGGTGTTCTGTGAAAAACCCCTCGATCTGAATCTCGCTACCGCACGGGAAGCCGCACAGGCCATCGACCAGTCCGGCATTGTCTGCGGTATGGGCTTCAACAGACGCTTTGACCCTCAATTCAGTCGCCTGCAACAACGCGTCGCCAACGGCGATATCGGCAACCTTGAAACACTGATTATCACCAGTCGCGATCCTGCACCTCCGCCAATCGACTACATCAACGTTTCCGGCGGCCTGTTCCGCGATATGATGATCCACGATTTCGATATCGCACGCTGGGTTCTCGATGAACCGATTCATTCACTTTACGCCACCGGCAGTTGCCTGGTCGATGAAGCAATCGGCAGCGCCGGCGATATAGACACCGCCAGCGTTACCCTGCGCACCGCCTCCGGTAAAATTGTTGTCATCACGAACAGCCGCCGGGCGGTATACGGATACGATCAACGGATAGAAGCCTTCGGTTCACAGGGCATGTTGCAGGCTATGAACAATAGCGAAACCAATCTGGTTTTCTCTTCAGGCGCAGGCGTTGTCAGTGAACCACCGCTGCACTTTTTCCTCGAACGCTATGCCGACGCCTATAGAATCGAACTTGAAGATTTTATCAATGCGCTGCAAAACGGCAGCAAACCTCTGGCAGACCACAACGATGGCGTCGCCTCGCTGCAACTGGCGGAAGCGGCCAATGCCTCTTTGCAGTCGGGTGCTGCTGTAGATGTAGAAAATTTCTAGAGCTCAAAAGCCAGAGTCTGCCACTGCAACCTTAAGGATAACCTCGATACATGTCAGCCACTGAAGCAGATTCGTTCCGCACAGAATTGAGCACCGCAATAACCGGGCGCTGTGA
>MDLA01000096.1 GCA_001730015.1 Chromatiales bacterium (ex Bugula neritina AB1) | reverse complement strand
TTTCGCCTACCACATGTGGGCGTTTAGTCATTCTAAATATAGACATGTGGTCGGTGAAAGATCACGTGTCTTGGTGGATTCGCAGTAGCGCTGATTTATGGATGGGCACTAGCTGGTACGCGTTTCTGATTTTCAGGCGGGTTAGCGGTGTATAAATTGCGTGCTGGCAGCCGGTATGCTCTACCGGTTCGCCTTTATGAAAAGTTCCAAGCCGCTGACCTTACTGCTCAGTGCGATTAAAACACCCCTGTACCTGGCGCAGATTTTCACTGGCGCTAAATCATTTCACACCAACCCCGTCATAGGCAGCCACCTACTCAATGTGATGGGGTTGCATGTTATGCGTGTTGTGCTGGCAGCAGCAGTTACCCGACTGCGGCTATTCTGCCTGCGTGGTTTTGTGCCCCCTGATCAGCGTGCGTCTTTTTTGCGAGACGGCTACCTTAAAATTGAAGGCTATCTGGGCGAAGATGAATTCCGACATCTCAATGATGAGGTCCGCTCGATGCGCGGCGAAGTACGGGAGTGTATACAGGGGGATACTCTGACCCATCGACTGCTGCTTCGAGACGAGGTGCTGAAAAAACATCCGTTCTGTCGCGGATTGCTGACGAATAAAAAATTTTCGCGACTGATGAAATACACCGCCAGTCGAAATTCGACACCGATTTATTACGTTCAAAGCATCAAAAGCAATATGCGCCCGGGAATCGATGATCCGCAGCGTACGTTTCACAGCGATACCTTTCATCCGACAATGAAAGCCTGGTTGTTTCTTGATGACGTCTCCGACCGCAATGGTCCGCTGACTTATGTCGCTGGATCTCAGCGACTAAGCTGGCAGCGGTTGAAGTGGGAGTATCGCAATAGCGTGTCGGGCAGTAAGCTCGAAAACACTTATGCCTCACGTGGTTCACTGCGAATTACAGAGGCAGAAATACAAAAGCTCGGTTTGCCTGAGCCAACAGCGTTCAGGGTTCCGGCAAATACACTGGTAATAGCGAACACGCACGGCTTTCATCGTCGAGGCGAAGCGATTGGCGGGCCGACAAGCCGGCTGGAGCTGTGGGCCTACAGCCGTACCAACCCGTTTAATCCGCTGCCGGGATTTGATTTTAACTGGTATCGTCGTGCCAGCCATTTTGCCATTGATTCGTATCTGCGCTACCAGGACCGCAAGGCAGAAAAAAAAGGCGCGCTGGCGAGCTGGCATATTGTAGCCGATGATGCATTGCAGGCATTGCCAATGGAGAAAGAAGCGGTTGCGGTGGCTGAACAGGAGGCGTTGGTTTCGACCGTTTGATGCATTTTTATTGATGAATGTGGGAGAATGCGCTACCTGAAGCAGGCAGTCTGAATAAACCGGAGCAGAATTATTTGATCCAGTCAAATCTACCAGATTACCGGAGGTAGTTTGAGCCGCTATCGAGCACCGTCCGGCCCGTCAACTGCGTTAATTACTGAGCAGGGCTTTGAGACCCTCCTGCAGGAGCAGAAAGATCTGTGGCTGAAACGCCGTGAAGTCACCGCTGCATTGTCGGCCGCTGCGGCAGAGGGTGACCGTTCCGAAAATGCTGAGTATATTTATCGCAAGAAAGAGCTGGCCGGAATAGATCGAAGGGTGCGCTATCTGCAAAAACGGCTTCCGTCGCTGCGGGTTGTAAAGGAGCGACCTGCTGACACCAGCAAGGCTTTTTTCGGTGCCTTTGTAGAACTCAGTGATGAAGACGGGGAAACCCTTGAAGTAAGAATTGTCGGCCCGGACGAAATAGATCCTGCGCAACAGTGGATCAGTGTGGATTCGTTAATGGCGCGCGCGCTCCTCAAAAACACCGTCGGCGATGAAATAACGGTGAGCGCTCCTAAAGGGCAATCGATCTACTATATAGAATCTATAACTTACAGGTAGAGATCGCGTCAGTGAATGGCACTGCGTATGCTGCCTGACCGGGAGAGAATAACGTGTCCGTTGTCGTTGCAGTAAAAAAAAATAATAAAACCGTTGTCTGTACAGATAGTCAGGTTAATTTCGGCAACATGGCAATCGATGGTGCCAACTACCAATCAACTAAGGCCTGGCGCTGGGGTGGCAATATTATCTGTCGCACGGGGTGGGAGAAATACCATTTAATCCTGAAGAATTATCTTGATAAACAGGAAATGCGCGAGCTGACCAGTGCTACTGAAGTGGCCGATCTGTTTTATCTGTTCTGGGAGCACTGCAAGGATGAGCATGGGTTTGTGAATTACCAGTCCGGCAATACCAATTCACCTTGGCTGAATATGGATTCAGATTTCATGTGGGTAAACAAAAACGGTATCTGGTTGATCTCGTCAGATTTATCCGTGTCAGAGTACGATCATTTTCATGCAACAGGCTCCGGCAGGGATTGGGCACTGGGAGCGCTGAGTGCACTACATCCTAAAAAGAATGAATCGGCCAGCCAGATTGCAAAGCAAGCCGTGAAGGTGGCCTGTACGTACAATGTTTACTGTGGCGGTCAGATCAAGACACTGACAGTTCGTTAGGACACTCACGCACTTTCGCTGCAAAACCGGTTGCTCGACGGTATGCGTCATGACACAATATGTCACAGTTGCAAGCGCTAGAGCATGACAAGTATGGCCCCAAAGCTGGTAAAGGAAAAAACGCAGAAAATTGAGCTTCGGGTGACGCCAGAGACAAAAATTCTGGTGCTGAAAATGGCGCAGGATGATGACATCACGGTGACAAAATTTCTTGAAGGGCTGATTAGTCGGGAATTTAACCGCCGCGCCCGGCGAACGTCATCAACCAAACCGGAGTAGACGTCAGTTGGACCGGGTACCCGTTGGATACGGTTGCCGATAGGCCTTCAGGTGTTCTCGCATACCGATCACAAGCGTAATTCGGCTAGATGTGATTGACACCAACTTTCCGTTACTATTCCTCGTATTGGCAAAATAGTGTGTAGCAATGAAAGCCGTATATGGAGAACAGCAAGCTGAGCATGACCCGCAGTTTTTTCTCGTCAAAGGTCAACCGAGACGAAGTACTGAGCAACCTGAGCGCGCTCAGCGATTATTGGCTGGGGTTGCCCGTTGCGGGCTGGAAGTTGTAACACCCGACGAATTCGGCGCATCTCCGCGGGCTGCGGTTCATGATGCCACCTACCTCGATTTTCTTGATTGCGCGTTCAGTGAATGGAGCGCGCTGCCGGAATCGACAGCGGAAGTTATCGCTAATGTCCATCCAATGCACCGACGAACGAATTACCCGCACAGCATTATCGGACGGGCTGGATGGCATATGGCTGATACGGCTTGTCCAATCGGAAAACACACGTTCAAGGCTGCCTGTGTATCCGCAAATTGCGCTCTGACAGCAACTCAGCAGGTGGTCGATGGAGCGCGATATTCGTATGCGCTTTGCCGTCCTCCCGGTCATCACGCCTATGCGGATATGGCGGGTGGATTTTGCTTTCTGAACAATGCAGCGATAGCGGCACAGTATGCGAGAAATCAGCATCAGCGGGTGGCGATACTTGATGTTGATGTACATCACGGTAACGGTACTCAGGGCATTTTTTACGACCGGCAGGATGTACTCACCATTTCCGTGCATGCTGATCCGAGTCATTTTTATCCGTTTTTCTGGGGCCATGCAAATGAGTGCGGAGAGGCCGAAGGTGAAGGTTACAACCTAAATTTACCTTTGCATCTGTTGTCAGGAGACGGTGCATTCCTGAGCGCGCTGGAGCAGGCAAGTCACGCTTTGGCCGATTTTAATCCGGGTTTGCTACTGGTTGCACTGGGTCTTGACGCCTCTGAGTCGGATCCGCTGCGTGGGTTAAGTGTTACTACTCCCGGCTTTCGACAAATAGGGTCGGCCATAGCTGATCTGAACTTACCAACTGTCTTTGTTCAGGAAGGCGGCTATCTCTCAGATGTATTGACCGATAGCCTGGCAGCCGTCCTGGAAGGCGTGCTTTCCTGATCGGAATTTAAATGACTCCACATCCTTTTGAAAATGACTTGAGCGGATTCGCGCGAGATCTTCGTTCTGGAACTACAACCTCAGAAGCAGCCACGCGCGCCTGTCTCGAGCGCATAGCCGTTCTGGATTCTGCATTGCAGGCGTTTCAGGCATTGGACGCTGAGCGAGCAGTTCAGCAAGCACAGGCTGTGGATGCCCTGCTGGCGAGCGGTTCGGATCTGGGGCCGCTGATGGGAATTCCGGTTGCGATAAAAGATATTGTGGCGGTTGAGGGTTTCGCGACCACCAATGGCTCTTTGTACCCGAGCGAAGCACTGACCGGCCCGGAGGGCGCCCTAGTGAAACGCTTAAAGAAGGCGGGGTGTGTCATTCTGGGTAAAACCAAAACCGTCGAATTTGCGCTTGGAGCGACAGGTGTTAATGAAGCACGCGGCACGCCCTGGAATGTCTGGGATGCTGAAACTCATCGTATACCCGGAGGTTCATCCAGTGGGTCTGCCGTTGCAACAGCAGCGGGTCTGTGCGGCTTTGCTGTGGGCACTGATACGGGTGGGTCGGTGCGAATTCCCGCCTGCTATAACGGATTGTTTGGTCACAAAACGAGCATGGGATTGTGGCCCACAGATGGCATTTTTCCGCTGTCGAGCACACTCGACTCTGCAGGCCCGTTGTGCCGCACGGCAACAGATGCGATTCTTATCCATGAGCAGTTAACCGGTGAAACCGTGCCGCCAGCGAATCTTAACGGGTTACGTTTTGGATTGCCTGCGCCTGTATTTTTTGATGCGCTTGATTCGGAAGTTGCAGCAGCTTTTGATGCTGCACGGGCAAAGCTGGAATTGGCAGGTGTCGAATTTGTAGAGATCGAAATTCCGGAATCGTTGGAACGAAGCGCGATATTTCCGATTATTGTCGGGGCGGAGCTAATCGCCAGTTTAACGGCTGATAAATTTGAATCGGCACGGGCGACAATGGATTCAGTCACTGCAGCGCGGGCGGCAGTCGGTCTTGACGTAAGCGCGCCAGACTACATCGCAGCCACTCGTCGTCACAGACAGTTACAAAAAATTGCGTTGGAAAAGTTTGCCGGAATAGATGCGTGGGTCTCCCCGACCTGTCCAATGCTGCCGCTGGCCGTGAATGACCTGAGCAAAACTGAGATAGCTGATCGCGCATTGCTGTCTTCCCGTAATACCCAGATTGGAAATCTGTTCGGCCTGTGCGCAGCCTCTTTACCGACACAGCAACTGATCAGTGGGTCAGAATCTGCAAAACCGAATCTGCCCAGCGGTTTGCAGCTAATGATGCCTGCTGGTATGGATAATCGGCTACTGTCGGTTTCCAGAGAAATTCAAGCAGTCATCGGGTTTGGGCCGAGGCCGGATATGAGCAAATTTATTTAAAAGCTTTAACGCTTTACGTACAAGCGATAGTTACCTACAATTGCAGGCTGCACCGCGAATTTGCAGTAGAACCCGTGCCGGGGTGGCGGAATTGGTAGACGCAGCGGATTCAAAATCCGCCGGTGAATAACCTTGAGAGTTCGAGTCTCTCCCTCGGTACCAAGTCCTGTCCGGGACTCTTTGACAGATATAGAAGTTACCTGAAATAACAAGCGTTTAGCTTGGTTTGTCTTTTTCTGTCCATGTATCTTCAAGCATGTTTTGGCATATACATGCGAAATTATTGAAGATACTGTCATGGCAAATTCCACAAAATACGCCACCAAGAAGGGTGCGATTCGCTACTGGATTGACCCTATCTACAAAGGCAGGCGGCTCGGTTCCGGAACCTTCAAAGCCGCTGCTGAAGCGCGCCAAAACGAGCGGGAAATTCTAAGCAAAGCGTCCAAAGGCGGGGTGGACCTTACCCACACCTTCGGCACTGCGATGGTACGATATCGTCTGGAAATCTCTCCCCGAAAAAAGAGTGCGCACTGGGAAGATATCCGCATGAGGAAAGTCCAGCGAGATGAAATAGCCCGTGTCAAACTGGCAGGCTTGTCTCACGAGGATTTTGGAGGCTGGATAGAGCGAGAACGTGTCAATGGTTTAAAAGATGCCTCGATCCGGCGAGAATTCGGAGTATTATGCTAGGTATGCCGAATGTGTCGCAGGTGGCGGTGGATGACACACAACCCAACCGAGTTGGTAGAGAAGGCCAAAATCAGCAAACCGAGAAAACGACGGATCTTCAATCAGGAAATCGAGGCCATCTGTGCGGTACTGAAAGTCCACGAACCGTGTAAATACATCTACAAGGAAGTTGGTCTGGTGTGGTTGCTGTTATATCCCACAAACAACTGGGCTAGAAATCCCACGAAAATTTTAGCTGAGAAAGGCATAACTTCCCTCATTAGAACCGACATCGAAATCCGATGGGTGCCTCAATCAGGAGCATCAACGAGAGCCATTGGCGGGTCACGCCCCATGGCGTGTTGGAGGGGCGACCGGGGAGATTGTCGGGTAATCGACGGCGGAATAGAGCCAAGCGGTGTGTGGAGATAAAGCAGGTGAGGTGCAAAGCGATCGCGTAGCTCCACCAGCACTTGGGGTGTAGCGCGCACAGAGGCAATATCAGTCAAGATCGGTGGACAGGGTAAAGGTGTGGGATAGAGGCCTTTAATCGCCTTTAGAGCGCGATATACAGCTCAAATCAATCGAGTGAGGTAGCGAATGGCACAAGGTAGCTCGATATCGGTGCGCAGATGATCGCAGGTGGATTCTAGAGAAGGAGCCACCTCAAGTGCTCGCACACAAGCCTCATACTGACTGAGTGTGCCGGTGCGATGTGAGGTCAAAAAGTCTGGCAGCGCACTGACCGTGCGTCCAGCTTTGAGGCAGTACCAACAGGCGATACGAGTCTGAGCGGAACAGTTACTTGTGTAAGTGCCATGATTAGCCCATCCGCAGCCGCCCTTGGGGTGCCATGGGCAAATTGGCAGAGTTGCATGAAGTCATAGCCTACCGGCAACGTAGTGCTCACTAGTAACGCGCGTCGCCAAACGCGCTTGCATACCAGTCACGGGTCCGCACGGGTTGATGACGTGGCGGACTCACCTCCTTTTATCAGTAAAAAATAGCTTGCTAGTGTGCAGCAAGAGTGACCGATTATGCACAATAGGCTGCGACGGTAATTTTGCCGGTGGGGTCAAGCTTGGTCAGAATAATCTGTTTTCCAACGCAACTTGTTGTCGATTAATGCCTGCCTATTCTCATCGCAGTTCACTGTTTAAATAGAGATACAACAGCCGTAATGCCGCCACCGGATCTTGCGCACGGCGGGCCACGTGATACCAACGCTCAAGCGTGGAGAAGCCAAAATAAATAGCAGTGCCATCATTGGGATGAGTCCAGCAGCGTTGCGACAGTTCACGCAACGCACGTTGAAGTTCACCGCGGACCGGCGGTGCGGCCAGCAAGGGGCCAATGATGGCAAAACGTAAACGTGCCCATCGGTCTAGATCCTGTTCATCACTCATTGCCTCAATTCCCCTGTCTATAAAGAGAATCGAGTAAGCCATGGATTAAAAGCTGATCACAGTTGCATCTTCTGCGGCTCGATCGTAACCCTTGGGCAATAGGAACAGGACGTAGTTGTCAGTGGCATTAACAGCATCAGAAAATGGGCAAGTCGAGTCGTCAGGTCCGGTCCTCGAATCCTCCCCAGTAACCCACCGGGAAGAGCTTCCGGTAACAAGGGTGAGCTCAGTCGACCCTGCAGAACTGACCACCAGGGAGTGTGGGGTAATTGTTCACGCCACCGGTAGATCCAGCGGTTGAGTGTGCGTCGGTCTATGGGCAATTGCTTAATCAGGCGCTCACGGCGCTTTGCGCTTAAACCATGCTCGATGGCACAGACCAAGGTCACAATCACCCCCAGGTACACAAATCGACCCAGGTAACTCACTGAAGGCGGGGTATAACGACGGCGACAACCGTCCTGGTTGCAACAAAAGCTCAGTCGCCTCTCATAATCTGGACCCAGCAGATCCCGTGCAACACCTCTTGGTTTTCGCGGATAACAGGCACTGTGCAGAACCCCTCCACACGCGCAGCCCTGAGATCTGACATTCTCTGCTATTTGATGATCCAGATCACTGAGTAGGCGCCATAAATTGGCATCATTGAGTAAGTCGTGACACACTATGGGCGTCTCCCTGTTTCTTCGCAGATAACAGAAGACACTCCTCTCGAGCAATTTTCAAGTTGTTCGAGGGGGTTTTACCCCTTTCCCTCAATTAATTTGCTTAGAAAACGGCGATTTCCACTCAGATAGTTTGCTCACGCACAGTGCTCGCCGAATGGCTGAAAGTGCAAGCTTGCTGGTGGACGAGGTATTCTCGGATTAACCAGTGCGCCAATGGGTGCTGAGCATCCCGAGTCCGTTGCGATTACTGTTTGCCACTCGCCCGTCGGTAATGAGCGGTGTGTTGAGACTGGTCTATCGTTGCCTGTCGAGCTGGGTAATCAAACAAGCCGGTTTGGTTCGAAAGACAGGTCAGACAGGCGCGGTGACACTGATCCAGCGTTTCGGCAGTGCACTCAACCTAAATCTGCATTACCACCTGCTGATTCTGGACGGTGCATATACGCAGGTCGAATCAGGTCGGCTGGAGTTCCGCAGATCAAGAGAGTCCACGAGTGAGGAGCTAACGGCGCTGGCAGAAACGCCGGCCAGGCGAATAGGGCGTTACCTGACGCGGCGGGGTTATCCGACGCAAGATGCCGAGAATAGCTACCTGGCAGACGGGCTGACAGAGGGTGGGGCGGTAGAAGAGTTAACCGGTTCATCAATTATGTATCGCATAGCAGTGGGGCCACAGAAAGGTCGACCAGTGTATCGACTGCAGAGCTTGCCAGCAGCCGGAGCAAGTGTGGATGGAGGCGGGCATGGCAGGAGGTTTTTCGGTGCATGCTGGGGTATCCACCAAAAAGGGCCAGCGAAAGAAGCTGGAAAGGCTGTGTCACTATGTACGTCTCCCAGCGGTGTCAGAGAAGCGGTTGTCACTGACGCAGAATGGTCAAGGTGCGTTATGAGCTGAAGACGCCCTATCGGGATGGAACGACCCATGTGATCTACGCCCATCTGGATTTTATGGCGAGATTGGTTGCACTGATTCGGAAGCCGAGAGTGAATCTGGCACGCTACCATGGTGTGTAATCCAGGCGTCCAGCCCTCCACCCCTGCGGGGCCAGCCTGCGGCTATTCAGAATCGTTCCAGACGATTTTGTCGCCCTGAACAGTCGCTGGCGTGATCAGTTGACGGCTGGTAACAAGGGCAACAGGTCTAAGATTCAAAAGTATGAGGAGGAAGAGGGTAAGGCGAAGCGTCGAGGAATGAGCTGGGCGCAGCGACTGAAACGAGTGTTTGGGATAGATGTGGAGGTTTGCCCAAACTGTGGAGGTGGTGTGCGGATAATCGCGTGTATCGAAGACCCCGTGTTGATCAGGCAGATCTTGTCGCACGTGGAGGCAAAGCAAGAGAGTGATAGACAGCAGGTAGGAGAATTGTCGCCGAGTTGAGGGCCACCGCAATGCGGGTGGTTTGGGTAAATACGAGTTCAATCATTCGAACGCTGGCATAGAGTCGCTTTGCTGGCAGGCGGGATATCGTCTGTTGGTTGTCGGGACGCGAATTTACTAAAATCATTCAGTGTGACGTTGTTGCATATCCGCAAATCAATGTGCGAGCGAGAGAAATTCGACGAAACAGCGCGGTCAGGAGCGATCAGACTGCTCACCAATCAGTGCCGATCAATCCTGGTGAAAGCGAAAAGTGGCGTTTGTGCTTCTTATACTTCAATGAGGCCCAGCATGGTTGTCCACTCGGAAAACAACACGGTTTTTTTTGCCTTCCTCATTGCCGAGTCTCGCTAGTAGATCGTCGGTGACGTCGAGTTTGCTGGAATAACTCGGAGGCTTTTTGTTGACCAGTTGCGTGCTGTCGGCAGACATCCGGCACATACGCAGGGCTTTCTGCAATCGTGGTAGATCCATTTCGGTGAAGAAGGATTTATTCAGGATGGTGCTGACCGTTCGCATGTAGCTGTTGTGCATGTCTTCTTGCTCCTGAGTTGGAGCAATGCGCATTATTTCGGTGCTGCGTGGCGGCAGTTCTTTGAGCACGGATGCGCGGGTGCGTCTGAGCAGTATGGGGTTGAAGTTTTCACGCAACTGTGCCCGGTAGCGATAGCCCAGTACTTTGCCTTGTTCGCCGACGACGCGGTGCTGGTTGTAAAACCGAAAGTCTGGGCCCAGACGGCGCTCGTCGATAAATTCTATAACGCTATAAAGTTCATCAATCCGGTTTTCCATTGGAGTGCCGGATACTACCAGTGCGAATACCGAGCGCAACGATTTGATAACCTGTGAGGTTTTGGCTTCCCAGTTTTTAATGCGCTGGCCTTCATCCAGTATGATCAGATCCCAGTGGTTGCATTCTATATTTGATATATCGCGCAGTACTTGCTCGTAGTTGCAGATGGTAAAAAGGCGTCACTGGAATATTGCTCGGCGCGGTTGGCTACCTTGCCGACCACGACCTGGCAATCGCGCTCGCAAAAACGGGTAATTTCGCTGCGCCATTGTGCTTTTAGTGAAGCCGGGCACACGACCAGTACTTTTTTAATTCCAGCCAGGCGCGGTAATAATTCGGCCACACCAACACCCTGGATGGTTTTTCCGAGCCCCATGTCGTCGGCTAAAATGGCACGTCCGGTGGCTTTGGCGAACTGGATTCCTTCAAACTGATACGGCAACAGCTCAGTCTTGAGTAGTGTGCGGCGCAACGGGTTGTCGGCAGCCGTGGTGCGGATGTCAGCTACCTGCTTTTGCAATTGCTCGGTGAGTGATCGCTGCTGAAAGTATTCTTCGGCATCCGGGTAGACGGTGACGGTGGTGCCCTGGGCTTCCATACGGCCGATAAAGCGTATCAGTTTGACCAGCTCGGTCACCAGTGTGTCTAAGAACGGCTTGACGGCGCGTGCGGCATTGGCGTCCAGTGGTTCGGGAACGGCGACTCGCAGTGCTGTAATCCAGATACACGATGATGGTTCGCAGCTTGAACTTTCGGGAAAGCTTTCGCTTGCTGAAACGCCGTTGCACTTTGCGTTGCACCTGCATTATGTGTTTGCAGGTGCCGAGCGTGTTTTTGCGAAAATCGGGACAGGAACAATAAGAATCACCTCGCTGCATTCCGCGCAGGGCTACCCGATAGGTTCTGCCCGAGGCTTTCTGCTGACCTCGTAGTCGGTCCAGGGCTTGGAGGTATCTGCCGATCGCACGCGCATTTTTTCGGGTTTTGCGCGCTTTTGCCGCGCCTGCAACTCACGTTCGATCAGTTCTTCGTCGGTAAGCTCGGTCACAGCCGTCTCAATTTTTGGTGCTGCTGCCAGACCCAGAGAGACTTTTTCATTCCAGAATGAACGACAGCGCGGCGCCCATTATTGCGTATCGAGTGAATTATTTTCACTTTGCGCCTGCGGTGGTTCAATTTTTTGTGAACCAGTTCCGTTGATTAACCTTAGTATAGCGGGTGCTGCACCCGTATTGGACATGATTTGCAATGAAAACAGTGGGTGTAGCCTCAGTTTAGCTGCTTTGGTCTGAGACTTGCGAATCGCTGGTGAAAATTTATCGGAACAACCCGTGCAGATCATCCTATTCCCTTGTTTGTCCGATGAACAGTCTGGTCTGCTCCTGCGGTGTTTGTTCGAGAATGAATGGTGGGTGGTAGTCAGAAAAACTGAGATGCCAGTGAGAGTAAAAATTTATGAAAGATCGGCGATTAAAAATTCCGCAGGTGACAGTCTTGCCAAGTCCGCTGCGGCGCAGCCCAGTGCCGCGCGTTGCAATCCTTGAGCAAGATAAAAAGGTACAGCGTATGAATAGACACCTAGTTGCTTTGCGACGTTTATCTCAACGGGCATTGTCTCCATTGGTCGCAGGGTTTGCACTCTCGTTGACCAGTGGAATGGCTATGGCCGATGATACGGAAGTCTACCGTGCGCTTTCCGGTCCGAAAGTCCTGTTTGTTTTGGATGCCTCTGGCTCTATGGGCTGGTCAGATAAAGGTTTTTCTGACTCCCGTATGGCGAGAATGAAGCGTGCAATGTCTCAGTTGCTGCGGGAGCTTCGTGGAATAGATGTCGGAATAATGGATTTTACTAGCCACCGTTTACGACTCTTGCATCCTGTTGCTGATGTGGAATCGAACCAGGCGGCCTTGCAAACAGCGCTGGCGAATATTCGAGCCGGCGGCGGGACGCCGACGGTAGCGGCGCTTTATGAGGCAAGTCAGTATATGAGGGGCGAGAGGCCTTATCGTGGAAAATCCCCCACAGGAACAAGTTATACCAGCCCAGTAAAGCAGGAATGCGATTCGAGTCATATTGTGCTTTTAACGGATGGCGTTCCGGCGCAGCGCGATGATGACATCGTAAACAAGGTTTCGCCGAATTACGGGCCGTGCGGTTCGACTCCAGATGTGGGTGGAACCTGTGGCGCTGAATTGGCCGGTGGGCTTGCCAATACTGACCAGCGAGCGGATTTGCCCGGTGAGAATATTATAACGACCCATGCTATCGGGTTTAACTTGCGCTCGGATTGGTTAAAAGGCTTAGCATCGGCGGGTGGGGGAGTTTATCGCGATGCAGAGTCTTCACAGGACTTACTGGTGGCATTTGATGGCATTTTGAATTCAGTCGCGTTTTCGTCGGCGGCTTCGGCGCCTTCTATATCGGTTAATTCGTTCAATGAATCTCGTCATCAGGATGAGCTCTATTACGCTTTTTATCAGCCTTATAGGAAGCCTCGGTGGGATGGTAATGTTAAAAAGTATCGTATCCGCGACGGTGAGATTGTGGATGCCGACAATAACCCACTATTGGATGCCGATGGCGTGGTGGCGGAGAGCTCGCGAAGCTTGTGGTCAAAAACAGCCGATGGGGAATCGATATTGGCGGGCGGGATGGCCGCGCGCCAATCGGCAGAGCGAAAATGGTATACGGACGCGCCAATCGGAAACTCGGTTTCAAACAATAGCCCTTTTCTGGTCACTGATGCCAGTGCACTGGCCCCGAATCTTTTTGATGTTGCAACAGCTGCCGAACGCGATCGTCTGGTTAGTTGGGTTCGGGGAGTTGACTCCGCTGATGCTGATGGTGATTTGAATTTTACAGAGCCGAATCGCTACGTTGCAGATTCATTACACAACAGCCCAATACTTGTGAGCTTTGCCGCTAGAGAGTCAAGCTCCTTTCGCAGCGAAGCCATTTTTACCGCCAACAATATGGGGGTGGTGCATGCAGTTGATGCCAGTTCGGGAGATGAGTTGTGGTCTTATAGTCCCTGGGAATTATTGCCTAATGTAAAAGCCTATGTAGACAACAAAAGCGAAAGTCATATCTACGGTTTAGACGGTGAAATATTGCTGCATACAGAGCGTAAGGCTAAATCTGCAACAAGCTATGACTATGAGATTGAAAAAGCCTGGATGTATCTGACGCAGCGGCGCGGAGGAAATAGCCTCTTTGCTATGGATATTACCAACGCCATGAGCAGTACGAATCCGTTTAAGGTGATGTGGAAAATTCACGGTGGGGTCGACGGAACCGATTTTCGCGATCTTGGTCAGACCTGGGCTAAGCCCGAGATGATTCCGATTCGCTATGGATGTCCGTTGTCTTGTACAACTCGCAACGTGCTGATGTTTGGTGGAGGGTACAATCCTATTTATGACGAAAAAGATCTAGCATTCCCGGTGTCTGCAGCGAACACGGGACATGGGAACGTTATCTATCTGGTGGACCCCGAAACAGGTGAGCTTATTTGGTCTGCTGGAAAGGGAAAGCACCATGATCTAATTTTACCAATGAACGACAGTATACCGACTACGCCGATTCCGGTTGATATCGATGCCGATGGCGGTGTCGATGTTTTGTTTGGCTCTGATATAGCCGGTAATCTATGGCGCATTGACTTTAGCAAGGAGGCGGCCGAAGTAAAAGATTTAGCGATAGCGGGTGGCAAAATAGCTGCGTTGAATCTGCCTGGCGAGACGTTGCGCTTTTTCAATCGTCTGGATGTTGTTGTCAGTGGGTTGACCGAAGGGACGGCGGCCTTCAGTTTGGTGATGGGCAGCGGAATGCGTTCAAGCCCAACTTATAACGAATCGGAGAAAAATCGATTGTATGTGGTTAAGGACGCTTGGGTGTTTAGCCGACCGGTCGGGAAGACTATCGATCCGGCAACCAAGCTACGGAAGTCAGAGTATCGCTACGTTGCGAACGAAAATGGTAAGCGTTCTATTATAAGGCCACAAAATCTGTGGCAGTATTCCGCAACAGCCACAGCGAGCAATGGCGAGCGAGAGTATGGCTTTTTTAAGGTGCTTTCAGAAACGGGAGAAAAAATACTGCAACCGACGTTGACTCACTCAGGGCAGATTTTCATGGTATCGTTTGTGCCGCCCGATCCGACAGCGGTCAACACATCTTGTGCCTTTGAGATCGGAGAGTCAAGACTGCATGTTCTCGACCTGAACGATGGCAGCAACAGGCTGGCTTCGCGGTATGGCGAACATTTGCGCGTAGGCCCGGGCGTTGTCGGTAACGGTAGTATCTTGGATACCGGAGGCAAAGGTGGTGCTGACTTCGTGATTGGATTGAATTCAGAGAAGGTTGACGATTTGATTGATACCAGCGGTTCAAAAATGCGCCGTATGGTACGCACGGGCTGGTTGGAAAAGCAATAGTTGCTTTTCTTGCGTATGGGCGGCGGGGCGATTAACGCTAGTGATTTCTACGCATGGTGATTAACCAACTGCGCATAGTGATTAGTACCATGCCGGTGGCGACCAATGCGGTGCCTGCAACAACAGAAAAGCTGATTGTCTCGTCGAGCAGCAAGCCGGCAAGTAAAACGCCGCTAACCGGCGCGAGAAAATTAAATCCGGTTATTACGCTGGGTTTCTATTTGCTGATCAGCCATAGTGATGCTATAAAGCCTAATCCGGCGACGATGATGCCCTGATAAGCAAGACCCAGCACAGCCTGATAGGAAAACGCTGACCATTGAATAGTTTCGCTTGTAAGCCCGATAATCAGGTAAAACGGCAGTGAAACCTCCATCTGACAGATTGCCAGTCGAAACGGGTCGACCTGACGCATCACGTTTGCGCTGGCGATTAAGCGATAACCGAGCAGACCGGCACTGGCCAGGCGGATCCAGTCGCCGGTATTGCCAAAGCTGATGCTCTGCCCAGTCGTTTGCACAAAGGACAGGCAGCCTCCGGCGAAGGCGATGACAAGACCGGTACAGCGTAGTACGGTGAGCCGGTCGTCGTGGATCATCAGGTAGGCGAATATCGCCGCAAACAGCGGGTTAGTTGAAATCAGTATTGATCCGTTGATGTCGGTGGTGTGATCAAAGCGCATGTTCGTTAGGTAGATCTGCAGGGTAAACAAACTGCCTATTTTCAAAAACGGAAGCCATACGCGTTTGTCTGGTCAAGGTTGAAGTCCACGGTACAGGCACCAAAGCGCCACAGTCGTGATACCGAAAAGGAAGCGGATTATGGCGCTCCAGGCGGGTGGAAACACCTCAAGGCCAAATATTGCACCAAATGGGGTTGCCACCCCGGAGGGTATGCCGAGCACGGAAAGCAGGATTGCCTACAAAGAGACACTTAACAAGTGTGCCAGCGAGGGAGTGAGGCCCATTAGAACGCACAGCATACTCGACGACAAGAGGCTTTGCCGGAAACTTAACGGCGACGAATGACCGCGGGCCGTCGCACTTTACAATGGTGTGGAGGGCCGGATTAAAAAGCGCAGACTGCTTTGAGAAAGCCCCGTTGTTGCTATTTTACCGAAACAAAATTACGATACTTTTCAGGAGCATCGAAGGTGCTGAATCAGCAAGGGCGGTTGTAATGTTACGTTCAGTTTCTTAGCTGATTGGTGGTGAATTTTCCGCAAAAAGTTGGCTGCGGCGTTTCACTGAGAAGCTATCGGATGGCGGAGTTAACGATTCGATCTTTGCGGTAAAGTAGCGCAGTAGTTGAGCAGTAGCCTGAGCATTTTTCAGACCGGCGAAAAGATTCCGGAAAGTTGTTATGATAAATGATACTTTTGGGGGAGTTTGACTGACTCGAGTCGAATTGTGAGCTTTTACCTTAAGAGCTTGCACTAAAGTAGAATAGGAACAAGCGGTAGTTGCCGTGTATCAGCGACGTTGGAAAATAGCGTGTTCTTCTGTAGTTGGAGGAATTTTATGGACAAGACAAAGCGAAAGTAAAATGTCCGGCGATGAATCTGATAGATGGCGCGCTGGAGAACGGCGTCTTTCGCGCCGAGAATATAGTGATTGCTGGTCTTCCACAGCAACATTCCATCCGGGTAACGCTCGGGTTCAGAGCCGAAGATGTGGCGCTTAGTGACGATCAAGACCAAATCAGCGTTTAGTGTACTCAATGGAGCTTCTCGGCGAGGCATCAATGGTCACCATGCGTGGTGCCGGGGAGGCATTGTTGCGATCAAGGCGAATAAAGACTATTCAGCGGAAATTGGTCAGGCCGTTAGTTACTACAGAAATTCCGGCTTCTATATGCCATTTATTTGATATAGAAACCGGAAATCGATTGCGCTGATTCTAGTCTGTACCGGCCAATTGTTGTGGAGCCAGTGTTATAGCAGGCATGGTAAAGTTTGAGTTGTCTGGAACAACAACGCAGGTATAGGGAGCGCCAAGGGCTGCCTGCCTGAATTGCTCATCGCCCAATAACCCCGGGTAGTCACAGATCGCATCAGTAATTTCGTAGCAGAGCTCTCCGCCAGGAACAAACTGACTGCGACTCATTTCTGCCACTAGAGAACCATTATATATTGATTGCGGCCCACTCAAACGTCCAAAATGATAGATTATATTTCCCCCGACAATGGTTCCGACTGAGATGTCTCCTGGGCTTGCCGGACAACTTATATCCCATGTAATGGTACTTTGGCCGGGTAAACGGGCATCGCAATTCCACGGTGTAAAGTGACTGACACTGCCAATAGCCTGAAATCTAGGGGTATTGTCTACACCCATATCAGCGACAGTTGCTGATCCTTCCTGTACCCAGGATTTTTGCTCGTAGTCGTAGTACCAAAGCGGTATAGTATCGCCGCCTGCCATATCTCGAAGCGTGCCATCATCCTGCAATATTTTATCGGTACCCAAAGAGATAGTGATGGTGGCCAGCTGTCCATTGGCCAGATCCACTTCATCGCCATTTTCAGTCTCAAAAGTGAAGTCAGCCATACCATAGCTGGTAATAGCGGTTGGGTCTGAACCGTCATCCGGTATGCCGACAAACGGGCCGGCAGCTGTTCGCAGAGACTCCAGGCGGCTGGTGTCCACAGGAGTAATGTAGGCGTTGACCGTGCCTTGCACTGGCTGGCCAGCAGCATCAACAAAGGCATCAGCCGGTACTTCGACGGCCGTTCCGGTCGCGGAGTGGGTTACCCTGCCACCGTCTTGCGCTGAGATCGTGCCGGTGAGCTCTCGAGTCTGCAGGGTAATTGTTTTTGCGCCACCACCCAAATCGGATGCTGTGACACTGCGCTGTTGCTTTACATACCCTGAACCCGATACGGTTAGGTCAATATTTTCGTTTTCGGCTACATCCAGCTGCACCACGCCCTCGCTGTTGGTTGTAGCGCTAGCGTCGCCATAAACCACATTGATATCCGCCAGTACATCACCCGAAGTATCAACTACTTTCACCGTGTACAAATTATGGTTTATTTGGTTTGATGCGTTAGCCGAGTTTTCCTGTGTCAAGGTTTTCGGGTCGTTGGAGCTCGAACTCGAGCAGCCGCTTACAAACAGACATGTCACCAAGACAAAACTTGCTGCTTCAAATTTTTTATTGGAGGTAAAGTGCATAATTGAATCCAGGGAGCGGGAATGAATGAATCCGTGAAATGAGTTTCATCTCAGAGGTGCGGGATTTTAAGCAAGGTATTTGGATTGGGCTGGGTGAATAGTTATTCCTAGTCGATCAATTTGAAAGCAATAGCTAGACCAAATACCGCATCCGCTGTAGATGATTTATTCTCGGACAGATTTTTGGGCTGCGATAACGTCCGTAAAAAGGTAACTATTGGAGATGCTTTCTCAGAATCCACCTTTTTGTGTAATGAATTCGGCTACCACCAAAAGCATCCTATGTTCTTTAGATCTTGCTGGTTGAAATTGCTGTCATATCTTATTGGATTTACATTGGTTGAGGTGGGTTATAAATAAAGTATTTGATAGCAACGCGGTTGCCAAGTTGTCGCGTTTGTTGGTTTACTATGTCGCACGGAACACCAAGTTCTCCTGGGTCACATCGATGGCTAACCCGCAAATTGTGGATGGATATACGCGTATTGCAAATGAACTCTTGGATGCGTTGATCCGCAGCGGGTTGACCAAACGCGAATTGCGAGTAGTGTTGGTAGTGATCCGACAAACCTATGGTTACAACCGTTCCAGTGATGATATCAGCGGATCGTGAGTTGCGACCTTGACTGGATTGCATCGTCAGCACCGTAATCCGGCGCTGCTGACTCTTGCAAAAAAGAGCGTGATTACGCGTACCACCGGTCGATATGGCACCGCCGTAAAACTCCGGAAGGATTATGAACAATGGAAGATTGATGCCATTGGATTGGTGCCATGCTGTCACCAACACGGTTTCATACAGTCAGAGTCGGGGACATCGAAACGGTGTCAGAGCGATACTAATTCGGTGTCAGACCGGCACCAAAGCAGTATCACTCAATCGGAGTCAATGACACCAAAGCGGTGTCCAGATGAAACTGAATCGGGGTCACAACGACACTGAAGTGGTGTCAAAGGTGACACTAAAACGGTGGGCACAAAAGACAGTAAAGACAATGTTAAAGAGCACAGCGCGAAAAAAAATGCCAGTCATCGTCCATGATCTTGGATGCATTGACAAAGCGTTTGCCGAAGCCGTGGTTACTCATGTAAACGTAAGCCGCCATTTTCAGAGGGTTTGCGAGTCCCGTGAGCTGGCTCAAGCCGTGATCCGCAGAACAGCGCCGAAGGTGCTGGAGCCCCCGAGGGTGAGCACTGAGGCAGTGTTACGAGGGCATGCGCGAATTTTGGGCGTCACCGAAGCCGAATATATTGATGAGATGTTGAAGCGTGACTGAACGGGATACGCGTGGTACGTGCTGGAGGGGCAATCCACCTACTGGCGTCAGAATAGAGCGCCAGATGACGATAAATGGCGTTGTTAACGATAAGACGTGTAACACAGTTTGAGATCCCCTGGGCAGGCAAACCTGGCCGAAGATGTTTGAAGTAATAAGAAGCAGGAAGTAAGCAATGTCGAAGTAATCAGGGCAGTTCATCAGGCAGTACGTCCACCACCACGTAAAAGTAATCGATCCCCCATCAGTCTAGCGTGCTGGCTGAGCAGGTGGCACCTTATGCTGCCCACTGTCCCAAAGAGACGCGGCTGTATCGGTTGGAAGAAAAGTACTACCCACAGCTCAAAGCAGAGCTGTCACAGCAGGGTAAACCGTTGCCGCGGTAGGTGGAACAGGAATTAGAGGCGTATCTGCAATGTGGTTGTCCGGAGCACGGTTTCTTTCGAGTCAGGTGTGAAGGTTGCCGTCGAGAGTACGAGCTGTCTTTTAGTTGCAGGTGCAGAGGCTTCTGTCCGAGTTGCGGTGCTCGCCGAATGGCTGAAAGTGCAGGCCTGCTGGTGGACGAGGTATTCTCGGATCAACCAGTGCGCCAATGGGTGCTGAGCATCCCGAGTCCGTTGCGATTACTGTTTGCCACTCGCCCGTCGGTAATGAGCGGTGTGTTGAGACTGGTCTATCGTTGCCTGTCGAGCTGGGTAATCAAACAAGCCGGTTTGGTTCGAAAGACAGGTCAGACAGGCGCGGTGACACTGATCCAGCGTTTCGGCAGTGCACTCAACCTAAATCTGCATTACCACCTGCTGATTCTGGACGGTGCATATACGCAGGTCGAATCAGGTGTTGTATCCAACGCTATTCTGCAACGGTTTCTCAAATTTCGCTGGGATAGGATT
>MDLA01000095.1 GCA_001730015.1 Chromatiales bacterium (ex Bugula neritina AB1) | reverse complement strand
CCGCCATTACTGCCAGTGGATGGCCCGCATTTTCAGCTGCTACCGACTTTATAAAGTTTAATCTAGCGATCCACTGCTCGCACGCTGGCGATAACGCCAGCGCTTTTATACCAACATCACGAATGCCTTCCATTAGCCCTTGCTGCACGGCAGTTTGATCCGGCTTATCGATGGGTTTGCTATCAAGCGTAATGGCACCGAACTTTCGATCTCTGCGGGCGACTACCCGATTTACCTGCTGATCCCAACGGACAACTTCAGTGACTTGAATGGAATCTGCCAGCCAGTACGCCAGATCATCTTCTGCTAATGCAGCGGCGCGATAGATTTTTGCATCGCGCTGCCCACCGTCCAGATCTGCCACCACCAGATAGTCAGACTGCGACAAGGGATCTTCACAGGATAACCGCGCACCGCGTCCATTCGCCAATAGAAACATCTGCTCCAGTGCAGCGGATGTGCCACGCGCTTTCGCTATTCGTTCGGGATAGGCAAACGCGAGTAGCACAGCAACCGGGATACTCTGCCTTGAAGTCTGACCGTTATTTGTACCAGTACTGTTGCCGATATTCCGATCTGTACGTTTGCTATAGCGCTGCTCAAATTGCTTTGCGGAGGCTTTCACTCGCTTTACTATAGAGCTATCCGCCGCTTGCCCTGCCGGCCCGGACTCCAGCAGCTCCAGTCGCATCGCAAGATCGGAGTTACTATAGTTTTGGCTGTGGCCCTGGCTGCGGCTATGGCTGCGGCTTTGGCCACGACGAATAAAATCACGCTCACTCAACAATGCGGCTAGCTGGCATGCACGCTTCAGTTCACCGTGAGCTGCCGCCCGAATGATCATATTAGCCAGGCGCGGCTCAACACCCAGAGCGAGCATATCGCTACCATGCGTGGTAATTACATATTCAGTATCTATCGCACCGGTTGCCAGCAGCACATCACGAGCCTGCGCCAGTGACGATGCAGGTGGAATGTCTATCCACTTCAGCTCGGTTACATCGGCTACGCCCCACTGCGCCAGTTCCAGCGCCAGTTGCGAGAGATCGCTATTGAGTATTTCCGCCCGGCGCTGCTTTTCCAGCTGCCGGTTAGCGCTCCACAAGCGCAGGCAAATTCCAGGCTCCAGCCGTCCCGCACGACCACGCCGCTGATCGGCCGAATCTTCTGATATAAATACCGTTTCCAGTCGGTTCATCCCACGCCCTGGATTAAAGCGGGTCTCACGCATCAGGCCGCTGTCGATCACAATTCGAATACCCTCGATAGTGACACTGGTCTCGGCGATATTGGTCGATAGCACGACTTTGCGTTTGCCGTCAGGTGCCGGTGCAACGGCTTCATCCTGCTGCCTGCGTGATAACTCACCGTATAGAGGTGCTATAACAACGCTGTCTGCAGACTCCCTCAAGGCATCATTACTAAAGTGATTTTGCAGCTCGTCTATTGTGCGCCTGATCTCTCCCGCGCCGGGAAGAAACACTAGAATACTACCAGTCTCCTGCTGCAACACCTCGATAATCTGCCTGGCTACCGTTGCTCCAAGGTTGCGAGTATCCAGAGGAGCATCATTTGCGGCACCCGCATAGCGGGTTTCAACCGGATAACTTCTGCCCTCACTTTGCAAGACCGGGGTACCGTCACCTAATACTGCTGCAACAGCAGTTGTATCGAGCGTTGCCGACATCACCAGCAGCTTAAGATCTTCTCGTAGAACCTCTCTTGATTGCAGACAAAACGCGAGGGAAGTATCTGCATGCAGACTGCGCTCGTGATATTCATCGAAAATAACCACGGCAAAAGATTCCAGCGCCGGGTCCGATTGCAGCATTCGGGTCAGTACGCCTTCGGTTACCACCAGAATACGGGTGGCTGCACTGCTGCAGTGCTCGCCGCGAATATGGTAGCCAACCGTCTGCCCTGCTTTCTCATTCAGCAGCTCCGCCATCCGGTTAGCTGCCGCGCGAGCCGCTAAGCGCCGTGGTTCCAGCATGATAATTCTGCCACCCGCGAGCCAGTCAGCACCGAGCAGCGCCAGTGGCACGGAGGTGGTTTTTCCCGCACCAGGCGGCGCTTGTAAAACGACTGCACCGTCCCTTCCGAGCGCCGTCACAACCTCCGGCAGCAGCGGAAAAATCGGCAGTGACTCCAGACTGGCCGGCAGGTGTGTTATCTCAGATGGTAAAATTCAAAAACTCCACAGTGTTGTTGAAAATAGAATTCATTTTTTAAAGCAAGCTGACTTGAAAAACCAACAGACGCATTAGTTTAACCCACTGAATTCATGGCGCTGATTATCAGGAACTCACTCGCTGCTGCCGCAGCCCCATATATAAACCACTGCCAACTATAATAACGCTGCCCAGCAGAGTCGCCGCACCGGGTCGCTCGCCAAAAATAATAATGCCCAGCAACATGGCAAACACTAGTCGTGTATAGCGAAACGGCGCTACAGCTGAAACTTCACCCAGGCGCATAGCTCCGGTGAGTGCACTGTAGGCAATAACGCCAAAAAGCGTTGCGGCGCCAACCTGCAGCAATACAGTTTGATCCAGCCACTCCAGCTCACCGGTGTAGAGTAACGCCACCGCACCCGCCAGCTGCAACATAATAAACCCGTACACCCCGAGCTGTGCATTAGTTAGATCAGGAGCGGCGGCCTTGGTTGCCAGATCCCGCCCGGCGAAGCCAATCGTGCCAAGAACAGCAAAGATCGATGCAGGCTCAAAACCACTCAGTCCGGGGCGCAGTATCAGCAACACCCCGAAAAAACCAATCAGTATTGCACACCAGCGTCGCCAGCCGACACGTTCACCAAAAACATAAACGGCACCCGCTGCAACCACCAGCGGCGTAGCCTGCAAAATAGCCGATGCATTGGATAGCGGCATCGTCGCGATAGTAAGCGTAAAGCACAGTCGACCCAATAGGCGAGCGGCAACAGAGAATACACCCACCTGACTTGCCTTTTTGTCCCTATTCAGGCGCTGACACTCGTTACGTAGAATAACTATGCGCCTTATGCCAGCGCCTGAATAGAAACAAAAATTCGGCGCCATGCAGGTATATTCCCTATTGCCGATCACCTAAGCTCAAAAACCGAACGAACCAACAGGGTGCGCGACATCGCCGATGGATTAAAAACCGAATCTCCCCGATATCGCGCCAGGCCGGCAAATATGATCACCCCTCCGGTTCCGAACATCATCAGCACCTGCCCCACGGGCAATACCAGTGTTGCTGATTTGATAAACAGATCTTCAACGGCAAATGCCGCCATGGCGAGCACCATCAACAAGCTGCCGCAGGCATTATTCAATAGGGGTAATTCCTGTTTATTCCGGTCATTAGTCGAATGATAAATGGCGAGCTTGTCACCACAAACCATACTACCAGGGCCGCTTAGAATAGCAGTAGGTGGCAACCTTCAAATGAATGATCTACTTCTGTTTCGATAATCTGCTAACCAGCTATTGCGATCGATTGTGTTGAATATGGATAACGCGCGCCAACAGCTATTTCCACTCAACAGTTTTATCATCGGACACCCGCCGGTTACCGAGTTATAATAGGTTACTTCATTTATAAATTCGGGAGCACCACAGTTCAATGGCCAGCAAGAAAAAATCGGTTTTAATTGATACCAACCCCGGTCGCAGCGCGCAACCCTATGGAATTGCAAGAGAACTTGGCGCAGATATCGACCTGGTACACGAGCCATCGGTTGGCGTAATCGGCACCAAGGGCGACAGCCAGTGCTACCTCGGTGTGCAGCGCAAGGTTGAAGCCATACATCAGCAGCTGGGTTCGCGCCTGGGTCGCGGTGAAGGCCAGATCCCGATGCGGCTGGTGCAGCCCGAGTACACCGTTGCCACCTCCGACGGCATGCGCAATGGCACGCGGGAGATGCGGTACTCACTAATCGGCCGCGAAGTCACGCACGATACCGTCTGCGAGCACTTAAGTGCCAGCGGCCTGGCCGGCACCATTGCCGTGGTTGCATGCGACAAACCCCCCGTTGGCACACTGGCCGGCCTGCTTGAGCACAATCAGCCTGCTATTATCATGTCTGACGGCCCGATCCGCCCCGGCAAAGACTCGGTCACTGAGCAACCAATTGATATCATCACCGGCTTTCAGGCGGCCGCCAACCCCGACGCCGATTTCAAAAAGCGCATCGCCAAAGAAGCGTGCCCCGGCTACGGCAGCTGCGGCGGCATGTTCACCTATAACACCATGCAAACGTTTATTGGTGTTGTTGGAATGCAGCCATTGCATATGGTGGCACCGCCCTCCGACGACAAACGCCGCACCGAGCAATTCCCCGATGAACTGATCACCTATTTACACGGCATGATCGAACGCGGGCACACGCCGCGCGATATCGTCAGTCGCGACGCAATCCGCAATGCGGTTATTGTTTCCATGGCCGTCGGCGGCTCCACCAATGTACTGCTGCACGCTCCTGAAATTGCGCGCGCCGCCGGTTTTCGAAGTTTCGCTGACGACATCATGTCACCGGAAGAATTCAACCACCTGTCACAGCATGTGGTGCCGGTACTGACCGACGCTCGCCCCTATGGCAGCTATTCCATGGTCGATATCGACGAAAAAGGCGGAGTGCAGGCTATCGTTAAAGAGCTCATGGACGCTGGCCTTCTAAACGGCAACACCCTCACCTGTACCGGTGAAACGCTGGCCGAACAGGTAGAACGGCTGAGCCCGCCGGGCCCGGACGGTACCGTTATCTACCCTGTCGAAACACCCTATAAACCCACCGGCGGTTTGCGCGTACTGGGTGGAAACCTGTCACCGGAATTCAGCGCCGTACTGAAACTGGCCGGCGTCGAGGGCGGCCTGGAAAACAACCTGTTTAAAGGCCGTGCAAGGTTGTTCGACGGCGAGCAGGGCCTGCTGGATGCGCTGGAACAGCAACCCGAAAGCTTCAACAACCACGATATGGTTATCGTGCGTTATGAAGGCCCGAGTGGCGCTCCCGGCATGCCGGAAATGCTCGATTCCACCTCGCGAATCACCACGCTCTGCCGCGAGAAAGATATAGTAGTCGGGCTAATGACTGACGCTCGCTTTTCCGGCGGCTCAGTTGGTCTGGTAATCGGCCATGTAGGCCCTGAAGCCGCACTTGGCGGCCCCATTGCATTTATAGAAGATGGCGACGAGATCATTGTTGATCTAAACACCAACGAGCTCAACTGCACCGAACTGCAGGATGCCGATACCTTTAATGCCCGCAAAGCAGCATGGGAAAAGGTAGTTGCTGACAACGGCGGTATTCATCCTTCATGTGGCGAAGTCGATACACGCTTGTTGAATCGCATGCGCTTGTCAGCGGTATCCGCAGTCTATGGTGCTGGCATGCACCCGGACCGCGAACTGTGGGTACCACAGGCACGCACTCCGGATATGAGCGGATTCGTACCCGGCAACAAGTGGCGTCCGGGCTCGCAAAAAGCATTCTAGACTGTTGCTTTAAAGCTATAGTTAATCAATTTAGATTAACGTGAATAAGCAACCGGAATTTCCGGTTGCTGTGGCCGTGTTGTTGGACTAACTTCTATATTTTAATCTCTGGAGAATTTAGCGCTTGAATGACACGCGGTGGATGCGCTCCGCTTATCCACCCTACATTCAAAGACCACTTCGATTCACCATTTTTACCGTAGGGTGGGTAAGCGGAGCGCATCCACCAACGATCCTCTGACCCCTGACTTCTGAAAACACAAAACGTATCTCATCACCCAATATACTAACCCGCCCGGTCACAATTCTATAATTCTATTTTAAATAGCGAACGGGATCAGTAGCCCCCGCCTCTGCAAAACCTTTTAACCGCAGCACACAAGAATCACAACCGCCACACGAAGCCCCCGACTCATCGGGATCATAGCAACTGAGTGTCATCGCATAGTCAACTCCGAGCGACAGCCCGGTGCTGATAATCTGCGCCTTGCTCATTTCCATTAATGGTGTATGGATTTTAAGCTGCTGCGTACCCTCAACACCGGCTCGGGTTGCCAGGTTCGCCATCTTTTCATAGGCTGCTATATACTCCGGACGACAATCCGGATAGCCACTGTAGTCAAGCGCATTAACGCCAATGAAAATATCCTGCGCATCAAGCACCTCGGCCCACGCCAGCGCAAAAGATAAAAATACCGTATTGCGAGCCGGCACATAGGTAATCGGTATAGAGCCTGAAGTATCATCGCTTTCGCTACCTTGCTTCGGCACTTCAATATCTGCTGTAAGTGCAGAACCACCGAACACGCGCAAATCGATATCGGCAACCACATGCTGCCCGGCACCCAGCGCCTGCACCACACGACGGGCCGCCTCAAGTTCTGCAACCGCCCGCTGACCGTAGCGAAAAGACAGCGCATAGCAGTTATACCCCTGGTCTTTTGCTATCGCCAGCACCGTTGTCGAGTCGAGACCTCCACTGAGTAAAACCACCGCATTTTTCCGTGTGCTCATCAATCTTCAGTTTGTCATTGAGTTTAATAATGAATAAGTCTACCGCGAATTCAAGGATCAGCTCATCCGGATTTCGCCACCTCATGGACAGGGCCAGCTGAAGCCTCGGTAGCTGCCGCCACGTAGGGCAATTCAGCCCCCGGTGGCAACCAGACCCGACGTGCAATTCCACCCCGGCGGTACCAACCTTCGCTGGTCCTTGTATTGCCTGATCACAGGCTGTACAAGCTCTGCCATAACATCTGGAAACATCACTTTGGCGACGAACCACAACTCAACTACCAGCATGGGTTACGCGACAGGCGTAATCATGGTGCTATGCGCCGGTATGTTCTGGTCAATCATTCCCGTAGGCGTGCGAAGCTTTGAAGAAGCGGATGTCTGGCAGATTTTACTGTACCGCTCAATGGGACTGCTGCCGATAACCTTGTGGCTGATTCACTATCAATCCAATGGTCAGGCATTTCAAACTATCCGTCAGTCGGGCCTGTCCGGCTTACTGGGCGCAGCAGGGTTGGTTGCCGCATACGCCGGCGGAATTGCTTCTGTACGGCTTACAACCATTGCAAACGCAGCGTTCCTGTTTGCCACCGCACCGTTTCTCACTGCCATTCTAGGCTGGATAATTTTGCGTGAACCCTTGCGACGCACAACCGCTGTTGCATTGGCGATAGCTATTGTCGGCATTTACCTGATGGTGTCTGACAGTGTCAGCAAAGGTAACTGGATCGGTGATGTACTGGCGTTTGTCTCTGCTATCGGCTTTTCCGTTTTCGCCATTTCCCTGCGCGCCGGTAAATTGCGCAACAGCCTGCCGGTGGTTTTCCTCGGCGGGCTTTTCGCACTGCTGCTGGCCCTGCTTATGTCAGTTTCCAGTGGCAATGGCATTGCTATTCCACTACATGAAATAGCGATAGCACTGGCTATAGGCGCTTTTCTTCTCGGCAGCGGTATGATTCTATTTACCTTCGGCTCTAAAGTTATCCCCGCGGCGGAGCTGGCACTATTGTGTATGACCGAAGTTGTTTTCGCGCCTGTATGGGCCTGGTGGTTTCTCAATGAACTGCCCGGCCATACCGTGGTACTAGGTGGCGGTATTGTTGTGTTCGCGATTGTGCTGAACGCTCTAACTGGCTTGCGACACAAGCCGGCATTGCCGCATTAGCCTCGACTAACGACGGTGCTTAGCCGCAAACTCAATTTTGCAATGCAATACTCTGCAGAATTATTACCTTGAAAATATATAATTAGAGATACCCAAAAATGCAGCTATAACAATAGGCCCTCAAAATATCCACCTTGGGAAACAGAGGTGACATTAACCAGCCCGAGACTCAACCTTTTCTTCAACAGTAGCAAAATTAAAGCAGCCAGGGCATAAACCCTTCTTGTAGTAGCTGCGCTCTGTTGCAGAAAAACGGTTGGTGCAATGAACGCAGATTATACTTTGCTGTCGCTTTTGAGACAGCTCCACAACATATTCAGTGAAATCCTGACTGCCATCGAGTTCAATGGGACAAGTCGCTTCCTGTTTCCGCAATTCAAACTCGCCGTAGGCTTCCAGAAAGTAGCCAAAGTCAGCATAATAACAATTGTATTTACGCCTGAGAAAACTCGGTACTTTTGACGCATCCATGGGATGGACCAACCTGAAGTTGTACAGCTCGGTCAGTGCAGCACGCGTTTCTTCATTGCACTCTTTTCGAATGAGGAAAACCCGGCTACCGGTATTTTTTACAACATCAATTATTTTTGTGAACAACGAACTGCGACCGGCACTTGCACCGACCACTTCATCTTTGGTGCGGATACTATGGTCTTTAATCAACTTCAGTAACTCACCTTTACGCCACTTCGGTGAGATTCCAAATTGTTTTTCATGGGCACAATAACAAAATAGCTGGATGAAATCGCGGGGAATTCTCCCGCTGCCATGCACCAGATCAATCAGTGATTTTTCATCTTTAAATATATAGGAAAAAAAACCCTCTGGTGGCTTTCCAAGAAACTCACCCAGTTCATTGGTCTGCGAATATTGCTTTACCCGGCTATCAACCTTGCACAAGCGCTTAAACATCATTTCAGCATAAAACGCAAACGCATTCTCCTCTGAACAATAAACCTGATCCAGATCACAGGCTACAAAAATATCAGCACCCAGTTCAAGTCCAATTCCGCCCTGCGGTCGCCATTCATTAAAGTTCGCCACCCCCTTTATGCTGGCAATTTTTATGGTGATAAGGCTCGAACCACCAAAGGTTTTCCGTAGAAGTTCAGCGAAAAATGCCTGAATCTTATCATCTCTCAGCCGATTGATATCTGCCCATTCATCTATTAATACATACAAGTGCTTTACATCAACCGCTCGCATCATTTCTTCTAGTTTTTTCCGAAGCGGTTGATATCTGCGCGCCGATTCAAAAACATAATCAACACTCTCTTCAGTAGAGCTGCCGCTTTGACTACAAGCATCACTTCCGACCTCCAGGTTACCATTATAAGTCGGCAGGATACTCTCCGGATTGCTTTCAATACCTATTGAAGCCGCAATGCCGCCTTCATGGGTGGCGCTTACGTTAATCCCTCTAGTTTCTGTACTTTTTACAGGCACTTTCCTTAGCGGTGTATATTCCGCTATTTCATGTATATCTAACACCAACGAATCAAGCACATCCCGGTTGCCGCTAAATACTCGTATCAAGCGCTGAAGCGGTGAAAGGTCTGTATTATCCGTATACTCATCAAACAATTGAGAAGCGAATTTCCGAATAAATTCGTAAAAATAGTCAACTGCCCGATGCTCATCTGAAATCGCCTCGCCGTAACCGGAAGCCGAAGGGATGCAGTCTCGCATATCTATATACAGACAGTATGAGTCACGCTCCTGCTTTGCGATATAGTCGCCAAAGGCATTGAGAATGCATTGTTTTCCCGGCGCCCCTTCGACCAAAAATCACCTGCCAGTCATGCGTTTCCAATTGCGAAAGTAATCTGAAATCGACAAATCTAGCCCGATCAAACGAATCCATTTCTTCGCGAAGAGAGAGCTTGTGCAGATTTTCGAGTGCGCTCGGTAATATGGCTGAAACTGACATGTAGTACACATCCTCCTGGGAGCCAAATTGAGAATAATGGGCCGTAAAAAAACAGGCGTTATTTCAGATCAAATTCTTCTGACCAATTACGATCCAGATGTCCGCTATCGTTAGTCACATTTTACAAGACTGATCGAATAAGCTGACTAATAGATTACATCCGCAATTGATCACTCACAGACAGGCTCTGGCGCAGATAATTATTAAAAAACAACTACTAATTACTAGCGCACTTTTCAATTTTGTCAATCACGCTTAAATATGATGACAGTACAACCACGTTAAATATCAGACCGCATTACCAGCACCACTAGCCCACATTATTCATGGGATGGCGAGGATATCGCGTAGACCTTATTTATTCACAGTAAGGGTTTTCACAATGATTTTCTTCTCGCGTCGAATACTTACTGATATTTACAAGAGAAAATTTTCTCTGTGGAATCAAATCTCGGCGCGATATACTCGCCACCCCATGAATAACGCGGGTTAGCACGAGCATTTTCTATCCCTGAATATTATTTTCTATACAGCATCTCGCCAGGCGAGAGAGTGGCTCATGCAAGAGCTCCGATTAATACGGAATCATCCAGCGCAGATGCAACTACTGCTACTTGAAACAGAGGCGGTAGATCACGCTGTGCGTTGTTTACCTCGTTACAGTAACCATCCGCTAGACCAACACTACCGCCCAGTACAATGCACTCTAAATCCAGAATTGCCGCAAGGTCTGCTGACAATGCGGCAATCGCCGCTGCGGATTGCTTTACTATTTCACTAGCCCACGGCTCGCCGCGCCTGAATGCCTCGAAGACTGCGATGGTATCTGCCGCATAGCCAGCTTCTTCGGCAAGGCTGACAATGGCTTTGCCGGAGGCGATACTCTCAACGGTGCCGACTCGGCCGCTGCCGCACAGCCGGGTTGAATAGGCACTACTGGTGAAGCCGACATGGCCTATCAGTCCGCGACTTGAGAACAGCGGCTTTCCATTAAGAATAAGGCCTGCGCCGACGCCGGTTGATATGGTCAAGTAGGCCATATTTTCGGTGTTCTGCGCGGCACCAAATTGATGCTCGGCTATGGCGCCGGCGACGGCGTCATTGATAACGGGCACGGGGCGAGAAAATCGCTCGGACAAAAGCTGGGCTAGCGGTACCTGAGTTATTGTGCCTAGAGTGCTTTGGTTGACGGCGTGCCAGTTGCCTGCATGATCAACTCGACCGCTGACGGCGGCTGCTATGCGATCGTACTGTTGCAGGTTCAGCTGCCTGACCTGCGCTTCGAGCTTGTCGATCAGTGTTTGCGGCGTGTCGTCTGCGACGGTACTGATTTTACGCCGCTCCTGCACGATGCCATTGGCGATTCTGGCCACCGCTATTTTGGTTCCGCCAACATCTATGGCGATGCCTGAAATTTCCGCAAGCGTTGTTGGATTGTTCACGCTGCCACTACTGGCTCGTTGGCTCACAGAAACCATTAGTTATTCCTGGGGAGTTTTGACTCTGACTGCAAAGCACTACAATCTATAAGGTGACAGGCCACTGAATGCGGGTGTCTGTTTTGCACGTTTGTGCGCAAGCTGGGCGCTTCAGTTTTGCAGCGTTCAACTGCTTCCGGACACCTGGGGTGAAAGGTGCAGCCACTCGGCGGGTTAACCGGGCTTGGTACATCGCCTTTTAATACAATTCGGCGGGTTTTTCGCTTCAGATCGGCGACTGGAATGGCAGACAATAGTGCACGGGTGTAGGGGTGCTGTGGGTTACGATACAACGTTTCTGCATCGCCCAGCTCGACAATTTTCCCAAGATACATGACCGCTACTCGATCGCATATATATTCACTGACGCTGAGATCGTGGGTGATGAAAAGATAGGTTAAATTGCGCTCGCGGCGCAGATCCTTTAATAACTGCAGCACTTGCGCCTGAATGGAGACATCGAGCGCGCTGACGGCTTCATCGCACACAATAAGTTCCGGATTCACCGACAGGGCTCTGGCAATGCCAATGCGCTGCCGTTGACCACCGGAAAACTCGGTGGGGTAACGGTCCATATATTCGCGTCTTAGATTGACCGCTTCTAATAGATCACCCACGCGCTTTCGGCGTTCGGCGCGTGTGCTGATGCCGCATTGGCGCAGCGGATCTTCGAGCGAGCCAAATATGGTAAATGCGGGATTAAGTGAGGAATGCGGGTCTTGGAAAACAATCTGCAATTTCTGCCGGTAGGGCATGAGTTCTCGTGTTGTTAGTGCGCACAAGTCGATAAAATCGACTGGCACGCCGCTTTCAGCACTTGACTCCAGCGAGTCTGAAGCAGAGCGATAATGCACGCTGCCGCTGGTCGGTTGAACCAACTGCAGGATCGACTTTCCCAGTGTGGTTTTGCCGCAGCCGCTTTCACCAACAAGGCCCAGCACCTCACCACGATGGACGTTTAGATCGATACCATCGACCGCTCGCACCTGCCCGACCACGCGATTAAACACGCCGGACTTAACCGGAAAATGTGTTTTTAGGTTTTTAATCTGCAAGATAGAATCGACGGTGCTCACGATAGACTCAGCCGTTGCCCACGGTGCTTATTTTCCAGCTTTCCACTTTCCAGAACCATGGCTAGTCACTCGCTCCCGCTGTCTCGCTGAGGATGCCAGCAGCGCAGGCGGTGCGTGTCGCTCAGGTTTTGCTCATCCGGCATGCTGCTGCAATCGGGCGATGCAAAATCACAGCGCGGCTCGAACTGGCAGCCGACTGGTCGGTCGTAGGCATCGGGTGTTGATCCGCGGATGGCGGCGATGCGCTGGTTTCGCCCTTTACCCAGTACAGGGATCGATTGCAGCAGCGCTCGCGTATAGGGGTGACGCGGCTGACCAAGCACCTCTTCTACTGTGCCAGCCTCGACTATATTGCCCATATACATTACGGCGACCGAGTCTGCGAGTTCTGCTACCACACCCATGTCGTGGGTTATCAATAGAATTGCGGTGTTATTACTTTTTTTTAGATCGTCCATTAATTCAAAGATCTGCGCCTGTATAGTTACATCCAGCGCTGTAGTGGGTTCATCAGCTATTAAAATTTTCGGCTGGCAGGCCATTGCCATTGCAATCATCGCACGCTGGCGCATACCGCCGGAATACTGATGCGGGTATTCATCTACTCGCCGCTCCGGTAACGGGATTCCCATATCGGCAAGTAGCTGTATGGTTTTTTGCCGGATTTCTTTCTTGCCTAGTGAGGTATGGTATTGCAGTGTTTCACCTATCTGGAAACCGATGGTATAGGCCGGATTTAACGCGGTCATCGGATCCTGAAATATCATGGCAATTTCAGACCCGCGTATACGACGCATTTCGGCACCATTGCGTTCGAGCTGGTCAATGCGAATAGCCGGTGCATTTTCACCGTCGCCAGCGAAATAGTTAATTTCACCTTCTTCTATGCGTGACAGCGTCGGCAGCAGTTGCATAATAGTTGAGGCAGTTACCGATTTTCCACACCCGCTTTCACCCACAATGCACAGTGTTTTTCCCTTTTCAATCTCAAACGAGACACCATTGACCGCCTTGTTGCAGCGCTGATCATTATAGAAGTAGGTTTTTAGATCTTTTACCTGCAGCGCTATGGGGTTAGCCATGTCTAATCAGCCCTGCTGCGCTGGATCGGCGGAGTCACGAAGACCATCACCGATGAAGTTAACGCTTAGCACAAAGGTCGATATAACCGCGCCCACCGGCAACCACAACCACCAGTTATTCTGTAGTACCCGCATATCCTGTGCAACATTTAGAATATTTCCCCACGTAGGAATACTCAGTGGTACGCCCAGGCCCAGAAAACTCAACCCCGCTTCAGCAAGAATGAACATAGCTGTGGTGAGCGTTATATTCACCATAATCGGCCCGAGCGCATTGGGCAGAATGTGCTTATAGCAGATCCGCCAGGTGGGCACACCGAAGCTTCTAAGAGCCTGCACATATTCTTCCTCACGCAGAGATAACATGCGAGCGCGGGTCAACCGAAAGGTAGCTCCCCAGCCTGAAATCACAAATATAATGATCAGGTTCAGCAGGCTCTGCCCGACAATAGATACCAGCAGCAGCACGAGTATAATTTGAGGAAACGCCATGAATATTTCTGATATTCGAAGGCATATGGCATCAAACCACCCTCCTCTGTAACCGGAATAGCAGCCGATTAACACGCCGACAAGCGCACACAACAACGCACTGCCAAGGCCAACTAATATAGAAACACGCCCGCCATACAACACCCGCGCAAAAACATCCCGGCCGGTGCGGTCTGTTCCAAACCAGTGCTCGGCAGAGGGCGGCTGCATCATCGCGCGCAGGTTGATTTTTCCCGGATCGTGCTCGGTGAGCCAGGGTGCAAACACTGAGGCAAATAAAATTACACTGAATAACACCAGCCCCAGCACCGCCAGCGGGTTGTTCAGCATTTTTCGAAGCGCGCGGCTGCCACTACGCGGCTTCAATAAACCCGCTTCTTCGCGTGCGCGAATTTTATCGAATTGTCGATCCAGCGATGAACTACTCATGAATCACGATTCATCACTCACGACTCACCCAGACGCACACGCGGATCTATCCATGCGGTAAGTACATCTACAATCAGGCTTGCCATCAGCATGGCAAATACCGAGAACAGCGCTATCATCATCACCAGCGGGTAGTCCTGTCCGCGAACCGCCGATACAAACTCCGCACCGACGCCGGGCCATTGAAATACCTCTTCAATGATCACAGAACCGCCAATGAGAGTTGGTAAACGAAACCCGATAAGCACAACCACAGGTGTTAACGCCACCCGAAAACCATGGATAAAATTGATACGCCACTCGGGCAAGCCTTTTGATCTCGCTGTACGTACAAATTCACGATTAAGCGCATCCAGCATGGATGATCGGGAATAGCGCATTACGCCGGCCGTCATCATCAGTGCCAGCACCAGTGCCGGTAAAATAATATTGGGCAGATGATCGAACCAACTATCAAAGCCCGGCATGAGTCGCCCACCCACTGGCAGCCAGCCCAGCTTCAATGCAAACAGCAATATAGCAACCAGGCCGAAAAAGAATTCCGGAATCGACACCCCCAGCATACCGACTACGGTTAATCCGCTATCACTAAGTGAGCCGCGGTGAAGTGCACTATAGGTACCCAGTGCGCAGCCAATCAACGTGGAGATAAGCAGTGCCGCAATAGACAATTCCAGAGTTGCAGGCAAGCGATCGAGCACTATTTCACTGATGGCAACGCCACCGGCGATGGAATGTCCGAAGTCGCCCTGCACAGCATGCGAAAGCCAGACACCATAACGGTGTAAAAAACTCTTGTTGAGCCCCAGGGCTTCCCGTAATTCCTGTAGCTGCGCGGCACTGACCTGATTCGCGAGCTCAGGCGGAATCATGTGTGATACCGCATCGCCGGGGGTCAGTTCCAAACCCAGATACACCAGGAAACTGATTAGCAGCAGCATAGGTATCAGTATCAACAGGCGCCTGATGATAAAGGTCAGCAAAACAGTGACAGCTCAGCCGACCGGTTGTACTTCCGGTGTTCTATATTTATGGACAATGCTGAAGACCTATCCGTGAACGATGCCACACCAAAGCAATGGTGTGGCATTGTTTTTTGTCACTTACGGTTTGTTCGCATACTTATTAATTCGCAGTGAACGGGTATAGGGAATATCGGCTGGTACAACTCGCATATGCGCCATTTCCTCTAGCCCTTTGACATCTGCAACCGATTTGGTAAAGCCAAAATCCAGTCGCTTTGCCGCTGCATTCTTCAGCACATTGGCATCGTTCTCACCACTCGGAAAGGACACGATCTCATCCATTTTTGCAACTCCACCGTGATAATCTGCAAACGGCACATAGCGCACGTAGTCGTTCATCTGCACCTCTGCAATCTTAAACGGGCCACTGCCTACCGGTTTTTGCCAAAACGGGTGCTGCTGAAATTCTGCAGCTTTCATATCGCCGAGTAAATGCTTCGGCATTGGCGGAAACTGACCAAACGTCAACATGAAGTTAGGGTCGAGTGTGGCGAAATTTATAGCGATTGTATTGCCATCGACCGAGATACCCGACACCGAATCTGCGCTGCCATCGACAAATGCCTTGGCGCCGTCGATTGAATTAAACGTATTGGAGAACACCGCACTGATGGCCGGCACCTTCAGGGCCGCTTCAATAGACCAGGCAACGTCAGCTGCGGTCAGGGGCTCACCATCGTGCCAGGTCAGGCCGTCTTTCAGGGTAAACTCTACCGACATACCGTCGTCCGCAACCTGATAGCTTTCAGCAAGCTGGCCACCGGTTGGAACCAGAGAACCGTTCACAGTGAGCAGTCGATCAAAAACCACCTTGGAGTGAATATACAAGCCAGGATTCAACAGCGGGTGTTCAAAAAACTGGCTTGGTGCGGTGTTAGTGTAGGCCACTTTTTTGCCACTATCATCTGCTGTGACTTCCCAGTTATGGATTCCCCAGTCGTAGTTAAACTGCGCATTGCCATATAAGCCTCCAGCCCGATCTATACGATCACTCTCATAGATAAACAGTTGCTGATAATACAGCGGGATATCAGACAGCATTTCGTTTTCGTATTTTTCGAACTCGGCAAATGCAGCAATTTGCACTTCGGGATCGGCACTCGCATTGATACCATCGATCAGCTTGTCGAGATCAGGGTTGGCCGGTGTGTAGGAATTTTTATTGGAACGATACCCGTTGTAGTACTCCTGCAGCGCCAGCGCCGCTTTGGCACCATAGGCTATATCCCATTTAACGGCGCTGGTGTCGGAATCGGGCGCAGGCAGTACATTCAACTGCTCACCAACATCGCCTTCCAGCTTGCGGTATGTCATATCTATACCAACATCGGCCAGATAGGCCTGCATGGCAACCATCAGATCTGCAGTGAGCTGATCGCCATAGTAATAAACTACATCAAGCACCTGGCTTTTATCCCAGCCCGCTTCTTTCAGCAGTGCACGCGCTTTGTCCGGGTCGTAAGCGTATTTGTTCAGGCCCGGTGCCTTGAAGGCTCCGTTGGGAATCATGGAATCGGCTACAATTGCCTTGCCCTCAAAAAGGGTTTCCACAATGGTGTCCATATCAATAGCGTAGGCAATCGCCTGCCTGACTTTTACATCGGAAAGTTGGTTCGGTTCGGCCAGCACATTACTGCTGGAAAACTGCATGGCAGCCGCCATAGCTACACCGAGCATGGCGTATTTATATTCTTTGTTCAGCATTTTCGTTTCCTCTCCTGGTTTGTCTCTGATACCACAAAGCTTGCTTAACTCGTTGGTTGTTTCTCTAGCGCCTGTAGAAAATAAGTACCATAGTTACGTGTTAAATGGCGAGTTAACACAGCAACCGCCTTTTCCCCCTGTTTGCCGATCATCAGCTTGACTATCTCGCGGTGTTCATCGTTACTTGCCCGATTGCGATCGCGGTAGTCGTCAAGTAAGGGTCGGCTTTTCATTAATCGCTCTACAAAGGCATCGTGCAGGGCGATAAAAATCGGGTTACCTGGAATCTCTGCCAGCACCCGATGAAATTTTACGTCGGCGTTACGGAAAGCGTCTGCATCATCGATGTTGCACTCGCACTCATCAATGGCTTCAAGCATTCTTGCTACTTGTGCATTCGTCGCATGCATGACTGCATACTGCAACATGCTGGTTTCCAGAAATAACCGGGCTTGCTCCAGATGTGCCCGGCCTTCACTGCCGGTAAAAAACGGTCGGGCGGCTTCCCCCATACCTGCCATCACCTCACTCAGAGATGGCGATACTACACGCGGTCGCTTGCCCTTGGCATGATCCGCCAGGCGAATGCCCTGCAGGATAGTCATTGCCTCTCGTACCACATTGCGCCCGATTCCGAAGCGCTCACACAGCTCGCGTTCAGACGGAAACATTTCTCCGGCTTTTAAATGCCCGCTGTGTATTTCACCGGCCAGGTTATTAGCGATTTGCGTTGCGGTTGTAGACATTCTGATTTGGTCACGGCTCTATCCAGCCCCAAAGCCTAGGAAACCATGAATTCTTTTTTGTGTCCAGTTTTTTTAGTTTGGTTGACCAAAGCTCACACTTTACCTTATAACTGTTCTGTTTAAACGATTTGTGATTGCAACAATGGCAGAAGAGAAGGTTATTTCAGGCGGCGTACTGGCAGCGATGCTCACGCCCTTTGAAAACGACGGAACCCTATCGGTTGCGCGGTTACCCGCGCTGGTTGACTACATCTTATCGACCGGTGTAGACGGACTGTATGCCGGAGGCAGCTCCGGCGAGTGCATACTCCAAAGCCGCGATGAACGCGCTTTGCTGCTCACAGAACTCGCCGCTTATGCAAAGACATCCTGCACGTTGATTGCCCACGTGGGAGCTGCTGCCACCGATGATGCAGTCGCACTGGCAAAAATCGCCGGTGACTGCGGCTACCACGGCGTCTCTGCTATCCCGCCGTACTACTACCCGCACAACTTCGACAGTATTGCGGCCTACTACACCGCCATTGCCGATGCCTCGGGCCTGCCGCTGATTGTCTATAATATCCCTGCGCTGACAGGTGTCGATCTCGGTACAAAGGGAATGCTCAATCTGCTCGAAGATGATCGAATTGCAGGTATCAAATTTACTGCTCCCGATCTGTTTCAGTTCTGGCAGCTCCGCCAGCAGGCACCGGGCAAAGCCTTTTTCTTCGGCACAGACGAAATGTTCCTGGGGGCTGCAGCTACCGGCGCAGATGGTGGCATCGGCAGTACATATAACTTGATTGGAGATGTATACAAAGGGATCACCAGCGCGATAGAACAGGGTGATATAGAGCGCGCCCGGTCACTACAGGCTATATCAAATGAACTGGTTACCGTGCTACTACAAACTGGAGTGCTACCCGGACTCAAGTACGCCCTGAACCGGCTAGGCGTACCAGTGGGGCCATGCCGCCAGCCCTTCCGGGCACCAGACGCAGCCTCACTGCAGGCACTGAATGCATGGATGGATAAATACCTGCCGGACAACACCCGGGCATTCTCTTAAAAATTACAGAGAAAATTTACTATAGTGGAAAAATATAACGTCACATTGGAGCAGTTCCACCAGGACGGTTTTATCGCTGTAAAACCGTTATTTGACGACAGCGCGATTACAGATATAAAAAATAATGTTCAGCGGTTTGTTCACGATGTAGTCCCCACCCTGCCTGCTGCCCGCGTTTACTACGAAGATCGCAACGACCCCACCACCCTGAAGCAGGTGCAAAAAATTTTCGAATACGATAACTACTTTGAAGCATTAATGCTGCAAAGCGTTGTGCGAGAGATCGCTGAAAATCTGCTTCAGGACGATGTAATACCCATCAATATGCAGTATTTCAACAAACCACCGGGAAACAACACACCAACACCAGCGCACCAGGATGGATTCTATTTTCATCTGAACCCCTGCGAAGCGGTTACCGGCTGGCTGGCCCTCGATGATGTAGACGAAGAAAACGGCTGTGTGCACTATGTGCGAGGCTCGCACCACTCTACGCAGCTTCGGCCCCACGGGAAAACCGGGGTACTTGGCTTCTCACAGGGCATAACAGACTTTGGAACTCCCACTGACAACAACAATTCCGTATGTCTGCCGGGCCCTGCAGGAACTTTTTTAATGCACCACGCCAGAACCATTCACTTTGCCGGGGCAAATCAATCACTCGACCGCTCACGGCGGGCACTGGGTTTTATCTACTATGCAAAACGCGCCCGTGAAGATATCGCAGCTAAAACCGCGTATCAGGCGCAACTCGATACACAGTTAGCGCAAACCGGAAAAATCTGACAATCTTCACTGTGAGCAATATCTCCGACAAAAAAATAGAAAATTTCCCCGAAGGTATCTGGGGTGCTGTACTGCTGCCAATTAACAAAAGCAATTCTATCGACTGGACAGCACTGGAAGATGAGCTAGCGATACTTTGTCAGGGGCCGCTAGACGGAATTTACAGCAACGGCACTGCAGGTGAATTTCATAACCAGACAGCAGAGGAATACATCAAGCTGACTGAATTGGTTGCCAGCACCGCAACGGCTTTGAACAAACCATTTCAGCTTGGTATCAGCCACAGCAATCCGCGTGTTACGCGGCAGCGGCTGTTGCACGCAATTGCATTCAAACCCGACGGCATACAATTTACCCTGCCGGACTGGTGGGTACTATCTGCGACCGAACGGCTCGATTACATGGCTGACTTACATCGAATAGCTGCTGATACCGCACTGGTCTTGTACAATCCACCTCATGCGAAGCAGCGACTGACGTTGAAGGAAATTGCAGAACTGCGAACGGTTGCGCCATCGCTGATTGGTGCAAAACTACCCGGCGGTGATGAAACCTGGTATCAGGAACACCACTCCAGACTGCCGGATTTTTCGGTTTTTGTACCGGGGCATCGCGTAGCCTTCGGCAGACCGCTCGGTGCAAGCGGCTCTTATTCGAATGTAGCGTGCCTGAGCCCCGCAGGTGCTGTCAGGCATTGGCAGCAAATAAACACAGATCTACCGGCCGCCGTTGCGCTGGAATATAGAATCAACCGGTTTATGCGGGATTCTGTTCTGGCTTTGGCTGCCCGAAAAAATCTCAGCAACACCGCGCTTGATAAATTACTCGCCGCTATCGGCAACTGGGGGCCGGTGACAGAGCAATGCCTGTGGCCGTACAGGTCAGCCGATACCGATGACGTAAAACAGCTCAGTCGGATAGCCCGCAAGCTTCTGCCAGAGATGTTCGAGCACTAACGCAAGTTACGCCAATCCTGACAGTTACGCTGCCTTTCGAAACGACGATGAAGCATCGAACCGGCCATGTTCTTTGGAGCTAAAAAACTGCACCAGAGTTTTTAGTGTTTCTGCCTGACCTTTCAACGACTCACTGGCCTGGGAAGCGCTTTCCACCATCGCTGAATTCTCTTGTGTATTCGCATCGAGTGCAGATATAACATCACGCACTTCGCGAATACCATAAGACTGCTCCTTACAGGCTTCCGTTATCTGACTGACCAGTCCGGTCACGGTGCCAACACCTGAAACGATCTCTTCCAGTGTATCCCCGGATTTGTTAACCAACTTCGATCCCTGGGTGACTTTATCCTGCCCGTCTTCGATCAGCGTTTTTATTTCTCTCGCTGCTGTTGCACTTCGACCAGCCAGGTTTCGCACCTCCGATGCAACAACGGCAAAGCCACGACCCTGTTCACCAGCCCGCGCAGCCTCTACTGAAGCGTTTAGCGCCAGTAGATTAGTCTGGAAGGCTATATCATCTATAACACTGATAATTTCTACAATTTTCGCTGTTGATTCACTGATGTCTTTCATTGCTTCGGTGGTCTGGTTTATCACCTCCCCACCATTTTGCGCCTGTCCCTGCAGAGTCTGAGTCAACTGGTTTGCAGTTTCCGCGTTCTCTGCATTCTGCTGCACACTCTGTGTCATCTCTTCCATGCTGGCAGAGGTGCGCTCAATACTTGCGGCCTGATCCTGTGTTCTGGAACTCAGGTTGCGGTTACCCGATGATATCTGATGCGAGTTGGAATTGATTTCGCCAACAGCTGTCTGTATTTCATCTACAACACTGATAAGTTTGGCTACTGTGGCATTGGTATCTTTTTTCAATCGATTAAAAGATCCTTCGTAATCCCGCGTGATTGTTTCGCCCAGATCACCCTTCGCCATAGCGCTCATTACCCGAACCGTATCTTCTACCACACGCTCGGAAACATCCATCAATTGATTAACGCCACTGGAAAGCGTGTGAAAGAACCCTTCTTTAGAATCAAGGGAAATTCGTCTACCCAGATCTCCTACACTCGCCTTGCTAACTACTTCACCAACCTCCGCCTGAATTGCCAGCTCCTGTGTTAGATCAGTCCATTCCAGTGCCGTACCAAGACGCTCTCCTGCTTCATCAAAGACAGCGTTGCAGACAATCTTCAATGTGAATTCACTGTACTCTATATTAGCGGTTGCCTTTTTAGTTAACGCCTTGATATTCAGACTTTCAGCGGCAGCAGAATCAAGTATGCGTTCGATCGACAACCCTTTCAAATCCCGAATTGAGGGGCCCGGAATAGCTTGCATCAGGCTACCCTCAATCTTCTTGAAAAGTTGCTCTGTTGCCCGGTTAACATATATGATCTCTAAATTTTCATCAATGATCATTACGTTACCACTCACCTTATTGAGTGCTTGTCTGATTCGCCCGTTCTCACTGATACTCTTCTTATCTGCCTTGGTTCGATCTATAAGGTTGCTCTGCATAGTTTGTAAATCAGCCAGAATACCACTCGCGTTTTTCCCATTGCAGAGATCAATTTCCAGTTTATCCTGCGCAATATGACTAATACCTCGTTGCAGAAACTTAGGGTCTGCACCTAACTGCTTTAATATTCTATAAACAGTGAACACCCCTAAAAGCAGGGTAATCGCAATCAGCAGAGCGGCAGATACGGTTGCAACATAATAGAAATAATTTGCGTTTTCGCGAATTTTTGCAGCCGAAAGCCTTAAATTTTCAGACACCGCATTTTCGACTTCTTTCAGAAGATTGATTTTCCCTGTTTGAACATCAAACCAGCGATTCGAATCAATTCCGAATCCCCCTTCCAGCCCTTTTTCCCGCACTATCGAACGCATACGATTCGCTTCGTTTACAATACTGCCGCGTAGCGTCGAATCGTAGATCGACTTGGTTTCCTCTGAGGCAAGCATTTTAAAGGTATCAAGGAAGGTATCCTGAATCGCAACTAATTTACCAAAATTAGCCAGCTGAGCTGGCGTTATGGTATCGGCAGCAATAGCAGAGGCCAGCACAGCACGCTCTATTCCGGCTCGCTCCTTACTTTGCAGCAAAGCAAGGTAGGATGCACCCGCATTGCTGACCGATGCAATTGTACTCAGCCTGGGTAGGTACGAAGGCAGCAGCAACAACTCTGCATTCAGCTTTGTGTAATAGCCCACACCTGCCTTGAACGGCAAACTCAAGTTTAAAACTCTAGATCTGTGACTGGCAAGAGACGACAATTGGCGTTCAATACTGGAAATGAGCACTCCAATATCACTTTCCTTTAGCAGTGCTTTATGTTCATCCATGTAATCTTCGAACAACGCTCTTTTGGCATCTGTTACCAGGCGCTGAGATGAAAGCTCTGTTCTGAATTTTTTGCCGCTGTTGCTCAGATAGCCAGCTGACATACCTCGCTCTTTTTGCAGCTCATGCACCAGGTTGCTGGCTTTCATTGATAAATCAACAAACTCAATGGTTTTTTCACTTTCTGAGCGCAGGTCTTTTAACCGGATAGAATTATGCCCCGCAAACCAAAGCAATCCAAGTACAGGAAAAAGCAGGAGTAAAAAGAGTTTTATCCTCAGCGGGATAGTATCGAACAGTTTCATTGATTCTTCCGTGAATATAGACAGCGCCCAAAATATTTAAGTTCTACTTAAAACTGACTGCCTCCCCTTAGAACTGTAAGCTCCCAGCTCAAACCTATTTCCTGTGGGAACCCTGGACTGACCCTTAGAGGAAATACGTTTCTACTCTGAGAATCAGTTCACACTTAATTTTAATAACGACGGCAGAAACCACAACTTTACCCCTTAACATTACAAAAACGCTTTGTAAATCAACAGCTCGTTAGTCAACGACTAACGGCTATTCTGTCAGGGACGATCGCGCTAAAGTGCAACCCAGCCGCCAGATTTATCGCTCTCAAATACGGCCTCGATAACCTGCATATTGCTAATGGCATCACTCAAAGGGGTTGGCACTGGCTCATCGTTTATTATTGCCTGTGAAAATACATCACCCTGCTCGGTATATTGGTCACACGCCGAAAAGCTCTCCGTTACCGTGCCCTGTTCGTTACTGACCCATATTCGTGTCGGGTTTTGCGGCGGGGCATTGAAAGGAATTTCCAGCTCTATACGCCCCTTATTGCCCACTATCTGGGTGCGCTGGAACGGGCTCATCTCCATTGAACAGGTAAAAGTGGAGGTGGGGCCGCCAAAATCCATGATCGCTGATGCAGACCGATCAACGCCGAATTCCGGGTCAATGTTCAATGTAGCCAAAAGGCGCAGCGGTTCACGCTCATAGATGTACCTTGATAGCGAAATCGGGTAACACCCTATATCCATCACACCACCGCCTCCCATCTCCGGAGAATGGCGAATGTTGTTCGGGTCGTCGTTGAAGAATGAAAAAAATGTCTGGATAGTTTGTATATCTCCCAGGGCACCGCTTCGCACCAACTCAAGCGCTCGTTGCCACTGCGGGTGAAAGCGGTACATGAAGGCTTCCATGACTTTCACTCCGGGGTGCCTTGCCAGAGATTCCTGCAAAGTGTTCGCTTCCTCAACACTCAGGGCAATCGGCTTTTCACATAACACGTGCTTACCGGCTTCTATTGCCTTGATGGTCCACGGTACATGCATATGATTTGGCAACGGATTATAGATCGCCTGAATGGAGGGATCAGCCAGTAGTTCATCGTAACTCGCATAGGCTTGCTCAATCCGCAATTCTGCAGCGGCAGATTGCGCTGATGTGAGCGTGCGCGATGCAATCGCTTTTACTTCTGCATACTTGCAGTGCTGCATGGCGGGTATCACTTTTTCTACGCCAATCTTTGCCGTACTTAATATACCCCATCTGACCTTATCCATTCATCGACCCTTGATGTTAACTTGATAATCTAGTACCGCATTGGGCTGCTTACTCCTGCCGGATGGCGACAATAGCCAATAGCGCCCAGGCCGCCAGGAAGCACAGCCCACCAATCGGCGTTACGGCACCAAGCCATCTCGGAGCACCCAGCGCCATGGCGTACAGTGACCCGCAGAAAATTATAATACCCGCCAGCATCAGCCAGCCGGCACGTGAGGCGCTGCGTCCGAGTTGCATCGACAGTACAGCAGATACAAACATACCCAGACCGTGGTAGTACTGATACTGTACCGCAGTCTGATACCAGCCAAGCGCTTTACCCTGCAGCACCCCTTGCAGCATGTGCACACCGAATGCACCCACCGCAACCGCGAGCAGGCACACTACCGAGGCTGCTGCAATAAGTAGTCTGTTCATACTATGCTATGGTGCCTATGCGATTTTTCGATACACCAGAACGGTAGCGGTGTCTTGTGCATGCTCGCTTGACTGTGCAGCATAGATCTTACGCTCTTCAAGCAGTGGCCTGGTAATAAGCTTTTCAGACTGCATGGACTGAAGCACTGCATCAAAGCCCTGCGCATTAAAATGCTGGCTGTTTACGCCAATGCAATATAGGCAGCCAGGGCGACCAAGCGACAGCATCTGTGGCAGAACTTCTGCACCCAGATGACCGAAGGTAAATGTCCCAGCCGACAAAACAGCCCCGTATTGAGAGGGCAATTCACCGGTACCGGTGGTCAGATCAACCTGATAGAGCGCTCCGTAAATTGACTTTTTTCGAGCTGCGGCCAGCATCTCGCCGGAAATATCCACACCATCCACCAGCGCCGGTGGCAGATCGAGCAACGCTCCTACTAAACCGGTGCCACAGCCAATGTCAATAACCGGGGTGTCGTCCGGCGTTGCCTGGCTCTGGTAGATTTCATTGAGTACCTCTGGATACTGATAGCTCAAACCGGCGGCAAATTCTTCATCGTAGACCGATGCAAAATCACGATAGTAGTCAATGTTGTCCTGTGCTGTGTCAAGCGCATAAGCGCCTGCCAGTAACCGCGTTGCAGTTCGGGTCTTAGATTCATCACTCACTGGCTGTCACCTGTAGTTTGCTGTTATTCGCCAATTTATATTCTCTACAACTATACGGTTGCCGGTTAGAAAAGTGCAATTAGCAATACGCATCCATTAACGCTTGAAGCGCCAGTAGAACAACCGCTGCCATGGGACCGACAGCCGAAACCTGAGGGCTGGAACACCAGTATGCGGATGCCGTCACAAGACCACTGAACTGTATGCTACATCACTATCTCATGGCGCGCTTACTGCACTTCAACCCCTCAGTACGCTATGGCGTTTGACACGGACTGACCCCACTCCCGAGGGGACAGTTCTCATATTCACCTCCAATTGTTAAGTTGAAGGGAACTCTATGATTCAACCCGATCTGAATCAATACCAGTCTGCAGTTATCAAGTTAATTGGTATTGGTGGTGGTGGCTGTAATGCTGTTGAGCAGATGATTAATGCCGATATCTGCGGCGTTGATTTCATGTGCGTGAATACGGACGCACAAGCGCTGGCGAGATTTGGACCCGATAACGTTATACAGCTCGGTACGGATATTACCCGCGGCCTGGGGGCTGGCACCAACCCTCACGTCGGCAGGCTGGCCGCCGAAGAAGACAGAGAAGCAATAGCCAATGCTATAGATAGAGCGGACATGCTGTTCCTGACCGCTGGTATGGGTGGTGGTACCGGCACAGGTGCAATACCGGTAATTGCTCAAATTGCCAGAGACAGAGGCATATTGACCGTTGCTGTGGTGACCAAGCCCTTCAATTTCGAAGGCAATAAAAGAATGCAGGTAGCCGAGGAAGGGATAAGCGAACTGCGCAAATATGTAGATTCACTGATTGTGGTTCCAAATGAAAATCTGCTGACTCACCTCGGTGCCAATACAACACTGCTGGAAGCATTTGCCGCATCAAACGATGTCTTAACCAACGCGGTACAAAGCATAGCCGAGCTGGTCACCAACCCCGGTCTGATCAATGTTGATTTCGCAGATGTTCGTGCAGTGATGAGTGAAATGGGCGAAGCGATGATGAGCTCCGGTCGCGGAGTTGGTGAATTCCGGGCTCGCGATGCTGCTATTGCCGCTAGCGAGAGCCCACTAATTGACGGCGTCAATCTTCGTGGTGCGCGCGGTGTTCTGGCAAATATTACCGGCGGCTCCAACTTATCGATGGGCGACTTCCAGGTAGTTGGGGATATTCTTAATCAGATCACCGCCGCCGATGCGAACGTGGTTATAGGTACGTCGATCGATCAAAGCATGACGGATGAAATCCGGGTGACAGTAGTAGCCACAGGCCTTGAACGCGCACTGCCCGATCCGATGGCATTTTCCGATGCTGAAGTGGTACCGACATCGCCTCTGGCACACGAAGCGCTTGATAGCAATTCAGGCAGCAGAACAGCAGCACAATTTAATAACAATCAGCGCTATCCATCGTTCAATACAGCCAGCGCTGCAAGCGCTGCAAGCGCAAGAACTACATTGCATGCAATCCAGCAACGCTCTGCGGCTAACGATGGCGCAGGCCCTGCTGTGAATTCCCAGGGAACAAACCGGTCCACCGCCAAGCTGGCGTCAGCACTGAGTTTGCCGCGCAGCAACAAGGCAAATAACAGCACAGCAGCGAATTCAAAGACCGGTTTAAGCGTGCGAAATACACGCATAGCCGCGGGATTCGCAGCGATACTGTTAAGCGCATTTTTTGTAACAAAGCTAGTTAAAGAGCCTGCGCCTGATAACTCTGTTGTTACATCGGATGATGTTATGGAACTGCCGGCAGATTTCACCCAGCTTAGTAAAATTCATGACTAGCAGCAGCTCACCTCTCATGTAATCAGCCGTGCGTTAGAAGTGCCGCCAGTGAATTTGCCATAACTCTGGCAGAATCTATCATGTCGTCAATACCCACATACTCATCGGGCTGGTGCGCCAGGTCGAGTATCCCTGGCCCGTAGGCGATACAGTTTTTCAGCTTACCAATACGATCTATATGTTTTTGATCATAGGTTCCGGGGGACACGACAAAATCAGCCTCGCAACCAATTTCCTGCCTGATCGCATCTGCCACAGCCCCTACCACCGGCGCATCACGTTCTGTCATGGTGGGTAATACCGAAAACAGATCCCGCATTTCATAGCGGAAGGTGGCGCGCTCGCCAGCGACTGAATCCAGCACCGCTTTTATTTCATCACGTACATCGTCAATGCTCTCTTCCATCAGAAAGCGCCGATCCAGCACCATTTTGCAACGATCCGGAACCAGTGGCGTTGGCAGACCCGTGTAGCCTTCCTGCGGTTCCGGTAACCCTCCATGAATAGAATTGATATTCATAGTGGATTGCTTTGCGCCGTCAGGCACAACCGGCATAGAAGTGCGCTTCTTTGCAAGCGCCGGGAATAAATTTTCCTCCATCGCCGCGACCACAGCACCCATATGCCGTACCGCGCAATCACCCAGAAACGGCATGGAGCCATGAGCAATGTGTCCATAGGTTTCGACTTCAGTCCACAGCACACCCCGATGGCCGAGGCAGATACGATCTTTATTTAACGGCTCAGGGATAATAACGTGCTGCACCCGTTGTGGATCGAACCAGCCCTTTTCAGCCAGATAAGCCACGCCGCCAAAGCCACCGGATTCTTCATCACAGGTACCCGATATTTCAACCGCGCCTGAATAATCGGGGAAGACATCGATAAAGGCTTCGGCCGCAATAATTGATGCCGCCAGACCACCTTTCATATCGCAGGCACCACGGCCATAGACTCTTCCGTCTTTAACCTCGCCGGCAAATGGATCGACCGTCCAGCCGTCTCCGGTATCGACAATATCGGTGTGCGAATTAAAATGCACGCACTCGCCTTTTTGCCGTCCTTCATGACGCGCAATAATATTCCAGCGTGGATACTGGTCACTATCGCCGAGCGCTCCTTCAGCGCGCACCAGATCTATAGCAAAACCACGCGCGGACAAACGGGTGGCGAGAAAGTCGCAGATCTCCCGGTAGCCCACGCCCGGGGGATTAATGGTTGGAAATGCAATCAGGGCGCGCGTGAGTTCAACCAGATCATCACGCGCTGAGTCTATGCGGTTCCGCAGTTTTTCCAGCTGCTGCTCTCGGGTGTTTGTCATTTTTTTTCCTGCACGATTCCGCCTGGCTGATACCGGTAGCCACAAAGCTCGGGCCTGTAGATAGTGGGAATTATTCTACCAACTTCGCTACTCTTGTGTGGCGATTCAGTGCAATGGCGTCAGCACCCGGTTGACGGCAGCGAACCCTATGGCCGGCGGCAAAGCGGGCGGGCCGAGCCACAGGTTCCGGGTTAAGTCTCACCGAGTCAATGCCGTTAGCTCTAACAGGGGTGAAAATACATGGACCGTAACAGTCAACGCCTGCTGCTCACTTTGGAGCAGGAAAGGCGCAATATTAATCGCGAAACAATCAACCCGGTTATCCAGGAACTGGATATAGACGGGCTACGACCTATTGTTACCATGGTGGCGGAAGTCCGCGCGGCTTATATAAAGTCATTGATGGATCTGGCGCAGAAACGTGACGGCCTGCCCTCAGCTGAGGAAATCAAATCTCTGACTCTACTCAGAAAATCATTCAATGAGCTTGTTGACGCAGCCAACGCGATGGAAACTGCAATTGAACGCGGATACCTTGATGTGAGCTCATAAAAAGCCGTCTGACTACAACGGCTCCCGGTGATCTACTGGCAGGCAAACGAAATCAATCCTGACGGCTGTCGGATCCCCGCTCGGTACCAGTCTGTGGAGACGCAAGACGGGATCATGAAAAATTAAAGTGAACATGGTATAAATTAGAAAGTACGAGGCTCACAGCAAAGAACGACTTATGGCCCATACAGGCAATGCGACTGCAGCACCGGCTATTCACTTTCCGGTCATTCACTTCACCGCACAAATCAAAAGCACCAGCCTGCATTTTCTATTACCCCGTATCACTCTGAGCAGCCTCCTCTTGCTGGCAGCCGCCCTCATTATTGCGCTATCAGCAGCGCGACCGGCACTGGCCGACATGGGCCCGCTGACACAGCACATTGAAGCGGCCGCTGATGATCAATGGATAGTTTCACTTAGCGACGGCAAAGTGCGCATGGAGAACACGCAGGCCTGGGGGTTTGCTAACTACTACTACGCGAAATCAGCACCTGCGCAGTGGGGCAGCCGCAAGATCTCGGTCACCATTGATGCCCTGAATGGCAGCAATGACTCCTACGCCGGCCTGCTCTACGCTTTCCACGAAAACCCTGCATCGTACCTTGTCTATACCGTCGGCGGCGATAGCTCGCTTAACCTTCACTCAATGCTAAACAACCGTTACGATCAAGTGCTAAAGCTTGATTTAAAAGATCCAAAGGGACCAGTAACGCTTACGATAGAGGAGAAGGGAGACAGAATCTCACTGTTCGCCAACGACCGCCTGGTTACCAGCTACGGCAATAGCCAAACCGGTACCGGCGCATCAGGGATAATTGCCGCCAACCCGGGAACTTATCTGTTTTCAAACTTCAGCATACAGGGAGACCCGGATATACCCGCAGAGCCTGCAGCAGAAAGCCAGACCATTGCAAATAACACCGGGGTAACTGACAACGAAGCAAACGACAACCCGGTTAGTGATATCAAGGTTAGTGATAACAGGCTCGCGCCGCCCGCTGCACCCGCTCCTGCGGGAGACCAGGCTACCGGGCTTCCGCAAGCGGAAAACAGCCAGAACCCGCTGTTTTTTAAATCTATCGTTGACCCTGACCTCGACCTTATCCAGTTGCGCGCCGCGCTCCCTGACGGCTGGCGATTCGGCCAGCCGGGAATAGACCAACTACAAATTATAGGACCGGACAATATCACCGTGTCTAAACCCGTTACGTTTGCAAAATTCCTCTACGCCTCAGATGCGCTTGCTCGGCAGTCGATACCGTCGACCCTGCCCAAGGGCGTTCTTATCGAGCCGGTGATGTCGTTGTCGGACTATCTGCTATCGCGCTTCATTCCGGAAATCCGCGAGAAACTGAACTACCGGTTTCTTACAAGCTACCCTACTCCGGAATTTATCAGGCTCTCACGAGACATCAGCGTTACTGCTGGCAACGCAAAGCCGCGAATTGACGCTATTGGAACTGAATGGCAGACACCTGAAGGAGAAATTGTTTTTGCCTCGCTTACGCAAACACTTATCCCGCCACCATCCCCCGGCGGGATTTACAGCTGGACAATCCAGTTAACTCAGTTAAACGCACCAAGAAACGAATTTCGAAAAGCCATAGACGCCTATCGCAAAAGTATCGATAGCACAGAAATTAACCCGGTCTGGCTGCAGGCGGCAGCCGCCAAGGGGGGTAACGGAACAGCCGTGCCGCAATTTAATACCGACCCTTTGCTCGCTGCTGATCCACAGATTCACTGGCAACGGATCAATGCCATCTATTCGCGCAACCGTGCAGACACCACCGCCGATGATATCTACGGGAAAATAGCGGATATCAATCACTCGGCTTACCTGACCCGAAGCAATCTTATCGGTCAGGGCCAAACTGGTGATACATTGCTGAGCGGGGAGTTTCACATTGTAAGCAATCCGGATTCGGGAGAGCAATATAGAATTAACACCAATTCAAAATACCACTGGATTAGCAGCGAAGGTCAGAAATTATCAACGGATAACCCCTCATTTGATCCGCGCAGCGTTGACAAGCTCAGGCAACAGGAATGGTCACTGTTCGAACCAGTCCAGCAGGTTGATTCACCGTAAGTTAGTTGTCAGCCACCCGGCTCACGCAAAAAGGTTCGCACGCTGAACGCTTTGCCGCTGTATCATCACCGTTATGCTTACCTTTATCTCCCGTCGCTTTCTGCAATCGCTTTTTGTCATGCTGGCTGTCAGCCTGATTGCGTTTGCGTTGTTCCGTTTTGTCGGAGATCCGGTTGCGCAGATGGTGGGGCAGGAAACTTCAATCGAAGATCAGGAGCGTATCCGGGAGCGGCTGGGCCTTAACGACTCTATCCCCACACAGTTTGCACGGTTTATCGGCAAGCTGGCCACTGCAGACTTCGGCTATTCCTATCGCACCCGGCAACCTGTCAGTGAAATGATCCTCACGCGCCTGCCCGCGACACTGGAACTGGGTTTTGTGTCACTGCTGATTTCGCTGCTGGTGGGCATACCGGCCGGAATCTATACCGCGCTGCGCCGTGGTGGTGTACTGGCCAACACCCTGCTAGTGACAACTCTGGTAGGTATCTCTATACCGACTTTTGTCATCGGTATTTTTCTTATTTACCTGTTCGGGGTAAAGCTCGGCTGGCTGCCAACATTCGGCCGCGGTGATACCGTAGCACTCGGGTGGTGGAAAACCAGCTTTCTGACGCTGGACGGACTGCGCTCCCTGCTGCTACCTGCGGTTACGCTGGGGGTGTATCAGCTGACGCTAACCATGCGGCTGGTCAGGGCAGAAATGCAGGATGTTCTAAAAACCGATTACATCAAGTTTGCAACGGCGCGCGGAATCAATTACCGGTCTTTATATTTTAACCACGCGTTTCGCAACACACTGATTCCGGTCATTACCATTATCGGCCTGCAGCTCGGCGGTATTATCGCTTTTTCTATTGTGACCGAATCGGTATTTCAATGGCCGGGAATGGGTCTGTTGTTTCTCGATTCAATTCGCTATGTCGATATCCCTGTGATGTCGGTCTATCTTGTGCTGATCGCGCTGATGTTTGTTGTTATTAACCTGATTGTCGATATCCTGTACTTCGCCATTGATCCGCGCGTGCGCATTAAAGACGGTAAGTCCTGATGCTTACCGCGTGGAGCAAAGCGCTGCGGGAAAACGAGCTCATCTGGCTGTTTTTAAATAATCGCATCGCGCAGCTTGCAGCGTTCATAGCCGCACTGTGCCTTGGCGGTGCTGCGCTTGCTCCGTGGGTCGCACCGTACAACCCTTATGATATCGCCTCTATTGATATACTCGACTCTCTGCTGCCGCCGGCATGGAGCGAAGATGGCGAAGCACGATTCCCGATCGGCACAGATGATCAGGGCCGTGATCTGCTATCTGCCATTTTATATGGCACCCGGCTGTCCTTGCTGGTTGGCCTGCTGTCGATTGGTTTCGCGAGTATTCTAGGCGTTTCTGTTGGGCTGATGGCAGGTTACTTCGGCGGCAGATTTGATTCAATAGTCATGCGCATTGCCGATGTCCAGCTGAGCCTTCCGGCCATTTTAACCGCCCTGCTGATTGATGGCATTGCGCGCGGTATTCTACCGCGCGAAAAACACGACAGCCTGATGATTGTGGTACTGACGGTAGCCATCGGCTTGTCACTGTGGGTGAACTTTGCGCGCACCGCGCGGGCGTCTACTTTTGTCGAAAAAAGCAAGGAATACGTGCAGGCAGCACAGATCATGGGCATGCACCCGCTTCGAATTATGCTGGTGCATATATTGCCGAACATTCTCGGCCCGATTATGGTCATTCTAACTGTTGATCTGGCCGTTGCTATTCTGCTGGAGGCAACGCTATCTTTTCTAGGTGTGGGGGTGCCGCCTAACCAACCTTCACTGGGTACGCTGATTCGCATCGGTACTGAATATCTATTCTCCGGCGAATGGTGGATTGTATTGCTCCCGAGCCTGACATTAATCACCATGATTATCTCGGTCAATATACTCGGCGATTTTCTACGCGACGCTCTGAACCCGAGGTTACGCTGATGACCTTGCTGGAGCTTCGGCAACTTACCGTAAAATTCCCTACCCGCTTTGGTGACTTCACCGCTATTGAACATATTGATCTAACCGTTCAGGCCGGTGAAATTCACGGACTGGTAGGTGAATCCGGTGCCGGTAAATCTACTATTGGTGCTGCCATCATCGGCCTGCTGCAAAGTCCCGGCTATATCGACAACGGCAATGTGCTGTTACAGGGTGAAAACCTGCGCTCACTCGATAAAAGCGCTTACCACAAGCTGCGCGGCAATCGCATCAGCATGATATTCCAGGACCCGCAAACCAGCCTGAACCCCCTGCTTACCGTGGCAGACCAGTTGATCGAAACCATACGCCAGCACTCGCAAACAACACCGGAAGACGCACACGCACAGGCTATAGCGCTTTTAGAAGAAACCGGCTTGAGCGATGCGCGCGAACGCATGCACGACTTCCCCCACCAGTTTTCAGGCGGCATGCGTCAGCGTGTGGTTATAGCACTGGCCCTGTGCACCAACCCGGAACTGATCATCGCCGACGAGCCAACCACGGCACTCGACGTTGCGGTGCAAAAGCAGATACTGGCGCTACTCAAATCGCTCGCCAGAGACCGGGGCGTGGGTTTTATATTGATCACCCACGATATCGGCGTGATCGCAGAAATCACCGACAAGGTAACCGTACTGCGTTCCGGCCGTGTTATCGAAAGCGGCGATACCCGTCAGGTACTGATGCAACCCAGCGACGACTACACCCGAGCGTTAATGGCCGCTGTCCCGAGAATGGATCTGAGGCTGGATCGCTTCAGGAATATTGTCGACGATGACGACACCATCGACGGAGATGACAGCTGGCAAGTGGCGGGTGCCAGTGCGGAACTGGCATCTGACTGGCTGCTATCCGGTCACAACCCAACACATAGTTCTACGAGCCAATGCAAGACAAGCCAGGACACTGGCAACAGCAATCGCATAGAACCGGTCGAGAATGCAACCGATCACCCCCCCGTATTATCGGTGAAAAATCTAGAGGTGACTTTTTATTCCAACCAGCCCGGCTGGTTCAGGGAAAAATCCGGATTCAAGGCACTGACCGATATCAGCTTTGACATGCGCTCAGGAGAAGTACTCGGCATAGTCGGTGAAAGCGGCAGCGGCAAATCGACACTGGCAAAAGCTATTGTCGGCCTGGTTGATCCATCGGCAGGGAGTCTTCAGTTTCGCGGCCAGGCATTGCCAGCAGGCAGTCAGCGACAACGCAAGCATCCGGCACGCCGTGAAATACAAATGGTCTTTCAGGACCCGTACTCATCACTGAATAATCGCCTGACCGTAGAGAGTATTATTGCAGAGCCAATTCGCTTCTATAAACTGGCCAGCAGCAAAACCGAAATCCGCAAACTTGTTGCCTCAGTTCTTGATCTGGTTGAAATGCCACAGCGCGCCATGCTCAAATACCCCCACCAGTTTTCCGGCGGCCAGCGTCAGCGTATAGCTGTTGCGCGTGCGCTGGTCGCACGGCCTGAGTTTTTAATCTGTGACGAACCCACATCAGCACTCGATGTCTCTATACAAGCACAGATACTGAACCTGCTGAAAGACTTGCAGGAAGCCTTCGGGCTCTCTATTTTGTTTATCAGCCATAACCTTGCGGTTATCCGCCAGATGACTGATCGACTGCTGGTGTTTAGAAACGGGGTTCTGGTGGAAGCATCGGAAACCGAAAAATTTTTCACCGAACCGCAGAATCCTTATAGTCAGCAGTTGTTGAGGGAAACTCCTTCGCTGTCAATGATCTCCGGGCAGATCTAAAGTATTTACATAGCGAACAAAGTTTTGTGAGCCACTACTACATCAAAATTGATTATCTAGCATGCACCCGGTCTACCCATTGCCCTCATCAATCACAGCCAATAACAACTGCAACATTAACGAAAAAGATCAACGTCGATCCCGATCAAGAGCATCTACAATCGCGGCTATCGGAACCCGCACATCAGACATCGATTTTCTGCGTCGAACCTCGGCGACCCACTGTTCCGGTGACGGCCCGAAGGCCAGTGTTTCCAGCGACTGCCGCAGATAATCCTGCATCGATTTGCCTTCACGTGCCGCACGCTCAGCAAGTTCATCGCGAACTGCTTTAGGCACATGATCAATTATTATTTGAACCGTCATACAGCCATAGTGCGGTTTATACTGCCAAAATGCCAGTAAACTTAAGTGATTAATGCTCACGAAAGAGTGATAAATGGAAGGCGTTGTCCATCAACAATCCGGGGTTGCGGGTTCCAAACCGTCAATCTCAAACCCTTTTTTTCTGACGTTTTCATCGTGTAGCTGCAGATAAATGACACTCGCCGGTAGCAATACAATGCATGTATGATGAACAGCCCTTCCTGTTGATGCAAAGGTAAATATTCTCATGAAGCCTCAGCCAACACTGACAACCGAACGATTGACACTACGACCATTGCAAGCGACAGATGCTGCCACGGTACAGGCTCTTGCGGGTGATTACCGGATTGCCGCAATGACCGAAAATATTCCACACCCATACATAGACGGAATGGCTGAGAGCTGGATCGAAACTTTGAAACCCGGCTGGGACAAGCGGGCACTGGCAACCTTTGCGGTGTGTTTAAGCGACTATGAAAAGCAAATCGGATGCTGCGGACTAATAATAAATCGCAAACACAACAGAGGCTCTCTGGGTTACTGGATAGGTGCGGACTACTGGGGCAACGGCTACTGCACAGAAGCAGCTACTGAGCTGATTGCCTTTGGGTTTAATGAACTAAAGTTACATCGAATAGAAGCGCAACACCTGAGTAAAAACCCGGCATCCGGTGCGGTAATGCGTAAAATCGGTATGACACACGAAGCTACTTTTCGGCAATACACATTGAAAGAAGAACGCTACGAAGATATGGAAATGTATTCAATATTTACCGGCACTGTACACGCAGGAAAATAAATTTCGGAGACAGCCCGTGACTCGCTAAGCTTCGGCTTTACTGGTAGGCGTCTTGCGCTTTTTGCACTGCCGGCCGCCGGGCTATATTGTCTGTCCACTGCGGTATAGCAGCATAACGCTCTCGCCAGCCAACACCGTAGCGCTGCATATAGCTTTGCGGCGATGCTACCCACGGATAACAGGCAATATCGGCAATGGTGAAATTCTCACCGGCAAGGTATTCGGTTTCGGCAAGGCGCTTTTCCATCACATCGAGACAGCGCGTTATCAGCTCTTCAAAGTGCTTCACTGCTTGAGTATTAAGTGGCGATGCGCCACTAAAACGCCCGAACTGACCAATCAACGGCCCAAGCTGCCCTACCTGCCAGAACAACCACGACATAACCCGCGCGCGTTCTTCTTCGCTACGGCCATGCAACACGGGGAATTGATTTGCCAGATATACGAGGATAGCGCCGGATTCGAACAACGTTACCGGCGTTTCAGCATGAACCACTAATGCGGGAATTTTGCCGTCGGGGGAGATCTGACGGAACCCGGGCACATGCTGTGCGCCCTCGCCTATATTAACGGGAAACAATGTGTAGTCTGCGCCCGCTTCTTCGAGCGCTATTGTTGCCTTTTGCCCGTTAGGTGTGTTCCAGCTGTATAGATCAAAGCTCATTTTCGGACAAACTCACGGAACGCACGAAATTCACTTCAATTATTTACGGGCTGAACTGCTCAGTTACTCAACCGTTACCCAGCGCAATATGAAGAAGTTGTCGGTGCGTTGAGTCAGCTTGATGTTGTCTTTCGATGCCCAGATCAACGGCTGTACGTACATGGGAATATAGGCAACTTCGTCCTGCATGGTGGCGGTGACTTCATCGATCATGCTCTGGCGTTTGGCATCGTCAAGTTCGGTTTGAATCATTGGCAGCAATTCATCTATACGTGCATTCGAGTATTTGCCAAAGTTCCAGCTACCCAGCTTTTTTTCTTTGTTTGGCGTGCTCGCCAGAAAGCGAATCGGGTGCTCGGCATCAAAAGTACCCGGTGACCAGCCAAGCAGGTACATATCGAATTTTGATTCCCGCAGCTCTGGCCAGTAATTTCGCACCGGCATACTGGTGAGCTTTGCATTCAAACCGACTTTGGCAAACATGGAAGCCGCGGCTTTGCAGATTGCCTCGTCGTTAATGTAGCGATCATTCGGGCACTGCAATCCAAAGCTGAAACCATCGGCGTATCCGGCCTCTGCCAGCAACGCTTTTGAAGCATCGGGATCGTAGGCCAGCCGGTCTGACCGCGCCTGCGAGTAGCCTTTCATGGCATCGGACACTAACTGGGATGCTGGCTGTGCATTGCCGCGCATGATTTTTTTAATCAGTGCATCAACGTTTATAGCCTGATAAGCCGCCTTGCGTACACGGACGTCTTTAAACGGGTTTTTACCGCTGACATCATCAGAAAACATGAGAGAATCGGCCTGCTGTGAAAAGCCGAACATCAGTACTCGTGCTTCTACTCCTTCGTGTACGGTGAAGCCTGAACGCTCTTTCATCCGCGGGACATCTTGCAATGGAATGGGGGAGATGAAATCGATTTCGCCAGACAACAAAGCTGCCATGCCGGTTGCGCTTTGCCCGATTGGCGTAAACACCGCTTCGGTGATATTTGATTCGAGAGTATCCCACCAGCCGGCAAACGGTGCCAGGGTGGTTCGCACACCCGGATCACGTTCTTTCACCATGAACGCGCCAGTACCATTGACGTTTCGGGTTGCGAAGTTTTCTGCTTCCTTGGAGGGTCGCTCGGCTTTGTTGGCTGCAGCCCATTCTCTGTCCATGATCATAAAATTCGCGATGGAATCAGGGAATAACGGATTGGGGGCGTTGGTCATGAAATCGATTGTATGGTCATCAACGACGCTGACGCTTTTAACGGGTGCAAACCAGGAGCGAACATCGGAATCTTCTGATGAAGCGCGCTCGTACGAAAACAGTACATCGTCGGCGGTAAAGGCGGCACCGTCGTGAAAGGTTACGCCTTTGCGTAAATTAAAACGCCAGCCTTCAGCACCCAGCTGCTCCCAGCTGGCCGCCAGTGAGGGCTCGATTTTCATTTCCTTGTTGCGGCGCACCAGGCCTTCGTAAACGTTATTGAGGAAACCCAGAACCGGTGCGGTATTGGTCGCGTGCGGATCCATGGTTTGCGGGTCAGTCTTGCCGGCCCAGGCAAAGGTTTTTGCCTGGGCAGTGGTGGCAGCAAGTGATACTGACAATAACAATGCCGCATTAACGTGCAGCAACGTACGGCTTGCTTTAGCCATTCTATTCTCCAGTTTAAAGAGGACACGATCTTTGACAAATTCAGTATACAGTAATCAAAGACTGATACTTTCGATATCAGAGCCCTTGCCCTACCTCACCCCGCTAACATTTTTTGTTCGGCCCACGGTGATATCCCCGGGACGCAATCAGCGCTGATCAAACGCGAAGCCTCAATAAAACAGTATATCGGTCGCTATTGACCCTTATAACGCGAGCGCCGCGCACTGTGCTGAATTGCGTTTTTCTATCCGGCAAACGATTCATAAATGTTTACCATTTATTGTCTTTTCAGTTGCGGCGTTAGTACCCATAATAAAGGCGTAGCAGTCGCTCACTGAACTGCCGAACTTCTAACACCGCAATTGATCATCTGACCGCACGAACGAATAATTCGGCACCTGCTTACATCGGCACGCCCGTCGATTTGCAGACTATCGCACACGGTCCTTCCCGCTTTTCGGTAGTGGAATTTCGACTCAACTGGCACCTGTTTTAATTTTGTCACCGGACCACCGACACGGCGCGCCGGCGTTTTTTGGCTCTACTAGCTGGCTACTGTTTTGACTACCGCTCTAACACCCGAAATAATTGTCGCGCTGTGCTTACTAGCGTTAGCAGTTGTCCTGTTGGTGACCGAAGTATTACGTATAGATGTAGCCGCGCTGGTTGTACTGGTGGCGCTGGGCTTTTCAAGCGCTATTCCAGGTGTTGACCCTATCCTGCCTTCGACCATGCTGTTCGACGGGTTTTCCAGTAGTGCGGTAATGTCTATTGTCGCGACCATGATCATTGGAACCGGACTCGATAAAACCGGCACCATGAGTTATGTCGCCGGATGGATTCTAAGCCATGGCAATAATCGCGAAGCCAGGCTGACAGGACTTCTTGCCGGCTCCGCCGCTATGCTGTCAGGCTTTGTACAAAATATTGGCGCAGCCGCTTTATTTCTGCCTGTCGCCAATCGGGTCTCACGTATCAGCGGGATGCCACTATCACGCCTGCTGATGCCTATGGGCTTTTGCGTGATGATGGGCGGATCAATCACGATGGTCGGGTCCAGCTCATTAATAATGCTTAATGACCTCATCGCCTCTTCCAATAGCGCCTTATCAGCCGAAAATCAGATGCGCACTTTTCATCTGTTTGACGTGGCTCCGGTCGGGATAGCGCTGACGGCAACCGGCTTGCTGTTTTTTATTTTGCTTGGCCGTTTTGTGCTGCCACGTGATCGCAAAACCACTATTCGTGATACCACACGAACCAACGACTATTTTAAACGCGTCTATGAATTATCGGGCGAAATGTACGAATTACAGGCAACTATCGACAGCCCGCTGGTTGGCATGACAATTCTTCAAATAGAGCGCTCACTGGAATCTGTGCCGTCCATTCTTGCCCTGAAAATGGACAATAACATCACCGTTGTACCCAGCGGCAAGCAAGTGATCTGGGTAGACACCTACCTGGGTGTTATGTGCAGTAAACGCGAGTTAATCCACTTCGCGCGCATGTATAAATTGAGAATCGTCAAGCGCGAGCGTATTTTCGCGAGCGTGATGAACGCACAGGAAACCGGTATTGCAGAGATTGTTGTACCACCCGGTTCCTCGCTGGTTGGCCAGACTATCTCAGACATGCGCCTGAAAGAAACCGGCGGCCTCAGCACATTGCGAGTTTACCGGGCGGGCTACATTCTAGACGAGGGCTTTCGCGAAATACCACTGCAAGGCGGCGATACGCTGGTTGTGCACACCAGCTGGGAAGATCTGAAAAAGCTGCGCAACGATAAAGACTATGCCGTGGTAACCGACCGGCTCGATGAAGAACTGCGGCCGGGCAAAATGCGCCACGCGCTGTTTTTTTTCGTCGCGTCCATGTTACTGGTGCTGTTTTCCGATTTTCCAATTGCTATATCGCTATTATTCGGCGCGATAGGAATGGTAGTAACCGGCGCTATCTCAATGGATGAAGCTTACAACGCTGTCAGCTGGAAAACGGTTTTCCTGCTCGGCAGCCTGATTCCGTTAGGCCATGCGGTGGAGCTGTCTGGCGCTGCCGCGTGGATTGCGGCTATGGTATTGCAGTGGCTAAGTAATGTGGCCGCCTGGGAATTGCAAGTCGTTATTGCCCTGCTCGCCACTATGTTCTCACTGTTTATGTCTAACGTCGGGGCGACAGTATTATTAGTACCACTGGCGGTAAACATGGCCGTTGCTACCGGCGCTGATCCCGCGATGTTTGCACTTACGGTAGCAGTCGCCACATCCAACTCATTTTTACTGCCAACTCATCAGGTCAATGCACTGATCATGGGGCCCGGCGGCTACCGCGTTTTCGACTTCGTTCGCGCCGGGAGCCTAATGACGGTATTGTACGTAGCGGTTAGTATTTCGGTACTGAACCTGATGTACTGAGCACTTACGCACAACCGGCAGGGAAAAATGGACAGCACCACCCGCGAAATCTTTACAAGCGTTGGCACCGCTACTTTGAGTACGCTATTGTTCAAACGGAGTTTGCGTAACACATTTATCCAGGGCATAGGTGCGGCAACCTGCAATTAGCCTTTGTGCTCCTTATTATCTATTAATTCCAGTCATGTTACGTTTGGACTGAAAAATGCAGCCCGCAAATCGCCTCAACCGGGGATGGCATACCTATAGAGCAGGGACGGCAATCCATTACGGTAATACGGGCGGCTTTCATTTGGAAAGTAGCAGCCAGACATGCAACAATTCGCTCCACTTATGCAGGACAGATCAATGAAACAAGTGATGATCACAGGCGCTGACGGCCAACTTGGCAAGGCGCTGCTTGAGCTGGTTCCTGATGGTTACACCACTCTGCCCGCAAACCGCGCAACTCTCGATATCACCAGTGATTCGGCGGTTCGTCAATGGTGTAACGACAACAAACCTTCTGCAATTATTAATGCCGCTGCATACACCGCAGTCGACAAGGCAGAGAGTGACACTGAGCTGGCATCACTTGTAAATGAGCAAGGAGCAGGGAATCTGGCTCGTGCCGCCGCCGAACATGACATACCCATTGTTCAGGTCTCCACCGATTTTATATTCAACGGGCGTAAAGGTTCCCCATACCTGCCTGAGGATTCCGCGGACCCGTTAAGTATATATGGCGCGACAAAACTGGGGGGCGAGCAGCTTGTTCTGGCTGAAGCGGCATCGCGTGCGACGATAATTCGAACCGCCTGGGTTTATAATGAATCGGGGAGCAACTTTGTAACAACCATGCTGCGCTTAATGGCCGAGCGTGATTCATTATCGGTAGTAGCAGACCAGGTTGGCACCCCGACCAACGTCAACGGACTTGCTGATGCATGCTGGAACTGTCTGGCCAAAGAGGTTCGCGGTATACACCACTGGACAGACGCCGGGGTCGCAAGCTGGTACGACTTCGCGCACATCATTCAGCAGACTGCACTGGATCTCGGCTTGCTCAACAGGGAAATTCCTGTTCTGCCGATTCCTGCGAGTCAATACCCTACCCCGGCCGTACGACCGACCATGAGTGTGCTGGACAAAACCTCTACGTGGGCGGCACTACAGTGTGAACCGATCCACTGGCAAGTGCAGCTTCGAACCGCTCTTGAAAAACTAGTAAGGTAAATTACTTACCACAAGCACTTTTTGTGTTACACCCCACCAAGGAATAGACTCATGGCAATCACAAGCGGTTTGAATCACCTTGGATTGGCGGTAAAAGATCTCAGACAAACTACAAAATTCTTCACTGAGTATCTGAACTGGGAAGAGTCCGGGTTTGATTCAAGCTATCCAAGGACATCTGTTACGGATGGAAAAGTACGACTAACGCTCTGGCAAACAGATCAGCAACCGGATCTAAACGAGTTCGACCGCCGCACAAATGTAGGACTGCATCATATTGCGTTTGAAGTAGAATCTGAACAGATATTAAATGAAACTTATAATCTTCTAAAAGATAGGGTCCGGATTGAATTCTCGCCAGAGCTTGTGGGATCCGGTCCCAGAAAACACATGATGTGCTACGAGCCAGGAGGCATAAGAGTCGAGTTCATCTGGCAAGGGCAATAAAATTGGAAATATAACAACAAGAGCAACAAATAGTCAGTTGCAGCCAATGAATTAACACTAGAACAACGACTCAAGCAAACCTATGAAAATAGCACTTGTTCTCCTGACGATACTTTTACCGGGATTTGCCAGCGCTTGCTTTACAGCAGCTGATAGTGAATATGCAAAAATGGTAGAGCTGTACAACGCTGCTCAGGATGTATTTAACGCAGAAGAAGGCCAATGTGATCACCTGAAAGACAACACGCTTAGAAGTGAATGCATTTGTAATTTCAGACATAAACCCCTTGAAATCTACCGATTGATTTACAATGAATTCAAAACAAAGCATCTCGATTTTGGCAATGACCGGAAATATTTTTGCTTTAGCTCACCGGCCAATGAAAAATTCACATTAACTATTCAGGCGAATGGATATAAAGCAATATCAACGTGGTGCAGCAACTAACAACACAAGCAACTGGGAATACAAGCATCCGGGAACAGGAATATCGCACACCGAAAAATCTACTTCTATGTTTTCCTCCAGCGATAGATTACTCTTTTAGCTCAGCTTTCCGTCAACTATTCCGCACGAATTCTACCTTTTGAACTTATGCGAAAAATAACAATACTATTGCTCTTACTGGCGGGATGCGACACCAGATGCAATACTCCAACACTCACATACGAGCCCACAAAATTTGACGGAAACTGCTATGTTCAGGCGCAATATCTGATGAAGCAACTGCATTTCGATAAAGTGGAGCTGGTGCTAAACCACTATGAAATAACATACAAACGAACCGGGGCAACCACAATACAGTTGGGAAAAAAGCATCTCCCGGAAAAATCTATAATTACAGCGTCAAAGCAGAAGACAGCGAATGGTTAGAAACGCGCAACTTACGGCTATAGTACTGAAGCCTAAGGGGAAACTACTTCATTCCCTTTCATACTCTCTTCGAAATCCGAATACGGAAGCAGTTTAAAAGTCTCGCTACAGATCGCTAGACTTCGAATTCGATCTAAACGGAATGTCCTGGTATCGGTTCGCAAATCATCCCAACACAGCATATACCAGACCGGGAAATTGAGAACAAGATAATGCGGCTCAATTAGCCGCCTGGTTATTTTCCTGTCTCCTGATCTGTACTCAATTATGGCTCTTCGCATTAGAATAAACGACTCTTGCAATCCGTCATTTATTGCTTTTGGCACCGAACCAAAACTGGACAACACTTCAATAGACGAAGCCGACCCGATACGAATTCGGTCACGCAGGTGCTTTATTTTGCGCTGGTTATCCCTGGAAAAAGACGCGGTCACTTTTCTCTGAATAGATGAAGTGTCCTGCATCAGTATTGAAGATCCCATCTTTTCCGTTACAGCCACGCCGATGAGGAGATTTATTGCCTCTTGCTGAGTGAGCGTTATCCTACCAACACCCCAGTCCGGATTAAGGCGAACGCCTCCCCCTCGCCCACGATCAGCTTCAATTGGCACGCCCCGCTCTCGCAGCACCTGAATATCCCGCCCGATACTACGCAGACTTATACCGAATTCATCTGCGATATCACTCAGAACGATTGGGCCGCTCGCTTTCAATCGACTTGTCAGCAATTCAAGACGCTCAAGACGATTCAGGGTTGTTGTTCTACTCATGACAACTAATATGACATTAAATGACCTATTTTCCAATATTCTTGTGCTTCACCCACAAAAAGCAACAGGTACAAAAAATGGCAGAATTAGGCATAGCAGCAGCGCTCACCATCGTCGTCGAGCTAGCGGTAATAAATCTGGTTGATGGAAAAACAGAAACAGATTTAATCGAAGCGTCGAATCAGTTCCAACGTGATTTCCTCGACCACCAACCCGGCTTTATTCGGCGAGAGCTTGTCAGGAAAACAGACAGCGAATACCTTGATATCATTCACTGGCGAAGCCAGGACGATGTGGATGCAGTGATGAAAACGATTCACTCTTCACCCGCTGTACAGGCATACTTCTCGGTCATGGAATTTGATTCGGATAATCCGGATAGCGGTGTTGAACTCTACTCATCAATTACCGCATATGAGATATTAAACAGCCGAAAATAATCAACCAAGAAACAACGGTAACAATAGTATTGTTTAAGGATTAGCCGGATGCTCGCCGGTGAATTTGTTACCAGAAAAATCGACAACCAGGGGCGTGAATTGACACGCCTGTAGAAGTCAATTGTCGAATTGATATACACCATGATTTGCCACCAAATTAAACACAAGAAGGATTGCATCAGGAATGGATAGAATCTGTACAATCTGGACTGAATTTGAAAAACAGTAGTACTCAAAACGAATTGAGACATCAAAAAACAAAGCTGCCAAAACGTACGATATGAAGTTTACCAAGTACCATGCACTGGGCAACGATTACATTGTTGTTGACCCAAAGGATCTGGGCCGTAAAATTACCGCACCGGATATAAAAGCGTTATGCAGCCGCCACTACGGAATTGGTGCCGACGGCATACTCTACGGACCATCGAAAAGTGAGCGATGCGATTTTTCTCTGAGAATATTCAATCCAGATGCCAGCGAAGCAGAGAAAAGCGGTAATGGCCTTAGAATATTTTCAAGGTTTCTGTGGGATTGTGGATTGGTTGATAACAATCGGTTTTCAATAGAAACCTGTGGGGGTGATGTTTACTCAACCATACATGACTCGGGAAAGTTAGTGTCCGTCGAAATGGGTATCGTACGATTTACCCACGAACCTGACGGTTGTCCGGACATCTGCCGCGAATCAATATCACTGGATGAAATATCTTTTGATTTTTATCGTGCAAGTGTGGGAAACCCGCACTGTGTTATCCCGGTGGAAGACCTGTCACCAGTATTAGCAAAAAAATATGGTCTATCCATTGAAAGAGACAGCCGATTTAACAATCGTACAAATATTCAGTTTGTAAAAGTAATTGACAATAAGAATATTCAAATTGAAATCTGGGAACGAGGCGCCGGATATACCCTCGCGTCTGGTAGCAGCAGCACGGCTTCAGCGGCTGTCTGTCATGCACTCGGTTTTTGTGGACCACAGGTTTCAGTACATATGCCTGGTGGCGTTATTGAAATAGGTATAGAAAACAACTTTTACACAACCATGACGGGTTCAGTCTGCAAAATCGGAGAAGGTATACTTGCAGATGAAACTCTGCAATCCTTCTGACTTCACAGGAATGAAACTAATGAATCAGCATGAAAAGATCAATTACGTTGAGCTTCCAGCAAAAGACATGCAAAAGGCTAAAACGTTTTTCTCCAGGGCATTTGACTGGGAATTCGAAGACTACGGCCCGAACTATACCGCATTTTCAAATCAGGGTCTTGACGGTGGATTTTTCAAATCAGAGCAATGCACGTCTACCACAAACGGAAGCGCTCTTATAGTTTTCTATAGTGCTGACATTAACTCAACACTATCGAAAGTAACCACAGCGGGCGGCAATATCATTAAGCCCATATTTTCATTTCCCGGTGGCCGCCGCTTTCATTTTTCAGACCCTAACGGTAATGAATATGCAGTATGGGCACATCCGGCCGAATGATAATTCCCGAAGATGCAGAGCCTGGACTTTCAAGCCAGAAACTACTGTTTACACCAAGAAGAATAGAAAGCGGAGCAAATTGGCTAGATCAGGATAATGTCAAAATCTATACTGTTTCCCAATCGGCTGAGCCAATTTCAAAAGAACGTTATTTCGATCGGCTGGATATCGTCAAAAATTCGAAGAATGTTCCCTGGCCATCCACAGCAGCTTTCGCTATATTTCATGAAGCCAATGCAGGTTCTTATTTAATTCTGTGCTGGTGGGGAAATGGCAATGAGCTACTTACCAATGCATCTGTAAATACCGGTGACGGGTGGACACATAATCCTGACAAATACTCCTTTTGCATATGGGATCTTGAAATTATGTGGGCAGAAAGAAACTTCTTCATTGAACTTATGTATTGTGAGAATCCGGATATTAGTGAGTACCGGAAGCGACGACTGCGCTCCTGAAACTGAGTAGGGATATCATGTCCAGCGTCATCTTTTTACACGGCACCTCCAGCAGCGGCAAATCAACGATTGCAAAGTCTCTACAGACTCAGTTAGACCTGCCGTTTTGGCATTTTTCGTCAGATAAAATGATCGAGTCGGATATGCTACCCCAACGAAGCAATGACAACAGTGCGTTTGACTGGAAAATTAATCGCCCCTTATTCTTCAATGCCTTTCACGGCTGTATTACGGCTATTCTCGACACGGGAAATAATATGATTCTTGATCACATTATTGAGTCACATGAATGGTATCTGGATTTACAGTTGTCACTCAGCAAGCACGATGTATTTTTCACCGCCATTCATTGCCCTATCAGCGTCTTGCGGGAACGAGAAATTTACCGGGAAGACAGATATATAGGTAATCGTTATATTGGTGAGGCAGAGTATCACCTGCAGCATGTACATACCTATTCGAAGTATGACTTTGAAATTGACAGTAGCAAGCAGCCTGTCGAAATGACAGCAGGGTTAATTATAGACGCCTGGATCAACAGAGAGCGCTCGGTTTTCTTTTGAACCCGGTATTCTACAAACTATTGCGACTGGATTGACTGACCGTATTTCATATTTACATTAATTTCGAGCTTGCAGAAATCGATCAAGCTGATTTGCAAATTCCCTGCGCTCTACAGAACCAAAAGCACCGGGGCCGCCTGTTTCAACCCCGCTTGAGCGAAGGGTATCCATAAAATCCCGCATGTTCAGTCGCTGCCGGATATTATTTTCAGTATAGCGCTCGCCTCGCGGATTCAATGCATGCGCACCACCGGCTATTACTTCTGCTGCCAGAGGAATATCACCAGTGATCACCAAATCACCGGGGCTCAGCCGTTTGACTATTTCATTATCTGCAACATCAAAACCGGGCTCTACCTGAAGCAGATTGATCCACTTTAGTGCCGGAACAGGCATCGCATGATTCGCCACCAGCGTCACCGGCACTCTTGTACGTCTGGAGGCCTTAAACAGTATTTCTTTAATTACCGAAGGACAGGCATCTGCATCCACCCAGATTTTCATTCACTACACGCTGCTGCATTTTTATGGGCAGAATAATAAGGATTCACACTACTTCAAACCATTCACTGACAGCAGCCCGATTCAAAACACTGACATTATCCGCACCGCGCTGTAACCGGTTGGCAACTGAGCCTAGCGCGCAATGCGGCGTATTATTGTTCTCGCTTAAATGCCCTAGCAGCAGTTGCTGCAGCCCGGGGTGCTCTATAGAGGCTGCGACCTGCGCTGATTGCTCGTTACTTAAATGTCCGTAGCGCCCGTCAATTCGAGACTGCAAGGCGTAGGGATACCTGCCATTGCGAAGCATTTCACCATCATAGTTTGCCTCCAGCAGCAGCGCGTCAACACCGGTGAGCAACTCACTGACATACGGCGTGACACAACCCATATCCGTGGCGATTGCGAAACGTCTCTGGCCGTCACTGATTATAAACTGGCAAGGCTCTGCAGCATCGTGCGGTATTGGAAACGGGGTGATTTTGGAATCGCCTATGCAAAAAGATCCATGTGGATGGAAATACTCCAGCACCGGTATATTTTTGTCTTTAAGCCGCCTGTGTGTACCGCGTGTCATCCAAACCGGTGTCTGGAACTTACGCGCAAGAACGGACACACCTTTTACATGATCGGAATGCTCGTGCGAGACAAGAATGGCTGCCAGATCCTGTGGAGATACCCCTATAGTGGCGAGTCGCTCAGCTATTATTTTTGCTGAAAACCCCGCATCGATCAGCAACAAAGTATCGTTAACACGCACAAGGGTCGCATTGCCGTTGCTGCCACTGCCCAGACTAATTAGCTGCAAACTCACGAGTTCAGCCGGCTAGCTGCCACTGGTGTCCAGTCCGGCTGTCTTCAATATATCCAGCAAGAGGCGATTGGATAGCTCAGGATCGCTGACTTCAAGGGTTTGTGTTTTTCCGCGCCCCAGAATTGCATCATGCCGCACGAATACTCTGGACGTATCTTTCGGGGTACGTTCCAGTCTGAACCCATAGCGAAACCGCCCCAGCTCATCCGCTGAACCCGCTTTTATTGAGTCGGATAACGCACTAAACGGATCGCTTCCATCTACCGTCAGCCAATCGGTCTCAAGAATTCCCTGCCGGGGATTGGCTGTGACCACCGACAGACCCTTGCCTTCTATGTATTGTCGCAGCAATTCCCAGGTTTGCTCCGGGCGCGCTTCAATTTCAACCCAGACCAGACGGCCGCTGCGAATAAGCTTACCGGTGGTTGAAGCAGGCAGCACGCTGCCCGGGGCTAATATTGCTGTTGTGTTGCCTTGCGCTGTATTTGACGGTGCGGAACACGGTACACACTCAGCTACCGGTACTTCTTCTTTTAATTCGGGAATCTGCACTCGAGGCTCTTTAACTGCGCCCACCCCCATTTCAGGTGGTAGCTCCAATGCTCTGCCGCTAGGCGCTTTCAGGTAATCGTTCTCGGGGCCTTTGTCGCTAAGCAGGCTACATGCACCGAGCGATGCCAGCAGCAACAGCGTTGCCAGCCCTCGATATACTCGCCGATAATTGTAGTGAGTACTCAACCATGAACTCCTGCTTTTTTCAGCGCGGCTGCAACATCACTATGGCAGCCCGTGCTCAAGGGTACTAGCGGAAGACGAATGCCAGATCCAATCAGCCCCATCTGCTGCAGCGCCCATTTTACTGGAATAGGGCTTGACTCTATAAACAGAGCGCTGTTCAGATCAGTCAGTTTTGCGTCGATACTGCGCGCCGTGGCTTCGTCTTTATTCAATGCAGCAATGCACATCTGATGCATCAGTGCGGGTGCTACATTGGCGGTCACTGAAATATTGCCATGCGCGCCTGCCAGAATGCTCTCCATGGCGGTACCGTCATCTCCGGTGAAGATCCGGAAATCGGGCGGACAGGCTTTTACCAACTGCTCGATGCGCTCCACGGTACCGCGCGCTTCTTTAGTACCGATAATATTATCGATTTCGGCCAACCGTGCCGTAGTTTCGGGCGTCATGTCGACACTGGTGCGCCCTGGTACGTTGTAGAGTATCTGCGGAATATCTACGGACTCTGCTATTTTGCGAAAGTGCTGATACAAGCCTTCCTGCGGTGGCTTGTTGTAGTAGGGAGTAACCAGGAGACACGCTGCCGCACCCGCGGCTTTGGCATTATCGGTCAATTCCAGTGCTTCGGTCGTGGAGTTCGCTCCGGTACCTGCAATAACCGGTATTTTGCCCCCGGCGTATTCAATGGTTTTTTTGATCACCACTGAGTGCTCTTCCATGCTCAGCGTTGCAGATTCCCCGGTCGTTCCCACTGACACAATGGCATCTGTGCCTTCTTTTATGTGGAACTTGACCAGAGTTTGCAGTGAATCGAAATCCACCACGCCATTGTCGAGCATAGGGGTGACGATTGCGACGATGCTGCCCTGGAACATTTGCTTGCCTCTAAGAAATAATTTGGATTACATTCAGAATGTAAGAGCAGAACCACGTAATTTTTCGATTCCGCAATGGCGCCAAGCTTACTGCCCGGCTCCATACCTGACAAGCTCCACGACCCCCTCCAGGGCGCGATCAATAACAAAGAACCCCGTATGAAGCCAACTATCGACGAAGAATCACCCCCCTGGTCACTACCGGCCACCGGAAATCAGACCATCAGTTCAGCGAGTTTGCTCGGTTCAACCATTGTTTTGTATTTTTATCCGCGGGACAGCACACCAGGCTGCACCTCTGAGGCACACGACTTTCGCGATTCCAGGCAAGCTTTCGACGCCTGCAACGCGGTTATTCTAGGTGTCTCTCAGGACAACCTGAAAAGTCATGAGAAATTCAAATTGAAACAGGAGCTGAATTTTGAGCTGCTATCGGATGAGCAGGGAAAGGTTTGCCAGCGCTTCGATGTGATCAAACTGAAGAAAATGTATGGCAGGGAATTCGAAGGAATCGAGCGCAGCACTTTTATCATTGATAAAAAAGGAATCCTGCGCCACGAATGGAGAAAAGTTAAGGTGAAGGGCCATGTAGCAGAGGTACTGGCGGCTGTTACTGACCTTTAAGGCTGCTTAAATCAGGCAGCCTGCTCGGTCTCCGGGTCGAGGCTGGTCTCATCGTCTGAGTCCATACTACCACCACGGTGCCTCGGCCAGGCCTCCAGCACAGCCTGGATCAGTGCTGCCAGCGGAATGGCGAAAAACACCCCCCAAAGCCCCCACAGACCACCGAAAAAAAGCACAGAGACAATGATCGCCAGCGGGTGTAAATCGACCACTTCAGAAAACAGCAACGGCACCAGAACATTTCCATCGAGTATCTGAATAACCTGATAGCTCGCCAGCAAATAGCCGAATTTTGCAGAAAAGCCCCACTGGAAATAGGCAATGATGGCAATCGGCAGAGTGACCACCACAGCACCAACAAACGGAATAATCACCGAGATACCCACCATAAAACTCAGCAGTACGGCATAGTTGAGATCCATTACCGCAAACGTCACATAGGTGACCAGCCAGACAATCATGATCTCAATGACTTTGCCGCGTATATAGTTGGCGATTTTGCCGTCAGCCTGCTCCCATACTTTCTCGGCAAGCTGGCTTTTTCTCGGCATAAAACCATGCGCCCATTCCAAAAGTACCTTTTTGTCTTTAAGCGCAAAAAACACAATCAGGGGCACGAGTACGACATAGATTGCCAGTGCGAAAAGGTTCAGCGCACTGGCTATGGAATACGATAAAAATTTCTGACCCAGCTGACCCACCTGACTGCGCACATTACCGATGACTTCATTAATCTGCTCAGCGGTAAAAATGGCCGGATACAGCTCCGGCAGGCGCTGAAGCTGTTGCTGGCCGGCTGCAATCATGTTGGGCAGCTCTCTTATAAGCGAGGTTACCTGCTGCGATAACAACGGCATAACACCAAACAGCAACAGCAGACAGAAAAATACAAACACCATCATGACGATTGCTGCAGCAAGAGGCCGCGGGATATGGTAGCGCTGCATCATTGTTACTACGCCATCGAGCAGATAAGCGAAAACCAGCGCTATCATGACCGGCGCCAGGATATCTCCGAGCAGCCAGATGAGCATAAACGCTGATATAAGCAACAGCGCCAGAATTACCGCTTGGGGATCAGAGAAATTTCGCTGATACCATTCGCGAATAGGTTCGATCATTTTAATCGCAGGAAACCTTTTGTGATTTCATTATCCGGTCTCGGCCATTGCCCCGTTCTCTACGCAGTGTAAATTTGCACGCGTTACGAAAACCCGTGGAGCAACCGCGATCCGAAAATTCGACTACATTTTTCTTTATAGGATAGTTCAACACATGAGCAACGCTATTATCGTTGACAAATGACCATAAACTGTCGGTTAAGGGCATCAGGTGATTGTCATCAAATTGACACCCCAAGCGTTTTTCCCTGTGCTCAGGCAGTAGCCGCCGCACCATCATCGTGTGACAATACCCGGCTCTGACCCGCTATCGTACATCAAGCGGATTCACACGTCACCAACTACACCTGCAAGGCAAAATAACCATGCGTACCAGTCAGTTACAGCTGAGCACCACGAAGGAGTCACCTGCAGACGCCGAAGTGATCAGTCATCAGCTCATGTTACGCGCCGGCATGATCCGACGGCTGGCAGCCGGACTCTACACCTGGATGCCGATCGGTTTGCGGGTATTACGTAAAATAGAGACGATTGTTCGCGAAGAAATGAATGCCGCCGGTGGTGCTGAATTATTGATGCCGGCCGTGCAGCCCTCCGAGCTGTGGGTGGAATCCGGACGCTGGGGTGAGTTCGGGCCGGAGTTATTACGATTTCACGACAGACACCAGCGTGACTACTGCGTAGGACCGACACACGAAGAAGTTATTACTGACATCGCTCGTCGTGATCTGCGCAGCTATAAGCAGCTACCTGTTAACTACTACCAGATACAAACCAAATTCCGCGATGAAGTGCGGCCTCGTTTCGGTGTTATGCGCAGCCGTGAATTTATTATGAAAGATGCCTACTCGTTTCATATTTCACCTGAATCACTGCAACAGACCTTCGATGACATGCATCAGGCCTACAGCAATATCTTCACTCGCATGCAGTTGAAATTCCGACCCGTTGAAGCAGACAGCGGTGCCATTGGCGGTTCTGGCTCAAAAGAATTTCACGTGCTGGCAGATAGCGGTGAAGATGCAATCGCCTATTCCACTAAAAGCGACTATGCCGCGAATCTGGAGAAAGCCGAGGCGGTTTGCACTGACACACTGGCAGCGCCGACACAGGACATGACTCTGGTGGACACACCCGACACCAAAACCATTCAGGCGCTGGTAGATAATTTTGATCTGCCGATTGAAAAGACAATAAAAACACTAATCTGCCACGCATCAGAGGAATGCGAATCTGAGCTGATTGCATTGCTGGTCAGGGGAGATCATCAGCTTAATGAAGTGAAGGCGAACAACCACCCGATGGTGATGACGCCTTTAACCTTCGCAGGAGAAAATGAAATTCGCGCCGCCATTGGCGCCGGTCCGGGCTCTCTGGGACCGGTGAACCTGCCAATACCGGTCATTGCAGATCATTCGGTTGCGGTAATGTCTGACTTTGGCGCTGGCGCAAATATAGAAGACAAGCACTATTTTGGTATTAACTGGGAGCGTGATGTCGCTGCACCGGAATCTGCCGATCTTCGAAATATAGAACCGGGCGACCCTTCACCGGACGGCAACGGCGAACTGCAGATTATGCGCGGCATTGAAGTGGGCCATATATTCCAGCTCGGCGACAAATACAGCCAGGCCATGAACGCCACAGTGCTCGATGAAAATGGCAAAGACAAAACCATGTCTATGGGTTGCTATGGCATCGGCATTACCCGCGTTGCTGCTGCGGCAATTGAACAGAACCATGACGATCGCGGTATTATCTGGCCATTGCCAATTGCACCGTTTCAGGTGGTGATCGTACCGATAAATATGCGCCGCTCAGAAAATCTGCGCAGCGAAGCGGAAAAACTCTATAGCGAATTGCAAGCAGCCGGCATTGATGTCTTGTTTGACGATCGAGACAACCGCCCCGGGGTTATGTTTGCCGATATGGAACTTATTGGCATTCCGCTGCGCGTGGTGATAAGCGACAAAGGGCTGGAAAAAGGCGTTGTGGAATACAAGGGGCGCAGGGACTCAGACTCCACCGATGTAGCTCGCGTTGACATTTTGACCTTCCTGCAATCAAAGATAAACGCATAATTTTCTTCAGGCGACACACAAGCCGCTGCCCGCTGCGGCGGCTTGCATAGCTATCCTGGCCACACACCTGCTTCACAAGCTTCGCCGGATAAATCGATAAGAATTTAAGGCGGCATATTTGTTGTATTTTATTCAGCAACCAAGCCGCAAATCTGCCCCTGAATCGGAAACCCTGTTTCGAGGTCTGGCAAGGAGCACAGTCAGAGTTTATACTCCCCCCGTGAACGCCGGAAAGCTCATACAATCATTTCTAATTGCTGCGTTATGCTACGGGCAGTTAGTTACCAGCGTGCATTTTGTTGGTCATTTTGACGACCACAACCACAGCAGCGAATATGCCTCGGCCGTTGCCCCCTTCGGCGTCGTTCTACACGAACACCACGAAAATGAACATTCTGATTTAACGCTGAGTGAGCATCACCGGGAATCTGCCGCCCCCGGGCAGAATTCAGACCACACTGATTTCACCTGTGCAATTTACCACGCGTTTTTAAATCTAAGCGGCATTTTATACACTGCCTCTATAGAATTCAGTTTCCCACCCCGACAGTCGGTCTCGGCCGGCTATTCTCAAACACCTGTTACCAACACAGCTACATACGATCAGCCGATAAGAGCCCCTCCCACCTTCTCCTGACTAAACTAGAGCACCCCACTGGCGCACTGCGCCCACCTTTAGATTGGAGAATTATAATGAGACTCACTTTTACACTTGCCGTTGCTGTGGCGAGCATTTCCACTGTGACTTCAGCTCAGACAGAACGCGACCTCGGCAGCCACGAACATGGCTCGGCATCACTGAATATTGCCATTGACAAAACGTCTGTATTCGTTGAACTGGACACCCCGTGGAACAACCTCGTCGGCTTTGAACACAAACCAGGCACGGCCGCGCAACACGAACTTGTCGACAACACGCTGGCGCTGCTGCAACAGCCGGAAAAACTGTTTTCAATTGAAGGTGGCAATTGCGCCCACTCTGAAACAGTGCTCGAGAACAGTATGGGAGGAGAGCACGAGGACGAACATGGCGACGAGCACGATGATAAACATGACGATAAGCACGACGACAGGGACGATAAGCACGACGACGAGCACGATGATAAACATGATGATAAGCACGACGACGAGCACGATGATAAACATGATGATAAGCACGACGACGGGGACGATAAGCACGACGATAAACACGACAAAGATGGGCACGGCGATGAACATAATGAAGAGGAAGAGACTCATTCCGCCGTATTAGTTTCCTACATGTATCAGTGTGACAACGGAGCATCGGTAGCCTCAATAGGCGTCAAACTGTTTGAGTTATGGTCAGATTTCGATGATCTCGATGTGCAACTGCTTGGTCCGGGTGGACAGGCGCTTGTCGAGCTGAATCCGGGGAACTCTATGGTGGATACCACCGCGGTTCAATGAGCCGTTCCACTAGCGCTTCCGGTACCACAGCGGACACATGGTTTGCCCGTACATGAATGATGCTATCAATGGGTAATACGAATAAACAGATTATCCAGCTGGATAACGTTCATTTCGCCTGGCCGGGTGCCTCCCGGCCAGTGGTGTCTATAGAAAACTTCGGTATCAACTATGGTGAACGGGTCTTTTTAAAGGGCCCGTCCGGATCCGGAAAAACCACTCTACTCAGCCTCATTGCCGCTGTTCTGGTGCCTCAGTCCGGCGGCATTGTCGTTGACGGCGTAGCGCTCAATACGCTGCGGGGCGGACAGAAAGACCAGTTTCGCGTTGATCGTATCGGACTGGTTTTTCAGCAATTCAATTTGCTACCGTTTCTTTCAGTACAGGAGAATATTCAGCTGCCCTGCCGTTTTTCCGCGCAACGGCGCAAACGCGCATGTGAAGGGGGTTTCAACACAACCATGGAGGCAAAACGCCTGTTGCAGGCGATGCAACTGCCAGTTGCCGACTTACTGGATACGCCGGTAACTAATCTGAGCGTGGGGCAACAGCAACGCGTGGCTGTTGCTCGAGCGCTAATCGGGCGCCCACCGCTTATTATCGCCGATGAACCCACTTCGGCTCTGGACAGCGATACCCGGCAGGCTTTCCTTGATTTGCTATTTGCCGAAATCGAAGCGGCTGGCTGCTCACTACTGTTTGTCAGCCACGACGCCTCTCTGGCAGGCCATTTTGACCGTCGAATGGACTTGCGCGAAATCAATACAGCCACAGACATCAGTGAGCAGCAGAGTATGCGGTCATGATAAGCATCGCGTGGAAAAGTATCTGCAATCGATGGCCGACTGCACTACTGGCCGTACTGGCAATTTCCATGAGCGTGGCGTTGATCCTGACGGTCGAAAAAATACGCCGGGACGCCAGAAGCAGTTTCACGCAAACGGTTTCCGGTACCGATCTCATCATCGGCGCTCGAAGTGGTGCAATACAGCTACTACTTTACTCGGTTTTTCGTATCGGCAACGCAACCAACAACATCAGCTGGGACAGTGTCGAAGATATTCGCAAACGATCTGCGGTTGACTGGCTGATTCCTATATCACTGGGCGATTCACACGCAGGCTTTCGGGTACTTGGAACTAGTCTGGATTACTTTGCGCACTACCGGTTTGGCGATAAGCAATCCCTGCAACTTGCCGACGGCCAGATCTTTAATGACGTCTTCGACGCAGTAATTGGCAGTGAAGTGGCAGTGCAACGGAACTATCGGGTCGGCGATGATATCGTAGTTGCACATGGTACTGGCAAAGTCGCCCTTGTTGAACATGACCGACAACCTTTTAAAGTGAGCGGTATATTGCAGCCCACCGGCACTCCCGTCGACCGCGCCATACACGTTAGTTTGCAGGGTATCGAAGCCATGCACGTGGACTGGCAAAATGGTGCGAGCGTCAAGGGTGAGGGCACCGATGCCGATACGATAAGATCCATGGAACTCAAACCCAAAGCGGTCACTGCCTTGCTGGTTGGCCTTAAATCGAGAGCGGCCGTGTTCCGTGAGCAACGGGCAATCAATACGTATCGCGAAGAACCATTACTCGCTATATTGCCAGGCGTTGCACTGCAGGAATTATGGAATCTGGTTAGCGTCGCAGAGATGGCCTTGATGATTGTTTCTATCTGTGTTGTTGTGGCCGGTCTGGTTAACCTGATTTCGGTATTACTTGCCGGATTAAACGAACGCCGACGCGAGATGGCGGTATTGCGTTCTGCAGGAGCTAAACCCGCACACATTTTTATGCTGCTGTGCATAGAATCGACAGTTTTGACGCTCGGTGGCATTATCGCAGGTGTGTTATTGCACTACCTGCTCACGAGCCTCGGGTCTGTGTTCCTGAAACAGGAGTTCGGTCTGTCTATAAATTTAACACTACCAGGCACGACAGACCTCAAAATACTGTTTTTCATCGGTTGTGCAGGTATTCTGGCGGGCACTCTGCCGGCACTGCAAGCGTATCGGAAGTCGCTTGCAGATGGTCTTTCGCAACGCTTATAAATCACCGGCTACCGGGCTAAAAATCATGATGATCCGAAATACTATTATCGCAGCCATCACATTATTTTCTGTTCTATTTTCGATCAACGCTAATTCCGCCTGGTGGAAATTTTCAGATAACGATGAAACGTCATCGTCGCAGACAGCTGCAACCGAGCTTGTATGGGAGGATTTAATCCCTGACGATTTTGTCCCGCCGGAAAATCCGTTTGCCTCTATGAGTAAAGAGCAAATCGATAAACTCATGGATGGAAGTGATGAATCGAACGCTGAGGTAGAACGATTAAGAAAACAGTTTAACTATGCCCCGGTGGTTCCCGAGCTTGACGGTCAGCGGGTACGAATTCCCGCCTATATCACCCCCCTGGAATACAACAGTGATTCAATGATAAAGGAATTCCTGCTGGTCCCTTATGTCGGTGCCTGCATACACACCCCGCCGCCACCAGCTAATCAGATCGTTCACGCTCAATCCCCCGAGGCAATAAAGTTTGCCGGTATGTACGAGCCGGTTATTGCTATTGGTACGCTGCGGACCGAAACGGTAAAAAGCGATATCGCGGAATCAGGCTATCGACTGGAAGTTGAAGAAGTTCTTCCCTATACCCAGGAATAAGAATGAATTCTCTGTGAACGTTCAACAGACTAGCGACACGATCCCATCATCTGCTGCAACTTATCGCCGTTCACCAGCTCAATGGGTTTTCCATCGGCAAAAGCAATGGCTTCACGGGTGAACTGATTATTGGTGACAATAATCACCCCGGTACTCTGGTGTTCGGCAGCAAGTACACCGGCCATCTCCCGCACGACGGGTACACCTACACGCTTATTCCAGCGCTTGCACTGTACAATATATCGCTTGCCACGCTTTCTGGCTCTGAAGTCAACACCTCCATCGGCACCCTTTTTTCTTCGCGCCTCCACCTGATAGCCATTGCGACGATACACTTCTGCCACCAGCACTTCAAAGCGCTCCCAGTCGATACGGTGAATTTTGTTTCTACCGGACAGATGAATCGATGGAAGTCTGTAGAAAACGAAAAATAGACCGACGAGCCACGCCCAATGGGCATGCGATTGTGCAATCACCGCATGACGAACAGTCACAAAGCGAAAATCGGAGCCGGCAACAATGGCTGGCCCAAGTTGAAGTATTCCCCACACCGCAAAGGTAACCATAAGCGCGTTATAGAGCGCTTGTGTGTATTCAGAAATTGCGGAGGTATTACCCATTTTCTGCTACTGGTTCGATACAAACAATCAAGCTGATTTTTTTAGCAACAAACAGGCCGCAAAACCAGGCCGCAAAACGGGTGTATGGATAAATCGGTTTTCTCTGCACGCACGGCTACAGCCTGTTCTTTCAATTAATTATTTTGTACGATAAATCAAAAATATTGTACGTTTCATCACTATTCGTTCAGTCAAACCTCTACACTAGACGTTCGTCACTCAAATGCAGCAATCTCTGTAAATCACATTTCTGCAATCCGTGAAGTTTCCCAGTATTCAACCGAGAACACGAACATATGAAAATTAATATTCTGGTAGCTGCTGCATCGCTTTTTTTGCTTGCAGGTTGTACAACCGCTCAATATAGCGCACCTCCTGCGCCACAGACTGCGCAATCTCCTGACGACCTCAATGACCTCGAACTGGCACATGTCGCCTACACGGCTGACAATATAGATATACAGTACGCCCATCTGGCCCTGGGTATCTCGGAGAATCCGGCAGTTAGAGAATTTGCGCAAACCATGATTCGCGATCATGAAGCCGTCAACGCACAGGCACTGGCGCTTCTCGATAAACTCGGGGCACAGCCGCAGGATAATTTCCTAAGCCGGCAATTAACAGAAGGTTCGGTGAAAATTGTTGATGAATTAGCCCAGTTGCGCGGAGAAGCCTTTGACAAGCGTTACGCGGAAAACGAACTGGCGTATCACAAAGCCGTAAACGGACTGATGGAAAACTCCTTCATTCCGAATATAGAAAACGCCGAGGTTAAATCACTGTTTGAAGCAGGCCTTGAGATTTTCAAGGTACATGAAGGGCATGCAGAGATGATGGTTAGTGCGCTAAACAAGGGATACTAGACATATTTCGTTAGTAACACGCCCATCTATTTATAATTCACAAGCCACTTCAAGAGAAAACTATGGAAACGGCCTATTTTTATCTGGGACTCAGCGGCATGCTTACCGTGCTGCTTTGGACACCCTATATACTGTCACGAGTGTTTACCTGGGGCCTCCCTACATTCCTGAACAACTACCCGGAAGGCTATCCGGAAGAGGAGCCGGAGACCCCATTATGGGCACAACGTTCTCAACGCGCGCACTTGAATATAGTTGAAACAATACCCGCCTTCGCAGCTGTGGTTGTGGCTGCAGGAATGCTGGCTCCTGAGACAGCACACGCCGGTATTGCAATGTGGGCACAGATCTTCTTCTTTGCCCGCATTGTTCACGCGGTAGTGTATACCTTGGGACTCCCCTATCTGCGCACCCCGTCGTACCTGGTTTCATGGGCAGCGGTTTTACTCATTGGTATCAATATCCTGTAATTCAGATTAACTCGTCGTGGTCAATCAGATCACTACAGCAGGTCGACGAATCGATTGCCGGATTTGCCTGAGCCGATTCCCTCTCAGGCAAAAAAGCAAATTCGGCCTGCTGTATCTGCTGTCAAGCTCAGATTGACCGGGAAACCGGCGCAATGCAGAACTTAACCGCCATCGAATCGTTCTACCCTTCAGATACGAGCCAGTACTTTTCCACCGCACTCAAACGCTGAAGCGTGCCGGCAAACCCGCACCCACTATGGCGTTAATGCCGCGCCAATACGGCTCCGGCGTATGCCGGAATCTGCCTTTGAAAACCAGACCTGCCTGGCTCGCCCTACCACGCCACTGAGCGGCACCAGCCCGAATTTACGCGAGGCTTTGCTGTTATCGCGGTTATCCCCAAGTACAAATACATGGCCCGGTACTACGGTTAAGGCTGGTAACTTTGCAACTGCAGTACCGGGAGAAGCTCGCCAACTGACACCATCGATAGATTCAGTAATCGTACTACCAGCTGGCGATATCTCCATACGGCCGAGATAGCCAGACACAGATATCTGACAGGTTTCAACCGACGCGAAAAACCTGAATATCGCTACCGGCAAGTTCGGCGAAATTATCTGAGGCTGGTGCTTAAATTGACGACTGCATAGTGAGTTATACCAGCGTCGCAGCGAAACGTTACAACCACGCCTTGTTACCGTTTTCAGCACGCAGGCAAACTATCCGGGCGGTACGCCTGTCGCACTATGAAAATCGCGCGACGTTGTGATAGCGGGTAACGATCGGCTTATACACTCTGATCAGGTTATAGTTCAGGCAGATCCCCCTGCTATTGCATACAATACTCTATACCGCGATCAGCAGCGCCGGTCCTTTCAAACCGCGCTGATCAAGTAACTACATCTCAATTATTACCGAGTGATTTTCATGGCAAATTTTCCATCCAGTGCCAAGGTCGTGATCATTGGACAAGGCGGAATCGTTGGTGCATCGGTCGCCCATCACCTGATCGAACGCGGCTGGGACAATATCGTCGGCATCGATAAATCAGCTATCCCGACGGATATCGGCTCTACTGCGCACGCCTCAGATTTCTGCTATGCCACGGCTCATGACCAGATGACCTGTCATACCACCATGTATAGTATCGATTTTTACGAGAAAATGGGGCGCTATGCAAAAGTAGGCGGGTTGGAAGTTGCCCGGATTGGTGATGACGATCGCATGGCCGAGCTCAAGCGCAAAGTTGGATCGGGCAAAGCCTTCGGCACCAATGCCTGCATGATCAGTGCAGCTGAGGCAAAAGAAAAAATGCCACTGCTCGAAGAGCACATGATTCAGGGCGCTCTGTGGGATCCCGATGCGGGCCTGGTGGTACCACGCTCGCAAGTGGTCAGCGGTGAAATAGTTGATGCCTGCGAGCAGACCGGCAAACTCACTACATTCGCCAACACCTCAGCCACTGGCCTTGATATAAAAGACGGACGCATTGTCGGTGTCGAGACATCGCGAGGCTATATTGCTGCCGAATACGTGGTGGTTTGTGCAGGCTTATGGGGCCGTCTGATCGCCGAAATGGCTGGCGAAGACCTGCCCGTTATGCCGGTGGATCACCCGCTGTTGTGGTTCGGGCCGTATAAGGAATTTGAAGGCACCGGCAAGCATATTGGCTATCCGCTGCTGCGGGATCAGGGCAACTCAGCTTACTTGCGCGATACCGGTGACCCGACGACATCCGAAGGCGGCATGATTGAATGGGGCTACTACGAAGAGAAAGAACCGCGTATGTGCCATCCTCGTGATCTGCTCGAAAAAGAACAGGCTCGCCTTTCTCCCTCGCAGCGGGACCTGGAAATGGAACAGATAATGGAACCGCTGGAACGTGCAATGGAGCTCACGCCGATACTCGGCGAGCTTGGCTACGATGAAAAGCGCTCGTTCAATGGCCTGCTTCAGGTTACCGCTGACGGTGGTCCGTCAATTGGCGAATCCGCTAACGTACGCGGCTTATGGTACGCCGTCTCAGTGTGGGTGAAAGATGGCCCGGGGACCGGAAAAGTTATCGCCGACTGGATGACCGACGGCTATACCGAGTTCGATCACTTCGGTATCGACGTCGCCCGTTATTATCCATTCCAGCAGGAAGAACAATACATACACGATCGCTGCTACGAGACCGCTTTTAAAATCTATAACCCGGCAGTACATAACCGCGAGCCCTATACCAAGGGGCGTGGCTTACGGCGAAGTCCGTTCTATGAACGCGAAAAAGCGTTAGGCGGGTATTTTATGGAGGCGGCTGGCTGGGAGCGTGCACATGGTTACGCCAGTAACGAGCACCTGCTGGAAAAATTCGGCGACAAAATCCCGGCACGCGAAGCGGAGTGGGATAGCCGGCACTTCTGGCGTGTATCCAACGCAGAGCACCTGCAATTGTCCGAAGACGTCGGCATGATTAATCTGTCTCATTTTGCCATTATTGATGTAACCGGACCCGATGCCGAAAAACTAATGGAATACGTATGCGTTGCAAAGATTGGCGGCGATACGCCTGTGGGAAAAGGGGTCTACACACATTTTCTCGACAAGACCGGTGGTGTACGCGCTGATCTAACAATAATTCGCATGGCGCAAAATCATTTTCGTGTGATGGACGGTGGAGATTCCGGTGCGCGTGATTTTATCTGGTTAAAGCGCATGATTGATGATCGCAATTACAACGCTACCGCCGAAGACCGAACCACTGAATTCGCCTGTCTCGGCCTTTGGGGACCAAACGCGCGCGCAACACTACAGAAAGTTATAGATGATCCCGATTCGGTAACACACGAGAACTTCCCCTTTGTTTCCGTTCGCGACCTGACTATTAACGGTGTTACGGTTTCTGCATTTCGTATTTCCTATGTCGGTGAGCAGGGATGGGAACTGCACTTTAACTACAACGATGGCCTGGCAGTATGGGACGCCCTGGCCGAACAGGGTGTTACCCCGATTGGCGTGGAAACCTACGCCAACAGCCGGCGTTTGGAGAAGAGCCTGCGACTACAAAACGCTGATCTGCTAACCGAGTACAACCTGTTCGAAGCAGACCTGGCCCGGCCCAAAGTAAAGGCTGCAGATTTCTATGGCAAAGAGCAATACGTCGCCCAGAAAGCACTGGAACACCAGGTAGCTTACCTCTGCACTATGACCATGACTGAAAATACCGACGCAAACGGGGTTGCCCGCTATCCGGTCGGCACTTGCGCAATCATAGATCCACAGACTGGTCAGACGCTAATTGATCAGAAGGGACGTCGCTCCTACACAACAAGCATTGCATACGGCCCCTCTATTGGTAAAAATATAGCGCTCGGCTACCTGCCCTATGAATTTTGTCAGGAGGGACGCGAGCTGGCTATCGACTATTTCGGAGAGCTATACCCGGTGAAGATTGAGTCTGTGGGTTATAAGCCGCTGTACGACCCGGGCAACTCAAAGCCAAAATCATAAGATCGGTTTTTTATAAGCGGAAGTCTCTCGCTAAAGATCTGTCGCGACCGGCCGATACCCCGCATCGGCCCGGCTGATCAGTACACAATACGCACACTGTGATCTTGGTTGCGTTTATTGGAAGCGCGCAGATTTGCCGCAAACGTAACTGCAAAGGCTGTACACTACCAACCGGAAAATCAAAACATAAGGTACTGACCAGCCAGACGAACAGCCCGGCCAGTTACACAGGGCGGCCTATTAGCTGGCTGTCCGAGAATGAATGATCTACTGCGGATGTGACCTTTTGGCCAGCTGTTGTATATGAATAACAGTGGAATCTGCACAACCCGGAATCAAGGAAGATGCTGTGGCCATGGAAGCAATCAATCTGCAATCGGTGCATCCTCCCGTACCGGTACTGAAAACACTGTTGCTGCAGGACAGCCACTCTATTGCTAGCAATCTACAGAGTCTACTGTCGGCAAATACGCAGTATCAATTCGATATTACGCCTTGCACTTCGCCCGAACGAGCTATTGAACATTCTGAATTATGCATCTTTGATTTACTCATAGTCGACCATGCAGCATTGCAGGCGACCGACTCCGCCTTTCTGAACTCTATACAATCCAGCCAATCTTTTACCGCGCCGCCGGTGATTTATATAGTGCCTGACCGGTTCAGCTGTAAAACTGCGAGACCAGAGGCTGCCATCTGCACCGATTTTCTTTGCCGCTCGCTCATGAACAGCCAGTCTCTGGCAAGATCGATTCGAAATATTGTCTGCAAGCATCGGCTGCTGTCATCGAACATTCAGCGCTCGTTAGAACTCGAACGGGTTAACGCCGAACTAAAAAACAAAAACAGGGAAATCCGGGACTTCTACCAAACAGTATCCCATGAGGTGAAAACCCCGCTGGCCGCTGCACGCGAATTTATAGCCATTGTTCGTGATGGTATACCGGGGCCGCTGTGCGATGAGCAGGTGAAGCTTCTGGATTACGCGCTCACCAGTTGTGATCAAATTGCCACGCATTTTAACGATTTAGTAGATATTGCCCGATTGGATGCCGGCAGAGTGCTGCTGCGAAAAAAATGTATTCCAGTTGAAAGTGTTGTTGCCCGAACGCTGGCGTCATGTGCGGAAGCGGCAAAGAGCAGCCAGATTAAAATCAACACCGATATAACCGGAGCCAGGCCACTATTCACAGCTGATGGCGACCGTATTACCCAGGTTCTATCAAACCTTCTATCCAACGCAATCAAATACTCTCCTGCACACAGTTCTATAGATTTAACTGTGCAGGATGGTGAAAAAAATGAGCTGATTTTCAGCGTCGCTGATTCCGGCTGCGGCATCCCTTACCCGGCGCAGCAAAGAATTTTCGATCGGCTTTATCAATACACTGACAGCGACCACCAATTCAATGGTGCAGGCCTCGGGCTGGGCCTTAGCATTGCCCGCGAGCTCGTTTTATTGCACCAGGGAACAATTGAAGTAGAGAGTAGTTTTGGTCAGGGAAGTCATTTTTCTTTCACTATTCCGCACCCGACAGAAACACCGGAGAGTGATCAAAGGAACAGATCAGCCAGGAATCAAAATGAACAAAAAAATACTGCTTGTTGAAGATAATCCGGACTATGCCCTAGCCCTTGAAATCAGACTGAAATCTTTGGGCTATGCATTAATTTGTGCAGATTCTATGTCTGCCGCACTATCCAAAATAGTGTCGTGCAAGCCCGACGTCTCAGTGATTGATATAAACCTGCCTGACGGCGACGGCTTTAACCTGGCAGGCCAGATTAAAAGCAATCCGAACGCACCGGAAATACCGGTTATTTTTATTACCGCAAATCATGATGCAAGCTATCGGGAAAAAGCACGTTTCTATTCCCCGATCGCCTTTCTTGAAAAACCATTTAATCCGCGGAAGCTCATCGACGCAATTGAGCAGTCACAATACTCTACAACCGCCTTCAGAGCACACTACATGGCCAGGCGAGCCTGAATCATGTAATGCTCGATCTGTTTTCGAATCCGGCAACACACCAGTTGGAAAACTCTCGATCTTACTGCGTCGTTCTTTTCAGCCCCGCCCTTCCGACTGCACACTTCGTTTGAGAAGGCGGTACGGTTAGCACTAACGAATAATCAGGAAATTTCAGTGCTTGAGGAAATTACCTTACTAACGATGCCGTATTCAATGGCTGCGCCGGTGTCCATCCATTTATCACGTTCGATATCGAGTCTTACCCGCTCAATATCAGTGCCAGTTCGAGTGGAAATTACCTGAGCGAGGCGTTCACGCATTTTGACTATCTGCTCAGCCTGAATTGCGATATCCGAAGCACTGCCTCCGGCACCACCAGATGGCTGATGAATTAGAAACCGTGTGTTTGGCAGACAAAAGCGATCTTCCTTTTCCGCGGCAAGAAATATATGTGTTCCGGCACTTGCTACATAGCCGGTACCAATAACCTGAACTTTCGGAGAAATAAACCCGATTACATCGTGAATACTGTCTCCGGCTTCCACATGCCCGCCCTGACTGTTCACAAACAACTGGATCGGCGATGCAGATTCTTCAGCGAGCGCCAAAAGTTGGGCAATAACCCGCTTGGCCATTGTCTGATTTATTTCTTCGCAGATTATGANTTTTCGTGCACCAAACAGTTTCTCAGCGATCGAAGAATCACCTGGCTCACTCTTTTCCGTCTTTTTATCTGTCATGGGTCTGTCTCCGATAAGAATTGATGGTTTTCACTTAAGTGAAATTCTGACGTACGCGTGCATGGAAAGTGCCTAATCTCGGCCCGAAAATAAAAGGTCTGCTGCGGACGCGATTTTCCGGCCAGATATTGCCGTTAACTTCAGCTTAAAAAACATTGCAGCAAGGCACCAGGCACAACTTATTCAGCTCTGCAATTGTACTGAATTCGTAGTTCACGACCGCAAATGTTAGTTGATCCTAACAATTCGACTGGGAGCACTCGAGTGGTGAACGAATGTACCGGATTGAATAGTGACACCGCGCCGAACGGTAAGAAAGGCCAACCGCTGCTACTGACAAATACCGACCCGGGGCAGGATTGTTACCAGACGCAATCTGACTCAAGTTCATCAATACCCAGCGTATCGAGCGTATTTCGGTGATGAAGAAAACCCTCCAGCGGTGCACGGGACACCACCGCATTATGCGTTCGCAGTAAAATCGGCTGGCGCAATTGATTGTTCCAGGCTCTAAAATTTCCCGGTGCCCCTTTGTACAGATCGAGAATCAGATCCTGAGAGCTTAATGCCGCCATGAGTTCTGAATATTCAATAGACTTTGCCATTCTGGCGGCTGAAGTCAGCGCTTTTACCGCCGCCCATCCGGCCCATTGTTCTGCTGACATCCGGGTATCGAACTTTCGACTGAAACGCTGATTTAATTGCGGCGCACCATGTCGTTCCCAGGCCCAGTGCCAGGCATCGGCCTGCAGCCCTTCAGAGCCAATAACCAGCCTGGAATAGTAGGTCTGGTACGGAACGTATCGAGCAAACTCTCCGAGTGAATCAGCAACAAAAACTATATCGTGTTTAGGGCGACCGGTTAACAGTGAAATATTGGTTTTGTTTCTGTCTCTGGGATCGTTACCCAGTACAAATGGGTTATCCGATACAACACGGATTGCAAACTTTTTTGCTGATTGCCGATAAGCGAGGCTCAGGGAAGCATCGTCTTCTGTTGGCCCGGTCAGCATAAGCACCTTTGACCAGTTGCGGCTTTTTAAATACTGATTCAGCGCATCCATTAGCATGGCATGGCTGGGTATGGTGTGAAACAGCTGTCCGAAGCACTGCATTCCGCGTAAGTCGTTATCCCGGTGCCTCGGGTTAAACAAAATAACAGGCTTGCCACCCAGAGCAGCCGCTATTTCTATAGTGACTTTTTTTGGCAGATCTAGAATTGCAGCACCGGATTGATTCTGCAACAACCACTCTACAGCCTCTGCAACATAGTCTTGTTCGGGGTCCAGCTGATGCTCTGCGAGTTCAAACCGAACGCCCAGCGATCTGCCGGTAATACGTGCGGCTCTGATACCCAGTGTAACGCCGTTCAGCGGCCTTGTCTGCTGCTTAAGCGTTACCCCCGCGTAGGCTCTTCTTTTCTCATAGTGTTCATCATCCGCAAAACTAAGGTAACTAATCAGGAAGGTGTCTGCGTGCTTCGGATTCAGCTTGCGCTTTACTTCAGCCGCACCAGCCATTGCCTGCACCATTAAACCCGCGGCCAGTAGCGCACTCCACTTCAATAGACGGCTGTTAATACACTCAGTGATCATCGATCAAAATGCCATAGGGAATCTGCCCGACCGGTACCGATTTAATTACTTTTTGCTTGCGTGTATCAATAATAGAAATATCGTCAGACAAACCATTTGCCACATACAGAACGGATTCATCATGGTTGAGCGCCAAACCCCATGATCGCTTTCCAACCAGCAGATATTTTAGAACTTTGCGTTTTGGTACATCAACAATAGCAACATGATTCGCTCTGCCGAGCGCAACATAACCAATACTGCCGTCGCGGGTAATCAGGATATCCACAGGGGTGACTTCTTCTTTGCGAAAACCCGTTGGGAGAAAGGCGATATCGTCAATCAGTTCAAACGTTGTTACATCTATAATATTTGCAACACCGGCCAGTTCTGCAGTCACCCAGAGTTCGGATTCATCCGGGGTTAATGCAAACCGCCGGGGTCGGGTATCTACGGGAATATCAGCAGTTATTTCTTGCTGTTCAACGTCGATAACGTGCACAAGATCAGCCGCCTCCGATGCCACAAAAACCAGTTTGCCATCACTGGTTGCGAGCACGCCTTCCGGTTCATCACCGGTTTCAAACTCAGCGACCAGTTCACGAGTGTCTAAATCAAACTGGGTGGCAGTGGCATCTTCCTCGTTTGAAACAAACAGATGTTTCCCATCGGGATGCAGATCAAACGTTTCGGGCTCCTCTACATTGAGGATTCGATCAACCAGCTCCATGGTATCAATGTTGTAGATTGCAATGGTTGAATCATCGGCGCAGCCGACCAGAAACTGCGTTCGATCAGCATTGAAATGAATACCACGGGGGCGGGCACAGGTTGCGATTGTGTCAATGACTTCGCCCTCGAGATTCATCACGGTGAGATCATTTGATTTCTCATTAGTGATAACAATCTTTCCCGTTTCACGGGCATTGACACTTCCCGCGAAGCCGCCTGCTAAAAACAACGCCAAAGTAAAGATACTAAAAAACTCTGACTTTTTATATCCGTTATTAATCGTTCTCGCTCCTTTCGTTTTACTCATTACTTTGTACGGTAACCTGAAACAATGGAAGATCGCCACCACCGCTCTTTTGCTGTTTCTGCAAGCGGCTTTATCAGTACAGCCCCATATTAGAGATAATGCGACATCAATGCATCCTCCGTATCTGCATAATTGCCTGTACTGTTAATGCGTTGAAACAATAGCTTGTCTAGCGCGTCTGCATAACCTATTCTGCGTAAGTGGTCCATCCAGCTAATAATTTCGCATTCTTAGTGATTGTCTGTGTTCGCAGCAAGGCGCACTTTTGAAAACTTAATTGTTCTACATTAAGCAGCGCACATCGCGACGTGGGCCATTAGCACAGATCGTTGGTGCAAACCGCATTGTTATCTACAAATGGAGGAAGATTATGCCGGTATTTAAATATAGCGCACTTTGGGCTGCCGTCGGATTGGGGATTATTCTCAATACCGGAGCCGCCGTGCACGCACAGGAAGTTGAAAACGCCACACTCTTTGGCGATCTAAACAATGTATCTCAGGACATGCTTAATCGGGCAGCAAACGATGGCAACAATTTCCTGCACACAAACGGCAACTACGAGCAAACCCGTTATTACCCGTCGAGACAAATAAATACGCAGAATGTTAAGCATTTGCGTCCCGAATGGATTTTTCAAACCGAAATTGTAGAATCGCTGGAGACGACTCCAATCGTGGTTAACGGTGTCATGTACGTGACCACCTCGTTTAACCATATTTACGCACTTGATGCGAGAACCGGGCAGCAAATCTGGCACTTCAAACACAAGATGGGGCCGATCACAACCTATTGCTGTGGACCAAATAACCGCGGCGTTGCCGTTTACGACGATATGCTGTTCATGGGCACACTGGATGCAAAAATGCTCGGCCTGGACGCCAAAACCGGCAAACTGATCTGGGAAACCGAACTGGCAGACCCGGAACTTGGCTACTCTGAAACCATGGCGCCAACCGTGGTTAACGGCAAAGTTCTGATTGGAACCAACGGTGGAGAATATGGAATTCGCGGCTTTGTTAAAGCACTCGATTACAAAACCGGTGAAGTTCTGTGGACTTTCCACACAACCGCTGAAGATTCCACCGGCGTATGGGCGACGCACGATGCCACCGGGCGGGACATGCTGCGGGATATTGAAGCCGAAAAAGCCAACCTGGCAAAAATGGGCGACCCCTACAAAACTCTGGGCGGTGGTGTATGGCAGAACCCCGCTGTCGATCTTGAAAACAACCGGATATTTTTTGTTGTTGGTAACCCGTCTCCTGATCTCGATGGCAGCTTGCGACCCGGTGATAACCTCTACACCAATTCGATGGTAAGCGTTGATCTGGATAGCGGCGAATACCTTTGTCATTTCCAGTACATTGCACACGATGTCTGGGATCTGGACGCGGTCAGCCCACCAATACTTGTCGATGTTAAAAACAATGACGGCGACATGATACCCGGAGTTCTGCACGGTGGAAAAACCGGCCATGTGTATGTACATGATCGCAGCGATTGCAGCTTGATCCGCTACTCGGAAGCGATGGTGCCACAAGAGAATATGTGGGTTCTGCCAACAAAAGATGGCGAGCGCATGTTGCCGGGTGCCAACGGTGGCGTGGAATGGTCGCCGATGGCAGTCGACGAAAATCTTGGCCTGACTTACGCGATCAACCTGCACCAGCCAATGACTTATCACGTAGAAAGCTCACCGTATCCAGGAGGAAAACTGTGGCTCGGCGGCGCCTTCAAGGTTATTCCGGAAGAGCAGCAGTGGGGTAACATTACAGCTGTGGATTACCATACCGGGAAAATCCGCTGGAAGGTAAAAACCCAGCAGCCAATGATTGGTGGAATTATGGCGACGGCTGGCGGCCTGGTGTTTGCGGGTGAAGGCAACGGCATGTTCAAAGCCTATGACTCCGAAACCGGTGCACAGTTGTGGCGCTTCCAGGCTGGTGCCGGCGTAAATGCCCCGCCCTCTTCCTACTCAGTAGATGGCAAGCAGTATATTGTTGTAGGCGCAGGTGGTAACACACAGCTGAACTACAAACGCGGCAATAATATTATCGCCTTCACCCTGGCAGACTAAGCGAGGCAGATTAAGCGAACTTGTAAAACCGGGCGGGGGCAGCTTAAAGCTCCCGCTCACTATTCACATCAAAACCAGTTTAAATCCGTATGGCTCCGATGACTGCATTTCCCCGATTGTTACTGACCACCACTATGTTGTTAATCAGTGCGTTTATACATGCCGCAGACGTCGATGTAACAGACAAAATTGCAGTTTGTCAGGGCTGTCACGGCGGATCAGATAGCGCTCCGATAAACGCCGACACACCTATACTGGCGGGGCAGGAGTACTACTACTTATATGTTCAACTTAAAGATTATAAAGCCGGACGCCGCGCCAATGCGGTCATGTCAGGTATGGCAGCACCACTAAGCAAAGATGAAATGAAAGCACTGGCGGAACACTATTCGTCTATGGAGTGGCCGACAATCAGATCAGAAATAGACGATGATCTGGCAACAAAAGGTAATTCTGCTCTAAGTGCAGGCCAATGCTCACAGTGTCACAGCACCTATCAGGGAGACAGCCGCGTTCCCAGACTGGCAGGACAGCAACTTCCCTATTTGCTACAGACAATGAAAGATTTCAAAAACAAAGTCAGGCTTAACTCACCGGCTAAGGGTTCGTTAATGGATTCGTTTAGCGACGAAGATCTGGCTGCCATGGCCAACCATTTATCCGGATTGTAGCCCCGGCGTTGCGCAAACGAGTGGCAATTTAGCGCAGAAAAGCCTGCAAACAAAGGCATATACGAAAGTTTCGAATGGGAGCTGAAGCTCACTGCCGGAATTGTTGCTGGATGCGTTTCGTTTATCCCCCTATGGTGATTCGCCACGTTCCTTGAGAGTAAGTCATTGCAAAACAATAAACTACCGAATTTACTATATATACGGCTGAATTCGATAGTTCCATTCACCGTGAAATGCATCTCGCTTGATTATAACCTCTTC
>MDLA01000094.1 GCA_001730015.1 Chromatiales bacterium (ex Bugula neritina AB1) | reverse complement strand
TCAGATATTTTGATCGATTGAGGCGAATAGTTGTTCTTCTTTAACGAAAATGATCGGAATAGCTGGCCAAAAGATCGCGTCCGCAGTAGATCTTCTTTCTCAGACAAGCTTCTAGGCATTATTCTGTCCTTCAATGACCGGAATATGGAGATCCGCAAACTGTAGACAGCAAATTACAAAAATCGTTGCATTTGATGTGGATAGAACAAATAAAAAGGCGATATTTCCCGGCTGGACCCGGTTAAATAAGGTGTTTTGGAGTAAATCGCATCTCATGCATTAAATTTAACTTATCCATCGATTGTGAATTTCTCGCTTGCAAGTTGTCGATTCAACAGTGAAAGTCACACTGGTTGGGTGCCGGAAAACGAGAGTCATTTTCGGACAGCCAACTATGGCGTTTAGAACGCCAGCATATTTGGTTCTGCCATCAGAAACCTGTGCGAGAATGAGGTTCATAGTTAAGATATAAATTGTTGATTTAGATATTTCATTCGATTGAAGCGAATAGGTTTTTATATTCATTTCGATATCGACCGGAATATAGTCGGCCGGAATATTATATCTTCAGCAGAACATTCATTCCTGGACAGACGCCTGTGAGCCTATCCGGGAATATATTGTCTTAACGGGAATGTGAGATTCTGAGTCAGGTGTTTTCGATCAATTGAGCGTAGAAATCGTCCGTATTTCAAAATTGATTGCACTATGCCCTGCCACAGGTCTTAACTGCGTTGGATAACTATTACCGGGCAGGCAACTGAACGTATTGAGCCTTGAGTAATTGACTCAAAGACTTCCGAGGAAACTGTCCCGATGAAAATACTTTTTAGCCTGGCTGTTCTTGCAGCCGCTGTATCTGTTGCTAACGCCGCGCCGAGCGGTACCTTCCGGCAAGCCCATGAACTGGGTTTTGGAGATGCCTCCAGCCTTGATCCGATCGCAAAAGGTCGGGTTTTTCAAATCACCGAAAAAATTATGAACCGACTGGTGCGGCCGGGTCTTGATGGTACGCCCACTGCTGACCTTGCCTTGAGTTGGGAAGCCAACGCCGATGCAACGGTCTGGACCCTTAAGTTACGCGAAGGTATTAAATTTCACGACGGTTCTGCTTTTGATTCAGCCGATGTGCTGTACTCACTCGGCCGGGTGCTCGATCCGGAGTCTGACAGTCCAGCGCGATCTGCCGTGAAAATGATCGATAAAGTAGAAGCCCCGGATGCCTCAACGGTTGTTATTACCCTGAACACGCCGTTTGCCGATATGCCACTGCAGTTAATGGATTATCGTCTGCGGATGATTCCGGAAGGAAGCGGTGATTCTATAGCAAGTACAGGTATAGGCACCGGCCCGTTCAAAGTCGAGGTGTTTGATGCACAAGGCACTACAAAGCTGGTCGCCAATATGGATTATTACGAAGGTGAACCCGGCGTTGAACGCATGGAGGTAATCGGTATCGCAGACGGACAGGCCCGGCTACAGGCCTTGCTCGGCGGTCAGATTGACATGGAACGTGGCGTTACCGCACAGCAGAAAGTGATGCTCGAAGGCAGTAATAAATTTAATATTCAATCGATACCGACCGGTAACTGGCGTGGTCTGGTTTTCCGCACAGATGTCGCACCGTTTGATGATGTGCGTGTTCGCCGGGCCGTGCGCCTGGCTGCTGATCGACAGGCACTGGTTGATCTGGTCACCGGAGGCGGTGGTATTGTTGCCTGTGATTCACCCGTTGAACCGAACGATCAATACCGCGCAGATATCTCCTGCCCGCAGGATATTGAAAAAGCCAAAGCGCTGCTTGCAGAAGCTGGTTTTGCCGATGGCATTGATATAGATGTTCACGTGGCCACGCTGGAACCCACGTGGCCGATTCTTGCGGAAGCCTATCAGCAGCAAGCAGCAGCAGCGGGTATTCGAGTAAATATCAACCAGGTTCCCAGTGATGGGTTCTGGAGTGAAGTGTGGATGAAAAAAGATGTTTCAGCGACGCGATGGAACGAGCGGCCCGCAGATCAGGCACTGCACGAAATATATCTCAGTACGGCTAAGTGGAATGAGTCGTATTTTAAAGACGAAAGCTTCGATAAACTACTGGCTGATGCGCGCCGTGAACTCGATTTTGAAAAGCGACGCGGGCTTTATGTGCAGGCACAGGAGTATTTATGGGAAAACGCCGGTACGTTGATTCCATATCATGTTACCAAGCTGGTTGGCACCACAGCTCGGGTGAAGAACCTCGACGAAGTTAAAAACGATGCCGTTCGCTGGCACTTGATCACAGTCGATTGATGCTCTCGCGTTGTTGATTAAAGCTGCCGGGTTTGTACTAACCCGGCAGATCTGTAACAACGGGTACTGACGCATGCTTCGACTTATACTGCGACGGATTGCTCTGGGGCTGATCACGGTAGTGTTGGTGTCAGTGATCATCTTTGCCGGTGTTGAAATTTTACCGGGTGATGCCTGCACGGCTTTTCTTGAGCGGGAAGCACAAGGCAAGCTGCTGGAGAACTGTCGCAACGAGCTGGGGCTGAACAGGCCGGCCATAACCCGCTATACCGATTGGGCTAGTGATGCGCTGCGCGGTGATCTGGGATTGTCTGCAAAAGGCAAGAAAAGTATAGCCGTACTGGTTGGTGACCGCTTGAAGAATACATTACTGCTGGCTGCCTGTGCCATGCTGGTAGGAATTCCGCTGGCGTTATTTCTAGGGGTAGTTGCAGCCTTGTGGCGCGATAAACCGGCCGATATCGTTATCTCCAGCCTTACTATATTCGCTATGACAATACCTGAGTTTGTCACCGCTACCTTGCTGATACTGGTGTTTAGTGTCTGGCTGGGCTGGGTGCCCGGGATCGTGCTGACTTCCGCCAGTGCACCGGTAAGCGAGTTTTTCCCCGAAATACTGCTGCCGATGACTGTACTGGCAATGGTAATGATGGCGCACATACTGCGCACGGTGAGATCATCTGTAATTGAAGCGATGGCCAGTGACTACGCGCAAATGGCGACGCTCAAGGGTGTGCCTTACTGGCAGGTGGTGTTTCGCCATGTGCTCCCGAATGCATTGTTGCCGGCGATCAATGTAGTTGCCTTAACCATCGCCTGGTTGCTGGGTGGAGTTGTTGTTATAGAAACCGTGTTCAACTACCCGGGAATGGGGCGCATGATGATTGATTCTATATCGGATAGAGATCTGCCTGTAACACAGGCTATAGCGCTGATTATCGCCTCTGTTTACGTGTGCGTAAATCTGCTCGCCGATCTGTTTACCATGCTGGCAAATCCGCGTCTTCGAACAGCGCAGTTAAGACAATGATCACAACTGCAGCACTGCCCGGCAGTCGTCGATCGCCACTGCAGACTCTGGCGGGTACGCTGGCCGACATGATGTCTCGTCCGTCCGGTGCTATCGGCTTGATTCTGGTTAGCTTCCATTTGCTGCTGGCTTTGCTTTCGCCGCTGCTGGCACCGTACGATTTCCGCGAAACCAGTGCGCTGTTGATGCTCAAACCGCCGAGCCCGGAACACTGGGCCGGTACAGATCACCTCGGCCGCGATACCCTGAGCCGCACTCTGCTGGGTGGGCGCGAAGCGATACTGGTAACTGGAATTGCAACACCGCTTGCGGTGCTCTGGGGAGGCTTTGTGGGTATCTTTTTCGGCCTTGCCGGAGGCCGGCTGGACGACATACTCATGCGTGTTGTCGATGCGTTTTTATCGTTACCGTGGATCCTCAAAATGCTCGTGCTGATAGTAACGTTCGGCACCGGTATTGGGGTACTGATACCGACACTCGCATTTTTCTATGGTATACCGGTAATCCGTATCGCCCGTGCCGCAACACACGATGTTGTCGCCCGCGATTTCGTAGAAGCGGCGCGCGCCCGCGGCCATTCCCGCATGAGTATTATCTGGCGTGAGTTGTTTCCGAATGTTCGCGATGCGTTGTTGGTGGAAGGGGCGATGCGCTGGTCGTGGATGCTGCTGGCGTTTTCTTCGTTGTCGTTTCTAGGGTTTGGTGTATCGCCGCCAACGCCTGACTGGGGTTTGATGATTGCTGATGCGCGTGGCTTTATGTCGTTCGCGCCGTGGGGTGTGCTGGCACCGGTGATCGCTCTGTCATCGTTGATTATCGGAATCAACCTTACTGCCGATGCTCTGGCCAAAGCGCTGGGTATAGACCGCGCACAGAAGGCGCCGGTGTGAGCACGAATCCCGATTCAGGTACCGAACAGTCTATGAATAGCGAGCCAGCTTTGCGGCCCGGCACGGACAATTCAACAGACAGTGCCGGTTCTGACAGCGAAGTACTGGTGCGGGTCGAAGATCTCTCTATAGGTTTTACCGGAAAGCAGGGAGCGACTATCCCCATCCTGCGCAATATAGAGCTTGTAGTCAGGCGAGGTGAAACACTGGGTCTGGTCGGTGAGAGCGGCTCTGGCAAAAGCACACTGGCGCTGGCAGCGATGGGCTATCTGAAGCGTGGTTTGCGTGTGATCAATGGTACCGCCTGTTTTAAAGATAAAGACATGTATCGCTTGTCGCGACCGCAGCTGGAGCAGGTTCGCGGCGGACAGATCGCCCTGATTCCGCAAAACTCCGGCCAGTCACTGACACCGTCGCAGCGAATTGGTGCTCAGGTTATCGAGGCGATAAAACTGCACAGCGGGTATGCCGAAAATGAGCGTAAACAGCGTGCAATAGAATTGCTGACTCAGGTTCGACTGCCTGAGCCGGATGCCATTGTGGCGCGCTATCCACATGAGCTTTCGGGTGGTCAGCAACAGCGCGTCGCGATAGCAATGGCGCTTGCCGGTGAGCCAGAGGTGCTGTTACTCGATGAGCCCACCACCGGGCTTGATGTCACCACGCAGGCGCACATCCTTGAGCTACTGAGGGATCTGGCAGCGCAGTCCGGCATGGCTATGGTCTATGTCAGCCACGATCTGGGGGCAATTGCGCGGGTATGTGATCGCGTTGCCGTGATGTATGCCGGTGAAGTGGTGCTGCAGGGCAGTGCTCGCCAGGTATTACTTGATCCGGAACACCCCTATGCCCGTGGTTTGCTGGCTTCTATACCCACATTGAAGCAGGCCGGTTTGCCACGGGCGCTCGACGGTCGACCACCAGCCCCCGGCGCTACTGAATATGCCTGCGCGTTTTCCGATCGCTGCACACTGGTACAGCAGCAATGTAAAGATCATCGGCCGCCATTACAGACGCTGGATTCAGGTTCCCTGGTGCGCTGTCATTTTCCGGAGCGGGTTAAAACCCTGCCAATGGCTGCAGACACCCCAATGGCTGCAGACACCGTAGAGGCGACGAGTCAGATTAATAAAAACCAGTCAGCGGTGCTGGCATTGAAAGATCTGGCGATCAGTTATGCCCGACCCGGGCTGCTCGACCAGCTCTTGGGCAGAGTCTCGCAGCAAACCCCAACCGTTGCCGATATCACCCTCGATCTGATGAAGGGAGAGACACTTGGTCTGGTCGGTGAGTCCGGCTCTGGTAAGTCGACAATACTGAAAACTATAGCCGGGCTGCTGGCACCAGTAGATGGCAAGATCGTCTGGGATGGTGAAACAGCGCTGCCAGCCGTCGTTAAAAACCGGCGCCCGGAACAGTTGCGAAAAATACAGATAATCTTCCAGAACCCGGATGAAAGTCTGAACCCCCGGCAAACGGTTGAAGAGATTCTTGCACAGCCATTATCGCTGTATTTTGATCTGAACACAGACCAGCTCAGAGCGCGAACGGCTGCACTACTCGAGCGGGTGCGGCTCGGCGCACACTATATGGATCGCTTGCCCGGCCAGTTGTCGGGTGGTGAAAAACAGCGTGTGGCAATTGCCAGAGCGTTTGCGGCGGAACCCGATCTGGTTTTATGCGATGAAGTAACCTCTGCACTTGATGTCTCTGTGCAGGCAGCGGTACTGGACTTACTCAATGATCTGCGCAGTGAGCGTGAAACGACCTACGTATTTGTCTCTCACGATCTGGCTGTCGTGCGCGCCTTATCGGATACCGTCGCGGTTTTATACCAGGGGCGTCTGTGCGAAGTCGGGCCGGCGCGCGACGTCTATAGTTCACCATCGCACCCCTATACCGAGGTATTGCTCGGCGCTGTTCTCGAACCCGATCCTGACACGACCCCGACGCTGGTCGCCGATGATGTTGTCGAGCTTGCACCACCGGCCGCCGGCTGTCCGTTTCAGCGTCGTTGCCCGATGAACATGGGAGAGCAGTGCAACACCCGCACACCACCATGGAGAATCGGCGAGCAGGGGCACGTTATTCGCTGTCATATTGATGTGTTTGCGAGTAAAATCGATGAACCGCACGAATAGATTCGTTGCTGTTGAGACCGTACTGAGAGTGCTGATTGTATGAAAATTGTTGTACTCGGTGCCGGAGCTATGGGTTCAATCTATGCCGCCCTGATGGCCGATGCCGGTAACGAGGTCTGGATCATTGATCCCTGGCAGCAGCACACTGACGCCATTCGAAACCAGGGCTTGCGAGTTGAAGGTGCCAGTGGTGATCGTACGGTACGCACTATAAAAGTCGCCGCTTCCATTGAAGAAATTGTCACCGCCGATCTGTTTATCATTGCAACGAAAGCCGCCGCCGTCGGTGAGGCTGCAAAAACACTGCTACCGGTTCTGTCAGCCGACTCCATTGTGCTCACCATTCAAAACGGCCTGGGGTCTGGTGAGCGAATAGCCGCGCATCTTCCAGTGGGGCAGGTGCTGCTGGGTGTTGCAGAAGGGTTCGGTGCATCGGTAAAAAAACCGGGCCACGTACAGCATACCGCCATGAAGATGATTCGCATCGGTTCTATCGCCGACAGCGGCGACACGCGCCCTGAAATGATCGCCGGAGTCTGGCGTAACGCCGGTTTTAACGCCGAGGCCTATACCGATATCGAGCAACTGATCTGGGAAAAATTTATTTGCAACGTGGCTTACAGTGCACCGTGCACGGTATTTGATAAATCAGTAGCACAGTTGCTGGAAGATCCACACGCAACAAAAATCTCGCAAACCTGTGCCGTCGAGGCCTGGCAGGTCGCGGTTGCAAAAAAGGTCAACCTGACCTTCACCGACCCGATTGAATACGTCACCGCATTTGGTCGTAAAGTAGGAAATGCCAGACCGTCGCTGCTGCTTGACCACATGGCAAAGCGACCCTCGGAAATTGATGCCATCAATGGCATGGTTCCTGTGGTCGCTTCCGAACAAGGGCTGGCAGCTCCGTTTAATGAAGTTTTGAGCGGGATCGTTCGATCCAGAGAAGCGGAATGGAAAACCGGGCGCTCCCGATCTGCAATCTAGTCATGTTTTATGAATACACCGGTACCGTCTAGAAAACTAATAATGACAACCAATCGTTCTATACCCAAACTGGCCGTCTCCAGACGACTTCGCTCAACACCCTATACTCCGCGAATTGAAGCGTTGGGTGTTTCTGATTATTCTATTGTAAACCATACGGTGTTGCCAAAAGGCTTCGGTCGCTCGACCCAGGAAGACTACTGGCATCTGCGCGAGCACGTTCAATTGTGGGATGTCAGTTGCCAGCGGCAGGTTGAAATCAAAGGTGTCGATGCAGCCAGACTGGTACAGCTCATGACACCCCGAGATCTGAGCAAAGCTAAAACAGGGCAATGCCTGTATGCCCCGTTGGTTGATGAATTCGCCGGAATGATCAACGACCCGGTCATTTTAAAGCTCGCAGACGATCACTACTGGCTGTCGATTGCTGATTCCGATGTATTACTGTGGGCTAAAGGGCTTGCACTGGGCTTCGGTCTGAATGTCAATATAGATGAACCCGATGTCGCACCACTTGCAGTTCAGGGGCCGAAAGCTGAAGATCTTATGGCGCGAGTCTTCGGCGAAACAGTACGCGATATACGCTTTTTTCGATTCAGCAGACTGGATTTCAAAGGGCGGGAATTAATTGTCGCCCGTTCCGGCTACAGCAGGCAGGGCGGGTTCGAAATCTACCTCGATGATTCATCCATAGGTCTCGATCTATGGGATACGCTCTGGGAGGCTGGCAGTGATCTGGACGTTGCGCCTGGAAGCCCGAATCTAATCGAGCGCGTCGAAGGCGGCTTGCTCTCCTATGGCAACGAGTTTACGCGTGAAAACAATCCGCTGGAATGCGGGCTTTTGAAATACTGCTCGTTTGCAGACAAGCCGGACTATATAGGAAAAAAAGCTCTTCATGAAATCAATCAGTCCGGCCCAGTGCAACAGATCCGGGGCATAGTTTTCGACGGAAAAAGCTGCCCGCCGTGCGCCTCTACCTGGTCGCTGAAAAGCGGCAGGGAGTCTGTCGGGCATATATCTACCGCCATATGGTCACCACGCCTGCAGAATAATGTAGCACTGGGTATGGTGAGTGCCGGGTACTGGAGGGTTGGTCAGGAACTAAATGTGGAATGTGGAGATGGCACTACCAGAGAGGGCAGTGTTGTTGATTTGCCGATGATGTAGCCGGTTTCGGTTTAGTGCTGCTGTTGTTTGTACTCAAGCTATACCCTGGTGTTGTATAAAATTCCGGCCCGGAACCGCTGTGCTGCTTCTATAGCAGCATCTAACCCGGATTATTCACGAGAAACCGGCACCTCACTTGATCTTTGATTCCACAGCAAATTTTTTCTCTTGCAAGTATCAATAAGTATTCGACGCGAG
>MDLA01000093.1 GCA_001730015.1 Chromatiales bacterium (ex Bugula neritina AB1) | reverse complement strand
GAAGAGGTTATAATCAAGCGAGATGCATTTCACGGTGAATGGAACTATCGAATTCAGCCGTATATATAGTAAATTCGGTAGTTTATTGTTTTGCAATGACTTAGTCCTTTGTTTGCCCTATTCTTTGTTTGTATCCATGAACCGCGCCTGATACCTGACCACGTTAGTTTAGTCCGGCAAGCCGTAAGCCAGTAACAAAATGCTCTGTATCTTCCGGATTCACATCCGGTTGAACTCTCTCCCAGTAATCAAGATTGAAGTTCGGATAGGCTTCGAGCACTTTTCCCGCCTCGTATTTTGCTTCGTCTTTTTTCCCCATATAAGCATAACAGGCCGCCAACAGCCTTCTGCCTTCCGATGGGCTGTTCATTTTTTTCAGCGTTTTTACCGCATCGCCATAGCGCTTAAGATTAAATTGCGCGCCTCCCAGATACCAGAGATACTGATCAGGATAAAACGGGTTAAGCACAAGCGCTTTATTCAGTATTGGAATTGCCTCTTCAGACCGACCACAATGTGCCAGCGCATCACCCATGTTCGACATGATATCCGTGTCATTCGGGTTCAAATGAAGCGCCTTTTCAAATGCCGCCAGGCAGGCATCGTGGTCTTTGCGGTAGAGTTTGACAAAGCCCAGCTCGCCGTAGCCTCTGGCATCCACCGGGTCAGCTACCACCGATTCCAGCGCCAGCTCATGTGCTTTATCTAACGCCCGGTCTGGTTCATCTGTCCAGGAGTACCGCCAATCGAGACTGTGTGTTCTTGATAATGCCGCTATTGCACGGCTGTAGTCAGACTCATGGCTCAATGCAGCTTCGTACATTTCTCTGGCCATGCAGTTTTGTTCGCGATCATAGCGAAATATTTTCTGCTGCCCCTGAAGCACCAGCGTATAGGATTCAATCAGTGCCGGAATCTGTATTCGCTCCGGAGTTCGACTGGCGGACTGAGTCTGTATCGCCACAGCTGCCGAGATTAAATCGGTGACCTCATCCTGCAGATCGAAGATATCTTCGATTTCCCTGTTGTATCGCTCCCGCCAGACGGGCTGATCTGCACGGCAATCATAGAGTTCTACTGTCAGCCGCATACGCGTTGTTGATTTGCGAATAGAACCGGCTACCACGTATTGCGCGCCAAGCTCCCGACAGACCTGATGCAGCACTACCTCTCGATTTTTGTAGATAAACATTGAACTGCGCGAGATAACAGCCAACGCATGAAAACGCGATAAGCTGGTGATCAGATCTTCCGTTACCCCGTCAGCAAAAAAATCGTCGTCGTTGTTGCTGTCGTGATTGGCGAATGGCAAAACCGCTATTTTAGGCTTGCCACCAATGACACACTCTTCCTGGGATGAGGCGGTATTTTCGCCCCCTCTTGCACGTGGACTGGCCGACATCAGCGCAACCTGTGTATCAGCAGATATTTTATATATATCGAGAGGATCGGGGATATTTTTCAGCTCAATGCGACCAATATATTCAAACCCGATTTTAGCCTTGTGCTTAATCTGCTCGTATACGGCCGCAGAAATGCAGATACTACCGGCCGACGCTTTCGATTCTATACGTGAAGCTATATTTACACTGTCACCAACTATCTGGTTGCCGATCTCCAGGACATCGCCCATATGCAGGCCGATTCTCAAATGCACTTGCTGATCTTCCGGTAGCAACCGGTTGTCTTCCTTCGCTATTTTTTGAACCTCAGTGGCCAGATCGACAGCACCGGATACGCTTTCAAACAGAAAAAACAATCCATCCCCCCTCGCCTGAACCAGCTCTCCATGATTGGCAATACCCAGTTTTTCGCACTTGTCGATAAGCGCTGCAATACGAAGAGAAGTGCCCTCTTCATCGGCCGCCATCATGCGCGAATACCCGACAACATCGGCAAACATGATCGCACGCAAACGTCGGGAATGAGTCTTGTGAGGTTCCGTTTTATCGTTCATTATCGAAGATTAATCTATAGCCCGTGCAGCAAATCATAAACCTGGCAGTTCATTCTATAACTGGACTGGCTTGCGGTCATTTTCCAGGCCAGCACCAGGCATCGGACGGATCCGGCCCCAGAGCCACTGTTACCCGGGAATCCAGCGCTTCCCTTAAAACCAGCCTTGTCGCCCGCCACTCGGTAACCAGCAGCCCGACGTTTGTAACATCCCTATACTCCCCCTGACTGAACCATGCCTGCCGTGAGGTACCCTCCACCGTGAAACCCAGACGATTCAGCACCACTTCGGATGCCAGGTTGTCTGAGCGATACATGGTGGTTATTCGATTCATGCGCAGTTGCTTAAATGCGAGGTCAATCATCATACAGGCGATGCGAATTCCAATTCCGGATCGCCTCCAGGGCTGCGCAATAAAAAGTGGCAGAATAGCATGACCGTGAAGCATGTTGATTGCCTCAAGCCCGGCTATCCCGACAGGAGCCCCTTCCTTTGTTTCTGCAATGAACCAGCGACAGTTCCCTTCCTCACTGACAACCAGAGTTCGTATTAAATCAGATACCTTTGTTGTGTTAATTGGCAATGGAAGCTGTCGATCAAAGATCGAAACGTCTTCGATATCCTGATACCAGACTGCCACATGCTCGGCATCCGATATTTCAATCGGGCGCATCCGGTAGTGATGCGTGGCAAGTGATTGTTCTGGTGGCTGGGTCGTGTTCTTATCAGCCATACTTACTCCGGCCCCTGAGCAGCGTCTGCACGTTAAAGCGTATAGACCCACCTTAGCATGGAAAAATCAAAGGTTACAATGAACACACCGGTAGCCCCTGCCGGCTTTACAGAATATTTTAGAATGAATAGACGATTATCTATAACATACTGTTATCGAATAAACTGATCGACAAAATCAGCTCCCAGCCCAACCGATTCAAAGTGCTTTTTGCACAGCTCAATTTTAGTGAAAACATCTTCATAGCCCAGAACCTCGCCCCAGGGATCGACGTAACACATCACACCATTCACCTGAAAAAAGGTAATCATTTCTTCAACGCCTTCGGGCACAACCAGCGTGTGAGTCTCACCCGGAGGTTCAAAAACGTAGCCACCCGCTTCTGCGACCCAGTCATGCTCCAGGTAGTGCCATCGACCTTTAATCACAAACCCGTGCACTGGCTGCGGGTGACGATGTCGTGAAAGAACACCGGATTTACGCACCTTGAGCAAATTCATCCAGTAACCCTGCGAGCGATTCAGACACAATGGCCGAAACCAGACATTTTCCGCCTGGGGCACCCAGAGTCTGTCATCTTCAGGAACGGCATCCGGGATAACAATCTCATCAAGCGCTTCCTTCGGGAAAGGCAGCTGATACGGCGTACGCGGATCATATTCTTTTTTTTCAGTCATGTTGATTCCTTCTATAGTATTAAGTATCCGCCATCGACCGGGTAGATCGCACCGGTCACAAAGCTTGCCTTATCTGATAATAACCATTCGACGAGGTTACCGACCTCACCGGCCTTCCCCCAGCGATTCATTGGCGTGCGAGCGAGTATTGCCTGCTCACGCTCAGGTGCTTCCCGCAGCCCTTGCGTCATTTCGGTTTCGATCCAGCCAGGTGCAACCGCATTAACGCGAATACCATCAGCTGCCCATTTGCCCGCCAGTGATTTTGTCAGCTGAGCTACTCCACCTTTCGATGCGGAGTACGCAGGCACCAGAGGCCCGCCAAAAGTGCTTAACATTGAAGCCGTGTTTACGATAGCGCCGTCTGTTTTCGCGAGCAGCGGGTTTGCAGCAACGCAGCAACGCATAGTTCCGATCAGGTTAACCTCAATGACTTTCTGAAAGACCTCCAGGTCATATTCAGCCTCCCGCTGCAATATACCCGCGCAATTTACCAGAGCATCCAGACGATTCAGAGAACCGAATAACGCACTGACAGACTCCGGTTCGGTCACATCGAGCAAGCGCAAATCGATACCGTCCGCATCATCGAAGCTATCGATTTCCTGCTGCGAGACTGATGCAGCGATTACATGCCACCCGCTGGAGCGGAGAATTCGTGCCACTGCCGCACCTATTCCACGGGTTCCGCCAGTTACAACTACGGTCTTGTTCATTGGTCAGTAATTCTCTGTTGAAGCCGAGGCTAAGTCTGCGGTGAGAATGTATTATACCGTAAGGCCAGGTGGTTTAAGCGGGCAGAATCGAAAGGAGTGTTCAGCATAACTAAAACAACTTGCGTTAACCCGCATCACTTATGGGGTGGCGAGGATATCGCGCAGACCTTATTTATTCACGGCCTTATTCACGACAAGGGTTTTCACGACGGATTTTCTTCTCGCATCGAATACCTACTGATATTTGCACGAGAAAAAACTCTCTGTGGAATCAAAGGTCACCTGAGGTTCCGTCAATCCCGGTAGAGTCGACGACTGACGCGCAGACAGGTAGTCGTACAGACAAGATCCCCTCCCGTTTCCAGTCGCCGCTCGGCAAACCGGACATGCAGTTTTCCTGCATCCGGCTTTCTCTAAGATTATCATGCCTTCGCCCACGGAAAGTTTTGCGGTTTCCTTTTCAGCTGGATGAGCCCTAGTGATTCATATAGGTACTCATCAGGGTAGCGTTTTGACCCCGAACCACTGACTTTGTGTTTTCGCCTTAACCATTGACGCAGCCGATGCGTTGTGTGAGCGTCTGCAACTCGATAAGACTTATACACCGGACCGAGACAGAAGTACTGACTCCACCCTGACAACAGTCTGTTCAGTTGACCCACCACTACTTCGGCTTCGAGTAGGGATCTACGCGGCGCTGTCAACTCACTTACCTTGGTTGTCAGTTTGCGTATACTCTTCTTTGACGGGCGGGTACCAAAATACGCTTTGCCTGTCTTGGTTGAGTAACAACGTCCTATTGTGTATCCCAGAAAGTCCACTGTCTCTTCGGGCAGAATTCGCAATCCCGTTTTCTGCTCGTTGACCGTCAGCTTTAATCGCTCCATCATCTGCCTCATCAACGACATCGCTTGTGCTCCGGTTCCCCGACAGCAGATCACGA
>MDLA01000092.1 GCA_001730015.1 Chromatiales bacterium (ex Bugula neritina AB1) | reverse complement strand
AGAATCGTTGAATGTATTTACAGTACAAAATACCCACAGATTCTACGGAACATCCTTAATAAAGAGCTCCCGGGCAAAATCGTCAAGCGTGATCGAGCCGGGCTCAAACCACCAGCCTTCGAAAAACCGATAAAACGATATCAGCACGGTAGCCGGATCGCGGAATACGGTGATATAGCGCCCGCCTTTTGGAATGTCACAGTACATCAGGTGGCACTTAAAGGCTCTAAACCCTCCTGTCTGTGGCATACCGGGGTCGATATCCATATCAACGGCGCTTTCAAGCCATGGCACCACCGATGAAATTTCCTCGAATGCTGCGTCTCCGCCGGTGCGTAACTGATGTACCACTTGTTGCATCCACGTGGTGCCGCTTTTGGAATAGGTGGATATAAACAGGTCGGTTGGCTGGGCGACAAATTGCTTGCTGGCCACGGTAGCTTCGGGACTGCGGAAATTGGCTAGTCGTTTCAGTACGCCTTCTATGGTGGTTGGTCTTTTGAGCATGATTGTTTCCGTTTTTGCAGATTGTTCAGGCACCGTATTTTATAGATCCGATGTGCTGCCTGGTTGAATATCCAGTGCGTGCCAGTAGGGCTCGAATGCCAGCTGTACTGCTTCGCACACCAATTCTATAAATGCCTGTTGTTTCCCTCTGGTGTGCAGATCATCAAGTGCCTGGTAATACGCCAGTCGATTTTCCACGGTAATGATACAAGGCGGGAAGCCGGCCTTCATCAGTTCGAGATTCATGAGTAGCCGCGAGGTACGACCGTTACAGTCTGCGAACGGGTGGATGCCAACAAATTCTGCATGAACCAGAGCGGCTCTTTCTACCGGGTGAAGCTCTCGGCCCGGACCTTCTACCCAGTCGATAAAACGGTCGATCAGTTCAGGAATTCTGGTGTGACTGGGCGGGCGGTGCTGTGCTCCGGAAATTGTAACGTTGATCGTACGCCATCTGCCGGCGTTGTCGTTGTCTATTGCGTTCAGCACTAGCTGATGTATGTTGCGGATTTGCCAGCTGGAGAACGGCTCTTCTCTGCTGATGATCTCCTCTACGTAGTCGATAGCTGCGAAGTGATTGGTTGCTTCTAACTGTTCGTGCATGCTTTTACCACAAACGGTAATTCCTTCGAGAACGACTTTGGTTTCCAGTAGAGTTAGCGTATTTCCTTCGATGGCGTTGGAGTGGTATGTCCAGCGCAGCGCCAGATCTTCGCGCAGATTGCGATTTGTCGCCCCGCTCAGGGGTCTGTGGCTGTCCAGCAGGGCTTTGAGTTCGTCCAGCGCAGCGAGCGTAGCAGGCAAAGGCATGTTATATCGACAGGTAACTTTCTACGTCGGGTATTTTCGCACACTATACGCAGCTTTGAAGGTAAGAAACGGATCCATTTGACGCTCACCAGCGTGAGTGTGATCATTGCCCTTCGTGACAACCCGTGATTGTCAGTCCGATTCAACCAGAGGGGGTGCCGATGGCACTGGAAAAACCATACAAAGACCTGCCCGGCACAACTTTGTTTGATGCTGAGCAGTCGCGCCTTGGATACTGGCTGAACCAGTTCTGTATGTCGTTGATGAAAGCGGACAATCGCCAGCGCTTTCTGGCCGATGAAAGGGCTTACCTCGATGAATGGAATATGACAGAAGAACAAAAGCAGGCGGTGATGGACCGAGACCTCAATCGCTGTATCTCACTAGGTGGAAATATCTATTTTCTGGCCAAAATAGGCGCGACTGATGGCAAGAGCTTTCAGCAAATGGCAGGCAGCATGACCGGCATGACAGAAGAAGAATATCGCGACATGATGATCAACGGCGGGCGCAGTATTGAAGGCAATCGGCGCCTTGGAGAAGACGGTGATGCACAGCCGCAGAATCAACCGCAGGGTAAAAGTGATACGGGCAACCCCGGCAATGGAGGGTAGTTGAGTGGCTAAAATTACAGCAAGTGCCTACACCTCACACGTACCGGCTATCGGTGCGGCGATGGACCATGGCAAAACCGGCGAGCCTTACTGGCAAAACGTATTTACAGGCTATGAATATTCAAGACAGTGGCTTAAAGACAACCCGCCCGATGTGATTTTTCTGGTGTTTAACGATCACGCAACGGCATTCAGCCTCGATTTTATTCCGACTTTCGCCATTGGCACCGGCCCTGAGTATGCACCGGCAGATGAAGGCTGGGGCCCACGGCCGGTACCTATGGTTCAGGGCCACCCGCTGCTTGCCGCCCATATTGCGCAAAGTGTTATCCAGGATGATTTTGATCTGACTATTGTAAATCGAATGGATGTCGATCACGGATTAACCGTGCCATTGTCACTGATGTGCGGTCAGCCGGATGCCTGGCCATGCCCGGTGATTCCGTTTGCGGTTAATGTTGTGCAGTATCCGGTTCCATCGGGTCGGCGTTGCTTTGAGCTCGGCCGTGCGATTCGTCGAGCGGTGGAGAGCTTTGATGATGATCTGAATGTGCAGATCTGGGGTACCGGTGGCATGAGCCACCAGTTGCAGGGCCCTCGTGCCGGGCTGATCAACAGTGAGTGGGACAACCAGTTTCTTGATCGGCTGATCCACGAGCCCGCGGACCTGGCCGACATGCACCACATGGAGTATGTACGTGAGGCCGGTGCCGAAGGTATAGAGCTTGTGATGTGGCTGGTAGCGCGTGGTGCCATGAGTGATGCTGCCGGTGGTGACGCGCCAGAAGTTAAGCATCGTTTTTATCATGTGCCGGCATCCAATACGGCAGTTGGTCATCTTATTTTAGAAGAGCCGTTGTAGCTCAGATCTAAAGCCTTCAGTGCATTTGTAGTTTACTCACTAGCGCAAAAGGCTCAGGCTCTGTATTGCCGGAATTATAGTAATGAAATCGAGAGACACCCATGAGTGAAATTATTAGAGTTGCGCTAGCCGGGGCTGGTGCTTTTGGCTGTAAGCATCTGGACGGCATTAAGCGTATTGATGGCGTCGAAGTGGTGTCGCTGATCGGTCGTCTACAGGATAAAACTCAGGCAATTGCCGACCAATACAGTATTGATCACGCCACCACGAACCTTGAAGAGGCACTCGCTCGCGATGATATAGACGCCGTGATACTGTGCACACCCACGCAAATGCATGCTAGCCAGGCAATAGCCTGCATGGAAGCCGGCAAGCATGTTGAGGTTGAAATCCCACTAGCCGATTCACTGGCCGATGCACAAAAAGTACTGGAAACACAGCGGCGAACCGGCAAAGTGGCAATGGTCGGACACACACGTCGATTTAATCCCAGTCACCAGTGGGTACGAAATAAAATAACCGGCGGTGAGCTGAATATTCAGCAAATGGACGTGCAGACCTATTTTTTCCGCCGCACTAACATGAATGCCAAAGGTGAGCCGCGTTCATGGACTGATCATCTGCTGTGGCATCACGCGGCACACACCATTGATCTTTTTCAGTATCAAACAGGCAGTCCGGTTGTTCAGGCGCATGCGGTGCAGGGCCCGATGCATAAAGACCTCGGCATCGCAATGGATATGTCGATTCAGCTGAAAACAGAAAACGGCGCCATACTGACGCTATCATTAAGCTTCAATAACGATGGCCCGCTTGGGTCTTTCTTTCGCTATATAGGCGATACCGGTACTTATATGGCCCGCTACGATGATCTGGTCAATGGCCGCGATGAAGTTATTGACGTTAGCGAAGTCGATGTATCAATGGATGGAATAGAATTGCAGGATCGGGAGTTTTTCGCCGCGATCCGCGAAGGGCGAGACCCCAATAGCAGTGTAGCCAGTGTGATGCCGTGTTATGAAACACTACTTGCTCTGGAGCAGTGCTTGAATCAACAGTAGGGATGGTTAGGCAAATTTTTGATTATCCTGTCGAATAATAGATGGTAGGACACAACCAAAGGTCAATCGTATGGAATGGTCGGATGTCATCAATAACTCACAGCTACAAAACCTTCCCTTTAAAATTGAACTGAATAAATACGGCAAAATATTGATGAGCCCGGCTTCGAATCATCATCGACGGATTCAGGGGCGACTGTCCGCGCTTCTCTGGAACAATATGCCTCAAGGCGAGATTATTACGGAGTGTTCTGTGAGTACTTCGGATGGTGTAAAGGTCGCACATGTAGTGTGGGCTTCAACAGCGTTTATCACAGAGCATGGGTATACCACTCCCTACAACAAGTCACCTGAATTGTGCGTCGAAATTGTATCTCCTTCCAACTCCAGACAGGAAATGGCACAGAAAACAGAGCTGTATCTGGCCAAAGGCGCTCAAGAGGTTTGGGTGGTTTATGAAGGGACAATGGTAGAAATATTTGATCACAGCGGAAAAAGAGAACACAGCCAGTTTTCACAAGGGCTGGCTGAACAGGTTCTGGCCGCCATCGGCACGTGACTATAATTGCTGCTTGTTGAATTCGGTGGTTAATGGCAATAGTAAAGCGTAAATCCAGAGGTTCTAAGGAAACAGCGCATTACCAGGCAAAGTGCATCACGGAGCCATGTCCACATTGGTGCAGCGGCCGCTCGCAGTGGCACTCACCAGTATGACGGATAATCGGCTATTATTTGTTCGCAGCAGACCGCACTATACTGGTAATTCAATGCTGTTCCTGAGCCATGATGCCGCTTATGCCAAGCCTGACATTTTCTCTTGATATTTCCCCGGAGGAGTACCAGCGTTATTATCGCGGCACAGGTAAAGCCGTGCTGACTGTCACCGATGACGGACAAACTCTCGAATTTCCGGCATCGAGGCTTACTCAGTTTGTCAGCCACAGCGGTGTGCAGGGCCGCTTTGAAATTCTATTCGATAATAACAACAAGTTTGTGCGCATCAGGCGCTTGCGATAGTTCAGCCAACGGATTCTAATATGCCATCCACTGATACACCCTCCTTTCAATTGCAGGCTTTCCCAGTCACACAGCTGCAGCAAAACGCCATGGTGTTCTGGTCGACCTCGAGCATGAAAGGCGTATTGATTGATCCGGGGGGCGAGATTGATCGCCTTCTCGATGAAATAAAAAAGCTTGAAGTGACGATAACAGAGATCTGGCTTACGCATGGTCATATTGATCATGCTGGTGGTGCAGCAGAAGCACGGCGCAGGCTCGGCGTGAAGATAACCGGGCCGCACAGGGACGATCAGTTTCTGCTGGATGAACTCAAGCCCGGCACCTACGGCATCGCGGAGGCCGAAAGCTTCACACCGGATCGCTATTTAGATGAAGGAGACAATGTTGAACTGGATGGCGCGAAGTTTCAGATTTTCCATTGTCCCGGCCATTCACCGGGATCAGTGGTTTTTTATCAACAGGAAATGGCGTTTGCATTTGTAGGCGATGTGCTGTTCAGCGGCTCGATTGGCCGCACGGATCTGCCCGGTGGCAATCACCAGCAACTTCTTGACTCGATAACGCAAAAGCTCTGGCCATTGGGTGAAGATATACAGTTTATGCCCGGGCACGGGCCGGGTTCAACGTTCAGCCAGGAGCGCAAGACAAACGGCTTCGTCGCAGATTCTGTGTTGGCCGGCAAGTAGATCGGCTGTTTAGCCAGGATTGCTCATGGGGTGGCGAGCGTAACGCGCAGACCTTACTTATTCACGGTGGGGCTTTACAGTGGATTTTCTTCTCCCGTCGAGTACTTACTGATATTTGCAAGAGAAAAATTCGCTGTGGAACCAAAGATCAAGTGAGATTCCGTCAATTCCGTGAATAATGCGGTTAAGGCGCTGTGCAATTTGACCCCGGATATCGCTTCCCGTAGCAGCAGCTTGAACCTTGGGTAATAGTGCTGTCTAATAATTGCGTTGCATGGTGAGGAAGCGGTGTGCTGATACTCTCGCGAAGCGCTATTGCACGTTAATGCTGCCATCGTCGGCATCTGTCCGAAAATGATTGATCTGCCGCGGGTGTGATTTTCCGGCCAGCTGTAGTATCGATTTAGCTGAATATGACTAAATATTCGATTGAATCGATCATAGTGACTGACCCGAAATCGCTCACCCGCGTTACACCCTCATTCTCCGATAAGCTCCCGGCAACAAACAACCCCGGAAGTGAATATGTCCACAGCTGTTAACGTTGTACTGGCAATTGCATTTGTTGTACTTGCTGTTAGTGCCACATTTTTGATGTACCACCTGTGGGGCTATCCGTTCGATAAAAAGAAGCACCGCAGCTCTGCACCGCGCTGGGCAATGGCATTGCACCGGATTATCGGCTGGGCATTCGTCGCGATCTATATTTATTTAATGATCCAGATGGTCCCGCGTATGTGGGCTTATCAGATAGAGTTACCCGCCAGAACTGTCATGCATCTGGTCGTGGGCTACAGTATTGGTGGCCTGCTGCTGAGTAAAATTGTCATTGTGCGCTTTTTCAAGCATCTGGAAGCGACACTGGCGCCACCGATGGGTACAGCGATCTTCATCCTTACTCTGGTATTAATGGGGCTGGCGCTGCCATTGGTCTGGAGGGAGCAGGTATTATCGAATCAGGCAATTAACAGCGAAGGATTTACCGCAGAGCGGCTTCAGCGGGTATCAGATCAATTGCCTTCAATCGGGCTTGACGATGAAAAACTGCTGGAGGAACTGGCCTCAACGCAGGGTCTGATCAGAGGGCGTAAACTCATGCGATCCAAATGCGTTCAGTGCCATGATCTTCGCACCATTCTAGCGCGCCCGCGTACAGCAAAAGGCTGGAAAGATACCGTGGATCGAATGGCATCCCGTGCCACTATTGTTTCCGGCTTTACCGATGAAGAAAAGTGGCAGATTACGGCTTACCTTATTGTGATTACGCCTACGCTGCAAAATGCCATTATGGAGCGGCGTAAAGCATTAAGTCAGTCAGCTGATAGTGCAGCTGCCATGCAGCAGGCAAACAAAATGGCAAAGTCCGGTTCTATACCTTATGACGCGGCCCACGCTGAAGAAATTTTTAATGCCAAGTGCTCTCAGTGCCATAGCCCTGCGCTGGCGCTGGATAAAACCTTTTCATCGAGTGATGAGATCTCGCAGTTGATCAGTCGAATGATCAGCAATGGCTTAACTGCCAGCGCAGAGGAGCTTGAGCAGATTGTTCGTTTCCTTGAGCAGCATCATAAACTGGAGGCTGCAGCGAACAATGCTACCCCGTCTGCCGGAATTGCAATAGTGGCCAGTGAATCCGTTCAAATGCCAGAGCTTGCCTCACAGCGCGGCTGTGCCGGCTGCCACAGTATAGATTCAGTATTGCTCGGGCCCGCATGGCGTGAAGTGGCCAGACGTTACCTTGGTAATCCAGAGGCCCGCGCACTACTGATAGAGAGTGTGAAAAATGGCGGTAGCGGCAACTGGAATGATCAGACCGGTGGATTGCCAATGCCGGCGAACTTCCCGACAACAAGTGAAGCGGAGATTGCAGAACTCGTCGACTTTATTCTGCGTCTGGAGTAAACCGGTGCTGAGAGCCAGGAAAGTTAAAATGAAAAATAGAACTACCACAGCAACACGGCTCTACGGGGTGATTGCTGCGTTGCTGATTAGTTTGTCCGGCTTGCTAAAGGCAGAAACATTACTGCCGATTGCGGACACTCACGTGCATTACAGCCATGACTCAGTTGATTTAACACCTCCTGAGCGAGTGATTGAAATTATGCGAAGTGCAAACCTCAAATTTGCACTGGTATCAAGCTCGGATGATAACGGTACGCGTTTGCTAAGCCAGTTGGCGCCCGAACTGATTGTACCGGGGTTGCGGCCTTATCGGCGTCGTGGAGAGCTTGGTACCTGGTTCAAGGATCAAGCCGCTTTGCAGTACGTAGAGCGACTGCTGGAAACCAACGCCTATGCGACTATCGGGGAATTCCACTTATTCGGCAGAACAGCTGAGCTACCCATTCCACGTCGGATAGTCGAGCTCGCAGATGAATATAATCTGATACTGCATGCTCACTCGGATGCCGAAGCAGTCGAGCTATTGTTGGCTCAAAATGCCAATATAAAGGTGCTCTGGGCACATTCGGGATTTGAATGGCCAGAAGAAATCGGTCGTATGCTGCGACAACATGATCGGCTGTGGGCAGATCTGGCGTTCAGGTCTGAAGTTGGCAGCGGCGGTCGGTTAAGTGAGGAATGGATCAACCTGTTTACCGAGTTCCCGCATAAAATGATGCTGGGAACGGATACCTATACACCTGAACGCATGTATTTTATTCCGGAAAATGCAGATGCAGCGCGAATATGGCTCGCTGAATTACCAGAAGAACTGGCGATCAATATAGCCTGGCGCAATGCCTATAACTTACTCATGCCGGTATGGCAGTTAAACCGGCAGAATCACAAAGTGGCCAGTGAATCGGTAGCGGGGCAGGCGGGCTGTGATGATAAACCTGGTGAAGAACAACTGGTAATCAACACTGATAAATTGTCGGTTCGACTGCACACAATAACAACACTGGCAGTGAGTGTGCCGCAAACAATAGAGGTGATGGTTTGCGGTGAAAAAGCAGAGAAAAGCAGAGTGATACTCGATGCCAGTATGCCAGCGCATGGGCACGGGATGAATTATCAGCCAGAGCATGTAACCATCAGCCGATCTGCCGGTCAGTCCGTGCATCGGGTTGAAGGTATTGTTCTGCATATGCCCGGTACCTGGCAGTGGAATATCGAAGTGGACGAAGGGGATCATAAAAGCCGCTTGACCCATCAATTCGATGTGCAATAGCTAGTGCCCATCCATAAACCAGCGCAACTGCGGATCCCTCAGGACACGTGATCTTTCATCGACCACATGTAGTTATTTAGAATGACTAAACGCCCACATGTGGTAGGCGAAATCTCACGCACCTGAGTGACCCTCGCTACGCCCCGGTTTATGGATGGGCACTAGCTTGCGAGGTTTGCCTCGAACCTAAAAGCCAATGTAGATACTTAACCTTTGCAACTATTCGGAGTTTAACGAGTAGCTCGCGGGAAACCGGACGCGTCAGCGAGGCTCTAGGAGCGATGTTCCTCGCTCACGCGTCGGGTTTCCAACTGTGCTGTTTTTCGGTGTAGAGGTTCTTTTGTAAAATCTGACAAAACTTGACTCATATGCACGATGTTTAACCACTCAAGATATCCAGTGCGTAGCGCCACTGCCGCATCCGCCGCTTCTGCCGGATTGCTGTTGCTGCTGGTGACTGCGTTGTTTCCGGTATTCAATAGTGTCGCTGCGTCAGATCTAAAAACCGCAGCAGCACAAAACAGCACGCCGATACCGGTATTTACAGAAACTGTAATAAAACGGATTCTCGCTCACGGGCCCTGGCCGCCAGTGATGCCGGCAGACCCTGGTAACGAACTTTCCGGGCTTGCATGGGCGGAATCAATCGGTAAAAAATTGTTCAACGATAACGCTATGTCCGATGGTCGACAGTTCTCATGCGCAAGTTGTCACAAGGCAGAGCTTGGTTTCAGTGATGGCATAGCCCTCGCGCAGGGCGTCAGGCAGCATGTTCGTAATACGCAGGGTTTGCTTAATGTCGGGCTGCAGCGCTGGTTTGGCTGGGACGGTGGGGCGGACAGCCTTTGGGCGGCAACACTCAGACCCCTGTTGTCTGATATAGAAATGAATGCCGATATACCGACCGTTGCTCAATACCTGCGGTCGCAAAATATATTTTCAACAATACCGGGCAGGTCTGGCTCTGATCAAACTGTAGCTGATATAAACGACGAAGCTTTGCTTGTACTTGCAAGTAAAGCAATTGCAGCCTATATGCGTACGTTGCGCTCGGAAGTCACACCGTTCGACCTCTTTCGCAACGCCCTGGCTGAAAGCAACAACGCCGCACCAGGCCAATACCCGATAAGCGCCATGCGAGGGGCTAAATTATTCTTTGATGAAGCTAACTGCTATGTGTGTCATTTCGGGGCAAACTTTTCCAACAGTGAGTTTCATGATGTCGGCCGGCCGTTTTTTACCGGCGTGGGGCAGGTTGATCCCGGTCGCTACACCGGCATCAAACGGGTTCGGGAAGACCCCTATAATCTTGTTGGTCAGTATAATACTCAGCGACTTTCAGGGCCTGTTCGCAAGACCACCAGCATCACCTTATCGCAAATTAATTTTGGACAATGGCGCACCCCGTCACTTCGCAACCTGACGCTCACAGCACCTTACATGCACGACGGAAGTCTGGCTACACTCAGAGATGTTGTTGATGCCTATGCCGATATAGATCCGGCGCGGTTGCATTCGAAGGGTGAGTCAATAATAAAGCCACTGGCGCTGGATGATAATCAGCGTGAAGATCTGGTCGCGTTTCTGCGTAGCTTGTCGGCTGCTGATAAATAGACGGATGAACCAACATGCAACACTCTGAATATGATGCCGTCGTTATCGGGGCGGGGATAGCGGGAATTTCAGCCTGCCATGCGCTGGTGCGTGCCGGTGCAGGTCGGGTAGCGCTAATAGAAAGCGCGTCACCGATGGGCCTCACCAGTGATAAATCCACCGAATGTTATCGCAATTTCTGGCCCGGGCCTGATAATGCGATGGCATCACTGGTGTCTGATAGTATCAATCGGCTGCAGGAATTGACGGAGCTATCGGGCAACCGTTTTCAGCTTCATCAGCGTGGCTATGTTTTTGCGACAGCACAGCAGAGTGAGGTTGCTGTCATGGCCCGACAGGCTTTGCAGAATGAGCAGTATGGTGGTGGCCCGCTAAGACACCACCCGAATCAATCGACCGCTTGCGTCAGTTACCGGACATCCCCGGCGGATGGTTTCGATGCGACCCTCGATGGCACTGATCTGATCACCGATAAAAAGCTCATCGCAAAGCATTTCCCCTATCTGGCCGCAGACACTGAAGCGGTGCTGCATGCACGCCGCTGTGGCGTGCTGAGCGCTCAGCAATTAGGTATGTACCTGCTGGAGGAGGCACGCCGGCTCGGGGTGGAACTTATAACAGGTGAGTATCTGGGTAGCCAGACAGCCGCCGGTAGCATTAATGCACTGGAAATTCGGACCGCCGAGCGGGATATTGAATTGCAGACAAAAGCGCTGGTACTGGCTTGCGGGCCGCATCTTAAGTCGACAGCGGCGCTTGCGGGTACAGATCTGCCGGTAGTTGTTGAACCTCACGTGAAAATAAGCCTCGCAGACAAGCTCGGTGTTATAGCGAGGGATGCACCATTGATCATCTGGAACGATCCGGTCGAGCTGCAATGGACAGCGGAAGAACGGGATATTCTCGCCGCATCTGAACAGACCCGATACCTGACGCAACCCTTTCCGGCCGGTGTGCACGGGCGTCCCGTGGGTGCAGGGGATCAGGTCTTTCTGTACTGGACCTACGATTGCGAGGTTCGCGATGAGCCGATGTTCCCGATTGAATCCGATCCGTATTATCCGGAAGTACTGCTGCGCGGCATGGCTCGAATGGTACCCGGTTTGAGCGCTTATCTCGATCCGATGCCAAGACCCTACGTCGATGGCGGTTTTTACACTAAAACGGCAGATAACCGCCCGCTGATCGGACCACTGGCAACGCCCGGTACATTTGCCTGCGGCGCCTATTCGGGTTACGGGATTATGGCTTCGTACGCCGGCGGCGAGTTGCTCGCCTCGCACGTGCTGGGTCGCTCGTTGCCGGGTTACGCAGAGGCTTTTGCGCCGGAACGCTTCAATGACCCTGCCTACCAGCGTAAAATTTCCGGTTTTAACGCTTCCGGGCAGATATGAACACAGCGGAATTTTTAATGCTGGAAAGCTGACAGAATTCTGATTACTATCAATCCGTGGTGTTGGTGTGTTGCATTCGCCGGGAGACTGGATTAACTGGTCTGCAAACCTGATATGCCAGCCAGACATACCAGAAATGGTGTCGAAGCGGGCTATCGCATACAAGCGAGACTATACACTGGCGCGCTGAGAATCAGCAGCTTTCGGAGTGTTCGCGGGCGCGGTGGTGGCTGCAAACACTAACTATAAAACAACAGTCTGTACCTACAGTTTACTCTAGAGGAAAATCTATGAAGCGATCGTTGATTTCAATTGCTGTCTTGTATTCAGCCATCGGGGTTGCACAGGCAAACTGCCCGGCAGTTACTGTTGCCGACCCGATGGGTGTTGCTGGCGGCAAGTACCCGCAACAATACGAATTGTCCGAGTACGAGGCAGCTGCGGACTGTAAAATGGAATTTTCAGGAAATCCTGACGCCGAGACCCTGAACGGTAAAATACGCGGTAATGGTGCACTGGCTCCGCTGAATGAGCGGATTCCTGAAGAGCCTCTGGTGATGGTACCGTACGAATCAGTTGGAAAATACGGCGGTACATTCGACGCCTTGTCAAATGCGACCGAAGCCGGAACTTCAGATTTTCTCTCGACACGGCACGTGAATCTGGTGCGTTATTCAGATGATCTGTCGACTATTGTTCCGAACGTTGCAAAGAGCTGGGAATGGAATGACGATTTCACCGAGCTGACCTTCTCCCTGCGCAAGGGCCACAAGTGGTCAGACGGAGCACCGTTTACCGCAGAGGATGTAAAGTTCTGGTACGACACCATCTCCATGGATCCTAATATTTACGAAAAGCCAAAGGATTATGTGCTGGTCGCGGGTGAGCGTATGACGGTTGACGTGCTCGATCCACAAACAGTACGCTTTACGATGCCAGCCCCCAAGCCTGGTTTCCTGGCTCATTTGGCGACGTCCTTCGCTCAGGCGTTTCTGCCAAAGCACTTTCTGGGTCAGTTCCACCCCGATATCAACCCGGATGCAGACAAACTGGCTGCGGATTTAGGGTTTGAAAACGGCTATGCGGTGATCAAAGCCTACTTTGGAAACTCCGATTGGACGGACACACCGTCTCCGCTGTTGAACAGCCCGGACAAAGTGGCAAATATGCCCGCCGATGTATACCCGACGCTCGAGAGCTTTATTACCGTTTCAGATACCACTGAAGGTCGGCATTATGTAGCTAACCCTTATTTTCACGTGGTGGATACGGTCGGAAACCAAATGCCGTATATAAATGAGCAGGATGAAATCTACGCCAACGATAACGAAGTTCGAATCCTGAAACTGGTCAATGGCGAAGCCGACTACAAGGCTCAGTCATTACAGATGGAATCAGCGCCAATTCTGCTCGATGGGCAGGAAAAAGGCGACTACACCATAGAAATTCTGCCTAACATTGCCATGCACACCTTTTCATTCAATGTAACGTCAGAAGATCCGGAAAAACGCAAGGTATTTGGTGATGTGCGCTTTCGCAAAGCCATGTCGATCGCGATCAACCGTGATGAACTCAACGAAGCAGCTTACTTTGGTGTTGGTGTTCCGGCGCAATACATCGGGTTTTCACCGGCACCGGAATTCGTTGATCCAAAGTGGGCTGACTACGCCACTGAATTCGATGCAGATGGAGCCAACAGCCTGCTGGATGAAGTGGGCATGAAAGATACCGACGGCGACGGATTCCGCGAGTTGCCAAACGGCGACAAATTAGTGCTGAATATTCAGTTCGCAACTCAAGGGTTGCCCGGAAAAGTGGGTGAGATGGTCGCGCAATTCTGGTCCGATGTCGGTGTGCAGTCGACCGTTAAGGAAATTACTCCTGACGAGTATCGATCTGCTCAGTCGTCAAACCAGCTGGATGTCGGTACATGGCACAAAGGTCAGCCGCTTGGCATTATTCTGGGCAATAACGAACTATGGGTACCACCGTTCAATAACTATTTTGATCACCGCACGGGTATGCTGTGGGCGGAATATATAGATTCTGAAGGTGCTACAGGCGTAGAGCCTCCGGCGTATGTCACGCAGCTGATCGAAGATATTAATCAGTTCCAGACTCTGCCAGCTGGAAGTGATAAATCTAACGAAGTAGGTGCTCGATTGGTGGAAAACATGACTGGCAATTTACTGTTCATTGGTACAGTGAAATCACAGGGTCCAATTTACCATCGCAATGCGCTGAAGAATTTCACTACCTTCAAGACCAATTCGTATGAGTACTACCGTACCTATCCGTACAAGGCGTACCAATGGTGGCTGGACGAATAGAAATCGTCCATCACTTGAAAGTAAATACCGGGCAGGTTTTCCTGCCCGGAATTTTTTTAGTCATTGTCACGTACTTTTGCATGCTTAAATCCAGCGCTACTGGAACCGGCTAATGTTCCAGTTTCTGCAATTCGCTATCACTCGCGCCTTTATGGCACTGGTTACGTTGTTGCTTGTGTCACTGATTGTCTTCTCACTGATGGAGATGGTTCCAGGCACTTGCGCAGAACGCTATCTGGCGTTCAAAAATACTCAGGGACAGCAGATAACCATCGCTGATATAGAAGCGGAAAAGGTACGCCTGGGTTTGGACAAGCCATTTATACAACGGTGGACGGGGTGGGTTGGCCGTGTATTTTTCAAGGGCGAGTTTGGCGATAGTTGCATTCTTCGTCTCAATATTAATCAGCTACTCGGCGATAAATTTCTTATTAGCCTGGGAATTTGCCTCACTTCGCTGGTGCTGGCGTACCTGATCGCAATACCGGTGGGTATTATTTCGTCAGCATCGAAAAGTAAATGGCTCAATGGCAGTTTGCGCTTTGTTTCCTATTTCGGGCTGGCCATGCCAAATTTCCTGCTCGCACTCATGATCATGCTGTTCTCCACTGTGTATTTCGGTGAGACGCTGACTGGGCTCTTTTCAAAAGAGTATCGTGATGCCGAATGGTCAGTCGCCCGGGTGCTAGATTTTCTCTCACACGCCTGGTTGCCGATATTTATTCTCGGCTGGTCTGCTACTGCATTTGCTTTGCAGACAGTCCGTGCATTGATGCTGGATGAATCCGGAAAACTCTATGTTACAGCAGCCAAAGCGCGTGGTTTGAGTGGCGGTCAGTTGTTATGGCGTTATCCGGCCCGCCATGCACTAGGTCCGATCGTCAATTCACTGGGTTTTGATTTGAATCGGGTATTCAACGAATTGCCGATTGTAGCGACCATTCTGACACTCACCGAAGCCGGGTCGTTATTGCTGGAGTCACTGGCACGTTCGAATGATCAACAGTTAGCAGGAGCTATAATATTTTTATTGACTGCTTCTATTGTGGCGTTGAATTTTGTCACTGATATAGCGCTCGCGATAATAGATCCGCGAGTGCGCAGATCTGTGCTGGGGCAAGGCTAGTGGTCAATGCAGCTAAGTACTACCGATTCAGAGCCAGAGAGCGGTTTCACAGCAAGGCGCGGTTTGCACAGAAAAGTCATTCTCATTTCAAGTGCTGTAACACCACCGTGGGACCGCTCATTGGCTCCGTGCGGCTGTCTGAGCCCACAGACTGCGGTGCGCTTTTCCTATGTAGAACAACCATGTCTTCGAAGGTACGGCTTGCTGTGTACGCAGACAGTCACGCTGAATCCGTCATTATTAGCTGGATGGACCAATAATGTCTTCAAAGCAAAATAGCGGAAATAATACCCCCGACGCAAAGGCAAGCAGTGCGGCAGTTACGCCTGATCAGCTGGCAAGAGAAAAGTATTTTACGGCGACGCAATCGCAGCTCATCTGGACTCGCTTCAAAGCAAACCGTGGTGCGATGTGGGCTGGTGGCGTTTTAATTTTTCTGATGTTGCTGGGCTTATTTGCACCGTTTCTTTCACCCTACGATCCAACCGTCAAAGGACGCGACAAAGATTATCAGAATGGTGCGCCGCAAATTCCGAGGTTCTGTGATCATAATGGTTGTTCGGCAAGACCGTTTTTGTATACCGTCGAGCGTACTCGTTCGATCAAAACAAATTTTCGCTGGGTCACTGAAATCAACAAAGAGAAAAGACGCTATCTTGAACTGTATGTTGATGGCTGGGAGTACAAATATTTTAACTGGCGAATAAATTTACCCGGCAAGAACTACGACTTCACAATACCCGGGTTCTCATTTACCAAGCATTTATTCGGTGTCAGCGATGGCGGCATACATATCTTCGGCACAGATTCAGTAGGTAAAGACATTTTCTCGCGTACTTTGCATGCTATTTATACTTCGCTCGCGGTTGGTACGCTCGGAGTCTTTATCAGCTTTGTACTGGCGCTGGTGATCGGCGGTATCTCTGGCTATTTCGGAGGTATTCTGGATGGGTTTATACAGATGTTCACCGATGCTGTGCGCACGGTCCCGGCTATTCCACTATTTATGGCGCTCGCGGCCTTCGTGCCAGATACCTGGTCAGCGGAAATGCGGTTCTTTTTTATCTCTATAATTCTCGGCCTGATCGGCTGGCCCACGCTTGCGCGACGTGTGCGCACGCATTTGCTGGTAGAGCGCAACCAGGACTACGTACTGGCGGCAAAGCTGTCCGGTGCGGGCGCGGGGCACGTTATTCGAAAGCATCTGCTGCCGTCGTTCACTTCCTATATTATTGTTGATCTGGTGATCTCATTTCCCTATATGGTGTTGTCTGAAACTGCATTGTCATTTATTGGGCTGGGGCTTAAAGATCCGGTGAATTCGCTGGGTGTGCTGTTGCAGAACGTAACTAAAGCCGACGTACTCCTGAACTACCAGTGGTATTTCATTCCAGTGATCTTTTTCATTGCACTGGTACTGGCGTTTGTATTTGTCGGCGACGGCCTTCGAGATGCCGCTGATCCCTATTCGGACAAGCACTGATGTCACAAGCTACGCAAGAGCCGCTGATTTCAGTTGAAAATCTGTCCATCCGGTTTCGAACCGGAGAAGGGCTGGTAACCGCTGTCGATAATGTCAGCTTTGATATCGCTGCGGGCGAGGTACTGGGCCTGGTCGGGGAAAGTGGCTCCGGTAAATCGGTAACCGCGAAATCCCTGATGCTGCTGAACGCCGAAAATGCGGTATACGGAGAAAACAGCCGCATTACCATCAATACCGGCGAAGAGTCGATTGAAGTTCTGCAACTGAAACGCCCGCAGGATAGAAAGCAGATTCGTGGCGGACTGATTTCGATGATCTTCCAGGAACCCATGGCAAGCTTTGCTCCGGCGATGTCAGTTGGCAGCCAGATGGTCGAGCAACTGCAGATTCATACTTCTATGACGAAAGCGGAGGCGAAGGAGCATTCAATCGATATGCTCGACCGGGTAGGAATATCCGACGCCTCTAAGCGTTTCAAGCAATATGCGTTTGAATTTTCGGGCGGTATGCGCCAGCGCGCGATGATTGCTATGGCCTTATCGACAAAACCTCGATTGCTGATTGCCGATGAGCCCACCACCGCTCTTGACGTTACCATTCAGGCCCAGGTGATCGATCTGATGCTCGATCTGGTAGAAGAATTTAAAATGGGCATTTTGTTTATCACGCACGATCTGGGCGTGATAGCGCAAACAGCGGATCGCGTGGCGGTGATGTATCTGGGCACATTGCTGGAGACCGGACCGGTACGTCCGGTTATTCGCACACCATCTCACCCCTACACACAGGGGCTAATCAATGCTTTACCGCGCCTCGACGATCTTGACGCACCTCTGACACCGATACCCGGTGATATACCCTCGCCACTGGAACGCCCGGCGGGTTGCGTATTTCATACTCGTTGTGCACAGGCACTGGCGGATCACTGCAATACGGTTGTGCCATCAGTAACCGAGGTTGAGCCGGGGCACAAGGTCGCGTGTGTTTTACGGCAACCCGCCAGCTCGGGGAACACTCCGTGACAACACCGATTATAAGCGCAGAGGATTTATCGGTTCATTTTCCGTTGCGGGGAAACCTGTTTGGGCCAAAACCGGTTATTAAAGCGGTTGATGGTATAAATCTGCATATAGATCGCGGCAGTTTTTTCGGTCTGGTCGGGGAATCGGGATCCGGTAAAACCACACTGGGACGCGCCCTGTTGCAGGCGGCACCGATTTCTCGCGGCACGGTCACATACAACGACGAGCAGGTTCAATATCGCATCAATGATCTGGCCGGTGACGAACTCAAAGACTTCCGCAAACGCGCACAACTTATTTTTCAGGATCCTTACGCTGCGCTCAGTCCGCGCATGACGGTTAGAGACATCATTGCAGAGCCGCTGGAGGTGATGCAGCTAACCGGCAGTCGCGAGGAAACAGACGAACGTGTACGCGAGGTTGCCGCCAAATGTCGATTGAATCTGGAGCATCTGCGTCGGTACCCGCACGCGTTTTCCGGTGGCCAGCGCCAACGGATTTCCATCGCGCGGGCGCTGGTGTCGAACCCGCGGTTTATTGTTGCCGATGAAAGCGTCGCCGCGCTCGATGTATCAATTCAGGCCGATGTGCTGAATCTGCTGCAGGCAATCTCTGACGAGATGCAGCTAACCTTTCTATTTATCAGTCACGACCTCAGCGTGGTTGCACATGTCTGCGATCATGTGGCGGTAATGTATCTGGGCCGGCTGGTGGAAACTGCTCCGACACGCGAGCTTTTCACCGCACCGCGACATCCGTATACGCGCGCGCTGATGTCAGCTATTCCATCGCTCGATCCGGATAACCGCGGGCAGGCGCAAAAATTGGAGGGCGAGATCCCTTCACCGGCTAACCCGCCGCCGGGATGCAAGTTCCAGACACGTTGCCCGCATGCCACTGATTTGTGTCGGCAGCAGGAACCCCGGCTTGATGCAATGTCCGGTGAGCATCTGGTGGCCTGCCACCATTGGCAGGATCTATAATTTCGCGTTTAGTGCTTTTTATCTATAGCTTCCGCTGATTGCCCGATTGGCCTTGTTAAACCGATTTCGCAGCCGCGCTCAGGTTAGTTAATTTAGCCACCGCAGTGTTGCGATCCAGCAGCCCGAGTCCGCAATCGGGTGCTGCAATCAACCGAGTTGAATCAATGTGCGCGAGCGCCTGCTGCAAACGGGAGCGAATTTCTTCAACAGGTTCTATACGGCTTTTGGCTATGGCCACCACGCCAAAAATAACCGTTGTCGATTTAAAATGTTCCAGCAGACTGAGGTCGTTGTGTCGATGGGCATCTTCAACAGATACCGCATTAATACTCGATTGCTCAACCGCATCAGCGATATGCAGATAGGCGTTCTGATCCGCTTTCGGGTAGTTCGGGTGATCGAGTCGATCGGGGTAGCCGCAGCACATATGAACAGTTCGCACTACATCGGCCGGGCAGTTGTGGAAAGCCCGCTCAAGATTTTCAAAGCCGTAGTCCAGGGCCTGCTGTGGTTTTCGTGCAAACAGCGGTTCATCTATCTGAATATTTTTGCAGCCGGCTTCAGCCAGGCGCAGCACATCTTTATTGAGCGCAACAGCGATATCTGCCCCGAGCTTTGCCGGGTCGTTATAGAACGTATCGACGTTGGTGTCGGAGATTGTCATCGGCCCCGGGATCGTCATTTTTACCGGTTTGTCAGTGTGTGCTTGTGCCGCCTGCCATTCTTTATAAAGAAAGGGCTGATCAATACTGACGGTGTTGCGGATTGTTGGCAGATCCGCTGCGTAAGTGCCACCACGCACTTCTTTATTGGTTAAACCGTCAAAGTCAAAGCCGTTCAGGTGCCGACAGTGATAATGAATGTAATTTTCGCGGATGATCTCGCCATCTGTCGGGATATCAATACCGGCGGTGACCTGATCACTGATTGCCTCACCGACGCCCTTGTTGATAATGTCAGCGGCATCAGGCCCCATCGCCTTCATGGCGTCCACCCAGAAGCGAGTCGGGTCTGCGGTATCCGGGCCTGCTTCCACTGTAAACCAGTCTGGCAGTTTAACGAATTCGGGCTTCGGGTAAGCCCCGATGCAGGTTGTAAGTAGCGGCATTCGAATTCCAGTAGTTTATTGTCCGGCGTTGGCAATCAGGTATAGCATAAAGTGATGCTGTCAGCTTGTCTGGCTCCGAATGTGTGTATCGCTCGGCTGAACCACGATGTTGCATAAAATTCCGGCTCAGAACCGCTATGCTGCTTCTATAGCAGCATCTAAGGCGCTGTACTCATTTTTCCTGAATATCACTTAGAATG
>MDLA01000091.1 GCA_001730015.1 Chromatiales bacterium (ex Bugula neritina AB1) | reverse complement strand
ATTCATACTCCGCTAATATATTTCTATCTGATCCCATCAGTTTATTCAACTTTCCTACTGTCGTTGATATCGCGCTGTAGCTTCCAACTTGAAACCTCTTCGCGAGTTCCAACAATGTCATTCCCGTATTTTCCTGGGTCAACTTCATCGCCATCCAGCGAAGCACAACTATGGGGTCAAGTCTACTTTTCAGCTATTTCTGATCTCAATAATTCATACTCCGCTAATATATTTCTATCTGATCCCATCAGTTTATTCAACTTTCCTACTGTCGTTGATATCGCGCTGTAGCTTCCAACTTGAAACCTCTTCGCGAGTTCCAACAATGTCATTCCCGTATTTTCCTGGGTCAACTTCATCGCCATCCAGCGGGATATATTTCTCTCTTGCCTCCCTCTTTTTGATTTCAACACCTCTGCCTCCGTACAATCATAGTGTTCACACACTATTTTAACTACGCGCTCAAATGGAACAACTGATCGCACCCTTTTTACCTCCCTGCCTTCTGACAACGCATGACGATGCGCATTTTCAACAAATTCTTTGCTACCCCGCACCACTGGCCAATTATCTTTTGAATAAAACCGCTCTGTTTCTTCATCAACTCCATGATCCACATATCGAGCGTATGACCTGGTTGGCTGGCCTGATCCCAGCTCTCCAAAAACCGTTTCTTTATTCAGCCACTCTGGTGTGTCTATGTGATTCCTGTATGCCGGATAGCTGGACCATTGATACTCCTCTAGCCGTTCCACTAATGGTTTCTTTGTCTCTACCGGGTTTCGATGGATATATCGACTCACTTCCAGCAAATAACTTGAAACTTCAATATTAATTGCTTTGTATCTTCCTCTGAATAACGGCCCATCTGTTTTTTTCATTCTATTGTAGTACTGGGTATAAACCCCATTCACATGGCGCATCGCCCTGCCCAGATTCCCTCTCGGGGTATGTATCAGCAAATGATAGTGATTCCCCATCAGGCAATACGCGTTTATTTCAACGCCGAATCGCTTATTTGCCTGCTCCAGACACAATAAAAATACTTCATAGTACTTTGATCCATGAAATACATTCTGACGCCCCCTACCACGATTCATTACGTGATAATACGCCCCCTCATACTCTATTCGCTGTGGTCTCGCCATAGTTTACACAATAACACACTTATAACTGATTTGTAGACTTGACCCCGTTTGATCTTTTTTAACTTCCCATTTGATCTTTCACAAAATAGTCCCATGCTTTGATGGCGCGGTTCGCACGCTCACCACACCGTACGGAGAAAACGGCCGGCTCTCTAGCTATCCGGCTTGTAGCTAGATGTTTGAGTACCGTGAGGGTACGGTGAGGGAATTTTCGATGAACTCGCGACAGATAAGAGCGGTTAAATGACTGTTTGATCCGGATGGTGATGGTGACTGCCACGGGGATTTGGGTTTCAAAAATCTCAATCTGCCCCACCTTCATCAAGGTGGCAACTCACTAGTCGTGAGTTGTTACGCTCGCTCAGCATCGGCACTTCAGCTTTGCAAACTGGCATTACATGCGGACAGCGCGGATGAAAATGGCAGCCGGTTGGCGGATTCAGGGGCGAAGGTATTTCACCAACTATCGGTGTGAAGTCGCGCTTGCGCTGATCGAGCCGTGGCACTTCGGCCAACAGCGCTCTAGTATAGGGATGCTGCGGGTCTTCAAACAGTGCTTCGGTGCGGGCGGCTTCAACAACACGGCCAAGATACATAATAACGATTCGATCGGCGATGTGTTCAACGACACTGAGGTCGTGTGAAATGAACAGGTAAGTTAGTTCGAACTGTTCGCGTAAGTCCATAAACAGATTTAACACCTGCGCCTGTATTGACACATCGAGAGCGGCTATCGCTTCGTCACAGACTAGAAATCGTGGTTTGACAGCGAGCGCTCGGCCTATACCGATGCGTTGTCTCTGGCCACCTGAAAACTGATGCGGATAGCGTTGTTTTAATGCGGGATCGAGCCCGACTTTCAGCATGGTTTCGTCGACATAGTCTTTAATACCGGCACGATCCGTCAACCCATGGACCAGCGGCGCTTCACCAATTATCTGTTCGACGCGCATACGCGGGTTCAAACTGGCGAAAGGATCCTGAAAGATCATCTGCACGGCAAGTGCGGCGGCCTTCTGTTCAGATCCGTTCATCTCTGCAGTATCTTTTCCGTCGAGCAATACGGAGCCAGCTGTTTGAGGCAGAATGCCTGCGATCATTCGCCCGAGTGTTGATTTACCGCAGCCGGATTCACCAACCAGACCCACGACCTCGCCCGGGTTGATGGCCAGGCTGACATCATCGACTGCATGCACAACCTCTTCGTGTATACCAGCCCCCAGCCTCTGCGCTATTTTGCCGGCAAAGTCGAGTCTTTTTACGAACTTTTTAGACAGGCCTTTAGCTTCAATGATGGGTGTCATGCCGGCGTCTTTTGATGCTGCGGATGAAAACACCGAACGGCATGACCGTCGTCATCGGTTGTGATGTCGGGGGCGACGCTGCAGTTGTTATCATCATGTTTGCAGCGCTCCCGGAATGCGCAGCCTGCGGGCAACGACAGCATGTTCGGGGTCATGCCCGGTATTTGCGTCAGGCGCTGGCCGCGTTTATTGGCTGATGGCACTGAGCCGAGCAGCCCGACGGTATAGGGATGGCGTGGATGATCGATCACATCGTCGGTAGCACCGGCCTCGACAACTCTGCCGGCATACATCACGGCAATTCGATCGGCGAGTCCGGCAACGACAGCCAGATCGTGGGTAATCCAGATCAGTGCGGTGCCGCGTTCACGACAGAGCTTCTGTGCTACATGAACAATCTGCGCCTGAATGGTAACGTCCAGAGCGGTGGTTGGTTCGTCGGCAATTAATAGATCCGGGTTGTTCAGAAATGCAATGGCTATTGCAACGCGCTGTCGCATACCACCCGATAGCTGGTGTGGGTAGGCGCGAAGCCGCTGCTCCGCGCCTGGAATGCCGACCTGAGCCAGGCCGTCTCGCGCGCGTGTCCAGGCTTCCTTGCGTGATACTTTCTCATGAGCCTGAATGGCTTCGATCATCTGCGTGTCAATGCGCAGGACCGGGTTGAGTGTCATCATCGGGTCCTGAAAGATCATTGCGATTCGTGATCCGCGCAGGCTCTGCATCTGCTGTGGCGGCAGGCTGGCGAGGTCTTCGCCCTGAAAGACAATGTTACCCTCGACTATACGCCCCGGCGGATCAACCAGCCCGATCACTGAAAATCCAGTCACTGATTTACCTGACCCGGATTCGCCAACCAGCCCCATGATCTCGCCACGGTCCAGACTAAAACTGACACCGTCAACAGCGCGAACCACGCCTGCGCGAGTAAAAAAATGGGTTTTTAAGCCGTTGACCGATAGAACACTCAACGCTTGAGTCTCGGGTTTAGAACATCGCGCAGCTGATCACCCACGAGGTTGATCGAGACAATCGTCAATAACAGCGCAAATCCGGGGAAGAAGCTGATCCAGTAGCGTCCTGACATCATGTATTCAAATCCGTTCGATATTAAAACGCCAAGTGATGGCTCTGTCTGGCGCAGTCCAACGCCCAGAAAACTGAGTGTCGATTCCAGCGCAATGGCCGATGCGGTCTGTACAGTGCCAATAACAATCAGAGGGGCCATGCAATTTGGCAGCACGTGGCGAAACACGATTCTGGTGCTCGACAACGCCAGGCAGCGCGCGGCTTCGACGTATTCCCTGGCGCTTTCCACCAGTGCTGTCGCGCGCACCGTTCGTGCATAGTAGGCCCACTGAGCGGCGACCAGTGCAATGATAATTTTATCGACACCCCGACCTAGAATTGCCACCAGCACCAATGCAATCAGAACTGCAGGGAAAGATAACTGAATATCTACCGCACGCATAATAAAAGCATCGACACGACCACCGGAATACGCTGCAATCAGACCGATGACTGTACCAATAATCAGTGCTATAAAACCCGCAGCCAGACCCACAGTTAATGAAATTCGAATGCCATATAGAATGGCAGAATATAGATCACGACCGGAACCATCGGAACCAAGCCACATGGTGTAGCCGGTGTAGGCTTCGCTGCCTGGTGGCAGCTTGCCGTCGAGTACATCAACCTGTGCAAGGTCATAGGGGTTTTGCGGTGTGATCCACGGTGCGAGCGCGGCCAGCACAATTATGATCACCAGCATGACAAGCGCGCCAACGGCAATCCGGCTTTCGCAGAATTCCGACCAGAACCGCTGCAGAGGCGTTTCCCGCAGGATTTTTGATTCCGTGTTCATAGGCCTTGGTCCCTGAGTCGTACTCTCGGATCAAGGATCGAATAGAGTATGTCCACAACCAGATTGATGATGACAAAAAAGACAACGATAATCATCAGGTAAGCGACAACAACCGGTCGATCAAGTTGCAGCAGTGAGTCGATCAACAGCTTGCCCATACCCGGCCATGCAAATATAGATTCCGTCACCACCGAGAACGCGAGCAGCCCGCCGAACTCAAGCCCCAGTACAGTGACAATAGGGATCATGATGTTTTTCATCAGGTGCACACTGATTACCCGACTCTCAGGCAAGCCTTTGGCACGTGCAAACTTGATGTAGTCCTGATGCATGGCCTCGCGAACGCCTGCTCGCGTCAGTCGGATAACCAGACTAATGTTGGTTAGTGCAAGGTTAAGTGCCGGTAGAAAAAGATGGCTCAGACCGTCGCGTGTCCACAGACTCGATTCAATGCCAAGGAAAACTGCGGTGTCACCACGCCCGGTTGACGGCAGCCAGCCAAGGATGACGGCAAACAACATAATCATCATCAGCCCGACCCAGAATGTCGGCAGCGAAAAACCGAGAATCGAGCCTGCAATAATTCCCTTTGACAGTTTTTTATCCGGGTAAAGGCCGGCATACAAGCCAAGTGGTATGCCGAGCACGATAGCCATAAATAACGATAACAATGCCAGCTCAACGGTCGCCGGCATATGCTGCAGAATAAGTTTCAGCGCTGGCTCGCCAAAAATAAATGACTTGCCGAAATCGCCTGTCGCAACGCCTTTTAGAAAATAGAGATATTGCTCGGCAATGGGCCGGTCAAGGCCAAGCGCCTGAATAGTCCGCGCGATCTCTTCCTGGTCTGCCTCCGGGCTGATCAGCATGTCGACCGGATCGCCAATCACATTGACGCCAAAGAAGACAATCACCGACATCAGAAAGACGACCAGAACAGCCTGTAAAAGCCGCCGGATAATGAAGGCTGTCATGGGTTAGAGTGAATGCTGATACCAGTTTACGGTTGCGGGGGCACGATGGCCCCCGCAGCAGTTAAACTAAACAGTCACTCCTTCTCGACACCAATGGCAAGCGTGTACTCATCAGTACGTGCGACGTATTTGAGGCCCTTCCTGGTGCCCCATGTGCTGACCTGATAATGCGTTGGGATAATCGCAACATCTTCAATTGCCATCTCTGTAGCCTTGGCCAACAGATCCTGACGCTCGGCATCATCAACAGCGCTGAGTGCTGTATCCAGAAGCGCATCGAACTCCGCATTGGAGTAACGACCACGGTTTGATGAGCCCCAGCCTTTGTCGGGGTTGTGCGTGGCAATGAGTGACTTCAGTGGTGAAGAAGCCTCACCTGATCCGGCACCCCAGCCAACCAGAATAAAACTGAACTCGGGGGTTTTGTCGGGACCGCCTCGAGAGGCACGACCAAAGTAGACTGAGCGCGGCATAGTTTCGACTGCGGTCTTGATGCCGATTCGTGTCAGCATCTGGCCGATAGCCTCGGCTATTTTGGCGTCGTTAATGTAGCGATCGTTCGGCCCGTGTATGGTCAGTTCAAAGCCGTCTGGATAACCTGCCGCGGCAAGCATCGCTTTAGCGCCTTTAGGGTCGTAGGCCACTGGCTCAAGGTTTTCAGAGACACCGAAAAAGCCGTCGGGTAAAAGCTGCCCGGCCTTAATTGCAATACCTTCCATTACCCGGTCAACGATAGCATCACGATTAATTGCCATTGAAATGGCTTTACGCACTTCAAGCTTTTGCAACGGATTTTCTATAGCACCACCGCCATTTGCTTTTACGTATGGCGAATCCACCCGGTTATGATCGAGGTGTAGATAGATCACCCGGTTTGATACACCCTGACTCAGGCTAACCTTATCGTTTTTCTCCAGTGTGGATACGTCGGTGGTGGGAACAGAGGCGATAACATCAACATCACCGGCCAGCAATGCGGCAACGCGTGCCGGGCCTGATTTAATAGGCTTGAAGGTAACTTTTGACCAGTAGGGTTTGTCGCCCCAATAGTCATCGTTACGCTCAACAACTATCGAATCTCCAGGCTTGTAACTAACGAACCTGAACGGGCCGGTACCAACCGCCGCGGTGCCATCGTTATACTGGCTGGTGGTGCCGTCACAGCCGCCTTCGTTCGAAACAATAGTAACGGTTGAAATATCATTTGCCATCAGGGGATAAGGTGCTGCCGACTTAAAGCGCACGGTGTAGTCGTCGACCTTTTCAACGGTCTTGCCTTTGGTGTAGGTGGCAAAGGACGAGGGCGAGTTAGGCACATTCGGGGCCCGCTCCCATGTACAAACCACATCATCTGCGGTGAAGTCACTGCCATCGTGAAATTTCACCCCTTCGCGCAGCTTGAATTCCCATGTCAGGTCATCGATGGGTTTCCATGACACGGCAAGACCGGGTTCAAGTTGTTGTAACTCGTTTTGTAGAATAAGCCGGTCGAACACGTGACGCGCAAAGGCATTGTTTGGTCCGAGATTATGGAAGTGCGGATCAATAGCCGTTGGTTCCGATGCAAGACCGATGGTTAGTTCTTCGGATAAGGCCGGTCCAGCCAGTAACGCCGAGGCAATGAATGCACCGAGAGTGGTTCTGAATGTCATATTTTGGATCCCTGTTGTTGTTACACGCTGCAGCACACTTAAGGTATATAAATACCTGTTCACATGGTCAGGTGACGGTTTGATCTTAACAACCTAAATTACGATTCGCAAAGCAGCCTGGTGACCGAGGGTAACAATCAGGCTGACGCACCCGGCCAGCCAGCATCGGCATCGAGTGGAAAACTCGGCCGTGGCACACGCGCCAGTGGCCAGCGTTCCAGCACCGGCGAAGTCAGCCCTTCGGTATCAATCTCGAATACCTGTTGGGGTGGAAACCAGGGTAGAAACCCGGCCCTGAAGTGACCGCGTGACTTCACAACTACCGTTTGAGCCGTTGCGATATCGAGGCCGAACATCTCAAACAATACGGGGTCAGCGGTTTGAGCGCGATCGGAGATAACCACCACCTTGATGCCACCAATTTCAACTAAAGCGCAAAGGCCAAGCTTCAAGCGTCGGCCGGCAAAGATACCCAGTCGCCCGGTGACATCGCCTTCTCTAAGCGCCAGAACGGTTGCCTCTGCAGAAAACGGCGCGTCCCACTGCTCCCATGTTTGTGTGCCGGCAGTGCGATTGAAGCGAGCGGTAAAGTGCGCACCGACACCGGCTTTATGTGCTTCCCGTGCAAGCTCTGTATCGAAGAACGAACCGTAGAAAACGTTTTCTGCACCGGCCTCTGCCAGTGCAGACAGCAGTTCGGTGGTTCGCCCTGAGCCACCACCACCGGGGTTATCACCTGCGTCGGAGAAAATAACCGGCTTGCGGTTCGAGTTGGTCGCAATCGCAACCGCTTCTTTCACCGGCGTTAGCGAGCGGATAAATCGATCGCGCATCTGCCACGCCATCGTTGCAATTTCATCGGCCAGTGCTTCTGCGACCGACAGATCATCGCGAGCGGTGACAACAATGGAAACACCGTTTTCGGGTACGTCCGAGAATATAAAGTTACCGAAGATCGATACATTCAGAATCGTACCAGCGTGTTCTGCCTGTCGTTTTTGACCGTAGTCGATTAACTCTCCATAGGGACCTGCCGCGGTGAGCAAACTGATCGACGCGGGTGCCAGCGGCAGTTTAACATGGGCAACCCGGGGCCGCGCGAGGCCGGCAAGGATGCGCCGTAGCGAGAAGGCGGCTTCCTCTCCACGCTCGATCATGTCTACATGCGGGTTGGTTCTGTAGCCACAGATAAGATTGACCGCACTTGTCATTTTATCGGAGATATTGCCATGCAGATCCAGTGTTTGCACAATCGGAACATCGCTGCCAACCTTCTGCCGCACCAATGTGGCGAGCTCTCCATCGGGGTCGTCAAGGTGCGTTGCCACCATGGCACCGTGATGGCACAGATAAACCGCGTCCACCGGTTCATCAAGAGCCGCCAGAATCTCTGTGCAATAGGCGTCGAATACCTCTTTCTCTACAGGGCCGTGCGGATGGCAGGCGGCGAGTAAAACCGGCACCGGTGTCCACGCGCCGGTTGCATCCATAGCCTGCACAAAGGCCGAAAATTCAGTGGCAAGTGCAGGCGCCCCGGACCGTGCCTCGGCCAGCAGCGAGTCGCCTTTAAGCCAGGTCAGGCTTTCGAAATCGGCAAGGGTAGCCGGTCGGGCACAGCGGTTCGACTCGAGAATCATGCCCATCAGGGCAATGCGCGGTGATGCCATGAGTGATTAGTCCTCGCGCTTCACAACCGGCGGCTTTACACCCGCAGGAAGTGGCGATATATACGGCGTTTTATCAAGTTGCGCTCTGTGTTCAGCTTGTGCCGCATCGCGCAGTGCTTTGTCTTCAATTGCGCGCTTCGCTGTTGCTGCCATCACCTTCGCCGCGTAAATCATGCCTTTGTGCGCCGCCGGAGCCTTGCCCTGAGCCACGGTCTGCCAGGTGTGGAATGGCGTACCCACGGCGCAAGTTGCTACGCGAGCCTGCACGGTTGGCACCGCCCAGCTGGTGTCCCCGACATCGGTTGAGCCCTCTCCGCCGTCACCGGTCAGATCGAGAGGCGCGACGAAATCACAAAGGGGAAGTTCGTGATCAGGTGCTGGCATGCCGCAACGCCTGAAAGAAACGGCAATATCCTCATCGGTGAGTGATTTTTGTATTTCTTTAGCGAATGCCCGATCATTATCGTCAAATTCTACAGGGCCTAGATGGTCCAGCTCAGCCTGCATAGCCTCCTCGAGCGGCCGGTTGCCCAGCAGGTTTGACACGCCGGTAAACACGTTGGATTCAACCGTTGTTTCAGTCATCAGGGCCGCGCCCTCGGCAATTTTTTTAACGCGCTCAAGCAAGGTTCGCAAGCCCGGCAGATCACGCGCCCTGACCAGTTGCCGCACAGTTGCCTGGTGCTGCACCACGTTCGGTGCAACCCCGCCTGCATCCAGGTAGGCGTAGTGTACGCGGGCATCATCAGGCATGTGCTCGCGCATATAGTTAATACCAACATTCATCAGTTCAACAGCATCCAGCGCGCTGCGCCCCAGTTCCGGTGCTGCCGCTGCATGTGAAGCCTTGCCGCGGAAGGTAAAATCGATCCGCGTGTTGGCCAGCGAGTTTGCTTTGTTCACCGCGGTGAACGTTGCCGGATGCCACGAGATGGCGAGATCTACATCGTCAAATAGTCCGTCGCGAACCATAAAGGCCTTTGCCGCACCGCCTTCTTCCGCAGGGCAGCCGTAGTAACGCACGCGCGCTTTTACCCCGGTCTCTGCCATCCAGTCTTTTACCGCTGTCGCTGCCAGCAGGGCCGCTGAACCCAGTAAATTGTGGCCACAGCCGTGACCGTTGCCGCCGCTTTCAATCGGCTTTGGCTCGGCAACCCCCGGTTCCTGACTGAGGTAGGGCAAGGCGTCAAACTCGCCAAGGATCGCAATGACCGGCCCCTCCTCACCCGCTTCACCCAGCACCGCTGTCGGGATGCCCGCCGCATCTTCGGTGACTCGAAAACCCTGCGTATCCAGCATGGATTTGTGCTCAGCGACAGATTTATATTCGTTGTAGAGTGTCTCTGGAATATCGAACACCCGATCAGAGAGCTCTACGAAAGCGTCACAGTGGTTGTCTACGAACTCCCAGATAACATTTGTATTTTTCATTGTTTCGCTCCAATTTCGTGCGGATATCCATGGATTGTTAATGCCGTATACGGGCAACAGTATACGGTGTCAGGTGTGTTTTGTAAGATTCAAATCAGAGCGAATCTGAAAGATTTCGTTTGAAATAGATTTATGCCTGCTCCGAAAAAGCGGCCCGTCCGTTTTGCTTGAAACAATTGCCTGCATCAATTTGCTTCGATAGGCGCACACCCATACCATGCAACCGAACCGGCCCGACATCAGTGATCCGACCCGTTACCTCCCCCATTGTGCACTCCGCTGTTGACAATGAGCAGTATTCACTGCACCTGCGCTTTATGTAAAATTTACGTTACCCGTTGAACCACACGGTTTCTTATCTAGTGCCACCTCTCCTTCAAGCTACGCCTCTATATGATGCACTCATTCACCACTCCGCAGCTATTCTCCGGATTTCCTCTCCGCATCGGCTCGCAGCTCTGCAGTTGCCGTTCGCTAGTTGTTCAAGCATACTTATTTCCATGAATACACAGTGACTCTCCAACAGAGGACTTTCACTTCATTAGTTTATTCATGCCGGGCGCACAAGCAACACCAGAGATACAACTTACGTCTCGCTTCAACCGCCAGCTGTACTGAACGTTATATTTACGCCGAATACTCCAACCTTACGCAAATAAATACCAGTTAAAGTATGTATGATCCCGTAAAAGACGGAATGGAAAAACATTCTGGCGCTGTTATCTATAATGAATTCCAACCACCGCAAGAACTGAGCGATATTGTTCATAGTTATTGGCAATTAAAAACCGAAGCAATACTGAACGATAATTTTACGCTTCACGCAATTCCCGATGGTTGCATTAATATTCTGTTTAATCAAAAAGATACAGATATCGCGGGTGTCACTGGGCTAAAAACCACGTATACCGAATTAAACCTTGGCAAAGACTTTAACTATGCGGGCATTCAGTTTTTCCCCGGGGTGTGGAAAGGAAACCCCAACGAGACTAAAGATAGTTTTGTCGGCTCAAAATATTCAGGAAAATTACCACTTATCGATGTAAATATTGAAACTGCCTCTCTGATTTTTACAGATAAGATCCCTGTTTTCTCTAATTTAGTATCGAGTTTAATCGAGCAAGATATTGTCGGACAAAACAAAATTGTTCAGAAAATACTCTCCAATTTAGATCATGTGCGTAGTGTTTCTGAAATGGCTGAAATCGTCCACCATTCCCCTCGTCAGCTGCAGAGAATTTTGAAGGAAGCAACCGGTTTGTCGCCTCATGATTTTTTAAAGGTGATGCGTTTGCAGCGATCGTTAAAAGAACAAAATGCAAGTCTTTATACTGATCAATCTCACTATATACGTTCATTTAAAAAGATTACCGGCTACACTCCAGCCCGGTACTTTCGCAAGTATGATGTCTGATTTATACAATACCGGTCTGGCAACACGCACTATCATGATCACACCTTAAACACATTGAGGATAACATCATGAAACAAAATGCAGTGGGCTGGTTTGATATTTACGTGAACGATATGAGCAGAGCAGAAACTTTCTATGGGAACGTGCTTCAGAGGGAATTTGAAACTATCTCTGACCCAACAGACACTTCTGTCATAATGAAAGGCTTTGTGACCGATATGGCTTGTTACGGTGCCGGCGGCGCATTAGTGAAAAGAGAGGGAGCCGGACCCGTGACAGGCGGTACGATTGTCTACTTTGGGGTTAATGACTGCGCAGTGGAAGAATCGCGCGTTATAGGCGCGGGCGGTAAAGTTATTAAACCTAAAATGTCTATTGGCGAGTATGGTTTCGTGAGCGTATGTATGGATACCGAGGGAAACTTATTCGGCTTAAGTTCGATGCAGTGATAAATAGATATAACCAGATGGTCGGAGGCATCCAGGTGGCTGTCCGAGAATGAGGGTCGTAGCGAGGGTGTGTGATTTTGAGTCAGATATTGCGATCGATTTAGGCGAATAGTTATTCATATTCAACTAAATCGATCGCAATAGCTGGCCAAAAGACCACATCCGCAGTAGATCATTCATTCTCGGACAGCCACCTAGGTGGCTGTCCGAGAACTGGAATTTTACAAAACGACATACCATATGTAGCGATTGTGATCTTACTTATCTCTATATCTGGTATGTATAATTCTATTTTTCTAGTTCTCGGACACCCACCTAGGAGCTTGCCTGAGAATGAGGATCGTACCGAGGGCGTGAGGTTTTGAGTCAGATATTTCGATCGATTGAGGCGAATAGTTATTCATATTTAACAAAATTGATCGGAATAGCTGGCCAAAAGATCGCGTCCGCAGTAGATCTTCATTCTCAAACAAGCTCCTAGCCTCCGGACCTCACACCACTCTGCATGCGGCTCCGCACAGACCGGCTGCTGAAGAACTACAAAACAGATGGGCCGACTAGCCGCTTTCCGTTAAAACGCCATCTACTCAAATACGCCATTGTGCAACGATTCCAGAACGGACAATGCACAGTGAGTAGATTCAGACTCCTTATTGCCAATCAGGCTCGTCTACTGATCTCTACCTAATCGCGGGTGACGTTACCATCACCGGCGCTATTGTTTATCATCTATTCAAACGATTTCAACTAACGAGAGGATTGACCCGTCGGCAACCAGGCTAAGAGCAGCGCACAAACGTCTGGGATTCAGCGAATGCAATTGATAGAGCGAGAACGGATTCTGAAAAAAATAGTTTTAAGGGGTTCATGAGAGAATTTGAAAAACTCTGGGGGAGTACATTAGCACAGCACACCACCGCTAAAAGCTAGTGCACCGCTACCATCAAAGTTCACTGTACTTCGAAAGTATAAATTTGATATTTCGAACCGGAATATTCCCGTAATTCAGCAGAGCGGACCACTAGCCGGAGCTGTTTCTTTCCAGGCTACTCAGCCAGATCAAGCTCAGCTAACAACACACTCATCTGTGCGCCGTGCATATCGCGATCAAAGCGTCCACCCTGAACTACAGAGCGGGGAAAACTGAATTTTAGTACCGACAAATCCGGCATTTCAAACCGCTTTAGAGTTTCCAGGGGCACCTGATAAAGCCCGGCAACCCTGGCAGAAGACAAAAGCTTATTCATTTGCTGATATGTCTCGTCATCACCACAGAACACATCTACGGTAATCCAGAAGGGCCCTGCATTCTTAGATCGAACTTTCTTAACCTGCTCACCAACTTTCATCGTGCGGCGTTCTTCAATTTATCCAGCCTACAATTTCGCTGTAGAAGCATCATATCTGGTGTACCTCCAACCGGAAGCCATCCATTGGCTCCTCAAGTACCAGCACATGGTTCAGGCAAAACTCATATATTGCACCACGATTGGTTTGTGCCGGTGAATAGGGAAAGGCAAAGGTCGGCAGTTCCTCATTATCGTTCAGCGGGTAGTGTAGTAGAAATGGATTGATTAGTTTCGCCAGTTCATCGGCCAGCTCTTCGCTTTGAGCAGAGACCAACACCAGAACCCCGATTTCTGCAGGATCAGATACCCGAACCTCCAATTCTCCGAGCGCCGCATCGACTCCGATCAAACGAAACTCTACATCATAGTCATCTTTGGCCAAACCCATACGGGAGGCAATCTCTTTTTCCAGGTAATTGGTGAGTCGATCAACCCAGACTTTGGCATTGGCAACATAGCGCGCGTCACGCAGAATTGCCATGAGCGTTGACTGATACCCTACTGATCTAGCCCCCTCCAGTTTCACAGTATACTGGTCGCTGGGTACCCATCTGGACCCTGTGACCCGCACTCGTTTTTCGTCTATTGACTTGTACAGTGCGTCATGAACCTCCAGCGCACCCCCCGGCTCATAAAGGGTATGCGGATCCGCATTTTCATACAGCATATGGGCAGATACCGAATGCGGTGTGCACGATGCTGCCTCGGCCAGAGGCCAAACGGAAAAGCCAGTTTTATCGACCTCCAGCGCTATCACCCCGCTGGTTGGATTGGTAGAGCAAAGCGCCCCACATTCAGCAATCTTTGCTCCATGCCATGCAGCGCCGTGCTGTTCCCCTCGCGCCAGTGGCATCGCACTAATGCCGGCCGTGTCGGTTGCCCGCCCTGCCAGAACAATATCAGCGCCTGTAGCAAGGGCGGCATTTATCTGTTCGGCTCCTGCTAATGCAACAATATGATCAATCGATTCCACCGAAGCCGCATCTATATGAAACGCGGGGGCCAGCGGCAGAATTCTACCCTGTACCAACTGCTCCTTTATAAGGTCTGGCGATACCTCGGAGTACAGCGTGGCGACGGTAACTTGTTGCGATAATTCGGCTGCAAGTTCACGGGTTATCTCAAGCATCCACTCGACCATTGAATCTGTGCCGCAGGTACCGCAGGAAGTGATCACCAGCGGCACTTGTGCCTGCTCGCGCGCCAGCATTAATTGCTTCCATTCGGCTTTGCACGCCGCTCGGGAATATTTAGACGTTCCGGTGCCGAGATAATAAGGACCGCTGTCTGTGGAGCCACCATCAATTGCTATGATGTCGGGCCGGGTTGCAACACCTGCGGCCAGTGCTGCGGAATCGAAGCCAAGCCCTAAAACACCCGAGGGTACAAGTACTCGTGTTGTCAAACTCTTTCCCTTGTCAGACTGTTACCGGCGACAATCGTTAGTCTGTGATCGCCTGTGGCTTTTTGAAAAACCTGGATAAAAACATGGGGGCTATAAATCCGACAAAAGCCGCAATCCACAAACCAATTGCTATGGGTGATGAAAATAGATAGGTCCATTCACCACCAGAAATCACCATAGCCCGCCGCAGATTATCTTCCATATGACCACCAAGCAATATCCCTAATATAATAGGTACCGTCGGTACATCGATCTTTCGCAGGAAATACCCCAGCACACCAAACCCGATCATCAGCAGAAGATCAAAGTAGCTTCCGGACAAAGAATAAATACCAACAAAAGACACCATAGTGACGCCGGGCAAAAGCACCCATGCCGGAACACTGAGCAATTTAACGAAAATTCTAACTAACGGCACATTCAGAATCAGTAAAACAAAGTTCGCTATGAAAAGCGTTGCAATCAGGCCCCAGACCAGCTCCGGCCTTTCCTGAAACAACAAAGGCCCCGGCGTTATGTTTAGTGTCATTAGCAGGGCCAGCAACACTGCTGTCGTGCCTGAACCCGGAACACCCAGAGTAAGCATGGGAACCAAAGCCCCACCGGCCGCTGCATTGTTACCGGCTTCGGGAGCTGCAACGCCACGCGGGTTTCCGGTACCAAAAGTATCTTTGTCTTTGGAGACAGATTTTTCGGCCATATAGGCGAGAAAGCTGCCCAGAGATGCACCTGCACCCGGCAAAACCCCCGCTATAAATCCAACAACTGACGCCCGGATCATTGCCAGAGAACTTTTTATTATATCTTTAACCGGAATGGTGATTTTTCCCAGCTTGACTCCAATTGCCGAGTTTTTTCCATGGCTTTCTATAAAGATAAAAACCTCCGACACTGCAAACAAGCCGACAATCGCTACAAGGAAATCGACTCCGTCCATCAAATGCAGGCTATCAAAGGTAAGGCGTGGCAGGCCGCTGTTGTTATCGAGACCTATCATGGCAATACCCAACCCGATGCAGGCAGCTATGGCGGCTTTGCGCTGATTGTTCGACGCCATTCCACCGAGCGTGCAAAACGCCAGCAAATAAAGCGCAAAGTATTCGGCCGGTCCAAACAAAAAAGCTATTCGTGCGAGAATTGGCGCAAGCAGCATTAAACCGATTGTCGCGAATGTCGCACCTACAAATGACGCTACACCCGAGAGCACGAGGGCATCTGCAGCACGCCCCTGCTTCGCCATGGGATAACCATCGAGCGTGGTCATCAGCGCGGGTTCGTCACCGGGTATATTGAGCAGAATAGATGAGATACGACCACCGTACATTGCGCCGTAGTACACACTGGTCATCAGCACCAGCGCCTGGGAAGCATCGAGACCCAGCGAAAACGCCAGTGGAATCAGTATGGCCACACCGTTGGAAGGCCCAAGACCCGGCAACGCACCGACCATAGTACCGATAATGCAACCGGCTACAGCGAGCATGAGCGAGGTGGGTGTCAGAGCGACGGCAAATCCGTCAGCCAGGAGCGAAAAAACTTCCATAGTCAGCCGATCAACGTTTTCGAGAACGCTACAAGCCCAAGCCCTAACGCGTATTTAAATAGAAAGAACAACCCGATTGACAACCCCATACCCGTCATTATCGCAGTGAGAAACCGGCGCTGAATAAGAAAACTAATGATGCCTGAAGCTACTGCTGTGGGAATCAGAAAACCGAGAGGCTTGAGGGTATAGGCATACCCAACCAATGCGACGATTGCACACAAAATTGAAATAAAGGTTACAGCCCCCGGCCAGTCAGGAGATTCGTCGGGCTTCAGGAAAATTGTTATCGAGCACAAAAGCGCGATGGAGCCGATAAGAATCGGAAACAATTTTGAGCCAACCGGATCGGGCAGGAAGCCAACCTGAATTTGAGTAGCACTTGCGATATACGCAAGTGCCACCAAACCACTTATAGCGCCGAATATTCGATCGCTCACTACTTAATAACACCCAGCTCTTTCGACAGGGTCTGGATTTCAGCGATCACACCGTCAAGGTAGCCCGCGAAATCAGGGCCAACCTTATTGAACGGCGCCAGGCCATTAGCAGCCATTGCTGTTGCCCATTCGTCGGAACTACCCACTTTGGCAAGCGCATCTGACCACTTGCTGTAGGCATCTTCCGAGATATCTTTAGGAACGTACAGACCACGCCAGTTTACTGCGACGACATCAATGCCCTGCTCCTTCGCTGTCGGGATATCGTTAAACTCACCCGGAATCCGGTCATCAGTCAATACCGCCAGAACGCGGACATCACCCGATTTTAAGAAGCCAACAACTTCGGAAATATCACCTGTCATTGCCTGCGTGAACCCACCGATTGTCTGTGTGATCGCATCTGCACCACCATCGACACCGATATACTTCACTTTTGCGATTTCAGTAAACCCGACCCGGCCCAGCGCCATCAGCACCTTGAGGTGATCGAATCCACCCGCAGCCGAACCGCCGGCAAAAGTCACCGATGTGGGATCAGCTTTCACCGCATCGAGCAGATCGTTTAATGAGTTAAACGGGGAATCCTTTGCCACAACAATTACACCTGGATCCGCACCGATCGCACCCAGAAATCGAACCTGATCCGCAGTCATGCCCGCGTACGCATTTTGAGCAAGGCGCGTAGCCGTAGCGGATGAAGCTGCAATAATCAGCTCTTCATCGGAACCACGCTCATTGACGACGTGAGAATAAGCGAGACCACCGCCACCACCAGCCATGTTTGTTACCTGGATGGGTTTGTCGACTGCACCGATATCGTGCATGATTTTCCCGATAGACCGGCAAGTGAAATCCCACCCGCCTCCAGGGTTGGCGGGCGCAATACATTCGGCGGAAATTGCCTGACCAACAAGGCCGGCACTCAACAATAAACAAGCACTAGCGTGTTTCAATAACTTCATTGTCTGGGTCTCCAGTAAGAAAAAAGGTGAGCGAATACTCCCTTAAAGGCATTTTCCCATTCGATGAACAATTGTCAATGAATGATGTCGTGATTAGCCAGAATACAGGATCAGACGGAGCTCCCACCCACTATGGCAGCACTTCCAAAATCAAAGTGCCCCCCTGGGAACTACGCTATTCAGCGCAGATATTTGCAGGATCCGGCGAAACAACATACGAACGCCTTCGGAACTAACGCTTTATGTTGTTGTGGCTGTACACAATAAGCCGCTAAATAGTGACAGCTCACAGTTAGCCATTAGCGATTAGCGATTAGCGATTAGCGATTAGCGATTAGCGATTAGCGATTAGCGATTAACGATTAACGATTAACGATTAACGATTAACGATTAACGATTAACGATTAACGATTAACGATTAACGATTAACCTGCATTATTCATACGATGCCGTATAGAATCAAAAATCCCGAATCCGACATCGGCCGCTGCTTTCACGATTAGCCGAGGTGAAGTTTCGCGCGGTATTTCTAGGTTAAGCAACGAATTCTGTCACGATAACACTGATTTTTTATCAATTATTAAAGGCATCGCAAACAACGAAACGCCGCCATTGTGTTTTGGCGGCATAGAAACTACTCAGTTCTGGCTGGCGGCCTTTATTAGGTGGGCACTGCACCCAATCTTTGCGCAAAGGCACACCAGTCTACACGCCACAGCGCAGTGTCCGATAAATGCGGTACGTAGCGTCGTGTCGTTTTCTTTAGCCGTACCGCTTGCTTGAGTAGTTTCTCTCTTATTGTGGTCACCTGCGCTTTATCTAACGAAAAAGCGCCTTTGGCATTGAGTCTTAACTCCTGCATCAGTACATATGCTGCAGCGTTAAGCAGTACCCGGAATTGATTACTCATGAACCGGGTGCAGCTGGTTCTGTCTATCGAATCTGTTGCCATTCAATCGATGGATCTCACGTCAATTGCATTCTCAAAGCTACAAAGGGTTGCCTGCGGTGCCTGCTCTTGACCGTCAACTGAACCTCGATATAGAACGAATCGATGAATTGGATCGGCTCTGAGTCTCGATGAATCGTTGCAGTCTTCGTATCCACAGGCTAAACCATAAACACACTACCGCAACAGACCCTGATAAGTATGGGTAATATAGGCAGGATTACGCTTGTCGTGCAGACTGCTGGCCAGGGACGCCGTTAGCTGAAGCCGTTCGTCTGCCGCCTTGAGTAAAATAGCGCCACCATCGACGCTGCTGTCGGGTTGGTCAAATTGAAGGTGAACTGCTCGATCATGAAGATTTTCAAAAACTACCCATGTCGCGTGGTATCGTTGGTCAACTGAGGGGCCTTTTGTTGTGAAAAGTCTTGTGCTAAAGGGTTTTTAACACAATTGGACCTACAGCTCCCTCAATCTTATGAATTATTCAGGTTAGTGTAGAAGGCAAAGCCGTTCGAGTCCAAGCTGGGGAATACCTCTGTGTTGCGAGAATGGAGAAACACCGCCTACTGAACGTAGAAGTTCCGCACACATCGTTCGTCATACGTGGTCCGTCTATACAGGATAAGGTAGAGGTATGACCAACCCTCCTATAGAGTCTGAATGTGTTTATGAAAACAATGAGTTAGGGAGTGAGTAATTACGACTACGCAACACAAACTGACTATATCGAAGAGAAAATCGGGTGTAGCCCTTGTATATTGCCTGCTGAATCCTACCCAGGCAGAATTGCTTATGAAATGTTTCTACCCTTGTCACCTCTAAAGTAACGTACTTTTCCAAATAGAATAATCGGCAGCATTCTTTTCAGGCATCACAGCACAGCCAGGCTCATTGAATTTACTCTACTCCGAATTGAATATTCGTATAGTTGGCTATGACAGAATTCACCTGACTTAATTGACTGCTCCAATCAGCACAACTAATCCCAGAATCAACAACGAGCACAAAAAAACTTTACGGAACAGTTGCTCAGATAAATACTGACGGATACGTTGTCCGAACCACATACCAACGATTGCTGGTACTACTGCTGCAATTGACAACATTCCAAGTTCGGGAGTTAGCATTTGGTTCTGACGAAGCACCAACGCCAAGGCTATCGTTGATACCGTAAACAGCATGCCCATCGCCTGAATAAGCATATCCCGTGGCAAACCAATAGACTGCAGGAACATTACGCCGGGTACTACAAATGATCCGGTCATGCCAGTTAATACTCCGTTTAGTATGCCCAGCACCGGCCCTGCCCATCGCTCCTGCTGCGGGTTAACCTTAATTTTATAGCCAGCCAGAGTGCTGGCGGCATATAGTGTAATTAGCATGCCCAGTAGAGCAGAGAGCACGGTATCGCTCACGCGCGACAGCATCAGGCCGCCGATCCAGACAGTTGCTGCCGCCATAAATAAAAACGGCCAGATTCGCTTCAAAACAGTATGAGTATATGCCCCGACAACCGCCTGCCAGATATTGGTTACCAATGACGGGGCAATTAACAATGCCATTGCACTGGGTAAATTTATTGCCATTGTTAGTAGCGCGAGGCTCACTGTCGGCAAACCCATACCGATGACTCCCTTAACCACCCCTGCCAACAGGAAGGTGAGGAATACTATTAACAGGGTGTTCGGATCGGTCATTGTGAAAGACTAGCAAATTTGCCGTATGGGTTTTTCAGAGAGTATCGAGCCACTCGCGAATAATCTGTCGATGACGCTCTCGACCGTAACTTTCGAAATGCCCGCCGTGCACCGTGGTCACCGGAACATCAAGTAATCGCTTCATACTTGCATAGTAGTCTTCGGCGTTAGCATGATAAGTATCTTCGATTAACGGGCCATCGTAGACGATATCGCCACTGAAAAGCGTTTCCGTTGCCGACTCCCAAAGCGCTATGCCACCGGGTGAATGGCCTGGCGTGTGGATGACTTCGAGCTGCCGATTTCCTAGATCGATCACATCGCCGTCCACCAGTATTCGTGATGCTGGTGCTGCCTTTACCGCATAGGTCGACGACAAATACGGCAGAGGCGGCAAGGCGGTGAAAATCTCATCGTTAACATACGGGTCGGCTAGCGTGTTCTGACGCGTCGGTGCCGCCAGTAATTCCGCCTCCGCCGCGTGCACGCAGCGATGCTCGAATTCATGATGACAACCAATGTGATCAAAGTGCGTGTGACTGGCGACCGCGACGAGACTTTTTTCGGTGACCAGCGGCACCTGCTCTCGCAAACTCACCACTCCCATACCGCTGTCGATCAACGCATCTGAGCGGCTACCTCTGATATGCCAGATATTGCAACGATAGAACTCGGTGATATGCAGCTCGCTTATCAGGCGAATTTCGTCGCTGAATTTGCGGACGCTGTACCAGTCTTCGGCGTTTACGCGCTCCATATTGCCTCCTCAATCGGGTGTTGGCTGCTCATTACACAGTAACCTCACTGACGCGATCCGTACTCGCAGCGGTAATTTCTCACCGCGATTGATTCTGATTGTCTGCGGCAAATGCAGGGTAAAGTGCTGGCCACCCGGCATGCATGCCTCACAACGCTGAAACGAACCAAAAAACGTATTGTCAACGACTTCTGCGACACCCAGATCTAGAAATTCTTCACTTGCCTGCCCCTCTGCCAACAGCACGAGCTGTTCCGGTCGAACGCAAAGCAGCACTGCATCTCCCACAGCAATAGCGGGCCCGGCATTCTGATTTGTATCGAGGTCGATGAGCCCGAAGATTGTAGAGATCTGCACGCGCCCTTGTTGTATATTCTTAACTGATCCGTCTATCATATTGGCCTCACCAATAAACGCAGCTGAGAAAGCTGATCGCGGCCGCAGATAGATTGACTCCGGTGTGCCAATGTCTTCTACCCTGCCGGCATTCATAACGATAATCTGATCAGCTATCGCCATCGCCTCCTCTTGATCGTGGGTCACGTGAACAAAGCTTGTGCCGACGCGCTTTTGTATCGCCTTCAGTTCAGCTTGCATCTGGCGCCGCAGTTTCAGATCGAGTGCACCAAGCGGCTCATCGAGCAACAGCACCTGCGGCTCTACCGCAAGCGCACGCGCCAGCGCCACCCGCTGCCTTTGCCCACCGGACAGTTCGTGTGGCTTTTTACCTGCCGACTCATTCAAACCGACAAGCTCCAGCAACTCGCCAGCTCTGTTGTGGCGTTGTTTTTTCGGCTGGCCACGCATGCGCAGACCGAAGCCGACGTTGTCGATTAATGTCATGTGTGGAAATAGCGCGTAGTCCTGGAACATTGTTGTCGTCGCGCGCTTTGCCGGTGGCACATGGGTAACATCAACACCATCCAGCAACACGAAGCCGTTAGACGGCTCAATGAAACCGCCGAGTATGGACAATAGGGTCGTCTTGCCACAGCCGGACGGGCCGAGTAGCACAGCAAAGCTTCCAGCCTCAATCGTCAGATTGATATCGCGAAGTGCGGTGAAATTGCCAAAGCGATGGGACAACTGCACAATTTCAACACTGGCTGTCATCGCCTGCCCCCATTGTTTATATAACCGAATATAAATAGCAGGCTCGCCTTCTGGCGTTTGCCTAACCGCCCTGAGCAGATGGAATCAACCGGCACTGGATTTTCGCCACAGACGCCTGAAGACAAGGAACTCGGCCAGTATCAGCAACACGACCGAAATTAAAAACACCAGTGATCCCGCCGCATTGGTTTTCGGATTCAGCCCGGAACGCAACAACCCCCAAATTTCGACAGGCAACGTGACATCGAACCGCGACAATAGAAACGAGATAATGAACTCGTCCCAGGAGAGAGTCAGCGCAAGGAAGAAGCTCGCCAGAATTGACGGCATCATCATTGGCGCGGTTACCAGGCACAATGTCTGCCACTCGCTTGCGCCCAGGTCGTGAGCGGCATTTTCTATATTGACCTGATGATCACCCAGCTGACTATAGATAATTGCAAAGCACAGTGGAGTATTGATCACCACATGGCCGATGCCTACAGTCAACAGTGAGCGCGGCACACCAATAGCATTGAACAATATCAGCAAGCCCAGCGCGATGATCAGGTAGCTAACGGTCAGCGGGGCAGTCAACAGCGCTCGCTGAAGCCCTCTGGCTGGCAACAGATACCGCGCAAGACCATAAGCCGCGAGAAAGCCGAGTAACACCGCTATAATCGATGATCCCAGTGCAACGAGCAGCGAATTCAGCATAGATTCTGTGAGCCGGCTATCGCCAAGCACTGCGTTATACCATTTAAGCGTCGGCCCTTTGAATGGCATGATCGGCAGGCGGCTGTCCTGAAATGAGAACAGCACCAGCACACCGACAGGCAAGAATATAAATCCGTACAACAGCAAGGCGTACAGTGCCGCCAGCGTATTTGACAGGCGATGCCGAACGGAGCCCATCAGCTGCGCTCCATTTTCAGCCAACGCGCGCAGAGCACATAAGCGATTGTCACCACCAGCATTAAAATGATCGACATGGCCGCCGCATTTGGAAAATCGGCACGCCTGCCTATCTGCAACATGATCACCTGTGGCAGTACCAGCTCATTGCTACCGCCTAGAATTTTCGGCGTTATATAATCACCAATGCAAAGCACGAAGGTTAGAAAGCCGCCAACCATCACACCGGGCAAGGTCAGCGGCAAAGTCACATGCCAGAACGTGCGGACAGGCCCGGCCCCGAGATCAGCCGCTGCGCGCGCATAGTTCGGCGACAACTGTTTCAGGTTCGCATAGATTGTGAGCGTCAGCAGCATGACAAAAAAATGCACAAAACCGATAATCGTCGCATAGCGGCTCGACGCTATTGCCAGTGGTTCGGCAATAAGGCCAGTATCGAGCAAAAAGCTATTCACAATACCTTTTTTAGACAGCACCAGCAGCCACGCATACGAGCGCACAACATAGGATGTCCAGAACGGCAGAATGGCTAGAATCAGAGCTGTTCGCTGCCACCGCTCGGGCACACGATACGCGATGATCCATGCCAGCGGATACGCCAGCACAATCGAGATCAGCGTAACAGTAACGCCGATTTCCAGCGAGTTGAACAGAGCCTTGAGCAGATGTGGTTTAGAAAAGAAATTCAGATAGTTGTGCAGATCCCAGGTTGCGACAATTTCGCGACCAGTGCGCTGCCAAAGGCTCATCACCACCATAAACAATAACGGCACAACAAAAAAAGCTATTGTCCACAACAGCGCTGGCAAAACAAATCGCCAGCGTCGAAAACCTGAATCGGTCAATCGATTCGCTATACCGTGGCTAGCCATAATGATAAGTCAGCTTCTTCAGCCAGAGTAACGAAGATACATTCACGGAGCTATAGAACTGATCAACCGCACGGGCAACGTTCGCCCATGCATTGAGACCATTCGATTTCCCGACAGCGAGCTTATTGCTGCAGCATCTCGGTCCACAAGTCTTCCATCTTCACATTCAGGTCCGCATCGACGGACGGGTACAACTGAGCATTATTGAGATAGTCTTGTTGCTGATCCCAGCGCAGCGCTGCTTTCTGCTGATCGTTTAATTGATCGCCGGTTTTCATATTCGCCGGCATCGCCCAATAGCAGGACGATGTCGCAAGCCTTGCCTGCCCCTCGGGACTAAGTATGTACTGCATGAATTTAAGCGCCATGTCAGGGTTTTGCGCATCGGCCAGCATTGTCACCGACTGAGACCACAGCAAGCCACCCTGCTCCGGCAGCACCCAATCCAGGTTCGGCATTTCCTGTGACAGCACCCCGGTCAGCCATTCACCGCCGCCAAAAAGAATATCCACTTCGCCCGTGGCAAGCGCTGTCTGGCTCGCGACAACATCGGTAAACTGCGATGCATTGGCCTTCAATTCGAAAAGTGTCTCCTTGATTTCAGGCAAGTCGGCTTCAGATAAATCTGCTGTCTTTTTACCCAGCCCCATCGCAACCAGCCCGATCATCGGCGTATGCCAGTCGTATACGGCGATGCGATCCTTGTATTTTCCACTCCACATAGAAGTCATGTCGAGCATGTCAGCGGGATCGACATTATCCCTGTTATAGGCAATCGTGTTGTAGCCAAACAGCTCGGTCATGCCGTACCACTGACCGTCAATCTTATGGTTCTGCTCCATCAGCACCTGCGGCCAGATATCAGCAATTGGCAGCGCCTCCTCCGGCACACTCGCCAGCAGGCCATCTTTCGCCAGCGCCGGCACATCAACGCCATCGATGATCAATACATCCCAGTCTCCAGGGCGCGACTGCTCAAGAATCGACAACGCGGCTCCGGTGCCCTCAAATTCCTTGAGGTTAACCTTGACGTCATTAGCTTGTTCGAATGGCTCGATGAACTCAGGGTCCGTGTGATCACACCAGACCAGCGCATTGATAGAGCCTGCGGCGTTTGCTGCTCCCGCATTCAGCAGCCCGGCAGCCGCCAGTAGAGAAACGGAAAGCCGATTGAAAATTCTGCTTGAAGGTATTCGAAAGATCATGACGGTCCTACGGTAGTTTGAGTACGCCCCAATACTATCGCGACTACCACCCGAGGCGGGAGATATTTGCTTTATGTTGTTTTGACAACTTCAGCAGGGCCTGGTCGATCGATGTGCAGGCGGGCGAATGAAAGCCGAGCTACATGCCACCCGTGAGCAACCGTAAATGCTGCTGATTACAGCAATAACAAAGTCAGTATCAAGATTCGAATTTAAGTACTTCCAGCGCCCCTTACCTGGATTATTCATGGGGTGGCGAGCATAACGCGCAGACATTACTTATTCACGGCAAGGGATTTCACAGCGTATATTCTTCTCGCGTCCAATACTTGTTGATATTTGCAAGAGAAAATATTCGCTCGGGAATCAAAGATCAGGTGAGATGCCGTCAATCCCATGAATTATGCGGGTTAAGACCCACGACTATTGAAAAGTAAGGAGCAATAACACATGGTTGATTACTTTTACAGCTTGTTCTTTACAACTGTACTCCGCGCGGAATCTGGTTCCGCATGCTATCGTGCGGTATGATGTTTTTGTCTGCTACTATTTTTGTGTCCGGCAAGCGAAAGCGCTTGTTTTTATTTTAGAAATGGGGGGAATCCACAAAATGGAGATCCGGAGATATATGTCAACATGACGCGTTTAAACACGTCATATTGAAACTGAATAAGAATGTTATACAAATCAAACCAAAGGAAAACATATATGAGTGATGATTCTGCAGGGAAATATGTGTGCACAGGAGGATTTATTATATCAGGAATGATCGTAGGTTCTGCTTGGGGTGGAACAGGAGGTGCTGCTGTTGGCGGTGTTGGAGCCGTACCAGGAGTGGCTATCGGTGCGCTTGGTGGTGCTCTTTGGGCCGCAGCCATTTGTACTCGTCCGGCTGTAAAACGTATTTTCCAAAAACCGGTGGACAAACTGGAAAATAATATCAACAAATTAATCGAAACGAGTAGTTTGAAATCAGAACTACAAAGCTTTGTGAAAGAGTCTGCGCCAGATATGGCCTCAAAACCAGATGCAGCAATAGCATTTATGCTAGAACATCTTGGTGAAAAACAGAAGGAAATAGTCTCTCTGGCTAGCAATGATAAAGCATCTATAATGCCGTTGATGTCTGCCGAAGCGAAACATGGAATGGAGATTCTTAAGACAGCAAAGCCATTGACATAGCTTATTTGTGGTTCATGCAGTGTATAATCGGGTAAGGACTGGTATCTAGCCAGCCCTCCCCACAACACCCTGCATGCGGGTCCGCACAGGGCGTTTCACTGAGAATGGTGAAGCTTGATCCATCCATCACGCAGACTCGCCAGACCTTCGGACTTTAGAAACGCTAAAGATAGCGCCTGTTGGATGCCCGGAGTTTTTGAGCTACGCCAAGGTCCCTTACTGCTAATACCGCATGCAACCGCTGTGCGTACATGCACCCCCAGCTTCATCAAACTACTTACTTTGGTGCGTGGCTTTCGCCACTGGCGCCAGTAAGCCATTCTCACTCGTCGTCGAATCCAGTGATCCAGATCCAGACAACGCTGGTAGCCGTTGGCGATTCCAAAGTAATTGATCCAGCCTTGTAAATATTGGCTGAGTTTGAATAGCTGGTAGTTCATCGACACCCCACAGTTGTGGATGATCAATCGCTCTGCGCCTTATCTTTGAATCGCTCCTGCGTTTTCTCGCTCCATCTTATATTACCGGAACGGAAACCAAACCCGGGAAATTCGCTTTCAGACGATTTAACAACACGGCTTTTATCTTTGCCGACCTTTAGTTTCAGTGCAATCAATAGATTGTGATTTACCCGATAAAAATACTTTGAAAGATAAACGTCCACCGCAAAGCGGTTTCCTGCTTTTAACTGTCGGTGGACTTGCTGTACTGCTTGTTGCCCCCACGTTTGGTACGAAACCCCAGGCTGCTATCCGAAAAGGCCGGACTGAACACGGGCGTTAATATCTGAGATATTGCTTGCTGGATTACCCGGTTCGTCACCGTCGGGATACCGAGTTTTGTTCGACCAGCACCCCACTGGTTCGTTTACGATTGCTCGCCGGGCATATCTGCCCGGATAAGAACATAATCTTTCACTGCACAACTCCATCATTTGCGGTGGCCCTTAGATCACCTGGCTTCGTCGTCTTGTGCCCCTATTCCGCCAACAATGAGCCAGGAGCCTGTCCGATAATGAGGGTCGTAGCGAGGGCGAGAGATTTTGAGTCAGATATTGGGATCGATTTGGGCGAATAGTTATTCATATTCAACCAAATCGATCGCAATAGCTGGCCAAAATATCGCGTCCGCAGTAGATCATTCATTCTCGGACAGGCTCCCAGTGCCTACGCCTCATATGATGTTCTTGTTCATCAGCTCGCAGTTTTGCTCGCGGCTTCCTTCAGACAAAACCTCACGGTTCTGCCCTTGCCATTTGCCAGTAGTTGTCATCTAATATCAATCAATGATTGTATTAAATGGTGATCCTCCTACAGGGGACTTTCACCCCATTAGTTCATGCCCATGCCGGGCGTACACAAGTCGTTGTAGCCGACAGCGTACACGTTGTCGGTTTATGTGCAGCTCGCAAGCTCGCCATATTCGCACACAAATGGCTAACCCATGCACTACGACTGAAGCGGAGTTTAGCTCCCGAGAAATACTCGGCATGTAAAACCTGGAATATATGAAAATATGATTGAAGCGGTTGTTGGAAAAAAGGTTTACAGTGTTTGGCTGGACATGATTCACCGCATGGTTCCAAGCGGTAGAACGCATAGATTGTCTGTAGTGCTGGCTAGCATGCTGCAATATACACAAGAAATAGCGTATGAAAAAAGCAATGGGAATGCTAAGGCTAGAAATTTATCCAATATATTCGATGAAAGTCATGAGAACTACGCTGAAGGTGATACAAGCGAGCTATTGAAGCTGGCAGAGTCAATACTCAAAGACGCGAAAGTGAAATATAAAAGAACAAGCACCAGGGGTCATGGATATAGTATTGCTGAAGAGGCGGTGAATCATTATTTACATTGGGATGACTTGCCATGGGAGAGCTAACAAAACCAACCACTGCACCGTGCTCGCGGCGCCCGTTTGTGTGTATGGTCGTGCCTCCCCATATTCACACACAAATGACCACCAAATTCACTGCCCCTGTGGTTGGCGTTAGCTAAAAAGAACGAGCGCTATCGTGCATATGAAGGAATTGTTAATTATTTTCTTTGTATTCTTATATGGGTGTACTACCAGTTAATTCGTAACGGAGAATGAGAGCGTGGATCTGACAAACGCCGATGACTTGGAATTCGGAATAATTAGAGGAACAACAGGAGATATAGATTTAGCTGAATGGAATAAAATAATTCAGACTGACAATTCCTTGAAACAGATAGAAGATAGGATAGGTAAAAATCCGTTTACGAAAGAGGAGATTGTATTTTCCGGAGAGGGAAAAGCATATTTTATGTTTTCTGGAGAGGCGGTTGGGAATATTTCTCTTGAGAACGGCGCTCTCCTTACAACAGGCGTACCTTTGAGTAAGTGTACTGAGATTGCGGATAGGCTTAATGCTTTTGTAGAGCCGGATGATCGCAGCTAATCAGGTAGCCGGAGGTATCTAGCCTCCAACCCCCACACCACCCTGCTTGTGGATCCGCACAGGGCTGTTCCCGACGACGGTAAAAACGACAGGCCGATTAGCTCCGGTCCGCTCCAGTACTGGCTACTGAACTACGCCACGGTGTAATGATTTCCGGTCGGGCCAATACACTGTGAGTAAACTCAGGCTCCATATTGACCATCAGGTTCAGGCCTTCACCTTTCCTCACCCATTACAGTGAGCGTTTGCACTACGCGCTCTGCTGGCTTCTAATAAATTACCGGCAGTGCTGCCACCACCTGCGCTATCGTTTGCCATCTATTCGCTCACTTTCAACCGATGACAGAGCTGAAGTGCCGGACGGCTTTAAACCCCGGCCTCACAGGGTCAGAGACGATCGCCTGTTAACCAGATCTCTCCGGGTAATAACATATACTTTCTCTGCACAACTGCATTATTTACAGTGACTCTTAGATCACCAGGCTTCGTCATCTTGCACCCCTACTTCTACCAACAATGGGTCTTGGGCCACTTTATATGATATGATTGTTCAGCAACTCGCAGTGCTGCTCGCAGGCTTCCAGTGATGCACACAAACAGCCCCCGCGTGAAGTGCCGCTGAGCTTGGCATTAAGTGAGAATAGTCTAGATGTACTGAGGTAGAATTAACATGGATTTCACACCAATTATACAAGCTGCAGTAAAACAAATTTTGTGGGTATTGCCGTTTATCATCTTCATTGGATTTCTCAGAACTCCGAAAGTAAAGGGCATCATTGGGGAGGCTCTGGTAAAGTTCCTAGCGAAGATTAAGCTACCAAAAGATGTCTATCATCCCATTCATAATGTAACCCTACCAACTGATGATGGCACAACCCAGATAGATCATATTTTCGTTTCGCAGTTCGGTGTGTTTGTTGTGGAAACAAAGAACATGAAAGGCTGGATCTTCGGCGGAGAAAGTCAAGCGCAATGGACACAGCAGATATTCAAGGAAAAAAATAAATTTCAAAACCCTCTTCGCCAGAACTTTAAACACGTAAAAACATTAGAGTCTGCTCTAGGGATTTCTCCCGAGGCAATAATCTCCGTAATAGCATTTACAGGAGAGTGTACATTAAAGACAGAGATGCCGCCAAATGTTACACGCGGAATAGGCTTCGTGGATTATATAAAATCGTATAGCTTGCCAATATTATCGAAATCCCAGGTGCAGTCTATTGCTGCCCAAATTGAAGCCGGAAGGCTTGAGCCTTCGAGAAAGACTGATAAGGAGCACGTACAGAACCTAAAAACACGTCACGAATCTGTGCCGGAGAAGAATTGCTCTAATTATGGAAAAGCCATGGTGTTACGTAGAGCAAAAAAGGGCGCTAATAAAGGCAGTGAATTCTGGGGCTGTTCTGGTTTTCCGTCGTGTCGCGCAATCCAAAAAATCACTTAATCGCGTAGCCGGAAGTATCTAGCTTCCAGCCCTCACACCGCTCTGCATGCGGCTCCGCACAGGGCGGTTCCCGACGACGGTAAAATAGACGGGCCGATTAGCTCCTGACCGGCCCCACTCTGGCTACTGAACTATGCCACTGTGTAATGATCCTGCTGTGCTAATGCACTACTAGACGGAAAGCCATTCTAGCAAACGCTGCAGTGAACTCTTCGAATACTACCTGACACGCCATATAGAGGCAAACCGAGGCAGGCGTGTGCCCGACTTAACATCTACGATGATATCACCGTAATTCTCGATGTGCGTGTGCGATTCTAAGGGTTGGTATAACCATTGGAGGTTTTGGGATCGATATCTCAATCAAATAAGAATTCTATCATTCCAGTAAAGGAATCATTTGTGCTGTCGACGAGCTTCTGAGGTACATATAGAATTTTCTCCGTTAGCCTGAGTGGCGACGGGTAAGCATGTTTGAGGAAAGAATGAAAATATTTGTCCCCGCGAAATACATAATTGCAGGGCTGCTTGCGATAGGCATCTGCTCCCAGAGTAGTGCCAACTTAAAAACGCGAGTGGATTCTGGTGCGGGTCAGCTTTCTGAACAAGAATCGACTCTGTTGCAGAAGCTCAAGGCTCTCAATGAGCTTGAATTGGTTAATACTATGGAGTATGGGTCCGGCCGCGGAGCGACGCAGGTGGTTGAGCTAGCCATACGCGAGGGGCTTGTATCTCCCGATACGCAGATGGTCTATACGTTATTAACTGCTGCTGCCACTAACGGCCACCTTGAAACTGTCAAAATGCTTATTTCCCGTGGAGCGGACATTGAGCTAAAGGACAGTTCACAGGATACTCCCGTGAAGGCGGCAGCACGCGAAGGTCGTCTGGATATAGTCAATTATCTATTGTCTCAGGGCGCTAATCCGAACGCGACAGGCAAAAGTGGCAGCACACCTTTGAGCAGCGCCGCATACGCTGGGCATATCGACGTCATTGATGCTTTACTGAAAAATGGGGCCATAATAACAACCAACAATGCCCGATGGACACTTGTCCACTATGCCGCAAGATACGGGCATGCTGAATTGATTGAGTACTTTGTCGACAAGGGTATAGATCTAACACTACAAACCGGACAGCCATTCTCTAATGCACCCATACCAAACGCGAAATAAGCATACGGACGACCAGCCCAGGCGAGTAGCTCATTACTCAACACATCGAGAGATTCAACAATATCAGCCAGTAGAACCTGGTGCTGCATAAAATTTCGGCCCAGGACCGCTGCGCTACTTCTATAGCAGCATCTAAGGCGCTGTACTCATTTTCCCTGAATATCACTTAGAATGACCAGGCTCAATCCAGTAAAAACTCTGTGCAGCACCTTTCATACAGATCTATAAGTTTCTTAACTCTAAATTTTATGCAACACCAGGATGAACTTCGAATGGCAGCTTTCAATGTACCGGTAAACAATAACGTCGAGTAGCCGTGCACAAGATGCGGCAGGCTAACTTGCATTGCCTGGGGATCTCCCCCTGACAACTTCCCGACTATTTATTAATCAACCACAAGCTACGATAATCACCGGTAGTGTTCTCGAAGAATTGTCTCATTAACTGCTGCATAACCCTTTAAAATTCTTTGCTATCAGTGTAGCCTGATGTACTCACGCTTTTAACTGGAGGGAAATCAATGCTTAAATTGCGTAATTTAGTCACTGCTTCAGGCGTTGCATTATTACTAACGGGAGCAATGGCACAGGCCGACCCGGCATCTGAAATCGCTGCGGCGGTCGGTGGTGGAGAAGTGGTCGATTTAACTGTCACCATTTCGGAAAACTATCCGGCACACTGGCCGTTTCATCCGCCGTTCAGGCGCTGGACGATGAACTGGTTTGAAACCCAGGACGGACCTTATTCTAAAAACCCACGACAGGGCGCGGGCGGTGCAGGCGATACGGTACAGGAAAATCTTGTGCAATCTGTCTTCCCCTACTACAGCCAGCAGATGGTAATTGACGAGCACACGGGCACACAGGCTGACTTTCCGGCGCACTTTGTTCCGCCTGAAGGCTCCGGCATTGAATTTCAGTCCGACGCCGGATGGATGACCGGTGACAAGTATCCGGTTGAAAATATGATGGGGGCTGCGGTTGTGGTCGATGTGAGCGCCATCCTGGATAAAGCTGACGGCGGAAAGAGCCCGTTAATCACGGTCGACATGATAAAGGCGGACGAGGAAAGCAACGGCGAAATTAAAGCTGGCGACGTTGTGTTGTTTTACTCGGGCTATGACGATCTTTACTACAAGCCCTTTCCTGAAGGCAACCGTCTAGCCTGGGATCCACTGGTGGGCGGCAACGTTCCCGGCTGGCCAGCCCCCACACCGGAAGCCGTTGAATATCTCGCTTCGAAAGGGGTGACACATCTGGCTATAGATAGTCCTTCAATGGGACCGATTGGACATATGTGGGAAGGCAAACCGATGGCGCAGATGACGCATGTAAAGTTCCTGGAAAAAGGGGGTTCCTGGACCGAGTTTTGCCGCAATGTCGGTCAACTCCCAGCACGTGGTGCCTATTTTATCTCGCTGAGTGCAAAGGTTGTTGATATGTCGGGGGGCCTGACCCGCGCCATTGCAATCAAGCCGAAGGGCGCTGGTGTTGGCGGCTAGGAGCCGGTCTGAGAATGAGGGTCGTAGCGAGGGCGTGAGGTTTTGAGTCAGATAGTGCGATCGATTTAGGCGAATAGTTATTCTTATTCAACAAAATCGATCGCAATAGCTGGCCAAAAGACCGCATCCGCAGTAGATCATTTATTCTAAGACAGGCTCCTACGTGGCTGTCCGAGAACTGGAATTTTACAAAACGACATACCATATGTAGCGATTGTGATCTTACTTATCTCTATATCTGGTATGTATAATTCCATTTTTCTAGTTCTCGGACAGACTCCTACGTTGTTGCCGGCAGAAAGTACCTCGATAGTACCATCGAGAAAACCAGTAGCACTGATTGCGTACCATTGCAGGAGCGGACGGCAGCAATTGATCGTTGCCGTTCGTTTACGCAGAATCTGCTGCGTGCCGACCATCGACAGCAACGATGATAATTCAGAATAATTGCGCTCGTCTGTAAAGACTGCATTGTGCTATTTGCGATTCCAGTTCCTTGAATCAGGAGCCACCATGGGGCTACGTATTCTGATCATTGCGGTGATTTCCAGCATAGTGCTTTTTGCTGCAATGCGATTCCATGACCAAAATTACCCAGCACGAACCGTAGATATATCCGGTGCAGAAAAACTCGAATGGCAAGATCTGGTGCCGCCAATGGAACCACTGGGGGATGCATTAGCCGATACACCAATGAACATTCGCTTTGATCTCGGCTATATAGGCAAGGTGCAGGCAGACGCCAATGCGCATGTGATTTCCCGTGACGGACCGGAATATCGCAATGCGATGACACTGCTGGAAAAACACCGCTCTGACGGCGTCGATGTCGATCGGTTGCTTGCAGCCGTGACCGGGCGTGATCAGGCAATCGGCGCACGTGGCAAAGCGGTTAACAGCGCGCTGGATGGGAAACTGGTTCGCCTGCCAGGCTATGCGCTGCCACTTGAACTGGAAGAGGACGGTGTTACCGAGTTCCTGCTGGTTCCATTTGTCGGAGCCTGCATTCACGTCCCGCCACCACCACCAAATCAAGTGGTACTGGCGGAGCTGGAATCGGCCTATCAGGTCAAAGGGCTCTACGACCCCGTGTTAATTACCGGGCACCTGAGGGCGCAGCCAGCCAGTTCGGAACTTCACCTTGTTGACGGTCAGGCGCAAGTGCCTATGGGCTACAGCATGCAGGTTATGCATATAGAACCAATGGAATAGTCCACTGATTTTCTAGTTTTCTTTGTGGTTGTACCACTCCCTGGCCCTGTCATAGCTGATAGTTTCTGCTTCAAGCTCAGCTTTTACTTCTTCTTTGCTGCGATCGGAAGGATTTCCGAAACCACCGCCACCGGGCAGCTCCACGACCAGGGCGTCACCGGCGGGTATGCGGTGTGTGGTTTTACCTTGCAGTGTTGCACCGGAGGCAAGATAGGATTTTCCGGCACTGCCATCCTGCCCGCCTGCCCTGCCTCTCGGGGGGTTATCGAACCGGTCCCAGGTTGCGGCTGACACCAAAAAATCGGTGTTGTCTGTATGGGTGATTTCAATTCTCTGTGACAGCCCTCCGGGCATTTTGCCGGCGCCACCGGAATCTTTTATAAATTCCTTGTGGCGAAACAATAGAGGCGATTCGGTTTCGGTGACTTCTACCGGAATGCCGCCTACTCCGGATGGGAAGGCGGTGGTGTTCAGGCCCGGTGCAGATGCGGATGCACCGACTCCACCGAGGCCCACATTCATCACATTAAAAGGTTCGATATTTTTACCCTTGGAATCACTGACACTCGACATGGCCAGTACCCATATAGAACCGGCACTTTCAGCGGGCGTTTCATCCGGCAATGCCTGCGCCAGACAACCGAACATGGCATCGGGCAGCATCTGCCCTATAACATGACGGGCGGTGACTGGTGACGGCCGCTCGGGGGCAACGCACGAACCTGGCTCGGCACGCACCTCAAAGCACTGCAGAGAGGCATAATTGTTTGGTGTGTCCGGTGCTATTACACACTTCAATCCGAAAACGGAATAAGCGTCTGTATAACACTTGGGGGAATTAATTCCGTAGCGTGAAGCGGGTGAGCTGCCAGCATAGTCTACCACTATATTACTGCCGCTGATGGTTAGTGAAGAACTGAGCTCAATTGGCTTTTCGTAGCCGTCTATTGTCATTGAAGAGCGATAAACACCATCGGGTACCCGGGCTATTGCTGCACGCGTTGCCTGCTCTGATGATTCAAATATGTGCCGGGCGAGGTCATCTAGTTTGTCTAGATTGAATTCACTCATCATTGATTGCAATCGCTTAACCCCGACATCGTTACACGATACGAGCGAGCGAATATCACCAAGCACTTCAACCGGGTTACGACTGTTTGCCGCAATAATATTCAGCAGATCTTCATTCAGCTGATAATTGCTGCGCATGCGCATATGCGGAATCAGGGTGCCTTCTTCGTATACCGATGTTGCATCAGCGGTGAAGCCTCTGCCGCCCACATCGGTGACGTGACTGGTTGAGGCAAACAACGCTACGGGCTTTTCATCTATAAAGGCAGGGGTAACCAGTATAAAGTCAAAAAGATGACCGGTACCCATCCATGGATCATTGGTGACAAAAACATCTCCGGGCTGCATGGTATCGAGCGGGAACCGCTGCAGGAAATGCTGCATAGCCATTGCCATGGTATTTACATGACCCGGCGTGCCTGTTACGGCCTGCGCCATCATTCGACCGTTTGTATCATAAACACCGGCTGATAGATCACCTGCCTCTCTGACAACCGATCCAAACGCGGTGCGCAACAGTGCCTGGGCCTGCTCTTCGACCACGGAGATCAGGCGTGTCCACATTACCTGATGATGAATCAATTGCAGGCTCTGCTGGCTCATGAGTGATTCCCCTTACCAGTTAGTTTTTTGATCGACAATGCACCACCGGTATCTACAACCATGGAAAATCCGGTTGGAACGACGGTACTGGTTTCTTCTTCAACAACAACTGCCGGCCCTTCCAGGGAGTCTGAAACAGTCAGCTCACTGCGCTGGTAAATTCCATGATTGATCGGGCCACCGGTGCCTGCATCATAAACCTTGCGCTGCTGCCTGCACTCTACCGGGTTCGTTGCAGCCAATGGAGTTGTCGGGTCGCTCGCTTGCGGCGCTGTACTAACAGTAATAGACCACGACACACACTCTACTTGTGCGTCGGGCATGGCTAAACCATAGATTTTCTCATAGAGCGCTTCGAACTTATGCCTGATGACTGGCAGATCAGCAGCAACAAGTTCCGATTCCGGCAGCTCTATTGAAAGTTCGTGTCCCTGACCGAGGTAACGCAATTCAACCAGGCGTTCATAGTACAGCTCACTATCACCAGCACCCTGCTTCACCACATTGAGCGCCTGGGTTGTCATGGTGTTGAGCAGTTTGTTGAGCGCGATCAGACTCGTGTTACTTAAAGTTGTACGAAAACTTCTAACCACCTGATACGACACAGGGGCCCGAAGAAAACCGATAGCCGAGCCTACACCTGCACCCACTGGAACGATTATATTGCTTATACCGAGTTTTTCGGCTAGTCGGGCGGCATGCAATGGTGCGCCTCCACCGAAGGCTACCATCGTGTATTCGGAAGGTTCACGGCCGCGTTCTATCGCGTGTACCTGTGCGGCATTGGCCATATTTTCCTCGACTATCTCAACAATACCTGCGGCAGACCAGAAACTATCCAGATTAAGGGAATCACCTATTCCAGCTTTGATCGCGGCAGCTGCAGCTGCCTTGTCGAGCAGTATGTGGCCTCCGGCAAAATTATCGGGATCTATTTTTCCAAGAGACAGGTTTGCGTCGGTAACGGTTGGCAGCTTCCCCCCGGAACCATAGGCTACCGGGCCGGGATCAGACCCTGCACTATCCGGCCCCACTCTGATACGCTGCATTTCGTCGATACGTGCTATAGAACCTCCACCGGCACCGATTTCGATCATCTCTATCACCGGAATTCGCACCGGCAGGCCACTGCCTTTCATGTCGCGGTATTCACGTGCTATCTCGAAGCTGCGACTGCGGTCGGGCTTGCCATTTTCTATAAGGCAGATCTTCGCGGTAGTGCCACCCATATCAAACGCAAGCACAGCATTCAGGTTACGTGACCGGGCGATATCTGCAGCGAGCAGTGCCCCACCGGCCGGCCCTGATTCAACCAGCCTTATCGGTAACCGCATGGCGTTATCCAGTGTGGTCAGTCCACCGCCGGACATCATTAGAAACGTCGGGCAGGAAAATCCGGCAACGATCAGCCGCTGCCTGAGCTGCCCGAGATAGCCTGCCATTAGCGGACGTATATAGGAATTGGCTGCGGTGGTTGAAAAGCGCTCGTATTCACGCATTTCCGGGCACACCTCACTGGAGAGGCAAACGGTTGTATCCGGTAGCTCTACACTTAATATTTCCGCTGCTTCACGTTCATGCTGCGGGTGTGCATAAGCGTGCAGAAAGCCCACTGCTACCGCTTCAACACCGGCTTCACGCATTGCACCGGCTGCGCGACGTACGGCCGCCTGATCCAGCGGTTCGACCACATTCCCGGATGCTGAAATTCTCTCCGGCACGGTATAGCGCAACGTTCGAGGCACCAGCGGAGCGGGGCGGCGCGCATCAAGGTTATACTGTGCAAAGCGTTTCTCGAAACCCATCTCCAGAATATCGCGAAACCCGGCCGTGGTAAGAAACGCTGTCTTTGCCCCTTTACGCTCAATTAATGCATTGGTCGCGAGCGTGGTTCCGTGCATAACTAGCTGTACATCGGCCGCGCAGTTGCCCGCCTGCAGGAGCACTTGATCAATGCCTTGCATAACCCCCTCTTCCGGAGCTTTATGTGTTGTTAGCACCTTGGCACTGTTTCGACCAGCCACCGATTCAAGAACCACATCGGTAAATGTACCTCCTATATCTACAGCCAAACGGCAACGCTGTTCGCTTGCGGTATTAATCAATTTGCTGCTCCGGATTCGCCATCGACTCCATTATTGCAAATTTCCTTCTCCAGACCAGCGTATCTGCAGCACACCGGCACGAATTAATCACAGTGATGGAAAACTCCGCCGCCCCCGCCGACGAGATAGATCGATTTCATACCGCTATTCATTTTACACTGCTGTTCCGGTGCTCTGTGAGCGCTTCGCAACTTTGTCGAGACATGGTAGCCTGTCCATTCATACCGGCAGAGTACCCAACCTATGGCGTCACCGCAGATAACCCGAGACGATTGCCTGCAGATGGATGCCAGCGATCCCCTCGCGGCATTCCGTCAGCGCTTTCAAACGCCAAAAGCCGACACCATTTTTCTCGACGCCAATTCAATGGGCGCAATGCCAGCTACAGTACCTGCACACATGCAATCGTTTTTTGATGAGGCGTGGGTGGAACTGCGCCGCCAGGGCTGGAATCATTTCGAGTGGATGGAACGACCGTTTCAGATTGGTGCTGCTATCTCACATCTAATCGGCGCTGAGCCCGACGATGTAATTGCCTGTGATAACACAACGGTCAATCTCTATAAACTGCTAACGTATGCCTGGCGTGTACGCTTGAATGGCCGGGTTATTCTGACCGAAGACACCAATTTCCCGACCGACCTGTACGTTGCCCAGGGACTACCCGGTGCGCTCGACGGTGACCCGGTTATAACAGTATGCGAATCACGACAACAACTGATCGATTCCATCAGCCCGGATACTGCTGTTATTTATTTAAGTCATGTCGATTATCGCTCCGGTGAACGCTGGGATATGGCCGATATCAACCGGCGGGCACATGAGGCTGGTGCACTTACGGTCTGGGATCTGTCTCATTCAGCCGGTGCAATTCCGGTTGACCTGATGACAAGCCAGGCCGACTTTGCTGTCGGTTGCGGCTATAAGTATTTATCCGGCGGGCCCGGTGGTGCAGCTTATTGCTGGGTACACCCCGATCATGGCGACAAAGCCTGGCCAACAATTTGCGGCTGGATGGGGCACGGTGATGTATTCGCGTTCGCTACAGAATACACACCACACAAAGGTACCTGGCGACACGCAACCGGCACGCCGGCGGTTATTGCCAACGAAGTATTCAGCTGCGCTGCAGACATCTGGCGCGAGGTAGATGCCAGCACTCTCTGGAGCAAGCATAGAGCTCTCGGCAACCTGATGATCAACCTGCTGGAACAGGAGTGTAGTGATCTGGGCGTCAGCGTGAACACACCAAAAGAATACGACTTACGTGGCGGCCATATCGGCTTTTCACATGAAGGAGCCGGCCCGCTATGCGAAGCGCTGCTGGCGGCAGGCGTTGTCGGTTCTTTCCGTAAACCCGACGCGCTGCGCTTCGGGCTGGGTGCGCTCTACCTGAGCTACACCGACATCTGGACTACCGTAGAACGCCTGAAGGAAATTCTGCAAAGCGAAAGCTGGCGGGATCCGAAATTTCAGAAAGTATCGGTGTAAGGCGATCCACCTCACTGAAAAAGGCTTATCACTGTATGACTAGCGACGTTGCCAGTAGTGTTATAGATCGCCCGGCCACTGAGGTATTTGATTTCATGGCTGACGCCGGCAAACTGGATCTCTGGTCGTTTGGTACCTGGCGCATAAAATTACTAGAAGAGGGTTTGGTGCATGGCAGAACTCTGCACAACGGCAGCTCTGTCTATGTACGCGTGCTACCCCACCCCGAACAACAGCTGATCGACTATCAGGTGGGGAATACGGTGGAGTCGATGACTTCACGTATTTTTGCGCGCATCACTGACGGTAGAGAATTCGGCGCCGATTCCAACAGCTGCCTGCTCATGATCATTTCCCTTCGTACAACTACTATGGACGATGCGCGCTGGCAGGCGCTGAAAGACACTCACGCCGTTGAAGTCGGGCTCATTAAATCACTGATAGAATGCGGCTACGATCATCGCAGAGAACCCTATGACTGAAGCGACATTCTGGCTTTATGATTTAAAAGTCGAAGTAATAGCAACAGGCCAGCCCATGGTTTGCAATCATCAGGCGGGAGACTATTTTCTGGTCGAAGGGGAGAATCTGCGCTTCGGCCCGAATGGTAGTTTCCCGATGTATCCGCTCGCGGCGTTACTGCCTCTGCTTCCGGCGAAGCAGCGCGATACAAACGAAAACGACTGGATGAGCACTGACGCTGTTATCGCCTGCCCCGACCCGCATTGCGGTGGCCGGTTTCATATCACCCGCACTGGCCGACGCCAGTTTACCCACGCCGGTACCACCGGGCTTCCGGACCAGCGCGGCACGCCGTATTGGGATAAATCAAAAACACCTGATACAGGAGACGCCCCGTGACTGTCGAGCGAATCGAACTCAGACCCGGGTATTCGATCAGCCGGATTATAAAAGGAGGCTGGCAACTGGCGGGTGGACATGGCACGTTCAATCGTTCTGATGCAATCAACGACATGATTCGTTTTATAGATGCCGGCATCACTACCTTTGATTGCGCCGATATTTATCTGGGCGTTGAAGAGATGATCGGTGAAGCCATTCAGCTCCTGAGGCGGCGTGATGGCCACAGCGCCGCTGATGCTATCGAAGTTCATACCAAGCTGGTTCCCGACCTCGCGCGGCTGGACAAAATAACCAACACAGAAATCGAGGCAATTATAGATCGGTCGCTTATGCGGCTGAACCTTGATCAGCTGCACCTGGTTCAGTTCTATTGGTGGGATCTTTCTATAGGCAACCCGCTTGCTGCTCTCGATTACCTGAAAACATTGCGCGCGAAAGGCAAAATTAAATACCTTGCCTGCACCAACTGGGACGAAGCAGCCATGCAGCCGTTTGTCGATCAGCACTTTGATCTGGTAACCGCACAAGTGCAATATTCACTGCTGGATGCACGGCCAGCCGGCGCTTTCAGTGAATGGTGTCAGAGCAACCGAATTCAAATACTCTGTTACGGTGTACTGGCCGGTGGTTTCCTTTCTGATAGCTGGCTTGGAAAGAATGATCCTGGCTACCAGTTTGAAAATCGCTCACTGATAAAATACCGCCTGATCATAAAAGAATTCGGTGACTGGACTCTATTTCAGAAACTGCTGACCACGCTAGCTGAAGTCGGCAAGAGACATCAGACTGGAATTTCGACGATTGCCGTGGCCTACATGCTAAGGCAGCCGGTTGTAGCTGCAGCTATTGTTGGCGCCAGAACCGCCAGCCACCTTGATCAGACGCTGTCGGTATTCGATATTCAGTTAACCGATGAAGATCTAAAGCAGATTACCGGCGTACTTGAAGAATCAGACACTGTTAGTGGCCCGGTCTATGGACTGGAAAGTGACCGCAACAGTTCGCACGGACGCATAATGAAATACAATTTAAATTCAACATAGTCAGGCGCAGGCTGGTTAATCAGTTACAGCCGCTCGCAGCCTATAGTCCGTACAGTAAATAAACCGATACCCTGTATTATTCACAGGATTGACGGCATCTCACCTGAACCTTGATTCCACAGCGAATTTCTCTTGCAAATATCAAACAGACTATTGGACGCGATAAGAAAATGCACGGTGAAATCCCTCGCCATGAATAAGTAAGGCCTACGCGTTATGCTCGTCACCCCATGAATAATCCAGGTTAAGCACAAGGAGTTTTTTTTGCCCAAGCAAAGCAACACACTGATCGACTCACTCGGGTTACGTGAAAACCCTATTGTTACCGGACTCTGGCAGGTGGCCGATCTCGAACGCGGCGGTAATACACTGGATCAGAATAACGCCTCAGATGCGCTGCTAAATTACGCAGAACAAGGCTTTCACTGTTTTGATATGGCAGATCACTATGGCAGTGCCGAGCTTATTGCCGGTGCCGCCCGAGCCAAACTCATCAAGGCCGGGCAAGACGAAACCTCATTGAAACTCTATACAAAATGGTGCCCTGAGCCCCATTTATTTAGTTTGGACGCCGTTCGTGCCGGTATTGAGGAGCGTTTGAATCGCCTGGGTGTTGAATGCATCGATCTGCTGCAGCTGCACTGGTGGAGCTTTGAACACCCCGGCTATATAGACGTTATGGATGGATTAATGCTGCTTAAGCAGGAGGGCCGGATCAAGCACATCGGCACCACTAATTTCGATACCGACCATCTGCACGTCTTACTTTCAGCCGGATTTGAAGTCGAGTGCAATCAGGTGTGTTTGTCGGTACTTGATCACCGTGCGCTTGGTGATATGAGCCAGCTATGCAGCGAGCACCAGGTCAAACTGCTTGCCTATGGCACCCTGGCCGGTGGCTTCCTTAGTGACCAATGGCTCAACCAGCCCGAACCTGATGGCGTCACAGACTGGAGCAAAATGAAGTACTTGCGCTTCATAAACGCTACCGGCGGCTGGGCGGTGTTTCAGCAGGTGATGCAGGCACTCAACACCATAGCCGGCAAACACGGGGTTTCTCTTGCTAATGTTGCCGCCCGATGGGTAATACAACAGGCTGCTGTCGCGGGGGTTATTGTCGGCGCCAGGCTCACAGAAAATGCGCACCATGACAGCAATCGGGAGCTGCTATCACTCAAGCTTGATGAAACCGACATGCAACTTATAAGCGAGGTATCGACACTACTGACCCGGATCCCGGGCGATTGCGGCAGTGAGTACCGCCAGCCACCCTATCTGACCGCCTCCGGGGATTTAAGTCATCACCTGAATTCACTGCCAAAAGTGTATGCAAAGGAACCCGTACCCGGCCGGGTGAATCGATGGCAAGTCAGCAGTGGCAGTGAATACGAGCCCATTTGTGGTTACAGCCGCGCGATCCGCGACGGCAACCGCGTGATGGTGAGCGGAACAACAGCCACACACGGGCTGGATCGGCCTGTTGGCACAAACAACCCGCGAGCACAGACCGTTTACATACTCGATAAGATAGCAGCGAGCCTCGGTGCGCTCGGCGCAACGATGGACGATGTCGTTCGCACGCGCATATATTTAAAAGACTGCAGCAACTGGGAAGCTGTATCACGGGTTCATGGTCGATACTTTACTCAAAGCCGCCCGGCCAATACGCTTCTTGAAGTGAGCTCTCTGGTTGGCCCGTATGATGTGGAAATTGAGGCCGAGGCGGTAATTCCCTGATTATGCATTGCCGCTGGCGGGTCTCACGGAAAAACCTGAACCAAACTCCCGGCCCGTGATCATATAATTAATGTGTTACTGCAAAGCCTGTTTACGCGAGCACTTTTACCACCTTTGATAAAACGGACAGGTAAAGTGGTTGAGTAACTAATCTGTGACCTTAAAATAGTAGTACCTAGCAGGGAATAACCGTTCCTGCCTGCCGCTAATTTACTAACGCTACACACGGAGCCTGAATAATGACCACAAACGCAGTCAATACAGAGCGCGCCGTCCTCGCCGGAGGGTGCTTTTGGGGCATGGAGGAGCTTATCCGTCGCCAGCCCGGTGTTTTGTCAACGAGGGTCGGGTATACCGGTGGTGATGTGCCCAACGCAACTTACCGCAATCACGGCACCCATGCGGAGGGTATCGAGATAATTTTCGATACCGACAAAACCGACTATCGAACAATGCTTGAGTTCTTTTTCCAGATTCACGACCCAAGCACTCCAATGAGGCAGGGCAACGACGCTGGAATGTCGTACCGATCGGCTATTTATTATGTATCTGAGGAGCAGAAAGCCGTCGCCCTTGATACAATTGCCGATGTAAACGCCTCTGGTCTGTGGCCAGGCAAAGTAGTCACTGAAGTGGAACCGGCTGGAGATTTCTGGGAAGCGGAGCCCGAGCATCAGGATTATTTACAGCGCTACCCCAACGGTTATACCTGCCATTTTATTCGACCGGACTGGGTACTGCCGAAGCGAAAGAACGTCGCATAGGCAGAAAACAGGTACGGTAATCAACTGTACCGGTTGAATAAACACCGGTGTCACACAGCGATAGATACCTGTTCAATGTGATTCAGCAATTGCCGCTAGGTTTGAGGTAGGGAATTAACCTACCCTGATTTAACTAATGCTATTGCGTGAGTTGACGTTATCTATGCCTAATGCAGAATCTGAAAGTAAAGTTCATAAAAGCCCTGACTCGTTTTACGACCGATTACAGGGAAGACTGGATCGCGCCAGCACCAATAAAAGTCTCTTTATCCTGACAATTTTACTGAGTGTGCTTGCAAGCCTTGCTGGTCTGACTGTAGCGATTGTACTGCTGAACGCTTCGATGCCTCCGGCAAAGATGGCGGAAGTTGCAGGCTACCTCACCACCGCACTTATTATCGGAATTGGTATTCCGATGATTATCTACCAGAAAAAAAGTCTCGATGCGTCAGCGTTGATGTTTAACGCGTTAAACGTGATCGACGCGCCCTTTGCGGTGTTCGATCGGAATCGCACACTGGTGCAATACAACACGGCGATGGAAACGTACTGCGCAGAATACGACATACCGATAAAACGCGGAATGAAGGAGCGCGATATTCTCCTCGAAATGGCTCCTGAAGCCGCTGACAATGCACTCGATATAGAGTTGTGGGTGGAAAACACGCTAGACGCCCGCGCCGCTCAGATATCAAGTGACACCCCGGTCACGGTATATAACGAGAAAACAGAAAAATACTATAAGGCCACACTGAACGAACTGGACAGTGGCCACATAGTGGACATCAAATCTGATGTTACCGAGTTTAAAAATAATGAAGCCAAGCTGGCCGCCCGTGAAGTAGAACTGGAAAAATCGCGCAACCTAGCGGAATCGTCAAACCGGGCAAAGTCCGAGTTTCTGGCTAACATGAGCCACGAAATCCGCACCCCGATGAACGGCGTAATCGGTATGACTGAATTGCTGCTGGAAAGTGATCTATCCAGTGAGCAGCGAATGTATGCCTCTACGGTTTCAAAATCCGGCCTGGCTCTGCTGACGATCATCAACGACATTCTGGACTTCTCAAAGATCGAAGCCGGAAAACTAGAGCTTGATCCGGTGCCTTTTAACCTGCGACTAGCGCTTGAAGATGTCTCTGCACTACTGGCCACCAGAGCACGAAGTAAAGGTATAGAACTGGTACTCGACTACTCTTTGGATATACCCGATCGCTTTATTGGTGATGTGGGCCGCATTCGCCAGATTATGACGAACCTGACGGGCAATGCTATTAAGTTCACCGAGAAAGGCTATGTAATAGTGCATGTCGATGGTGAATTCAGTTCAGACAAAGGCACGCTGAATGTAAGCGTCAAAGACACCGGCATTGGCATACCTGACCACAAAAAAGCAGCAATCTTTAGCGAATTCGAGCAAGTGGACGGGGCCTCTAACCGAAAATACGAAGGCACTGGTCTCGGACTGGCTATATCGCGCCGCCTTGTGCGGCTAATGGGAAGTGACATTAAGCTCTCTTCCGTAGAAGGTGAAGGTTCCGATTTTTCTTTTACCCTGGAATTACCACTGGATCGATCGGAGCCCTGTGTTAAGGCTCCGCGTGAGAAAGTAGCATTTGCCGGAGTGAAAGTACTGATTGTCGACGACCTGCCTGTCAACTGCGAAATACTTAGCCGACGGGTAGCCAGCTGGGGTATGCGCCCTGTTGTCGCCCGCAGCGGAGTTGAGGCACTGAGCATCTGCAAGCAAGAGAGTCATGACGATGTGCCGTTTGGTGTGGTCATCACCGATTTTCAGATGCCAGGTATGGACGGCCATGCGCTGTGTAAAAATCTAAAGGAAATTCCATCAATGAGTACTGTGCCGACGATACTGCTGTCATCGGTAGATCAATCAGTACAAAAAGAGCGTATTCGCGATCTGGGATTTGCGGATTGCCTGATTAAACCCGCCCCATCCGGCCTGCTGCACGCCTCAATCACCGAAGTACTCACCAGTAATCAGGAATCCGTAACACGCCTGTCCACCAACGCCACGAATGACGCACAGATAGAGCCAATACCCGCCCGGATACCCTCAGCACCCGCTAACACGGACCACACCCCGACAGCGACTGATCAGGTGGTACAGGAAGATGCACCCGTTAACGATAAACCGGTAATTCTTATTGTTGAAGATAATGAAATAAACCAGCTTGTCATCACCAGCATGCTAGATACCTGCGACCTGGAACTGGAAATCGCAGCCAATGGTTTGCTGGGTGTAGAAGCATTCAAACGACGACGCCCCGACCTGGTATTTATGGATGTCTCAATGCCCGAAATGAATGGTCTCGATGCAACCTTGGCTATTCGCGAGCACGAAGCTGAAACAAACGCCGTACATTGCCCGATTGTGGCACTTACGGCCAACGCTATGCGTGGAGACAGTGAAAAATGCCTGAGTGTTGGCATGGACGACTTTGCCACTAAACCCATTGCTATCGAGGAGCTTTTCGCTGCACTCAACAAGTGGCTACCAGAGGCAAACATCGAACGCCAGAAAGCTGCATAAACTGAAATATAGCCGGCTGCTCATTGGCAACCGGCTATAGACAAAAAAACCGGTAACAGGAATTCAGGCTCGGATTCGCTGGTTGGTATTATCGTACAACGCTTTCAGATGCACCTGGCAGTCAACCAGTTGTGTCGCTACTTCCAGTTGATAGCTACCGCTACGAATATATTCATCAGTAACACCCGATTCATTGCGAATATAGCCATAGCCGATCGCACAATTTAGGTGGTGACCATAACCACCACTACTTAGCCAGCCGACACGCGTACCGTTACGGTAGATTGTCTCACGCCCCAACAGCACGACATCGGGGTCTTTCACGGTAAAGCAGGCCAGTTTTTTCTTCAGACCAGCCTGCTGCTGCCTGGTGATTGCTTCACGCCCCTTAAACGGTGTATTGGAATTTTTCAGCTTAACCGCCCAGCCAAGCCCGGCATCGAGTGGTGTGTGATCCGGCCCTATATCACTACCCCAGGCCCGGTAACCTTTTTCTAATCTGCAGGATTCGATCATGCGATAACCTGCGTTGACGAGTCCCCGCTCACGACCGGCGCGCATCAACGTTTCATAGACAGTTTGCGCATACTCAACCGGAAAGTGCAGTTCCCAGCCCAGCTCACCAATATAGGTAATACGCAGGGCATTAACCGGGCAGCCACCGATACCGATAGTCTGCAGGGACCCAAAAGGAAATACTTCGCTGGAAATATCGGCACGTGTGACACACTGCAATATATCTCTCGAGTTTGGCCCCATTAGCGATAGCACGCAGGTAGACGAGGTTACATCAAAGAGCTGTGCATTTAATGTTTCCGGTATATTTCTGGAGATCCAGTTATAGTCATGGATGGCAAAGCCGGTACCTGTCACTATATAGAACTCATTAACAGCTGTTCGCGCCACGGTAACATCACATTGAATGCCGCCATTATCGTCGAGCATTTGTGTATAGGTCAGGCTGCCCACCGGTTTATCAATATTGTTGGCCGAAATCCAGTTTAATGCCTGCAGCGCGTCGGGCCCTTTCAGGAGATACTTGGCAAACGAAGTTTGATCGATCAACACTGCTGCTTCGCGGGCAGCCTTATGCTCTCTGGCAACCGCTTCGTACCAGTTAGGCTGCTCAAACGAGTATATGTCTTCAGGGAGTTCTCCGGCTTTCAGATCAGCAAACCAGTTGGGGCGCTCCCAGCCCAGCTTTTCGCCGAAGCAGGCACCCTGCTCTTTTAATATTTGATAAAGAGGTGAGCGACGACAGGGACGCGCAGATGAGTGCTCTTCCGATGGCCATGCCATGGTGTAGTGCTTGGTATAGGCCTCAAGTGTTCGTTCCCGCACCCAGTCTGTATCGAAGTGAGGACGACCAAATCGGCGGATATCGACACTCCATAGATCATAGGGCGGCTCACCTTTGTATACCCACTCAGCCAGCGCCATACCAGCACCACCTCCCGAGGCTATACCAAAGGCATTAAAGCCTGCTCCTATATAGAAATTGGCAAGTTCCGGTGACTCCCCCAGAATAAAGTTACCGTCAGGGGTAAAGCTCTCCGGACCATTGGTCAGTTGCTTGATATCGGCCTCGGCCAGTGCCGGTACGCGGCCCAGAGACAATTCAAGCATCGGCTCGAAATGATCAAAATCGGAATCAAGCAAACTATAGCTAAACCCTTCCGGTATGCCGTCAACCGCCCAGGGAATCGGGTTGGGTTCGTAACCCCCCATGACCAGTCCACCCACCTCTTCTTTGTAGTATGTCAGGCGATCAGGATCGCGCAAAGTCGGTAAATCAGCGGTGACCCCGGGGATGGTGCCGGTAAGCATATACTGGTGTTGTACCGATACCAGTGGCACATTAACCCCGACCCTGGCGGCAAATTCACGCGTCCACTGGCCCGCACAACAAACCACCTTTTCGCAACAAATAGTGCCACGGCTTGTTTCGACTGCTTCTATACCGTTTTTCCCGACGGTTACACCCAGTACCTGAGTATCTTCGAAAATTTCAGCGCCGGAGGCTCTTGCCCCCCTCGCAAGTGCTTGTGTTATGTCGGAAGGGTTTGCCTGACCATCGGTTGGTAAAAACGCCGCACCAATGACATCGCCTGTATTCATCAGCGGCCAGAGGTTCAGTGCTTCAGCTGGAGTAAGCAGCTGCATATCGAGTCCGAACGAGTGAGCTGTTGTGGCCTGGCGTTTGACTTCTGTCCAGCGCTCCTTGTTGCAGGCCAGACGCAATCCGCCATTCATTTTCCAGCCAGTGGCAAGACCGGTTTCCGCTTCCAGTGTTCGATATAGCTCGACCGAATAACCCAGTAGCTGAGTAACATTCGCATTACTGCGTAACTGCCCGACTAAGCCTGCTGCATGAAAAGTAGTTCCGGATGTCAGTCTGGCCTGCTCCAGCAGCACAACCTCGCAACCGAGTTTCGCCAGGTGGTAGGCTGTAGAACAACCGACAATACCACCGCCGATCACAACGACTTTCGCCGATACTGGTAGATCTTTCATGAATGCTTCAGGTGTTTGAATTCAGCCAGACTCCGGTTGAAGCGAGCCAGGTTTTCTGATGTGTAAATCGAATAGTCAAAATCAATTGTTGAGTGAATTTCAGATACCATACTCCATAGCGTCTCACGCAACAGCGATGCGCACTTCATTGCGTTATAGCGCACCCAGAGATCATCACTTACTGGCGCTTCAAAGTATTCTTCGAGCATGAAACGTTCTAGATTTTCATCGAGCTCGTTGTTTGATGCCAGGCCGCCGAGATCAAACAGCGGTGTGTTATACCCGCCGTATTCCCAGTCAATCAACCAGAGCCGCTGACCATCGTCCAGTATATTTGCTGGAAGTAAGTCGTTGTGGCCAAAAATTATATCGAACGGACCGCCTGCTTCCTGGAGCATTTTCGCTGTTTCGAGCAGGCCCGGTAATAGTGCTGTGTGGCTGCTTTTTCCCTCGTGCAGAGTTGCTGCGTAGTCTCTGATAACGTGAAAAACCCAGAACACAACCGATGCGCCGCGCAGATGATCAGGAAGCCTGGTATGGCACTTTTTTACCAGTGATACTATCTGCCGGAGTGTTTCACGCTCACCAACCTGCTCCGCGGTCAGTGCCTTTGAGGCAATATAATCCATCACCAATACGCCGGTTTCGTGGTGGATAATTGCTGGTGACAAGCCTGCGGCATGGGCGGCTGTAGCGGCGGCTATTTCATTAAACCTTTTGATCTGGTGTACGGGTATATCATCACCCAGCCGCACCACATAACGAGATTCACCGTCTGTCACCAGATAATTGTGATTGGTGATTCCCCCTTCAAGTGGTTCTATCTGCAATTCCGTCGTGTGCCAGCAAGGCAGCGTACGGATAATACGCTCATTTTCCGCTTTCATTATTTGTCTGTTCCAATCGATAACGCTTACTCGCACGGTCTGCACTGGCAGTCACGATACGATCTGCAATTATAGCGATAAACGCCACACACAAACCTGCCACAATGCCCCTACCTGTATCAGCTTTGGTTAGTGCAATATAGACTTCCTGACCGAGATCCCGGGTACCGACCAGTGCTGTTATCACCAGCATAGACAACGCTAGCATAATCGTCTGGTTAACACCCAGTAAAATTTGCGGCAACGCCAGTGGCAATCGGATACGGGTTAGCAACTGTCGAGGGCTGCAGCCTGACACAATGCCGGCTTCGATCAATTGAGAATCTATATGACGGATGCCATGTGCGGTATAACGAACCGCTGGTGCCAGCGCATACAACACCACTGCAATCATTGCAGTAAAATCTCCCACCCTGAAGAGCATCACAACAGGTATGAGGTAGACAAAACTCGGTAGCGTTTGCAAGGTATCTATGAATACCCCGATAACCTTGCCTGCTTTTTCATTAGTGGCCGCTAGTATGCCCATCGGAATGCCAATGGTCGAAGCAATGATCACCGAGGCACCGCAAAGGTACACAGTGGTCATTGCTTTAGCCCATAAACCATTGGCAGCAATAAAAGCGGTCATTAATGCGGTAACCAGCGCTAACCGCCACCCACCAAAATGCCAGGCGATCAACGGAACCAGCACTACACCCCAGGGCCACGGAATACCGAGCAAAAACCGTTTGACCGGCAATAAAAACCAGGAAAGCACCAGATCTTTTCCGGCTTCCAGCTGGTCAAAATAATTCACATTAATAAAGCGCACCTGCTGTTGCCAGAACTCGCCAGTGGTGATCTGAAGAGTTTCGGGATAAGTCTGTAGAAACGGCAGCCACTTGCCCAGCAGCATACAGATTACAACAGCAGCACCAACCATTACCGTTCGCGGATACCGTTGCCAAAACCGCTGCTCTCGACTTCTATTGAATGAAGTTTTCCGCCGAACCGAATAGGCCTGACTTAGCCTGTCGAGCGCAACGGCCAATACCACAATAGCCACACCGGCTTCTATACCTGCACCAATATCCAGCTTCCTGAGCGAGGCTAATACATCATAGCCAAGGCCGCCGGCACCGATCATGGAAGCGATTATCACCATATTCAGCGACAGCATAATGACCTGGTTAACACCCACCATTAAACCCGGTCTGGCCACTGGTATCAGTACTTTCCACATGAGTTGTCGTTTGGTACAGCCAGCCATCAGGCCCAGCTCACGTATTTCGCTGTCGACCTCCTGCAGTGATAGCGCAGTGACTCTGGCCATTGGTGGCATTGCATAAATAATGGTAGCAATCAGCGCAGATACAGGACCAAAGCCGAACAAAAACAGCACAGGGACCAGGTAGGCGAATACGGGTACGGTTTGCATCAGGTCAAGTAGCGGGTTAATTACGCGCTTTAACACAGGATGCTGATAAATTCCGATCCCGAGAAACAGACCAATTGCCACTCCCAATGGCACTGCAATCACAATAGAAGCCAGTGTGACCATGGCACTTTCCCACTGACTAAATACAGCCAGGTAGGTAAACGCGAGACCGGCGATTATCGCCAGCAGCCAATCCCGCGTGTAGTGGCCCAACGCTATTACCGCAAGCGTTACCGGGATATAGCTCAACGCCGGAAGATGCTGGATTGCAGCGCTACCCTGCCCGCTTACCAGACCGCTGGAGAAAATTCCCAGAGCCAGATTATACGGCTGCTCTATCAGCCATGAGATCGCCCGGGTAAACTCTATGAAACTGACAGGACCGAGTCGCGCGTCATCGACCAACCACTGCATAAACGCAGAGATGTGATCCTTTAGCTTTAATTTCCACGCCGACGGATATTTAATCAGCCAACGTGCATCCAGCATTTTGGCGACACTTCTACCGTGAACGGATAGCTGCCAGGTAATCAGTAGTATGGCAATCCAAAAGATACGATAGCCAGTGAGGCGCACCGGACTCATTCGGTGCTATCAGACATCAGTAGTCGTACAACGGCTTCCCGGTCGACGATACCGACCGGGCTGCCATTTTCATCGATAACCCGCAAAGGCTGAGCTGCCTCATAAATCCTGGATGCTACAGCCGCAACCTTGTCTGCAGCACTCACGCTGATATCAGGGTGACATTTTAATTCAGAACCTGCCCGCATAATCGCTGCTACCGAAATCACTTTATCTCTCGGCACATGCCGTGTGAAGGCGGCAACATAATCATCTGCAGGGTCGAGCACCAGTGCCTCTGGAGTGGCTACCTGAATTATTGCCCCATCTTTCATAATAGCTATACGATCCGCCAAGCGTATAGCCTCTTCAAAATCGTGTGTAATGAAAACTATGGTTTTATTCAACGTTGCCTGGAGCCGTAGAAATTCATCCTGCATTTCACGCCTGATCAGTGGATCAAGTGCAGAGAACGGCTCGTCAAGAAACCATAGCTCGGGCTCTACGGCCAGAGATCGCGCAATGCCTACGCGCTGTTGCTGCCCGCCAGACAGCTCCCGAGGCAGATTATGCTCACGCCCTGCCAGACCAACCAGATTTATAACTTCCAGTGCACGCTGTTCACGCGTGTTTTTCGGCTGCCCCTGAATATCCAGCGGAAAGGCAACATTCTGCAACACGGTCAGGTGTGGCAGTAATGCAAAATGCTGAAAGACCATACCCATTTTATGGCGGCGTAAATTCAACATTGCCGATGCCGACATGGTACGAAGGTCTACCCCTTCAAACAGCAGCTCCCCTCGACTCGGTTCTATCAGGCGAGACATGCATCGCAGGAGGGTAGACTTGCCGGACCCGGACAGCCCCATGATAACGAATATTTCACCATGGCTGATTTCCAGATTTACGTCGCGCACTGCTGGTATCAGTTTGCGTTGCTGAATTGACCGCAACGAATGATCTTCTCCCGGTGTATTTATGTATTTTTCCGCACCAGGCCCGAACAGCTTCCAAACATCACGGCACACCAGTTTAACTTCAGCTGTCATGTGATGAGGTCATGCATTTGCAATCGGAGATGAAGGCGAAAAATAGACTGATACGGTTAAGATAGAACCGTGAAGGCAGCGAACTGGTATTGCCCGAATATCTCCCGGCAATACCAGTTCCTGTAGCGCGGTGTTTTTACTTCAACCAGGCAGACCAGCGTGCTTCGTTATCCTGCATCCAGTTGGCAACCACTGCCTCCAGCGGCTTGTTGTCGAGATCTACGTCCGACACCATTTTTCCCATTTCGTCATTGTTGATCCTGAAGGATTCTATAATTTTGTGGGCTCCGGGCCATTTGTCTTTTACCCCGGACCATGCGACTTTCCAGATTGGGCCGCGCGGCTTTCCGCAGTCGTATTTAGCGGACTTATTACTGCCCCAGGATTCATCATTGTAGCATTCGGCACTATAGGCCGGAAATTCTACAAACTCACCTTCATACTTGCTTGGTGCCCAGTGAGGCGAGTATACCCATAGGACAATCGGCGCTTTGCGCTGATAAGCAGACTCGAGTTCGGCGAACAAGGCCGCATCCGTTCCGGCGTGCACCACCTCAAAGTCCATTTCCAGCGCTTCGACTCGTTCATCGTCAAAACCGCCCCAGGTTACGGGACCCCCCAGATAACGGCCGTTAGGAGCTGTTTCGGAGGTGGAAAATTCTTCGGCACAATCATTCAGGGCCTGCCAGTCAGGCAATCCCGGACACACCTCTTTCATATACAGGGGATACCACCAGTCTTCGATGGCTTGCATACCGGTTTCACCGATATTTTCCACCTTACCCGTGGCGGTCGCTTCATCCATCGCTTCACGGCCAGTCGTTTCCCACATTTCCATGGCTACGTGAAGATCTCCCGTTTTCAGACCTGCGAACTGGGCTATATAGTCAGCTTGTACCAGTTCGACGTTGTACCCGGCAGTTTTTAGAATTTCAGCCATCAGATTTGTTGTAATAAGCTGGCCTGTCCAATCGTGCAGTGTCAGCTTTATGGGATCGGCAGACTCTACATCTGCCTCCGCAGTCGTTAAAGCCGCAGTGCCTGTAATTGCTGCAAATAAAACACCGCTAAACCATTTTTTCATCTTCATTGATGGCTCCCTTGGCCCTGTGGCCTGGTTTTTCCGGACTGATTTACCTGAGTACCTCCGCAGTGCGCAGAAGTTTTTTCCTCGCGACCTATACTGTGCAGTAATTCCGGCGCTGTCAATCCAAATCGTCACTTTACGATTAAGCACATCACACTGGCGTCTGCCATAAATAGGGCTCGCCATTTTGCTTATCAATGGCAAAATCCGGATAAAACACTACCTTCGTATTAAGCGGCCCGACAGTCAGGTTCCTGCAGGAACAGCGATAGAAAAGGGCATGAAATACAGGATAAATCAGCAGCGGATCGGTCTTTATCGCAGATATTTTTAACCCGGTTTTCATTTGCCGGATTACCACGACTACTGCAGCCTGCAGTGGGGCCGGAAAGCATAGATTAAGGTATTACGCCGGTAGAAAAAGGCTCTGCTTAATGCAAAAGAGCTTCCGGCTTATAAGGTTCAGGGGCCACCGTACTGGCGTCCCAACCCAGATCAGCTTTAATTTTCCGGCAGATTTCAGTCTCCCACCGGGGGTCAAAACCGCTTACCGATTTACTCAGTGAGTGACCCTGAATGATGCCGACACCAATGTTATTCACCAACTCCCGTAGCGATAGCTTACTGTGGATATCAACTCCTTCCAGAATCACTGTAGTACCCTGCTCACGCTGGCTTTCGAGTAAATAGCGGATAAGAGTAGTCGACATTCTTGTATCGAACGACAGGATATCCCGATCAATCTTTACGTAATGCGGTTTCAAGCTATCAAGCCTGGATAGCGATGCATTGCCAACCCCAAAATCATCAATGGCAAAGCGCACACCGGTAATGTCTCCCAGCTTTCTGACGATCTGCCGGTACTCTTCAAGTTGCTTGCGGGCTTCCGATTGCAATTCCGGGGATACAACGGTTTTCTCAGAGACTTCCATAATCAACTGGTTGCCTGTCAATGGCGCTGCCCGACCAAGCACATCGAATAGCAATTCGCGGTAGCTCGACGAACGCAGAGTTGCAGGGTAGACGTTTAGTGACAATGGTTTGATTCTATATTTCTGATCCAGACACGAGTTAACCTGGGCTGCATAGGAAGAGATAGTCGTTTCCAGTAGCGTTGAGTCGAGCTCTGACTGAAACCTCATACCCCACAGTGTCGCTGTATTGAATACGTCCACCGGAGCCGCACTGGCGTTTATATTGTCACGGGCAAGCGCTTCATAAGCATAGATATCTACATTACGCGTCTCGCGATCAAAGCGGAACATAGGTTCAAAGTGAACCCCGATACCACTGAGCTGACTTTTGAATATTCGACGGCGATCTTCGTACATATCGTTACTGACGTATCGATAGGTTGTTTTTAGCGCGTCATAGACGCGGGCTTTCAATTTTTCAAATGTTTCGAAACTTGCCCAGGCCAATGCGTCATGCAGGGTATTGATCACGGTACTCAGGATTTCTGTCAGGGGAAATCGAGTCAGGCCGCCTTTCGCTGCTACAAACACACCACAGTTATCGAGCCGTTCATTGGCTATAACCATGCACTCTACGGTGCTGCCGGACGTTGGCGCCAGCTGCGGCAGAAAGTTCTGCAGGTGTAGCGAGCGTTTCGTTAATTCACTAGGGTAACCCGCCAACGCCTCTTCAAGGACTGTGTGCACTACTGAAGCCGGACATTCATGCAAGCAGTTATTGGATTCTGCCTCGTATAGATGCAGTTCACCGTTTTTACCTCGAAAATAGCAATAAACCATCTCTGCACCGAGCACCTGTCGCAGAGCTTCTGAAAGCAGGTTAAGGTTTCGCCGGCGATCATGCATCCGCATGACCTGTAATCTGGCTATGAGCTGTTCTATAAAATCATCATAGACACTCATGTGACAGGGCAATGGATCTACTGATTCCGCTATTTGCGACGCCCCGGCTACGCGATCCATCAATTGCTTCTGCGCAAGCTTTGCGCGCTGTGCACCAGAGCGCTGCGCTGCTGACTCCCGCATCTTTTTTATAAAACCCACCACTTGTGACTCCAGCTCGTTCAGCCCGCTCTCAACCTTTGAACTATCCAGCTGCACTGGCTGCAAAAAAGCCAATTCAGACCTGGCAAATCCTTCGCTACCGTCAATCACCAGAGGAACGATCAGTGCTTCACCGGAAACTGCTCTGCGCATGGCAAGAAACGCTGCCTGTGCCGCCGCCGCACTCCCCTGATAATTACCGTCGATCAGAAAAATAAAAACGCTGGCATGCTCCAGTACAGATTCCTGCACCAGCGCTTTATCGAGGGACTGAAACTTCAACGAATTTAAATAGCCTTCGCCAACCAGCCTTTTCAGGACGAGCAATAACGATTGATTACGAAGCACCCCGCCTTCTGCACCGAATACCACTGCGCTAGAGCCGGTACTTTCACACACCTGCTCTAAATCAGCCTCTGGCAACTCACCTTCGGCAATTGCCGTCCTGCATAACACGGGTAAATCAATCATCACCAAACTTCCCACTCGACTTTTTATTTTTATTTTCCGAATCCGGCGTCTATGCACCGATACACTCCAGACTTACGTTGTACCACGCACACTCATCCGGTACTGAAAAGCTTACTAACACAACTTAAAGTAATTCCTCACTTTCGGGTGTAAGTTGACGATACTTAATTGTTTCTTATTTGACACATTGTGTATTACATAATAGACAGTATTAGTGAAAAACCCCTTCACATCCTGCTGGCAAGCTACGCATTTTGACTTTCACCGCCTGTCACCACCCGGTAGAGATGAATTATTGCCGATGGCCGCGTTGATGCGCATACTTTAGATCTCTACCAGCCAATCAGCGACACCTGTGAAAAAACATAACTTTGATATTGCCGTTTTCGACGGCGACGGCATCGGGCCGGAAATTATGCAATGCACCCTGCAACTGCTGGATCACGTATGCAGAGACTGCAATACATTTTCGCTCAGCTACAACTCTCTTCCTGCCGGCGCTGCACACTACGAAAAAACGGGCGAATCTCTACCACAGGTATCTTTGGATGCTGCACGGGCAAGCAATGCAATCCTGCTGTCGGCGATGGGGTTACCGCATATTCGCAAACCGGATGGCACCGAGATCGTGCCGCAAATTGATTTGCGTATGGAGCTGGATCTTTTCGCTGGTGTACGACCTGTATTCACTTTCCCGGGGCTGCAGGTTCTGAGCGATGAACGAGCCGCACAGCTGGACTTTGTACTAATAAGGGAATCTATCGAAGGTTTGTTCGCTCATAAAGATGAGGGCGTCGTCAGTAACAACGAAGAGGCCACCGAAACGCTGCGGATCACGCGCAAGGTGTCAGAGCAATTATTCGACTTCAGCTTCAGGCTGGCGCAATCACGGGCAAAAAGACTCAACAGACCCGGCAAGTTGATGTGCATCGACAAAGCCAACGTATTCCGTTCGTTCTGGTTTTTCAGAGAAATTTTTTACGAGCGAGCTGCCGCGTTTCCGGATATCGAAACGTCGGCCATGTACGTCGATGCAGCTGCGATGAAGATGGTCCAGAGCCCGTGGGATTTCGACGTGATGGTTACCGAGAATATGTTCGGAGATATACTCTCTGACCTTGGCGCCGGTATTATGGGGAGCCTCGGACTTGCGCCGTCAGCAGATATCGGTGCAGATAACGCAGTATTTCAACCCTGCCATGGCAGTGCCCCTGATATCGCCGGACAAGGAATAGCTAACCCCGCCGCCATGATTCTGTCCGCCGCCATGATGCTTGAGTACTTAGGCGACAACAATGGCTGCGATGAAGCCGTAAAATGCGGCGAGCGACTCAGAGACGCAGTTACCCGCGCAATTGCGGTGGAATCGGGTCGAGGGCGCGATATTGGCGGATCGGCGAACACCGGGTTGATCGCCCGAACGGTACAAGACTACCTCTAACGCAAAGGCTATAGGTTCATCCGGCTAAACCATGTCTGCACCGAACAGCACCCTCCCCCTTCTGAACGTTGTCGCAATCGGGGCGGGTTATTTCAGCCGCTTTCACTTTTCAGCCTGGCAGCGTCTGTCGCAGACCAGCCTGTCCGCAATAGTCGAACAGGATTCCGCCAGACGCACTTCACTTAAGGCGGAGTTCCGGCACGTACAGGTGGCTGCCACTCTTGCGGAAGTTGTGCAGGAAATGAGTCCGGATATCGTCGACATCATTACGCCACCGCACACCCATAGTGAGCAAATTGATTCGGCGATCAGGCTGACTGAACGAGCGCTGGTGGTTTGTCAAAAGCCATTCTGCGGTGACAGCCACACGGCAACCAGAGTGGCAGAAAAAGTAGCCGCCGCTGGCCGGACACTTGTCGTGCATGAGAACTTCCGCTTCCAGCCCTGGTACCGGCAAATAAAACAACTACTGCAGCGCAAAGCCGTCGGAACCGTTTTGCAGGCAGAATTCCGACTGAGGCCCGGCGACGGACAGGGCGTGAATGCCTATCTGGATCGACAGCCGTATTTTCAAACCATGCCACGATTTTTAATCCATGAAACCGGCATCCACTGGATTGACGTGTTTCGCTATCTGTTTGGTGAACCGCAAGCTGTTTCAGCTGATTTGCGGACAATAAATCCTGCCATTAAAGGCGAAGATGCCGGTCATTTCAGTTTTCATTACACAGACGGACTGCGAGCCTGCTTCAACGGTAACCGTCACCTCGATCATGCCGCCGATAACCCCCGCCTGACCATGGGTGAAATGCTAATCGAAGGGACACGAGGCACAATCAACCTGAACGGTGATGGTGAGATTCATTTACGAAAATTCGGCCAGAAGCATTTACAGCCTCACCGCTATTCATTTGATAACATCGATTTCGGAGGCGATTGCGTGTTTCAATTAAACAAGCATATCGCAGAACACCTGACTGAAGGCAAACTCCTGCAGAATGATGCAATGGCATATCTTGAAAATCTGCGACTTGAAGATCTGGTTTACCGGGCCGCAGGCGAAAACAGTCTGCAGCAGGTCTGACCTAAAACCTCACACCCTCGCTACGACCCCAATTCCCGGACAGCCAACTGGACTGCCTGCCCACACAATTCTAGAGAATCCGACATGAATGACCACTGGGAAGTTTACGCGCTTAAATACTCACAACGTAACGAGCGTACACGTCACGACTCTTTTATTTTTGGTGATAATCACGATGCACCGCATGCAATGGACTACTTCATCTGGTTACTGCGCAACGGCAGCCGGAGTATTCTTGTTGATACCGGTTACGATAGCGCTGAAGGCATTGCCCGAAATCGACCCATCATCGAAGAGCCCGCTGATCTGTTAAAACGTTTCGGAGTTGCGCCGGATACTATTGATACGGTGATCATTACTCACCTGCATTACGACCACGCCGGATCACTACCCGAATTCACTCACGCCGACTTTCACTTGCAAACTCAGGAAATGGCCTACGCCACCGGGCCCTGCATGTGCCACGACACATTAAAAATGCCCTACACCGGTGAGCATATCTGCGCAGCGGTCAGGCAACTGTTCGCCGGCAGACTAATGTTCCATGAAGGTTCGGGGGAAGTAGCACCCGGGGTTGAAGTTCACCTGATTGGCGGCCACAGCAGAGGGCTGCAGTGTGTTCGGGTCAAAACCACACGTGGCTGGCTGGTTCTAGCCTCTGATGCCAGCCACTATTACGAGAATTTCCTTAGTCGAACGCCGTTTCCGATTGTGGTTGATATGGAAGAAATGCTGGCTGGGTTCACTTCTCTGTACAATCTGGCAGAATCAGTTGACCATATAATTCCCGGACATGATCCACTGGTACGCGACCTGTACCCCGGTGTTTTCGAAAGCGACGACAGCGTAGTTCGCCTTGATCTACCACCAGCGAGATCCATTAAGGCTTAGCACCAGATAGTGAAACCTTCAAGCCCCTAATTTTCATACACTTACTGATTGTTTCACTGCAATCGCGATGAAAGATTGTATCGGCCCCGAGGTTCTTTAATCAGTGCAATAATTAGCTCGATGGACTAGTCATTGGTACAACTTGTGTTATGATCCCACAGCTAACGAAGTACCAGAAGCTCGTCCGTGAATGAAGGTCATAATGAGGGTTGAGATTCTGCGTCAGATCTTTCTGATCAATTGAGTCGAATAGTTTTTCTGTTCAAAAAATCGATCACTGCTGGCCGGAATTTCGCATCCGTAATTGAGCATTCATAATCGGAAGTGCGACTGGCGGTCGTCGAACGAAACTGTAAATACCACAAATTAAATGGCAAAAGAACACGTATATCGAGTCCGCTTTATCAACCAGGATAAAATATACGAACTCTACGCCCAAGATGTCTTTCAAGGTGAATTGTACGGGTTTGTGGTTTTAGAGGGGCTTTTATTCGACGAGCACACTACTGTCGTGGTAGACCCGTCGGAAGAGCGGCTAAAAAGTGAATTCGAAGGGGTAACGCAGACCATTATCCCGATGCATGCTGTGATACGCATTGATGAAGTAGAGAAGCGAGGTACTCCAAAGATTGCCGACGTTTCAAACAATGTCTCAGCATTTCCCTCCCCGATCTATACTCCAAAGGGAGGTGGAAGTCATTAGGCCTGAATACGCAGGCTTGAGGTAAGTTATAAAGCAAAAGTTCAGGAGAGGTGTCCGAGTGGCTGAAGGAGCACGCCTGGAAAGTGTGTAAACGGTTAAACGTTTCGAGGGTTCGAATCCCTCTCTCTCCGCCAATTTGACTTTGGCCCCGAGAATTGTTGTATGGCCTTGAATGATAAGGCTAATTCCGGGGATCGAAGTCCTGTTTTTCGATAGCATGCCATATACGCCAAACTCAGCAGCACCGTTCTTTGTTAATGAATCTGGCCAAGAGGCATTTGTCAATTTACCGACCCTACAGATGTGCAGTTAAGCATTCACGTACACCCCACCCAGGGGACCATTGACGCTGTTGACGACGGAATCATTGTATACGCTGCGCCGCAAAATTTCTCCGGCTCTGACTCCATTCTCTACCGCATTAACAATTAGAATGGCGAAACTTCGGTAGCAAGTATCGAGTTCAATATTACTTGTGCTTCCTGCAACGATAGCAACGCACTGCGATTGAGCTGGCCTGCGAATCCGCACAGTGAAGGTATCAATGGCTATCGGATATTTTTTGGGCCCGATGAGAATGCATTCACTTCTACCATGATTACAGAGTTGAGCGTAACAAGTCTCAATGGTTCAGCACCTCACGTAGTCTATAACCTTATTGACGATCTCAACATCACCGATACTTCCGAAGGCGGATGTTTTAGAGTTCAGGCTTACCGGGGATCAGACAGCTCAGAAAAATCTGAGGCAGTCTGTTTCACTCTCGGTTAATGTTTAATCAGTTGCAATATCATCGTGATCACTCCTAAAAATCATTTACACGAATAAATGGGAACAGTACCAGTAGAAAGCCAAGATATAGCCAGTTAAATGCACCACTACCGCCAGAAAGTGGCACCGTATTACCACTTGATGCAGGATTGCTGTTACTCACTTGTCGCTTGGCAGCTGCCACTACTGGCGTGCCGCCATCAATGTTAACTACCGCTGAATCATGATTATCACTCATGTCTGTATCCGGGGTTCGACTCGTCAGTGTGCTATCGAAAAATAAATGACCAGTAGATGTACTATCTGTAGAGACAGTTATCCCAAACGAGGTGTCAGCGCCGCCGACCAATACCGGCGAATTGCAGACAATATTAGCTCCTATTCCCCGCTGTGAACAGCTCCATTCGGCCGCTGAATATGACAACAACAATGAACTGGCAGGCACAGGCATCACTACCTGAAGAGAATTTGCACCCACAGTGGAATTGTTGGTCACATGCAGATTTACTTCAATGGGACTCCCGACGCTAACTGGCTGTTCTACCGTATTTGACACTAAAGACAAATCACTTTTGTATAGATTAATAACTGATTGTTTGTCTCCGGCACTGGTAGAGATACGTTGTCCAATAGTTTCCGTGGTGGCTTGAATCGGTTCTATCGTTGGCCTGCCATCGACACTGAAGAAACTCGCGCCATAGTGCATTATCGACCCGTAGTCGTAGGAACCCAGCGATTCACTACCGGGCATAATCTCAAAATTGGGTTCCATATTTGTCATGATTCGATCCCAATGGATAATCACAAAGTTGTCGCGATCAGGCCTTGTGTGTTCATGAAGCAATCCGAGTGAATGGCCGATTTCATGAATCATGCTACCTTCGCTACAATTATCGCCGGTATATATTTTCTGCATCCCGGCTGCCTGAAAGCCTATCCAGCTTGCACAGCGACTTGAGTCCACAAACTCGATATAGTCAGGGTAAATAGCCGCTTTTGACGCAGTACGCTCCACCATAGTGATCGCGCCAATCGAATTCCAGTGATCAACTGCCCCCAGAATATTCTCTACGACTGATTCAGATAACTCGGGATTAATGCGGTAGGGGACGACCCCGTTTGGCCAGGTCTGACCGTAGGAACTATTAATCACGCCTTTGACTAAACGCCTGCCGGAATTTTCGAACAGATCTTCAGCCCAACCAACAATCATATCGCTCTCGGCAATCGCATGGGGACCAATGTGTTCGACAGTGCGTGTGTGAACCTCGCCGTTCCGGAATGCGAAAGTGGCGCGAGTACGTTGGCTTTCAGTTACAGAGACATGATACCCCGCTTTCTCTATTGCCAGAGCCTGTGATGATGTAGTTACCCCCAATATGAATATCAGGTTCAGGTGAAGCCTCCATGCTCCACACGGATTACAGTTCTTCATAAATATAACCTCAATCTATTGACGCATCGGAGACGACGAGTACAAGCGGCTCACCTATAGCAGGGGCAAACCTGTGACTATTATTGTTTTTGATTTTGCGTCTTATCAGAATGCCAACAAGAGATTAATGGCCTCTGCGGGTTTCCACAGAGTTGTCTCTCCAAAGCGCTGTTGTGTGCTGGGTGAATTCCAGAGCTTTGATTAACTGAGCCGCACTGAATGGTTTCTCAAGTAATGGCGCCGACGAATACAATATCGATTTCTCTCTATAATCCGAGTTCCCATTGGCACTAATAAAAACCACTGGTATCTCGGGAATATTCGGATTATTCTTGATTTGCTTTGCTAGTGAAAAGCCAGTTCCATCCGGGAGATTTATATCTATCAGGGATAAATCCGGCTTTCGATTTGCTATCATCGACATTGCGGATGCAACATTCTCCGCGGTAATCAGGTTATAACCCATCGCGCTAAGTCGTATTTTCAGAGCTAGCGCAAGGGGCACGTTATCTTCCACCAAAAGCACTTTTGTCTTCATGGCGATTCCCTCCATAGTTACATTTTAAGGCGAGGTAACTCTACATAGAATCGACTACCGATACCGATCTCACTCTCCACCCAAATCTTTCCCTCATGAAGAACCACTAATTCACGTGCAATGCTTAGCCCCAGGCCCAGGCCTGCTCCGGAGTGTTCATGGTTCATTTCGGTAACCTGGTATAGACGATTGAAAATACTGTTGGTGTATTTCTCATCAATGCCACATCCTGAATCCCTCACGCAAAATCGTATAGTGATATCATTATTGTCGATAGATATTTCTATATCTCCGTCAGGATCGGTGTATTTAATTGCATTCGAGAGAAGATTGGAGAGCACCTGAATGATCCTGTCTCCATCTACGTGAAGATCACATGCTTCGCTGTCGCACGGCAGTACGACAACATTAGTTCCTCGCTCTTCGATCGCACGGGCACAGGAAGCCATAGTTCTTTTTAGCAGACAAGCAACACTGATCCACTTTTTATGCAGTGTGACTTTACCTGCATCCAACCGAGTCATTTCCACCAGATCATTAAAGTGTGTAGATATTTGATTACAGCTAGCCAGAGCATAGTCGAGGGCCTCGGCTTGCTCATCAGTTATTGGACCAAGCACCTCGTCACGCACCAGTGAAACAAATTCCTGATTGGCGGCCAGCGGAGTCTTGACTTCATGAGAGACCGTTTGATAGAAATCTCTGATTTCACGGCTTTTTTCCTGCAATGTTCGGTTAGCCTGCTCCAGCTCTATGGTTCGAAGGCGTATTGACCGTTGCAGACCATGCTTTATTATTGCATTTTTCATCGACCGGCCAAGTGAATCTCTGTTGACAAGCTGTTTCGGGAGAAAATCGTAGGCGTTGGCCCTGAGAGCCTCGCCGGCGGCTGAGGCACCACCCTCTGCTGTCAGTACTATTGCCGGGGGAGGCAGATCGTCGATTTCCGATTGCAGCTTATGCAGAAATTTGGAGCCCGTGAGGTCAGGCAAATTATAGTCAATCAGTAAAACGTCATATTGCTTTGATAGACAATGATCTATAGCCTCCTTTGAATTGTTACAGATATCAATCATCGCATATCGATATTGCTGAGTCGCATAACGGGACACGAGATGGGCGTACGCTAAGTCGTCATCAACAATTAGAATGTTTGCGGGTATAGGTACGGCCGTGTCCTCGGCGGTACCCTCCAATAATTGATACGCAGCATTACTCACGCTTGCTTCTCAACATTTATTACAGAGCTACAGAGCCCGACAATCAATTGATCCAGCTTCTCTGTAGAAATGGAAAGGAACTTAATACAGGGAAGTATATCGTCGGTGATCACCCTTTCCAGATTTTCGGTATATTCTGTGTTCTGGCAAGAGTCACTTTTCTGATAGATCATCAGTTCGCTGGCAGCTCTTTCGATTTCTCCGCAGAAACCTTTCATGTTAATTAGTTGCGCTTGCAAGTCATGGCGTAATTTTCTGTTTAGAATCTCATTATCCCCATTGGGGCTCTCCTGCTCAGTCACTCTGAGCACCACTGTTTATCAGATCAGTCAGCTGTGTTGAGTAAAAGGGTTTCTCGAGGAATCCAAGCGCCCCCATACGAAGTGCCTTTTGCTTAAACTCTTCTTTCTTGCTGGCGGTCATGAATATATAGGGAATTGAGTTTGTATCCGGAGAAGACATTAGGCGCTCCGCCACCATGAAACCATCACCACCGGGTAAATTAATATCGATAATCACAACGTTGGGCTGGAGTCTCACCGCACTGGACATGGCAGTAATGGCATCAGGAGCCGAATTGACCATATACCCGTTGGATTTCAGTCGCATGCTCAGTGCTAAAGCAAGCTTTTTGTCATCTTCGACAAGCAGAACTTTCATGTAACTATCCCTGTTTTTTTGTTTTTATGGGTCTATTGATGGACGGCATTCCCGCCTCTCCATCGAGTACAGCAATCCTTGCTGCAAATGTCACGAGGCAGGGTATCGGCTGCCAGTTGAATGACTTTAGAGATATCCTTCATCTGCGATGGCGAAATCCATCACTCCTTCAAAGGTTAATCGAGAGAAATTCACAATGCCTATTGGCGGGAAATCTGCATACTCCGATTGAATCGGCTACTGGTTGTTCACTGACGTTCAGAGAATTATCATTTAAACGGTCTGACCTAAGTGCATGAGGGGCATCAATAATCAGGATGCATGTACTATTACCTGTAAGCCTCGCTTCTGCTTCGAATGCCCCTCCTGTACTTTCAAGGGAATATGATTTCATCGGGAAGCCACCGCCATTCTCGTGAATTTATTATTTACACCCTCGTAACTGCGGGGCTAAGCGATCGGCAGTAAAGAATTTACCTGTATGTCGACAAAGTTTTGGTTCTGACATGGGGCACAAACGCTCCACGTAACGAATGTCAGCGCCTGAGCCGGGACAAGATGGCAAGCAGGATGGGCAAACTCTCTGTTGCCGCACGCCTTATGGACCAAAACTGGAATTATTCGCTAAGGAAGGCGTAGATGAAACAACTGCATATTATTCTGGGTATTTTGCTGCTATCTGCACCTGTGAAGGCAATGGCCAATGGTGGGAGCGTTCACATCTACCAGGATGCCGATATTTCCAATCACCGAGAGTCATCTGAGGCCATTCAGAGCGGTATTGAAATCGCGTTCGACGAGATCGGAAACGAGATTTCAGGCTTTAAAGTAGTTTACAAATATCTCGACCATCGTGGCAACGTGGTCCGAAGCAAGCGCAATTACCAGAAATTTACCGATGATCCGAATGCACTGGCCATCTATTCCGGTATTCACTCCCCTCCTTTGATAAAAAATAGAACTTTTATCAACGAGAACGAGGCATTAACTTTGGTGCCATGGGCGGCTGGAGGTCCAATTACGCGTTATCCCTCAGCGGACAACTGGATCTTTCGTCTATCGGTAGATGACACACAGGCGGCACCAGTCATCATTAATTTCGCCCTGGATAATCAGGGTTGTAAAAGTCCGCATTTACTCCTCGAAAAAACCCCCTGGGGTGATTCCAACTTACGCAGCATGGCGAAGGTTCTTGATCGGAATCATCATGCGGTTCCAGAGGTAACTCGATTCAGTTGGAATCTAAAGAGTATTGGAGCTCGTACCATGCTACGAGAGATCATCAATAAAGGCAGTGATTGCATTATTTTCGTGGGCAACGCCATTGAAGGGGCAGTCATAGTTAAAGAAATGTTAGCCTTACCTGACGAAAACCGCATACCGATTGTGAGTCACTGGGGAATCACCGGAGGCAATTTCCACGAAGTCGTGACGGTAGAAGATAGAGAGCAGCTGGACCTCCATTTTATTCAAACCTGTTTTTCCTTTACCAATTCCGAACAGAGTCATTTCGCAAAGCAGGTACTTACTCACTTAACACATCATACTAATGGACGGATCCAGGAACCAAGCGACTTAAAATCCGCTGTAGGATTTATTCATGCCTATGATTTAACGAAAATCCTGATCCAGGCTATTGAGCAGACTGGGCTAACCGGGAATATGGAGCGAGATCGAAAGGCCATACGCCTGGCATTGGAAAACATAGATCAACCTGTTAAAGGTTTAATCAAGACATATAATTCTCCATTCTCAGAGTTTAATGAAGAGACGAATTATAATGCTCACGAGGCATTGGATGCCGGAAATTACTGTATGGGTAAATACGGAAAAAATAATGAAGTCGTGATCTCAGAATAATGTGATGAGTATCCGAACTGATAATCAGTCAAAGGCAAGTCTCAGTGAGATGCGAAGCCTTTCTATTTTCGGCGTCGCTTCTTTTCTGATCACCATGATACTCACGGCCTTTATCATTATCCCCAAGGCGAATGAATTATTTGAATCTCAGTATAGCGAAGATATCCAGGTCGAATTGGCATTACAGGCGAAACTGTTTACAAATTTCGTTGATGGTCAGAGAACCATTCTGCGGGACTTAGCGCAATTTCCCAGCCTTGTAAATGCCGCGATGTTATCTGATGCCGATAACCCGGTGCTTATCGATCTTTTTAGTAACGTAGTCATTGGTGGAAACAGCGGACGCCTGGTACTACAGGATATTTCTGGTTCTGTTCTGCTCCAGACCACCCATGATTTCCAGGGAACCTACATCGAAGGAAACACATGGTTTAATCAGTTACTTGATGGTGTCAATCCTTATCACTTCCAGCTGCTTAGCCAGGAAGGGGATTTTTTTAATTTTCAGATGTCTATACCAGTCACCTATAACAACTCAATTGAAGGTGTCTTGAGTGCTGAGGTCACGGTACCGCTAAAGCAGGTATTTGTCGCCCAGTCTTTTGACCACGTAGCTTTTAAGTTGGTGCAAGAGGATGCGACTGTTCAAACTGAAGTCGACCATATCCAGATTGCGCGTGAAGATTCTTTGGAGTTGTTACATCCGAATCTGACGTTTATCTATATCACCGACGATGCGATTATTAAAGACAAGGAAAGATCACTCAGAAATACGATTCTTCTTGTGCTACTCGCAGGACTTGGGATGTCCTTTTTGGTATTTGCAATCGTTGGATACCGTAGCCTGACCAGTCGTGAGAAAGGCGCCGGTGAGAAGGTAGCATTTGGTCGAGCCTACGCCTTGCCGATTGCTGTTGGAACACTGGGCATTACGGCAAGCATAACCGTTTTTCTGATGATTCGAAATGTACAGCAAGAGGCTCTTGAAAATGAGCTGTTGGCTAAGAGTAAAGAGCAGGTTCAACGCCTTAGCGACAAAATTCACGGAGACCTGCTGGTGTTAGATTCCTTAAAGGCGTTCTACGATGCCTCCGGTTTCGTCGATCTTCAGGAATTTCGAACCTTTGTAACACCTCATCTGGCCAGCCACCCTGATATTTATGCCCTGGAGTGGATTCCAAATGTACCCATAAGCGAACGAATCGAACACGAGATACAGGCACAGGAAGACGGATTGGAAGGTTACCTTATTCGAGAACGGGATGCTGAAGGAAGGATGGTACCCGCTGGTTCTCGTGAAAATTACTTTCCGGTTTATTATGTTGAACCTGTTGAAGGCAATGAAAAGGCAATCGGATACGACCTTTCATCAAACAGCAAACGATTAGCAACACTTACCAAAGCCAGCCGCAGTGGAAATAAAGTGGCCACTGCACCGATTGTTCTGAAGTGGACCCCAAAAATCAGACAGGTACCTAAGCTAAGAAATTTGACAGATAATTAGCTATTAACAATGGTATACGTCATGACAAAGAAGCGCAAAGTACATGCTCCAGAATTCAAAGCCAGAGTCTCATTAGCAGCAATTAAAGGAATGAGTACAAGCAGCGAATTGGCCAGTCAATTTAAGATTCATCCGACTCAAATCAGTAGCTGGAAAAAGCAGGCAGTGGAAGGTTTGGTCGATACTTTTCGAAATGGTCCAAAACAGTTAGTTCAAGATCCAGAGGAGCTTACGGCCCCGCTGTATCAAGAGATTGGACGATTGAAGATGCAGTTGGACTACCTAAAAAAAAACACCGGGCATTTCAGTGATGAATAAGACTCAGCTGATCGATCCGCAGCACGATCTGAGCATTGTACAGCAATGCGAACTACTGGGGTTGAACCGTTCAAATTACTATCGTCACTTAAACACTTCGCCGGGCCTGGAGAGTGTTGAGAAT
>MDLA01000090.1 GCA_001730015.1 Chromatiales bacterium (ex Bugula neritina AB1) | reverse complement strand
TGCACTTGGCAACCTGCCTGAGCCTCCCTCGACCCATAGATTCTGCTGAGGAGGCTATTTTTTCTGATTTTTGTGCTGCTCAACCTGCCGGCACGGGCACATGATCCGGCATTGCACGGATTCAAGCTAACGCCATTTGATCCGCCGTTTCCAGCGCCGGAATTCACCCTGGATTCCCTGGAAGGAGAGTCGCTTCAGCTAGCCGATTTCAAGGGGCAATTTGTCCTGTTGAATTTCTGGGCGACCTGGTGCCCGCCCTGCCTTGAAGAGATGCCGTCTATGGATGAGATCTATAATCGTTATAAAGATCAGGGGTTTTCGGTTGTTGCTGTATCGAGTGACGAGGAGGGACAATCAATCGTACAGCCATTTATAGATAAACTGGGTGTCAGTTTCCCTGTTCTGCTCGATACTGACAAATCGGTTTCCGGAAAATACGGTGCAGTGAATTTACCGCTGTCGTTTCTACTCAACCGCGAAGGCGAGGTAATTGCCGGCGCTGAGGGCGAACGCAAGTGGGCAAGCACAGAAGCAATCTCCGTTCTTGACGAGTTAATCACCCCGCCATGAAACCACTGCAAAAGCTGTTGTTTAGCGCATCAATTAATTTAGTATTATTGCTTCCCCTGCAAGTGTATGCGCAGCAGGCTGAAGATCCGGTACTGGCAACCGTCAATGAACACGAAATAACCCAGTCCTACGTTAATACTCAAATAGCAAAAATGCCATTGGGTGATCAGGTATCTGTACGCTCCAATGTCGAAAAATTTGTAGAATCTCTGATCCAGGAAGAAGTGTTGTTTCAGTCTGTTTTCAATGACGGCTTTGCTTCAGAGCCTGAGCTTCGAGATGAGGTCAAAGCACTGGTCGCCAACCATTTAATCGAAAAATACGTCAGCAACCGACCGGCAGTGACGGAGCAGGAAGTTGCGGCATTTTACGACGAGAACACCAGCGCAATACGCAATGAAACAGTCAATGCGAGCCATATATTGACTAATACACGTGCTGAGTGTGAGGCACTGCAAGCACAGGTGAATGCCGGTGGTAACTTTGCCGAACTCGCTAGAAATCACTCTATTCATACCGATTCAGCCGTCAATGGCGGGGCAATCGGTTCGTTCATGAATCACGCTGGTCCACTGGGATTTGAAGTGCCCATGTTCCAGATGCAGCCCGGTGAAACGCAGTTGTTTGAAAGCGAAGATGGCTGCCACCTGGTTACCATCACCAGTCGAACAACCCCTCCTCTGCCATCACTTGAAAACGTTGCGCCGCGCATTCTGGAGCTGCTCACACGGCAGCGCGAACAGGATGCACTGCGTGAGTTAATCGAAAGCGCTAACCGGAAAGTTACGGTCAGTCGGAACCCGTAAATACCGTGTTAAAGTGACACCGGATATGTGCGATGTGCTATATAAATTCCGGAATTACATAATCAGGGGTGGCTGAATGACGCTGGTATAAATTTGTGATTTGATTGTCGTCGAGATCATCCAGAATACCGCTACGCACCAGAACAGTAGACAGCCCCTGGATAACACCACCTTTTATATCGTGCTCGATACTGTCGCCAACGCAGATTACTTGCGACTTATCAGTGATATTATATTGCTTCAGCACATACTGGTAGATTTCAGGGTATGGCTTACCCAGCCAGATCACTTCACCACCTTGCTCTTCGTACCACTGCGCTACGGTACCGGAGGAAAAAACTTTACCGCTCTCGGCATAGGCTATTTTATCGGGGTTTGTGCAAAAACACGGAACGCCACTTTTAACTGCACTTTGCAGGCGCTGGCATAGCGCTGCCAGTCCTTTTTCATTGAGGTGCTGGCCAGACAGTAATATTACCTCTGCTTCCTCTATATTTTCTACAACGGTTAAATCAAGCCCTTCAAGTGCTGAACGGTCATTGTTGTTAGACAGTAAATAGCACCGGGCACTGCGGGTAAGCCGTGAACCTATGTACTCACTGTTCAGAAGGTTCCAGGCGACTTCACCTGAACTGACCAGATCATCGTAGCAATCCGGGGTAAACCCCAGATTGCTCAATCGCGTTTTGTTTAAATCTGCGCGTTTTCCCGAGTTAGATATAATAACGATTACCGCACCCATACCTTTTAACTGACGCAGCGCTTCTGCGGCACCGGGATACGCTGTAAAACCATTGTGCAAGACACCGAACTGGTCGACCAGGAAATACCGGTATTCAGTAACCAGCTCCTGAACCCGTTCAATAATATCCGGCTGCAATTGCAGTAGTTTAGTCATTCTATAGAGGCTCACAATGAGCGCATGGCATCGCGTGCGATTATTGCCGAGCCCATTGCGGCTTCGGTAGACAATGGCTCGATAAAGGGTGTTTTGAGATGACGCTGGCGGATTGCTGTCCATTGAGGGTTGTCAGCTCCTCCACCAACACTGCGCATGGATACTGGCGGTGGCGCACCAAGTTCTGCCAGCCGATTGTAGCCTAATGCCTCTATGGCAGCTATTCCCTCGAACATGCCGTGTAGAAATTCGGTATCTGACTCAGGCCGGGGTGTCAGTCGAGGCTGCCAGTCGGCATCGTTATGGGGAAATCGTTCCCCTGCTTTAAGCAGCGGGTAATAGCCCAGTCCACCTTCTGTTTGCGGATCAATACGGGCTGAGAGAGTAGCGATTTCTTCGGCAGTAAAAAAGTTCAGCAGTACGTTACCCCCTGAATTTGATGCGCCACCGGCAAGCCATCGATCACCTATCCGGTGGCTATAGACTCCGTAGTGCGCATTAAACAACGGCTTGTCGCAGAGCATTTTCATTGTGACTGTGGTACCCAGAGCAGTGACGCAATCGCCTGTATTACTGGCCCCCGTTGCCAGAAACGATGCACAACCATCGGTCACGCCAGCGACTACTTTTATATTTCCGGGCAGCTTCAATTGCTTTGCTGCTTTGCCCTGCACAGTACCGGTAATCGCTCCGGCATTGGCTACCCCGGGTAATTTGTTGCCGCTGATCAGATTGTCGGTCAGCCACTCTGGCCAGCGGCGCTGGATTGGATCGTACCCGGTTTTCAGTGTGTTGCTTTCATCGCTGATATCGTAACGGCCGGTTAACTGGCCGACGATCCAGTCCGCCTGATGAACTACACGCGCTGGTGAATGGTTTTGCAACAGAACCATTGCCCGCGCGAGTGCTGAAGAAGCACCATGTACTGCAGTATCAAGCGGCGCAAGTGCAGCGATTCTGCCGAGTAGCTCCGGATCTTCTACCGCATCGTTATACATTAAGGCATCTGCAAGCGGACGGCCGTCAGCTGTGATCGGCAGAACTGTGCCGGAGGTGGCGTCTATTGAGATGCTCTGTATTGCGGATACATTTCCAAGCTGACTGATGGCTGCCTGCACTGCTTGCCACCAGACATTCGGGTCACGGGTGTTTTCCCCGTGCTCTGCCATTGCGGAGCGGCTTGAGTCGATGACATTCGCTGCGTCATCGATTACCAGAGCTCTTACCCCGGAGGTACCTACATCGATACCCATATAGTGCATTGTATTGCTCACGTTCCAGCAGCCTTGTGTTTCTCTATTCAGCAGTTTTAATGATTCAGAGACTGCCGGTATTTCTCGGCATCCCAGTTCAGCAGTTCGTGGTTCTGAGCCGGACTCAGGTAGTTTAAATCTGCACCGGCGGGAATTCGACAACAGACATCTGACAGGCAGCGTGCCAGTTCTTCTACACCATTGCCACTGTCTTTACGCAACAACACCCCGAGACCTGGAAACACAATAGATACCGGCGGCGGTTTGCCGTTTGCCCGTTCGCGGTTTGTCACATCGTCTGGGGATTCCCCCTGCAAAGCTATGACAGAACCTTCGCCAAGGAATATCACATGATCGGGATACAAGCTGCCCCCTCGGGCTATAGACAGGCTGGCTTCATCACTGGCTACACCATGAGCCTCCACTTGTGATGGCAGGCAGTAGTCACTCTCTGCGGCCAGATGCTGCAGGGCGTTCAAATCTGCTGCCGGGGCATTTCGGGCTGGCTGCTGCAGTGCACGGCTGACACGAACGAGTAATTGTTCTGCATTGGCGACAGTCTCCGCGGCCACTACGAGTCCGTGGTTACCTAGAATGATCACATCCGGCGCGCCACTTCCGCCACCGCAACTCGAGTCTGATAATGACTCCACAATACTGCGTGAGAGTGACAGACCCGGTTTAACATAGGGAACATAGCGCCAGTTGAAATCTGCCAGCAGCGGCGCGAGCATCTGTTGTGCATTTGCATGGACGGCAATAGCGATCGTGTTGATACAGTGAACATGCACAACTACCCGCTGCGGCAGTGCCGCGTGCACGGTGGTTTCAATTGATGGCCGCAAGCCTTTGGGATTGTGCTCAGCTATTACAAATTCCTGAGCGCGTTCGGCGGCCGGATCATTGGAATTCAGCGCCTGCAGCAGCGGTTCCAGTGATACCGGTACCATAATATCATCTGATAGCGCATTCATGAGCCAGGTACCCGACGCTTTAATCCATAGAGTCTTGCCTAGTTTGATGGAAGTATTTCCACCGGCTGCCTGAACCAGCGCAGGATCAGAACCAGCACTGACAGACAAATCCAGCAGTGCTTTGAATTCAGGGTGGTTCCGGTCGCTCGCGATCATAGGGGTTTCTCTTTTAATTTATCCGGGGTGAGCATGTTGTTCAGTGGCCAGATAGCCTGAAAGCCAGCGCTCGAAATTGCGTCGTTGCAGATCACTCATATGAAGACCATGCTTGCTACGACGAAAGAGTATGTCATCCGCTGTTTCAGCCCACTCGTGCTGCAACAGATAGACTGCTTCCTGCGCATAGAAGATTTCTGAAAACTGCTTACCAAGATCGTCGGTATTCGAGGCGCTGCCTATGACCCTGTGAATACGTGTTCCAAAAGCGTGCGCCAGGTGGCGTGCGGTGCGCGAATCAAGCCACGGATACTTTGCTGTAACGGACTGTAGAAAGGCCTCAAAATCAGCATCCGGAAAATCACCGCCCGGCAGTTTCTGCCCGCTTGTCCAGCTGCTTTCACAATGTGCTATATAAGGCCTGATTCGCTCCATTGCCTGTTCGGCGAGTTTCCTGAACGTCGTTATTTTACCACCGAATACCGAAAGCAACGGCGCCTGATTTTCTGCAGAATCCAGATCAAATGTATAGTCGCGGGTAACGGCACTGGGGTTTTCGGTATCATCGTCATACAGTGGCCGCACACCGGTATAGGAATAGACTATATCGTCTGCTGAGAGGGTTTTGCGAAAATACCGATTAACGGTTTTGATCAGGTAGTCTGTTTCTGAAGACTCTACCGTCGCCGACTGCGGCACTCCCTGATGCGGAATATCAGTTGTGCCAATCAGCGCATAGTGCTGTTCGTAGGGGTTAACGAATATTACTCTTTTATCTGCATTTTGCAGCAAATAGGCGTGCTCGCCCTGCCAGAATTTTTTTACCACAATGTGGCTGCCTTTGACCAGCCGAACACTGCGAGTAGAAGACGAACCGTCAATGTTATCTATAACATGATTGACCCACGGGCCAGCGGCATTGACCAGCGCCCGCGCATAGAAATCACGCTGGCCGGTATGCTTGCATTCGACGGTGATCTTCCATAAATTATTCACTCGTTCCGCGTGTTCAAAAGCCGTGCGTGGCATAATCGCCGCACCACGTTCACTGGCGTCCAGCGCGTTCAGTACAACCAGGCGCGAATCGTCCACCCAGCAGTCGGAATATTCAAACCCTTTGATGAATTGATCGTGCAGCGGTTCGCCTTCAATACCACTTTGCAGGTTAACAACACGGGTGCCGGGCAGGCGCTTTCGCCCGCCGAGGTGATCATATAGAAACAGACCCAGGCGGATCAGCCAAGCGGGCCTGTCTGCAGGGCTGTGCGGCAATAGAAATCGCATTGGCCAGATAATATGCGGCGCAGATTCCAGCAGCACTTCGCGTTCGATCAAGGCTTCTCGAACCAGCCTGAATTCATAGTATTCGAGGTAGCGCAAACCACCGTGGATCAATTTACCGGAGCGGGAACTGGTTCCCTGAGCCAGATCGTCTTTTTCACATAAAGCGACGCGAAGTCCGCGACCTGCTGCATCTCTGGCAATACCAGCGCCGTTGATCCCACCCCCAATGACAAATAAATCCAGCGGCGATTGTATAGAATGGCCAACCGGTGACTCTGGCGTTTCAGCCGACATGCTAGCAGCCATTGATAGGGGGCTGGTTCTCGAGATAGCGCTTTATTTCTATTGCGGCCATCTGTGCCGCTTTGGTAATGGTATAAACACTGGCACCGGCAATGTGCGGCGTAAGGGTAACATTGGGCAGTTGCAGAAATTCAGACTCAGCAGGCACTGGTTCTACATCGAACGTTTCCAGCATTGCGCCTGCTATAACACCGGTTTTCAAAGCGTTCAGAAGTGCCGGGTAGTCTACTAATGGTCCGCGTGCGGTGTTGATCAGTATTGCATCGGAGCGCATCATTGACAACGTTCCGCTATTGATCATGTGAGTGGTTTCCTCTGTGACCCGCGGATGCAGTGTGACCACATCGGATTGCGCCAGCAGTTCCTCCAGGCTCACTTTTTCTACACCGGATTCTATATCGTCCTGCGACAGCTGTACGTACGGGTCCGCAACCAGTAAACGGGCGCCGAAAACCTTCATAAGCTTAACCAGCAGACTACCTATCTGCCCGTAGCCGATTATGCCAACGGTCATCTCGCTCAGTTCACGCCCGGCCAGGTCGGCTCGATATAGATCACCACGCCACTGATTTGCTCGCAGACTGTCGTGGCCGGCGGTTATACGGCGGGTTTGCGCGAGAATTGCACCTACGGTAAATTCTGCCACGGCACTGGCATTGCGGCCCGGCGTATTTACCACCTGTACGCCGTGTTTGCGGGCGGCATGCATATCGATGTTTACCGGACCACCACGTGATACCGCCACCATTTTCAGATTGGGCAGGCGTGTGAACATCTGCGCCGACAACGGCGCCAGATGCGTGACCAGTATTTCTGCGTCGGCGATGAATTCACAGGTTTCGTCTGCATCCCCCAGGTATTCTTTCAAGCCATCCATACCGGGCACTGCATAGCCGTGTTCCATTGGAGTATCCGGCCAGCCGTTACTCATGCTGCGGATCTCGAATACTTCGCCACAGGCCGCTACGATCTCCCTTTCGAACATCGCAGGCAACATGAATTCATCGCCAATGATCGCAAGCTTTGTTTTCAATTCAGTGTCCAGTTACCAGTTTACTGTTCGGCAAGTTGCTTTTGATGTGCCGCCAGTGTTTTCCATACCGGGCGTAACGCCCGATGACTTTGCGCGTAAGCCGGGTACACAGATCGATAACACTCAACCAGTGCGGAATCCGGTGTTAGAACTTCACCCATCAGTGGATTAACCCACTGTGTAATGCAGTCGTCCATTGTTTCATACTGCCCTATTGCCACCGCCGCCATCATCGCGGCGCCTGCTGCTCCGGCCTCTTCCCGGCTGCTGGTCTGCACTCCAGCTTCGAGGCAGGCACCCGTTATGGCCAGCAATTGCCGGCTGCGCGCAGCACCACCGGAGACAACCAGTTCGGTTGGTAACGACCCCATCGCCAGATAACAATCACGTGCTGCCAGTGACAAGCCCTCGAAAATTGCGCGGGCTACGTCGTAAAACCCGTGTTGCGAACACAGGCCGATAAAACCCGCCCGGGCATTGCTGTCGATGAAAGGCCCACGCTCCCCGGCACTGGACACATAGGGTTGGTACAAAAGCGTGGCAGGGCGCGCACTGGCTACCCAGTGATCGAGAGATGACAATAGTTCCTCACGCGCTTTGCTGACGCCCAGGCTCTTCAGAAGCTCATCGACCATATCCAGCAGCCAGTCAATATTCAGCGTTGCTGCCATATTGGATTGCATCTGTGTATAGACACCCGGTACAGGCATACTCATGGTGTAACCAGTGCAATCGTCATTGAGCTTTACTTCATCAGCGCTACGCGACAGGCGCATGTGCATACCGGTGGAGCCTACAATCGAGCAGCCGCGATCACCGGATGTTGCGTACAGACCGCTGCCGAGCCCGGTACAGATAACATCAACGTACCCCAGAATCACGGGCGTCCCTTCCGGCAAACCGCTAGCTGCAGCTGCAGCACGGTTTAGGCCTCCCGTGTGCCGGGTGCCTTCGACGATCGGCGGCAGCAAATGGCGATAATGATCAAGGCCCAGAATTTCCAGAACTTCGCTTGAATACTCGCGGGTGCGAAAATCACCGAAGCTGAAGACTCCCTCTGACGGATCTGTAGCCAGCTCACCCGTCAGCTTATAGTACAGCCAGTCTTTGCAGTGCATGGCGGTTTCGGTCTGTGCTATCGCCTCGGGTTCGTTTTCAATCAGCCACCGCAGCTGCGGCCCCTGCTGACACCCCATCAGGCCGGTGCCGGACAGCTCGAAGCGCCGACGGTTGCCTTCGGCACCGGTAATTTCATCGGCTATGTCGGCTGCACGTGAGTCAAGCCACAACAGGCCATCGCGAACGGCCTCTCCTTTTTTATCGACCAGCCAGGTCCCGTCACCCTGCCCTGTTACGGCTATTGCTGCCACACGCTGACCTAGATCAGGAATTTTTTCCCCGAGCGCAATCAATGTTGCAGCGGTGGTGTGCCAGGTTTGCGGCAGGTTTTGCTCAGCTCCGCCGTTGGCAGTGAGCCGATACTCGTTTTTTATAGCAGCGATAGCAAGCTGTTTACCTTCAAGGCTGAACGCGACTGATTTTATTACCGATGTACCGGCATCTATACCGACGATTATATCGTTCACCCGACAACCTCTCGACCATGCGCGATGGCGACGCTGGTGTCTGCATCAAACAGATGCAGATCATCTGCATCTATGGTTACAAACAGCGAATCGCCTTTGTTAAGACGGACACGGTCGTGCTCAACCAGCACCATGGTGCCATCAGCAAATAGTGTTGAAATATGGGTTTGATCTCCAAGCCACTGGTTGGCAACCACTGTAGCCTGCGCCCCGGCTTCACTGCGCTTGATCGCGTAGGGTCTGACACCCACCAGTAGCTGGTCAAGATGGTTTATTCTCGCCAGCACCGCAGCACTGAAGTCGTGCTGCTGATAAGCCAGGGTGACATTATTGCCCAGCTGCAGGTTCACCTGATCACCTTCCATTTTCACAGTCGCATTAAATACGTTCATTGGTGGTTCTCCAATGAATGTGCCGGTGAAAAGATTGGCCGGTCGGGTTTTTAAAGCGCTGGCGGTATCGAATTGCTGCAACAGGCCGGCTTCCATCACCGCGATGCGGTCGGCCAGTGCATTGGCTTCCGTTTGATCGTGCGTGACCAGTATCGCTGTAAGGCCGCGCTCTTTGATAAAGTGCTTGATGCGCCCGCGCAAAACCGCACGCAATTGTGGCTCCAGCTGCCCCATTGGCTCATCAAGCAGGTGCAGATCGGCTTCTCTAATCAGTGCACGCCCCAGACTTGCGCGTTGCTGCTGTCCTCCGGAGATCGAGGCGGGATAGCGATCGAGAATATTCTCTATTTCCAGCAGCTGCGCTATATGGGCTACTCTGTTATTTATTTCCGCTTTCGGCAGCCTGGCAGATTTCAATGCGAAGCCAATGTTATCGCGTACCGTGAGCGGCGGATAAAGTGAATAGCCTTCGAATGCCATTGCGACATTGCGGCGCACCGGTGCCAGTTGATGAACCGGGCGGCCATTTATAGAGATAGAGCCCGCGCTTACTTCTTCGAAGCCCGCTACCATTCGCAGCGTTGAAGTTTTGCCGCAGCCGGATGAACCAAGCAGCGCTACAATTTCCCCGGTATCGACATCCATGGACAGGTTTTCGACGGCGCGTACCCCTGATTCGCCACTGCCGTATATTTTGTCGACATTTTCTATTGTGAGTTGGGGCTCTGTCACCCGGCTACCTCCGCTTCCGGTTGCAATCGATCTCCTGATTTTTTGTCGAATAGCAATACAGACTCGCTATTGATATCGACAAACACCGAACCGCTGTGCTCCTGATCAGAGCCGGCCGGTCTGGACACAAGTAATTCACGCCCTCCCGCAGTTGAAAGCAACGTGACTATCTTTTCGTTTAGCGGCGTTACCGCTTCCACCCTGGCGGGTATCGAGGTGTCTGTCTGATGCGTTGACAGGCGCAGTGACTCAGGCCGCATTCCGAGCACACACTCGGTGTTACACCAGGCACCATAAGTATTGTTTATATAGAATTTCTGACCGGATAAACTCACAGACACACCGGTGTCATCCCGCTGCGGTGTTACATCGAGCAAGTTGATTGCCGGATCACCGAATTGCCGCGCAATCTCTGTATTGGCCGGGCTCAGATAAACATCGGCTGGTGAGCCCGACTGTTGCACCCTGCCTTCATTCAGCACAACAATCTGATCGGCCAGTGCCATGGCTTCTTTGTAGTCCTGTGTTACGTAGATAACGGTAGTGCCTTGCTGTGCCAATAACGCGGGCAGTTCTATACGCATTTCAAAGCGAAGCTTCGCATCGACATTGCGCAGCGGATCATCCAGTAGCAGCAATGCCGGTGAACCCACCAGTGCTCTGGCTAATGCCGTGCGCTGCTTCTGACCATTAGACAAAGCCCGCGGGGCATGGTCGAGCACCTGATCAATTTTCAGTAAGTGCGCGACCGATTGCACAGCCTCGTCGAGTTGCTGTTTCGACTGCATTTTCACTTCAATTGAGCTGGCAATATTCTGATAGGCAGTCATGTGAGGGAACAGTGCAAAATTCTGAAACGCCATACCGACCCCGCGCTCTTCCGGCTCGACGCCATTCATATCGCGGCCATGAATAACAATTCGGCCTTCGTCCGGATCTATAACGCCCGCAATCATTCTAAGCAATACTGTTTTACCTGCACCGGACGGCCCGAACAACACCAGTGTTTCACCCGCTTCAACAGTGATATTGAGATCATCGAGCACGGTTTCGCCCTTATAGCGCTTCACCAGGCCACGCAAGTCAAGTGCGCTCATCCCTTAACCGCCCCCAGCGATAACCCTTCCACCAGATACTTCTGAGCATATAGTGCAAGTAGCAGGGTTGGCGTTATAGAAAGCACAATTGCAGCGGCAATCTGGCCATACTGAATTCCGGAAGCCGTAACAAACGCCAATGCACCGACTGTCACCGGTTGCTTGTCTGCCGAAGCCAGTACCAGCGCAAAGATAAAATTATTCCAGGCAAAGATAAATGCCAGCAGACCGGCTGCGGCAATACCGGGCCCTGCCAGCGGTACCGCAATTTTTCGAAACGTTGAGAACCAGGAGTGCCCACCAATACGATACGCGTACTCTACATCTTCTGAGATATCTTCAAAGTAGCCCCGGACAATCCATAGTATCAACGGCAGGCAAATCAGCTGATACACCCAGATCAAACCAAAATAGGTGTCAGATAAACCGAGTTGCTGAAAATAGATGGTTAGTGGCAGCAACACCAGTAACGGTGGTGCGAATCGAAAGGATAAAAGTGTGAAGGCGATGTCTTCCGAAAAACGTGTTTTGTAACGCGCGAATGAATAGGCCGCTGGAACGCCGAGAATCAATGCCAGTGCAACCGCGCCGACGGACAGCAATACCGAATTACCCAGGTTGCGCATGAACGCTATATCGAGCGAGGCGGCGTTGGTTTCAAGTTTGCCGGTAATCAGCGCACGGTAATTATCGAGCGTGGGCTCAAATACAACAGACGGCGGAATTCGCAGGATTGTTTCGTTGGTCTGGAACGACATTAAAATGATCCAGAGAATCGGAAACATAAAAAACACAATGACAACGGCAATGGCAATTCCGCGTAGCCAGGATTCTATAAGGCTGCTTTCATGCATAGACACTCTCCACTAGCGCGCACGTTCGCGCAGTTTGAGCCAGTTTTTGATAAAGATATTCGATAATACAAAGGTGATTGCCCAGAGGATCATCATCAATGCGGCGGATCGCCCGATATTGGTCGACTGGAAAAAATTCAGGTAGGCCTCAACCTGGAACACCATCAGGGTGTCTCCGGGACCGCCCTGTGTCATCGCATAGATGATATCGAATTGCTGAATGGAGTCGAGCAATCTGAACAAGGTGGCAGTTAAGATATAGGGCATCAGCATGGGCAGAGTTATTTTCCAGAATACAAATGTTCTCGGCACCCCATCGAGCGCTGCCGCTTCAAACGGTTGTGAGGGTAAACTGCGCAAGCCCGCCAGCAGCAGTATCATGATAAACGGCGTGTACACCCAGATATCGACCAGCACTACGGTTAACAGTGCGGTTTCGGGCGATGACCCCCAGCGGAAATCCTGTATACCTACCAGTGAAACCAGGTAGCTTAGAATACCGAAGCCGGAGTTGGTCATCAGCTTCCACATCAGTGCGGCAAGCACCGGTGCAGTCATCAGCGGCATCAGCAACATAATCGACACAAAATTGTTGAAGCGTGTGCGTTTTTGCAGCAGTAAGGCGATACCCAGCCCTAGAAACAATTCCAGTGTAACCGTCGTACCGGCGTATACCATAGAGACTTTCAGCGTATTCCAGAAATCCGGATCTGACAGAAAATTAAGATAGTTGTCGCCCCAGTTATACTTTCGTGCCCAGGGCTGGCTGAGGCGATACCGCTGCAAAGAATAAAGTGCCGCCGTCACAAACGGCACCAGTATTCCGACACAGACGAGCAACGCCGGCATGCTCAGCAGATAGGGCAGTACCCGCCTTCCTATTTTGAAGCGTCGTGGCGGTTTGTCCGGCTGGATCGGCGTTGGTGCTTGATCTGCCAGTGATTGATTAGACATTGAGTGTGGTTCGAATTATTCTTGTATGCGTGTTATGAAAAAAATTAGTTGGCGTTAGAAGCGGCAATGGGTGAAAGCTCCCCGCTATAACCGGAAACCAAACGACTCCGGCACGGGAGCTCTGCCCGAAAATGAAGCATCTGCTGCGGCGATGATCTTTGGCCAGCTATAACGCTCGATAGAATTGAATATAAAAAACTATTCGTCTAAATCGAGCAGAAATACCTGACTCAAAGCTCACTCCGCGCTACGACCTTCATTTCCGGACAGACTCCGACCATCAACTGACACTAGCCGAGATCGGCTTCCTTCAATTGTCGATTGACACTCTCAGCCAGTTTATCCAGCCCTTCATCAACAGGAACCTCATTAGCGACCATCTTCTGCAGTGTTGCCGCCCACTCTGTTGTTAAATCAAAAAACAGCGGTTGCGCGGTGAACTGGATTTTCGCACCCGGTGCTGAAACATCATGCATTTCCACATAGCCCGGATAGCTCTTGTCCAGACGCGCACGGAAGCCTGAATCGTCCCACACACTTTGGCGAACCGGATTGACGAAATCCATCTGGGTAGCACCGAACAAACCGTGCTCCGGACCCGATGCCCACTGCATAAAGTACCAGGCAGCATCTTTTTTCTTCGAAAATTCTGACATCGCAAGCGACCAGATCCAGATGTTCGGCGTCGGTGCACTTGCATCGGGGTTTGCAGCAAACGGCGCATAGGCCAGATTGCCCGCTTCTTTGTTATCACCGCCATTCATGAAATAACCGAGAATATCAGCATCGTAGATCATCGCAGACGCACCGGCACCCAGATCAGTACCTACCTGATACCAGGTATGAGTAGACCAGTCAGGCGCACCGCTGTCCTGAATCATCTTCACCCACTTTTTATGCATCTCCTTGGAGACATCGGTATTCATCGCCGCCGATAATTTACCATCAGCGTCGACGTTCAGATCTTTCTGACCGTAGTTGGCATAGGCCGACAGGAATCCGGGATGAATACTCGCCCAGGAGCGGGAACCGCGTACGCCAATACCATAAACGCCATCGAGAGAGGCCTTCGCCCTGGCAGCGGTATCGACCATTTCATCGAGATTCGTTGGTACAGACAAGCCGGCTTTTTCGAACATGTTGCGGTTATAGGCTAGATTATTCTGCTCATAGCCCCACGGGATGCACCATTGCTTGGCATCGTCAGAACCCAATGCTCCACCGGGCTGACCGTTCCAGGCGCATGACTGTCGCACACCGGGTAGCATATCTTCCCAGTTATAGGATGCGGCTGTTTTGGATGGATCGCTGATCCACTCATTCAGATCGGTAATCCAGCCTGCGGGACCGTAGGTCCAGGTCATGTAGGCGCCGGTCATAAAGGCATCGTATTCGCTGGAACCCGAAGACAATGCAGCGGTTACCTTGTCAAAATAGACGTCTTCCGGGAACACGTCATACTGCACCTCCATGCCGGTTAGCTTTTTGAAGTTATCCAGATTAGCGATCATTGCATCGGTGTAGGGGTGTTTATTCAGCAGTAATTTAACACCGGTGCCCGAGTGCTTTTTCCAATCGAAGTCTGCCGCCATTGCATTGGTCGACATCATGTTTACCAGCGAACCGGCAGCAGTAGCACTGACACCCAGCGCTGCAAACCGCTTTATCAGATTTCGTCGACTCAGCCTGCCGTCAAGAAACGACTGGACCAGGTCTTTCTCTTTTTCATACATACAACTTCCTCCATTGATCTGAAAGTCAGATCGGTCGTGATGTACCCGCCCAGTCCTGAGGCTGCGCTACTGGCAGCGCGTACTTCCCCAGTGACTATGCGGGCGGTGATATGAGAGCACGTGCTGTGCTCTCGTCCGTTACTAAACCACTCAATAAGTGGCTCTCCAGAATAGAATGAATGGCTTCAGTTTTATGCTTGCCACCCGCTACCGCTATAATCCGGCTGCTGCGCAGATCATCCAGTGACAGCGTAATAGCCCGTTCGGATAATTCCGTGGCTACCGCGGCTCCGGCATGATCAAAAAAGTGCCCTAGAATCTCGCCGACGCCACCAGCGCTCTTGACGATTTCAAGCTCTTCGGCCTCTACCATTCCGGTAGAAACAAGCGAGGCTTCGTTATTAATGCTGCCAATGCCTACCAGTTTCAGTTCCGTGCTGCGGGCAATTTCGAAGACTTCACTGATACCGCGTTGCCCGAGCAAGATCTCCCTGTCTTCACGGGAATTGGCGATAAAGGGAACAGGCATCACGTAGGCTTCAGCCGATGTCCGGTCTGCAAGGCGATGAATAACATCGTGCGGGCTTGCCAGAAACTTGCGCGTCAGGCCGCCCAGCAGCGAGACATAATGGGTATCAGGCGTTGCTTTATGTGGCAGGTTATCGATACAGGCGGCAAGCGTTCTGCCGTGGCCAATCCCTATGGAGCGACATTTATTTTCGAGCTCCAGCTTGATCGTCTGCGCACCGGCAATCCCCAGAGACCGCAATGGCAGATCTGCGTCGTCGATATCCGGAACAACGTGACAACTTTGCAGCGTATGACGAGCGCACAGCTCGGTTTCAAGCGCAATGCACTCACCGATGCTGCCGTCAATATAGATTTTTACCAACCCTTCTTTGTTGGCTTTACTGATAAGCCGGTGCGCCTTGAGGTTATTGAGCCCCAGGCGTTTGGCGACCTCTGCCTGACTGAAGCCACCGGCATAGTGCAGCCACGCAGCGCGTGCAGCCATGCTGTACTCATTATCGAAATCACCGGTGGTCAATGGCTAGACCCGGCTTTTGTGCAACAGCGGACAATATAGGTTCCTCCTCCAGTCAGGTTTATTACCTGACATGAAATTATTATCGATTCGAGATAATAATTGCAAGTTATTTCTGGGAAGAAACTATTACCGTTATTTCTCCGGCGCATTCACCGCCGGATTGTAGATTTTTATATAACTACTTATTATTGACTTGCAAATTTAATTAGCCACCAAGGAATAACTCACCCACTTTAGGATTAGCCAGCAGCTCGTCACCGGTACCGGCAATGGCAATTTCACCCGAAACCATAACATAGCCGATGTCTGCGAATTCCAGCCCTTTTTTGGCGTTCTGCTCGACCATGATGATCGTCTTGCCTTCTGCATGCTGGAGATCATGAAGAATTTCGAACACCATGTCGATAAAGCGTGGCTCCAGACCGATCGATGGCTCATCGACCAATAGCACTTCCGGGTTCATCACCAGAGCACGAGAAATTTCCAGTAGTCGGCGCTCTCCGCCTGACAGCACCTTAGCAAGGTGCTTACGTCTGGCAGCTAATCGCGGATATTTATCGAATATAGATTCCGCCGCCTGCTTCGCCTGCACTGGCTGGTCCTTCAGAAAACCACCCATCCAGAGGTTCTCTTCAACGGTCATACCGGGAAAAATTGATTTATCCTGCAGAATGTACGCAATACCCGCCTGTGATAGTTTTTCATTCGGAGACAGCGCGGTAACGTCTGCACCATGAATAGTGATCGAGCCGGAAAAAATGTTGTTAAAACCGAAAACAGCGTGCAGCACCGTTGACTTGCCTGCCCCGTTCGGACCGATCAGACACAACGATTGCCTGCGGCCTACCCGAAGATCTATATCGTGCAGTATCTCCATCTGCCCGTAGCCGGCGCGCAGATTGTTAATAGAAACGTGCGGGTCATTGCCAGTTAACGCATCGAGCTGCTCGATGCTGATATCCTCGGCAATTGCTGCAGCCTGCCGCGTGACTTCATCAACGGAAATAACGGCATCGACGTTGCCACTGCCGTAGCCGCTAATATTCTTGTCGGTGTCTGACATATCAGTGAGCTCCCAGGTAGGCATCAATGACACGCTGATCGTTCTGGATTTGATCGGGTGAACCTTCAGCCAGCAGCTCTCCATGCGCCAGACAATAGATATGATCAGCCATATTCATGATCACGCGCATATTGTGTTCGATGATGAACAAGGTAATACCGAACTCTGAATTGGCCCGCTTCAAACGATCGATCAAACCGTTGATGAGCGTCGGGTTAATTCCGGCCGTGGGTTCATCCAGCAGGAGACAGGACGGTTCGTTCATCAGTGCCATGGCAAACTCCAGCAACTTCTGCTGCCCGAAAGACAAAGAACCTGAACGAAGGAATCGCTTTTCGTAGAGCCCGACAAATTCAAGCAGATGATCTGCTCGCTCGTATTCTTCTTTAGAGTTACCGCCGAACGACTCTATCAGTTTCATTTTTCTGTGCGGCAGTGAAATAAGCATGTTTTCAACACCGTTCATCTCGCCGTAGATGCGGGTCTGCTGAAAGGTGCGCAACAAACCCAGCCGTGCTATCTCCGGTACATTCAATTTGGAAATTTCGCGGTTCTCGAATTTGATTGAGCCGGAATCGATCGGGTGGTAGCCAACTATTGAGTTAAACAGTGTTGTTTTGCCAGAACCATTGGGCCCGATCAAACCGGTAATGCCACCACTGTGGACATCCATGGAAACGTCTTTATTTGCAACTACGCCACCATAGGACTTACTGACGTTGCGTACTTCAATTACTGTACTCATCGGTTCGCCCCCTCAGTAGCATCGGTTTTTTCAACCCGGATTCCGAACCACTCCGGCTTGCGGTGTGCCAGCCAGCCCATCAGACCATCCTGAAAATAGACGACTGTCACCACAATAAGCGCACCCAGTGCTACCCACTGCCAGCCGAGCAGATAGTTCCAGGTGACTTCCTTGAACACATGAAAAACTATAGCGCCGATTACCGGCCCCCACAGAGTTCCTTTACCCCCCAGCAGCACGCAAACCACCATGAAGATACCCAGGTTAATTGTCTGGTAGGCGGATTCGAGGGGCTCGAAACTAATTAGCTGGAACGCCGAAATTGCTCCGACTATACCGACAAAAAAGCCCGCCATGGCCCAGGTAACCAGCTTATAGCGCATGGTATGAAGCCCCATTGCCTCAGCCTTTTCTTCGTCATCGCGGATAGCATTTATAGCAGCACCGAAGCGGGTGTTATAAAGCCAGCGAAGGAAAATAAACAAAATGACGCCGGTACCGGCAAACAGAAAATAGAAAAACAGTTTTCCTTCATCGAGATCAGCGGGGTAAACCGGTAAGGTAATACCCTGCCCGCCCCCGACCCACTCCCAGTTCGAGACAAGTTCACCTGCAGCAATAGCCACCCCAAGAGTGCCGATGGCAAAGTATGGCCCGCGCAAACCAAACAATATAAAACCCAGTACCAGCGCGCACAGTGCGCAAAAAATTCCAGCGCCGATCATACCGAGGCCGACACCCATGAAATACTGCACCGGAGTGAAATCATTGATTCCACCACCCGCAGCGCTGGTGTATTCACCGACGTCATACACAAGACCGATTGATATCACGGCGGCAACGTACATACCGGTTCCATAGAAAAAGATATTGCCAAGCGAGTTATAGCCCATCTGCCCGCCAGTCATGTCCCAGGTTAGCGACACCACAATCATCAGCCACAAGGTGGCCAACTGGGTGCGAAAATCAGGAAACAGAAATGGCGCGGCAATGGTAATAGCCAGCAATACGATGTAGAAAAACACTTTAGCTGCAGTCATCGTCTGCTCCTATTGAAGGCTTTGGCGCTTGCGCCGCTGCTGAATTAACCGAACAATCAGAACCAGTAACAGTAACAGTACGGCTATAGCCTGCTGATACCCGATTCCAAATATATGCGCTCCATACTGCTCCAGTGCGCCAATCCCCAGACCTGCGGCAATCACTCCCGGCAGATTACCCAGGCCGGCAGCGGTCACTATCACAAACGAGCGGATCGCATAGGTAATTCCGTAGAAAGGCTGGATCAGCCACACCATTACGATGATGGCACCAGCGGCTCCACAAATGGCTGAATTCAGGGAAAAGGTAAATGCGTATACTTTTTCTGTGTCGATGCCCAGCACTCTGGCTGCGCGTGCATCTTGCGCGGTCGCACGTATCGCCTGGCCCATACGACTGCGTTTCATAAAAATAATAACGCCGATTGCCAGTACCGCTGCCATACAGACACCGATCAGTTTAGCGATGGGCACATCGATGAAGTCGTTCGGGCCGAAGTAAAGAGTTGCGTAGTCCAGCTGGATGCTCTGGGTGTCGGAGCCGAACAGCAGATTTAGAATCTGCGCGATCATAATGGCCAGCCCGAATGTCGCCAGCAGCGAAGTGAACAGATCTCTTTCGATTACCCGGGAGATCACAGCCTTGTAGCAAACCCAGCCTATGCCCCACATTATGATAAAAGCTGCCGGTACACCCATAAGTGGCGGAAGACCAAGCCCCGCCAGCCACCAGGCGACATAACCGCCACAAATCACAAAATCACCCTGGGCAAGATTCTTAACATTCATTACCCCCCACACCAGTGCAAGCCCATAGGCCGCGAGCGCGAATAGTGCGCCGATCATCAGGCCGTCAACCAGTATTTTCAGATTGACGACCGGAAATTCAAACAGCAATCCGATATTACCTAGGATTTGATCCATAGAGTTTGTTTTCCGTGGATAGAGTCAGTGGAAATGAGTGCACTGAACCGGCGACCTGTTTGCCAGATATGGCGATGCCGTCAGCCAGCACAAAAAGCGAAGCCGGGGCTGGCCCGGCTTCTCTTTGCAACGAGTGACTACGCGTTAACGTAAAAAATAACGACTACTGAGCTTCGCGAGGCCAGTTAACCTTATGCGAAGCAAATTCAGAAGGCGCCACCACGTTGTACTCACCATTTTGAATTTGACGCAGAACCATTGGTTTAGCGATATTGTTTCCCGCTTCGGAAAATTTAATCGGGCCATAGAAAGTTTTCAGGTCAGTTTCGGCCAGTGCATCTCTAACCGCATTTTTATCCAGTGTTCCAGCGCGTTCGAAAGCATCTTTAAATACATAAACCGCGGCTGTCGCCTGTGCTGACTGGTAAGGAACCTTTTTACCCTGGTAATCACTAAAGGCCTCTTTAAATTGCTTCTCGTAGTTTGATGCTGAGCCGAACAATTCATCTTCATAGGAAAGCGATTCAGCCCACTGTGTTGAACACAGGATATCGTTGGCCGTATCGCCGAACTTACCGGTTACGTCTGCCGCTTCGCAATGAGTGATGGCAATCATCGGCACATTGATTTTCATCTCACCAATCTGTCGTACCGCTGTCGCAGCACCTTTTGAGTGACCACTGACGATCAGAAGATCCGGTTTGAGCAGCTTAACCTTGGTTAAGATGGCGCTCATGTCTGAAAGATCGCGCGGGAGTTTTTCGTCGATAACGGCTTTCATACCGAATTTCTTGGCATCATCCAGTACACCAGCACGGATATCGAGAGAGAACGGATCGTTTTCAACGGCAACTGCCACTTTAACAGACGACGCTTTTTTGCCGCTTTCTTCGGCTTTTTCCGCCGCCAGTGCTACTGCTGAAGCCAGGTACTGTTCTGATGTGGACAATACGGCAAACAGATATTTGTATCCTTTATTGAACAAAGAACGCGAGGCCCCTTCCGCTTCAACCATTGGTATTTCGTATTTCTCGGTAACCGGTGCTATTGCCTTGGTTAAACCGGACGAATACGGCCCAAGCATATACTGGACTTTATCCTGATTAATCAAGCGCTCAGCGAGTGTCGCTCCGCGATCGCCTTTTGATTCATCGTCGTAGTAGATGACATCGAAGTTGTAGCATTTATCAGCGATATTCACACCGCCGTTTTCACGGATTTTTGCAATAGCAAACTCGTATCCGTTTTTAGCGTGTATACCGTTTGTTGCATATTTGCCGGTTAATGAGATTGCAGCCCCGAGCGTCAGCGCCTCGCAGCCGTTAATCATTTTGGCTTCATCGGCGCTGTGGGCAGCACCGGCCAGCAATAACATCGAGCCAGTCAGGCACGCGGTTAATGTGGAAGATATTTTCATTAAATATTCGCTCCAGTAAATTGTTTGGGTACGCCGGAATGCGGCGTACAGAGAACTTTGGGGAAACAACCGCCGTAGTCGAAGGTGTTCCCAGCCCAGCAAGGTTACCTCGCCCACGCCGAATCTACAACGTTGATCTCGAATCAAATCTATTCACTGATGAATTGCCAGGTATGCATTCGGGAGTTTCAACCAGCGGTCCGGGTGCGCGGCAACGCTAGAATGCGGGCATGACATCATCGATGAAGCGCCTGAGGGAATCACGCTTGCGCTCAAATGACATTCCGTTGTCGAGCCAGAATGAATATTCATCGTATCCCAGATCTTCGTAGCGTTTGATCTGATCTATAACCTCTGCGGCAGTGCCGATGGTTAAATCCCGATGCATGTTCTCCACAGACATCATTTTGTTATCCAGCATATCTTTTTCGGAAATCGGCTCGATGTGACCACAGGTCACCGGGCGTTTATTCTGAAACCAGGCGCCAAAGTAATTGTAGAAGCGGCTCAGTTCGCGGGCACCGACCTGGACGTCGTTGTCATCTTCGGCCACGTAGGTATGGTGCAACAGCATGATTTTCGGCTTCGGCCCTGAGTAGCCGTTACAGGCTTCATTAAAACGCTCCATTAGCGAGGCGATTTCATCGTAGCCCTGCCACAGTGGAGTCACTTGTACATTAAAGCCGTTGTGCACAGCAAACTCGTGACTACTGGGGTCGCGAGCGGCTATCCAGACAGGCGGACCGCCATCCTGCAAAGGCTTCGGCGCTGACGTTGTTGCGGGAAATTTATAAAACTCACCGTCGTGAGTACAATCGCCCTGCCAGAGCTGTCTCAATAACGGTGCAGTTTCCCGCATTCTCTGGCCTGCTTCCCAGGCATCGAGGCCCGGCATCATGCGCTCGTATTCGTAGGTATACGCACCGCGAGCAATCCCCAGCTCCAGCCTGCCGCCGGTAACAAGGTCTGTCATGGCGGCCTCACCAGCGAGCCTGACCGGATGCCAGAAGGGCGCGATTATGGTGCCAGTACCGAGCTTTACCTGTTTGGTGTGTCGTGCGACATCGGTAATAGTGATGAACGGATTCGGGGCAATGGTGAATTCCATACCATGGTGTTCCCCTGTCCAGATTGCGCGCATGCCGCCTTCGTCAGCCAATGTACAGAGACCAAGAAATTCTTCATAAATCCGGCTGTGGCTCTGCGCTTCGCTCAGCCGCTCCATATGGGCGAATAATGAAAATTTCATCGTTTATCAGGCTCCTTTAGCATCTCTATAGACAGCGGTTTATATTCCTGCGGGGTTGTCTAGATCCCGCTCAAGATCTTTCAGGTCCTGATAGCGATCACCAATGCGGTGATGTGGCCGGCCACTGCTTGCACCGCCCAGTACCAGAACCAGTTCGTCTGCTCTTGGCGCATCGTTTATGGAAAATTGTACAGTCAGATAGTGCGACCGCCGACCGGCATCATGTTTGTCCATTAACGGCACAGCAATCGGGGCGTTTGCCGGACCTCTGGTGTTGCTGAAGGCCAGATAGCTGGTGGCCTCGACTGCTGAGCGATAAAAATTGCCGAAACGCAGTGTGTGAATTAGAGCGGAAGCATGTTCGATTTCACCATTGAGACCGACTACTGCCGCCTTGCCATAGGCTTCAATTTTTTCCCCGCCACCGGCAAGAGCAATAATCCGCTTAGTCAGCGCTTCGCCAAGCACTGGACCGAAGGCCATGATCTCTGGTTTTAAATCTTCGACATAGCGCCCGGCCCAGGGATTTGTCACTACCGCAGCAACTGCAAATGTGCGCCACACACCTGCCACCGGCTTGAAGCCCTCGATAAGAACTTCTTCGTCAAATGATACGAATTTACGAATTTCAGGTTGCATCAGCTGTGGCTGCTTTTGTTGTGGTGACGGTAGTCGAGCACTTTCTAACAAATTACAGGGCATGACAACTGAAAATACAGAATATCAACGTCTGGTGGCGCAGTTAGCTCTGAACGCGCAACTGTGATACCCGTTACTTCGGGTTTCCCCGGTTTATATGCCCTGATCAATCCCGATAGCCAGACTGCGCTGCAGCAGTGCTCCCGCACCGTCACAGGATTCAATGAGAGCTTTGTTGTCGGCACGCTGCAACCAGACAAGCTCTCCGTTATCCCAGTACGGCGTGCCATCTATCCAGACCGACGGATTAAACACCGACCAGGCCACCTCACCCGGTGGCTCATCGCCACAGGTATGAAAGTGCAGATACCTGGGGCTGCCAAATGAAATGGCGCTCCAGAGATCGAGGTGATCGTCGGCCGGCAGATCAAAACGGGTTTGCGGATTGATGCCTGCATGCCATGAGTGAATTCTGTTGCGATTTATTTCGAGGGACTCACTGATGTAGTCGTAGTGCCGGTTCAGTTTTGAAACCTCTGCTGAGCACCCGCTGAAGGACTCAAGACAACCATCGGCAATATGCGCGAGGACTACTCCGTTAATGGTCATGTCCGCATTTTCAAGCTTTGCCGCTCCACCCGGCATCAACCAGCGCGACAGTGCGACAGTGCCATTTGCTGTGTCACAGGGAACGGGTTTAAAAGTTGTAACTGGAAATAGTGCGACAGTCAGGTCTGCATCTTCGCCGCCGGACAGACTGGGCCAGCTGAATTTTCCGGTTAGATCGGTTCCGAGCGGACACTGAATTTTCCATTCCCCGGCGCGCATCAGTTCGTCTTCGAGCTTGAGCTGTAGTTCAAGCATCAGACGATTATCTATGGTGGCATAGGGTGATGCGAGCATAGCGGCGTTCTGCGTATAGCTGGTAGCGCGGCTGCCATTACCGGGCAACGATACAAACCGTACGTAGTCACCAATGCGACTTAAAAACACAGTGTGATCGCATTGCCGCATCGGGTCGGCGACACTGTCCGGGAAATCGGACGGGTCTGAAATCAATGGCGGAGTAACTTCAGTAACCCGCACATCCATTTCCCGCAGACACTCGCGAATTACCGCACCGACTTCGAATTTATAGAGGTCTTCAGTTGGCTCAAGTACCAGTAAAACCGATTCTTTGTCACGAACATTAAGACAATTTCTCAGCAGGTTACAGGCACCGGCTTTGGGATCTGGCGTCACCGTGTTTACTCTTGTTCCAGAGACTTAAATTTGTGATTTTGCGGGGGCACATCTGTCTCCCCTCTATGCCATTGAATAATACGCTTTAGCGAGGATCGACCGGATATCGCATCCAGCATTAATGCGAGTGATGGATAGCGCTTCGAAGCATCGGAAAAGCACTCCGGCCATAACAGCACATTGGCCAGGGCAAAATCAACAGCGGTTGGACCTTTTGCAAACATCCAGCTTCGGTTTTGGTATTGCTTTTCCAATACAGTCAACACCTGCCGTAATCTGGTTTGCGCCGATGCAGTCAACTCTGCCTGAATGGTGCGATCGTCACTGTAGTACTCCGGGTGAAATATAATCATGACTTCCGGCTGCAACGTACTTGATAGATAAAACAGCCATTGCAGATAGCGCCCGCGATCAGCTGAATCAGCTGCTACCGTAAATTGCTGCGCGCTGAAACCATCGGCCAGGTGCAACAGGATAGCGCCGGATTCACAAAGCGTAGTGCCATCGGGCATAATTATCGCGGGAACACGGCCGTGCGGACTTGCCCGGTAAAAAGCCTCGTCTGTTTGCGATGGATCGAGCTTCGGGTTAACAATTCTATAGGGCACAGCAGCTTCTTCGAGCAACAGGTGGACACCAATAGAATACGTATCGGGAAAAGCGTACAACTGTATTACCGGGGAGTCGGAAACCATTTCTTTATGCACTGCGCACCTTTCGTGACAAGCTGTGTATACTGCCAACACTCTTTGTGCAGAATATACCTCTAAAACCGGAATCAGTCATGCCGAAACCTGTTTGCTGGATCGACGAAATAGACTACCCCCACGCAAACTCAAAATTACGCGCCATCTACGATCAGGTACTGAGCCCGGGCGGCCAGCTCGACAACCTGTATCGCGGGTTCAGTCTCTCCCCGCAAACGATTCTTCCGGCAGACAATTTATATAAAGCTGTGCTGCATGATTCAGACAACGTACTGGCAAAATCTTTTGCCGAATTGATCGGTACTTATGTAGCAATACTCAGCGGCTGCGACTACGCCAAAGCACACCACGGGCAGAACTTTGTTGCGCTTAGCGAAAAACCGGAAGATGCTCGAAGAATATTGAACACGCTCGGTTCCGGCAGCACAGAAGACTGCGGCACCAGCAAGGAGATCAAGGTACTCGAGTACGTTCGCAAGCTATGCCTGCAACCTGCTGCAATAGAGCAGTCAGATGTTGAAGTACTGCAAGCGGATGGCTGGAGCGATACCGAAATATCCGAAATCGTGCAGGTTGTGGCGATGTTCAGCTACTACGTGCGGGTAATCAACGGTGTTGGTATACAGCTTGGTGACGAAAAGCTCGGGCTGTATTAACTCCGTTTACAAACGCAGGCGTAACCCTGCAATTAACCGGGTTACGCGGCTGGCCACATCTGCGGGAAAGACGCATGCACCATTTTGTCTCCGTGAGCTAATTTAACTTCAGGATAAGGCGGTGATGTTTTCCAGGCACGTTCTGCGAATCGCGCGTCATCGCCGAGCCAGCGAGTGGAAAAACCCCGTCTGCGGGTTTTCAGACCCTCGGTAGGCGGTGCGCCATGCAGCGTTCGCATATGAAACACCAGACAGTCACCCGGCTCCAGATCCCATGAACTGATTCGGTAGTCTTCACGACGGGCTTCTATATCGGGAAGAGTTTCGAAACCGTCAATACCTTCGGCGTAATCTTCACTCGTGAGGAAGAGTCGCGGATAATACAAAGTGCCGGATGCGTGCGAACCGAGAACAAATTCAGGACACACATTGCGGGGTACAGGATCGAGCGGCAACCAGATCGAGCACAGCTGATCACCGTCAACACCGTAGTACGGGAGATCGTGATGCCAGGGTGTCGACTCGCGTGTTCCTGGCTCTTTTACCAGCACATGCTCGTGGTAGATTCGTGCGGTTTCCGACTGCGTTATCGTTGCTGCAATTTCTGCTGCAGGAGAGTGATGCAGAAACTCTTTATATTCTTCTATACGCTGCCAGTTGCAATAGTCATCGTAAAAACCGCCGGGGCTGTCTGCATCGGTATAGACTGTATTATACGGGCCGGGGTTGTTGAAATTTTTCTCGACACCAATTGCCAGACGTTCGATCCAGTCAGCGCTGAAAAGCCCCCTGAGGCACACGACCCCGTCTTGTTGAAATTGCTCTATTTCGGCTTGTGTCAGCATTTTAATTACCTTGTTACTGTGGTAGCGATTCTGCGCCCGAACGCCCCCAGAACAGCTGTCGCACTGCTTCACTGTTGACCAGATCGGGCTCCTCTGCATAGCACAGCACAGGTACCAGCCTCGCCCGTTCACCACTGACACGTGTCACCCGATGAAGTGTCTGATTGCCGCCGAAAATCAGCAGAGTGCCAGCCGTGAAAGGCAGTTCGACAACACCTTCGCGATCACCATCGAGTACCCGACCGACAATAGTCTTTTCTTCAGGCAGCCCGCGTATCTGCGGTACATATTCAAATGAGCCACCGGACTCCGGTGCCTGCAGCATCAAGGTGACAGTGAATTCTGATTCATCAAAATGCCAGCCGTGCTCACCACCTTCGACAAACACATTTATAGAGCAGGCGCCGAACGGGTCGGCAAAGCGATAAAACGAGGACTTGCCCAGCACATGGCCGATAAAATCCTTTAGCGGGTCCCACTGATAGAGCTGCTTCAGACTGCTGCCATCCGGAATGTAGTCATAGGCGACCGAACCCACGAACGTTTGCTCCTGGCGGTTTGAAACATCGGCTTCAGATACATTTGCATCACCGTCGTTGAGATAGGCATTGTGAGAACTTTTGCAGAAGTAGGCTTTCTCGCTGAAGGACGCTGCCTCTGCCGCAAGTGCCGACAGTGCCTCTGGCTTGATAAAGCCGGGCAGCATACACAAGCCGGTTTGCTGATACCGCCGGCGGCATTTGTCTGCGAAGACAAGGCTCTCGGCATCTGTGGTATCGCTAATCGGATAGCGCGATGAATCAATCATCGCGGCTGCCTTTGATTCGATTACTGTGGTCATCTGCAGTTCAGGCCTGATAGTAGAGCGGATTCTTTCTACGTTTTTATAAAACGGGAGACGCAGCTAATCCTAGCCCAGAAAATGTAGTTTCTGCCAGTGATTTTAGCGCCGCTATAACCGCTGCACCGGAGATCTCCTTGATTTGCACTCCTGACTGTCACAGAATGGAATGCAGATTTAACTGAAAAGAACCTCTCGTCTGGGTAACAGCAGCCGGCAACTTACCAGGGTAATCATCAAATGGCTTCAGAAAAAGATCTTATCAATGCACTGCACTCTCGGCAGATCTCCCGACGCGAGTTCATGCTCCGGATGGCTGCACTCGGTGCCAGCGCAACTACTGCTTGTTCACTTCTAAGCAGCCCGGCATTTGCAAAATCACCGCAAAAAGGCGGAAAAATCACCGTTGGTGTGGAAGCGATGCAAGCGAAAGATTCGCTTGATCCAACCAGTTACTTTTCGACCGCGAATATCATGATGGGATATACCGTCTACGATAGCCTGGTCAACCGGGGCCCTGATCTACAGCCTGTACCGTGGCTGGCTGAATCGTGGGACGTGGGTGCCGATGCGAGCGAATGGATATTCAAATTACGCAAAGACGTACAATGGCACGACGGCAAGCCCTTTACCGCCGATGACGTGATCTACTCCTGCAGCCGACACACTCGCGAGGGATCGGAATCTCCGGCAAAAGGCTATATGAGCCAGATCGCAGAAATGTCAAAAGATGGCGACCACGTTGTTAAGTTCAAACTGACCGCACCCAACGCCGATTTCCCGATAGTGCTGTCCGATACCCGCGTACAAATTTCCCAGAACGGCTATGAGGATTTTGTCAGCACAACCGTCGGCACCGGCCCCTTTAAGGTGAAAGAGTGGATCTCTGGAACCCGCTATATATTTGAAAGAAATGACAACTACTGGGGTTCCGACGGCCCGTGGGTTGATGAAATTGAGGTGGTCGGAATCGGTGATATCACGGCCCGGGTTAATGCCTTGTTGTCGGGTGATATCAACGTCATGCTCGAACTCGACCCCAAAGCTGTCAGGCTGATCGAACGCAATAAAAAGGTCGATCTGATTCGCAGCCCGAGTGGCGCTTTCGTTAACCTGGCGATGATGATGGATCGCGAACCGACCAGCAATGCCGACTTCCGCGAAGCCATGAAGTACGCGGTTAACCGCGAGCAAATTGTCAAAAATGTATTCAAGGGTTATGGCTCGATCGGCAATGATCACCCTATTTCTCCAACAGACCCTTACTTCTGCGCCGATGTAGCCCAACGCAGTTACGACCCGGACAAAGCCCGCTTCCACATTAAGAAGGCCGGGCTTGAAAACACACCGATTGATTTATACGCCTCGGACGTACCGGGAGCCGGTGCTTTGGCTGCCTGTCAGGTAGTACAGCAGTCGGCAGCGGCAGCTGGTATTAATCTCAACCTGATTCAGCCACCAGCTGACACTTACTGGTCTGCGGTCTGGATTCAAAAACCCATGGTGGTGTCAGGCTGGGATATGCGACCGGTCCCCGACCTGATGTTCTCTATTGCCTTCAAGGGCGACAGCGACTGGAACGAAACCCGATTCAGCGACAAAACATTTGATTCACTGTTACTGGAAGCACGGTCTACAGTCGATTTTGACAAGCGCAAAGCCATGTATTGCGAAATGCAGCAGATATTGCAGGACGACGGCGGTCATATCACCCTCGCCTTCCGCGATATTCTAGACGCCAAAGCCAAAAACGTACACGGCATCAGCTCTCATCCATCCGGGCCACTCGGGTTCTATCAGTTCGCCCGAACAGTCTGGATAGAAAGCTAGGTAGCAGTCCGGAAACTGGGATCGTCCGAGTACCAGGATCTAATGCGGGCGCGATCTTTTGGCCAGCTATGACCCTCATTCCCGGACAGGCTCCGCAGTATATTCCTGTAGCAGCCTGTCGGCATAGACAGGCTTGCCATTACCCGTTTGATTCCCGCTGCAAAAGCTATTTTATCTTTATAGATTCCCTTGCCTGACTGCCCGCTTCAATGACCCTACTGCGACTCATCATTCAGCGGCTGCTGTTGGGGATTGCCATTTTGTTTGTGGTTTCAGCACTGATCTTTGCCGGTACTGAAATTCTACCCGGCGATGTAGCACAGGCGATACTCGGTCAGGGTGCAACTCCGGAACTCCTCGAAAACGTTCGCGTACGACTGGGCCTGAATGATCCCGCGCCGGTGCGCTACTTTCGCTGGCTCAGCAGACTAATGACAGGCAATCTTGGCACCTCGATGGTCAGTGGAGCGGATATCGGTCAACTACTCGGTGAGCGAATCCGGAACACCGTCATGCTTGCCGGCATAACCGCACTGATTGCTGTACCGCTTGCTATCGTTCTGGGACTGTTATCTGCTGTAAAACCCAACAGCCTGACAGACAGAACTATTTCTGCGGTGAGCCTGAGCCTGATATCACTGCCTGACTTTCTGGTTGCTATCGTGCTGGTGATGATCTTCGCGGTGAAACTTGGCTGGCTTCCGGCAATTGCCAATCTACGGCCGGGTCAGGACTTCTATACCATCGCTCGAATGATGGTACTGCCGGTCACCGTGCTGGTATTTACCGTACTTGCACACATGGTGCGAATGACGCGTACCGCGGTGATCAACGTATTAAGCTCACCGGCCACTGAAATGGCAATACTCAAGGGCGTGCCACGCTGGCGCTTACTGATTGTTCATGCGCTGCCGAATGCACTGGCACCCATTGCGAATGTGGTTGCGCTTAATCTGGCTTTTTTGATATCGGGCATTGTGGTGGTGGAGACTCTGTTTAATTTTTCAGGGCTGGGCCGGTTAATGGTTGAGTCCGTTACCACCCGAGATATCCCGGTCGTACAAGTGTGCGCAATAATTTTCTGTGCCGTCTATGTCGTGCTGAATCTGTTGGCTGACCTTGTCGCTATAGTCTCTAATCCGCGCCTGAGGTATCCGAAGTGAAGGCCAGCAATAACCCGACTCACGGCGATAGTAAAAAACCGGGCGGACTCAGCAGCCTGGTTTCACAATTGACGATAACGCCGGTGCTGTGCCTGCTGGTACTGACAGCAGTATTAGTGGTTGTGCTGTTTGCGCCATTGATAGCCCCACACCCGGAGGCTGCCATTTTAACCGACGAGAGTTTTTCACTACCTGACGATGTCATGTTACTGGGCAGTGATTTTCTAGGTCGCGATGTACTGTCACGGCTTCTATACGGCGCGCGCATAACACTGAGCGTCGCGTTTGCCATTTCTATAGTTGCCTTTTTGCTTGGCTGCAGTTTTGGTTTTTTCGCCGCTGTAAAACGTGGCTGGATTGACTCGGTTCTCAGCCGCAGTGTTGATGCGCTGATCTCGTTTCCGGCAATTATGGTGGCGCTTATAGTAATTTCCGCGCTCGGTTCATCAATCACGGTTTTAATTGTGACCATCGCCCTGATCGATTCAACCCGGGTCTACCGGGTGGCACGCGCGCTGGGTATGGATATCGTAGTTCAGGATTACATAGAAGCAGCCAGAGTCAGAGGCGAAAAAATCACCTGGATTATTTGGCACGAAATGCTGCCAAACGCTCTGGCACCACTGGCAGCGGAGTTTGGCATTCGCTTTACCTACGCCATTTTGTTTATCTCGGCTCTGAGTTTTCTCGGGCTAGGTGTACAGGCCCCACACGCGGACCTCGGGGTAATGGTAAAAGAAAACATGCAGGGCTTACTCTATGAAACCTATACCCCCCTCTATCCGGCCGTGTGTATTGCGATTGTCACGCTGTCGGTAAATTTACTTGTCGACTGGTTCCTGAAAACCACTGACGCTGCGCTGCCGGACGAGTTGTGACACAACAAGCCAATAATCAAACCCCGGTTCTGCAGGTAAACGGTTTGTGTGTGGCCGTCCAAAATCGCAAGCAGCAGCTTACACCCATAGTCTCAGACATCAATTTCTCCATCGAACCCGGCAAAGTAACAGCATTGATAGGTGAATCGGGCTCGGGTAAAACAACTATTTCTTTAGCCTGCCTTGGCTTCGCCAGAGCCGGATGTGTTATCACCAGCGGCGAAGTCAGACTGGCAGACGTAGATGTGCTTGGTCTGTCGAACTCACAGCGCAGAGCACTCCGCGGCAACGATATTGCCTATATTGCGCAAAGTGCTGCGGCCGCATTTAACAGCGCATTGACCCTTAACCGCCAGGTCACCGAAACTGCCGTTATCAACGGGGTGATGTCACAATCCCGAGCCAATGAAAAGGCAATTGCTCTGTACCGGGAACTTGACCTGCCAGATCCCGAAACTATTGGTGATCGCTACCCGCATCAGGTGAGCGGCGGCCAACTGCAGCGGCTGATGGCCGCAATGGCGATGATCTGCGATCCGCAACTACTGATACTGGACGAGCCGACTACTGCACTGGATGTCACCACCCAGATAGAGGTGCTGCGCTCCTTTAAAAAGCTTATTGGCAGCAAAAACACATCTGCTATCTACGTCAGTCACGATCTGGCGGTTGTCGCTCAAATTGCTGATCATGTGCTGGTATTAAAAGATGGTGTCGCCGTAGAAACCGGGCCCGTCAGTGATATTATCATTCGCCCGCAACATGCCTACACTGCTGAATTAATAGACGCGGCGCATGTGATGCCGGAACAGCTGCCCGAGCAGCGCCCGGCCCTTCGCAACGACGATAATACTATGGCGCTCCCGCTGATGGCAGTTAAGACAGTGACCGCCGGTTACGGTCGCGCGCATCAGTATCTTGCACTGGAAGATGTAAGCATAGAAGCCTTTGCCTCTCGAACCATAGGCGTTATCGGTGAATCCGGCTCCGGAAAAACAACACTAGGTCGCGTAATCTCCGGCTTGATGCGTGTTAAATCAGGCACAATACTACTTGACGATACACCTCTCGATGATGCTATCCGGCTGCGTGATCGCGAACAGCTCAGAAGCATTCAGTTTGCGTTCCAGATGGCTGATGTTGCATTGAATCCAAAGCACCGGATCCGCAAGATCCTCGGCCGGCCACTGGCATTTTATTTTGATCTGCCAACATCTGAAATTGATGAGCGCGTGGCAGAGTTACTGGATCTGGTCGAGTTACCGGCTGAGTACGCCGATAGATTTCCACGCGAACTGTCCGGCGGTGAAAAACAGCGAGTCAACCTGGCGCGGGCACTGGCAGCCAATCCTAAATTAATAATCTGTGACGAAATTACCTCGGCACTCGACACGGTAGTCGCCAAGGCAATACTCGCGTTGCTGCGGGACTTGCAGAAAAAAATCGGCGTCAGTTACCTGTTTATTTCACACGATATCTCTACCATATTAAAAATGGCAGATACTATAGCGGTAATGCGTGAAGGCAAGGTAATTGAATACGGCACCACCACTGAAGTAATGACGCCGCCCCATCACCCCTACACAAAACTGTTACTCGATTCAGTTCCGGCTATGCGCACCGACTGGCTTGACAGCATCAGCAGCGCTGGTAGCTGAACCAACCAGAAAGTTCTTTGTGCGACTTCAACCTTGCCCCACTACTTGTCACTTCATGCAGAAGCCACAATGAACATTGCAATTCTAAATTTAAGTGCGCCCTATGCCGCGTTGGATCACCATGGCTCCGCCGCGTACATAATTGAGCAGTGGCTTTCTCCGGATTTTCCGGAAGCTGTGTTTACCGAGGTTTTTGTAGCCATTGGTGAAGCTCTACCCGACGCACCGGACTTTGACGGATATATTATTTCCGGGTCGGAAAAAGGGGTCTACGACCCATGCGACTGGATGGAGCCACTAAAGAACCTTTTACGCGAATTACGTCAGCTGCAAGTGCCGGTTTTCGGTATCTGCTTCGGGCATCAGATTATGGCGGAAGCATACGGCGGCAAGGCTGCCAAAGCTGAGCACGGATTTGTCGTCGGCGAGAAAAGCTATAGCGAAGGAAGCACTACGTATAGAGCACACGCGATGCATCAGGACCAGGTAACAGAAATTCCAGATTCCGCTACCGTGACGGCAACTGCATCGTATTGTCCTGTTGCCGCTTTGGATTACAACTTTCCAGCACGCTCGGTACAGTTTCACCCGGAATTCGGTAACCAGTTGGTAGCAGATGCCATTGAAGACTTTGAAGGTGACCTGCTGACGCCCGATGAAGCGGCTATATCACGTGAGTCTATATCCCACAATGCCGTTCAACATTCTTTATACGCTGTTGAGATAGCCGATTTCTTTAGACGTACGGGGGAAAATTATTAGAGCCAGGCTCAACTTTCTGCCACTGACAGAGAGTTTTAAAAACTCACGACTTGCGCTGCTGTTATATTAATATCTATATTATCAGGGTCAGAATCCTGAGCACTTGTTTGGCAACAGGGAGATTCGCTGCGCTTTCCCCTTACCCTCAGGGAACGTGGCAAATCAGCGTGGGACGATGATAAGCGGAGCGCATCCACCAACAAACTCTGTAGATCGTTCACTTCTGGACTTCATCGCCTGTGAGATACAGAACAGCGCTCAGAATTTTAGCGGATTTACGCACCACCGGGGTTTAAAATGTACACTAGGCTAATCTGTTTAATGGCTGACACATGCAGTGAACACCGCCTCCGGCCCATGTGAACATAGTCATATCGGGGTCATAGACGGTAAACCCTGCGGCCCGCAGTTTGGCATTTAGCTCTGTAGCTCCATTGGTTGATAATATTCGATCGTCTCCCAGTGCAACCACGTTACAGCCTAGTGCCATGGTCTCCTTAAAACCGGCCGGGATAATTTCTATTCCTTTCGCTTTGATCCAGTCAATTATATTATCTTCTGTGGTCTCGAGACAAACAGCCGCACAACGTTCATTCAGCATGCAAACCATTAGATCTATGTGAACATAAAACTGATCTATAGGTGCAAATTGTATCTCCCAGCCTTCATCCGTAAACCACGAAGCTACCTGCTGTGCAGCGACTTCTTCACTGCGGTGATCGGTATAGCCCACCAGCGCGCATTTATCAGCAATTATATTAAAATCGCCGCCCTCAAAATTCCCCGAGCTGACCATATCGTAGATCGGTATATCATGATCAAGATAAAATCGCTGGCAGGCAGCATACTCACCACGACGACGCGGATTAGCCATTTGGCAAATTACGGCGCCATACGGAGACATAAAACTGGAGTCCCTTGCATACACCTGATACGGATTGTGCTCGTCCAGTGGTAGAAAATGGCAGTTCACTCCCGCTTGCGTGTAGGCATCGACCATTTCTCTATGCTGGCGCACTGCAAGTTGCTTGTCGAATCGATAGCCCTTGCGAATAGTGTCCCGCACCAGAGCACTCCACTGGGCATTTTCCTCACCCATCCAGCGAAATCCTTCAACAGGCCCGAGCAAAACATCTTTGAGCACGCCGGATTCCGACGCGATAGACCAATGGGTCATTTCGGGCGTACCACCCCCGGCTACCCGACATTGCAAAACACTGCTGGCTGATTCACTCATGGTATTCGTCTGTTATTGATGACGGCGTAATACTACTGTAATTGCTCGGGAATCCCTACTTCAGCGATAACCGGCAGCATTCAATCAGAGGTTAACAATGAGGCCAGGCACCCGGATAATGTTCGCTTTGGAATATTCAGAGCAAAAAGCGCCGGTGCTGACGCTGAATATTACAACTCAACTGTTCCCTCGATCAGAATCTGCGTTTGCCCGCCAATCCGGATCCTCCCGGGTTCTGAGGCGCCGCTGTCTGATTTTCGTATATAAACTCTGCCGTGCCGTCCAATAACAGTACCCTGTGCAACGACAATTTCCGATTCCAGCCTGCCCTGAGCGTTAAGCCAGACAGCGATGGCTGAGTTGAGAGAGCCCGTAATCGGATCTTCACTCATACCACTCGATGGTGCCAGCATACGCACTTCATAATCACATTCATTAGTCGACTGATGTGCGCCCAGCAAGCCAATAGCCTGGAACGCAGGCCATTTCACACGGCTCGAATCCAGCGCCAGCACATCTTCTGCAGACGACAGTTCCAGCAGTTGCCACACAGGCCCGTTACTCAGCTTCGCTGTATGGACGATACGCTCCAGGTTGATCTCGAGGGCAGAGGAGATCGCCGCCAACTGCCCCTGATCAATGGGTTCAATATGTGTTTCCGGCGCGATAAAGGCCGGGAACCTGCCAGTCAGATCAATTTCTACCAGCCCGACTCCGCATTCCTGCCGTACAATCGATGGATCTTTGGGTTTGCCCCCACAGCGCAGCCAGGCAGCACAACTGCCAAGAGTCGGATGACCCGCAAATGGCATTTCCCGGGTGGGTGTCATAATTCTCACCCGATAATCGGCTTCCGGGTGATCGGGTGGGAATAGAAAAGTGGTCTCTGCCAGATTAGTCCATGCGGCAAATGCTGCCATTTGATCGTCGCTGAGATCGACTGCATCAACGACAACAGCGAGTCCATTTCCTTTGGTTGCGACTGAGGAGAAGACATCGCACTGAATGAAGCGTCTTTGCGCCATAGCGGTTGACTCTTGTTGGCACTGTATGTTGACACCGACAATTGAAAAAATCCAATGGTCGATAGTGCAAAAGTCAGCCGCAAATGACGGCTATATAGAAAAGGTTAGCGTTGTGAATACAAGCCTTCCGATAACAAACTTTATTTCCGGTCTCAGCTCGCCAGACTCATTCTGTTTTCAGCTACTGGTCGAACCAGTTTACGCTTTGAACGACGGTAAGAGATTAGCGGTGATTTTCGTGACGCACCAGCAACTAGTGCAGGTCTGGTTTGCTCGTCTACCAAACTCCCCCGTCTGGCTACAGCCTGAACACCACAATTACCGGAACGCATTGCAAGGCGTTTCTGCTTGCGGTTTCGCTGTGCTTCTTTCTGCATACGCCTTAATGTTGCGCGCGCTTTTTCCTGATGCTCTGCGCTGACCTCCTGAACTTCTTTACCAATCAGGTTATAGCGGTGCTTATGCTTAAGCATCCCATACAAATATCCGAAGCTGTTGGTATGTCGATTCAGTGCCTCATCAAGGGTTCGACGGGACAACAGAGGATTTTTCTCGCGATACGCAAGAATCTCCCGATGTACATCTATGGACAACGGCAATGAATCCGGACCCGGAGTAAAGAGCTCCGGCCAGCTTTCTACCAACCATTGCTGAACCGCTTTAACTTTTTTTGAAGACCATTTCATATCTATATACCACTTTAGTAACAGCGCGAATGCGCACCACGTATTCCTTCACCTTTTTCTGCACTATGCGCCATATTGAGATTAGCAAACAATTACAATACTGCCGGACTCTGCAGCGATTCGCGTTTCCCGTCGTTTCGCCAACCGAAATCACGAACATTTAACAATTAATCTATAGCGAATACGTTATGTATTGCCACTTCGCCATGGTTCAAGTGCGTTATTTATCCCGAGTTAAACCGGGTTGATTTCGAATTCCTATCCGACTTTATTCTGGTATACCAAAATACAATTCCGAATCGTTATAGATTTATGCGCTCTGCAACGACTCTAGTCTTTTGATCTTGTATACCAGCTTAATACAACATTACGGCAAATTACACGAGCTTGTCTCAAGGCCTGAATCTTTCATTCACCGGCCGGCGAAAGCCTTTTTACCCTAGCATTGCAGTCTACTGATTTTACAGCCTTGCATTTGTGCCTTGAGGTATAAAGTCTTGTGAGGTCACCCGAAACCCGCTTCACATTGTTACTTCAAACCGTATGCAGCAGATGAGTCTATATGGATTAGATACAATCTAAAGATCTCAGTTCAGTCGCATTATGTTTATTGACAATATTTCACAATAAGAAAAACCGGAGCGACACCATTTACTACCTATTCGACTACCTTTTTACAGAAGAGGCTTTGTCGAGTAACTCACGGGCTGTTTCGAGCTTTTGTGTGTAACCGGCCAACCCTTCTCTCACTGCTTCTATATCTGCGTTGAAGTCGGTTAGAAACTCACCTGTGGCAGAATTATCTTTTATATTAAGTTTGTTAACAGTAAAAGTGTCCGCTTGCGGAATAGCCAGTGCCGATAACGCACTGGGGCCAGTTTCAGTGTTCCCTGTAGTAGAAGGCTCTTTTGTTGAAACTGCCATTGTGCTGTCATTAGTTTCACTTTCGCCTTCAGTGGGGCTAACAGCATCTGCTTCCGGCACACCGGCGACTGCTGACCCGGATTCCACAGGGGTTTCCTTTATGTCTGTCTCTGTATTCTCGGCGACATGTACGGGCTCTGACTCAGCGGCAGCATCTTCGGCAACCTCTGCATCGTTAATAACAGGCTCCACGCCACTCACCGATTCCTCGCCACTCACCGACGCTTCACTTGGAGTTTGCTCACCTGTTTCTGATGCTGTTTCTGATACCGTTTGCGTTGTCGGCTTTGCTTCTTCCTTAGCGGCCTCTAGCTCAACCGGAGCGGTTTTAACTTCAGTCAGTTGATTTTCAACGTTCTCAGTGCGGGCGACAGCATCTGTTTGTTCCGGGGTTAACTCTTTGGTTCCAGTGCTCCCTGACGCTGTATCAGTCTTCTGCTCTTCCACAGTAGACGCAATACCGGTGTCTGTAGCCATTTGTGCTGACCCTCCGGGTGCATCGGCATTAACCCGGGCAACAGCCGCTGCACTGGCGGTTGAAGGAGCTTTGTATACACCTGCACAGGTTTTCAAGGCTATTAGACACAATGCTGCCAGAACGACGATCAAAATCAGTCGCACATCTTTGAGCATACTCATTAACTTTGTCTCCGGGATATTAAATACTGGGTAAGCACTTAATAGGTGTGATATCGGTATATTGATCACATTTTCAACTGCACAGACTGAATCAACCGTTTAACGTACTCATTCGGTTACACCGGTTTTCAGCCAGCCTCGTTTCTCAGCGGCAATCAGCCTCAGGCGGCGACAACTCCGCGCCTGGAATCACTTTCGCGAATCAACCAGATTAACGGGATCGCCAAAAGCACCATCCAGCTCTTGCCGACAATCTGCCCCGCCAGGAAATCGAGACTGCCAAACGCCAGGCCAAGAAACACCACACTATCGATTACCAGTCCGACGACACTGCTGGCCACTACAGCCAGAATCAAGCGGCGTTCCTGTAATGGCGTATACACTGCAAAATCAGCAAGCTCCGACAATAAAAACGCCGCCGTCGAGGCTACAACCAGTTCAGCCGGCGCCAGCAGCCACGAAAGCGCTGCACCGATGGCAATGGCAACTAGCGCCCACCCTTTTCCCAGTCGACGCTGCACCAGATCGCGCAGTACCAAAGCAATTCCGGCCATCAATACGCCGCTGGGTGCCATTAAACCTGGGGCTACGGGCAATAGACAGGGTCCGTCCTGCGGGCAGACGACGCCTACATTGCCTAGCATCCAGTTAGCAGCCGGAATACATAAGGTGAATGCAATTAAATAAAGTATGCCTTCCGTTTGAAGTCTGTTCATGATCTTGTCTTACTGATTACTTTTATAGTCTATTAAATTCAGCGCTGCGAACTTTGCCAGTTACGGCTGCGCCACGGGGTTTTATCTGAAGCCGGCAGGGGTGCCTTGCCCAGAATGGCATCCGATGCTTTTTCAGCTACCACAATAGTGGGGGCGTTCAGGTTGCCGTTTGTAATTCGCGGGAAAACGGAGCAATCAACCACTCGCAGATTGCCCACTCCCAGCACCCGGCAATCGCTATCAACAACGGCTGCAGCGTCGTCTGGATCGCCCATGCGACAAGTGCCGCAGGGATGATACGCGCTTTCAACGTGCTCACGAACGAAAGTGTCAATTTCTTCGTCGCTCTGGCAGTGCTCTCCGGGCGCTATCTCGGCACCGGCGAACGGCTCGAAAGCCTTTTGCTGAAGTAGCTCGCGGGTCAAACGAATGCACTTGCGGAAATCACTCCAGTCTTTTTCTGTGGACATGTAGTTAAACAGAATATCCGGTGGATCAAGCGGGTCTGACGATCGAAGCGTCACTTCGCCTCGTGAGTCAGATCGCATGGGCCCGGTATGCATTTGAAAGCCGTGAGATTTAGCTGCCGATTTGCCGTCGTAGCGAATGGCGACCGGTAAAAAGTGGTATTGAATATCCGGGTATTCAACGCCGACATCAGAGCGGATAAACGCCGCTGATTCAAACTGGTTACTGGCACCGAGACCAGACTTGAAAAACAGCCACTGTGCTCCGATAGCCGCCTTCGAGAACAGATTCAACTTTGAATACAATGTAATCGGTTGCTTGCACTTCACCTGAAAATAAAGTTCGAGGTGATCCTGAAGATTTTTACCAACACCGGGGGAGTGCTGAACCACGTCAATGCCATGTTTCCGCAACTGATGTTCATCACCAATACCCGACAGCATCAGGAGTTTCGGCGAATTGATCGAGGAAGCGCTTAGTATTACTTCACGCCCGGCGCGCAACACCGATACCCGGCCGGCTGTTTCAATCTCAACGCCAACGGCTTTTCTGCCTTCAAAAACCACCTTGCGTACAAAGCCACGCTGCAATCGAACCTTGCTTCTTTTCAGTGCGGTTCGGAGGTAGGCATTTGCAGTAGACCAGCGCCGACCGCGCCAGACCGTTTGCTCCATCGGCCCGAAACCTTCCTGCTTTTCGCCGTTGTAATCGTCGGTTGCTTCGTAACCTGCTTCTATTCCCGCTTGCACAAAAGCATGAAATAACGGGTTGTCTCTGGGACCACGAGTGACGTGCAACGGGCCATCCGTTCCACGCCAGCCGGCCTGACCGCCATGTGAGCTTTCCATTTTCAGGTAGTACGGTAGTACATCGGCATACGACCAGCCGCTGGCACCACTTTGCTGCCAGTAATCAAAATCTGCCGGATTGCCACGCACATAGACCATACCGTTTATTGAAGATGAACCACCAATCACCTTACCGCGCGGACACGCTAATTTACGTCCGCCGAGAGCCGGCTCCGGCAGCGTTTCAAAACCCCAGTCATAGCGCGACATGTTCATCGGGTAGGACAGTGCTGCCGGCATCTGGATAAAGGGGCCGATATCAGTCCCGCCCTGTTCCAGCACGAGCACTGATTGCGTACCACACGCAGACAGGCGGTTCGCGAGCACGGATCCGGCAGAACCAGACCCTACGATAATGTAGTCAGCGTCGAATTCAGCCATTTAATTTTCACGTCTAAAGAGTATAAAGCTGATGAATTCAGGCTATCAGTGTGACACCCGAAGGAAGCCGGATATCATACCCCGAGTCCAGCGGCTTTGCTCAGTAAGACTCAACGGGATGCGACTTTCAGCGAAGTACACACGCCTCGATACGTGATTGAACGACGATTCTCAAGCTTTAAAACAGGCTAACTGGCGAGTCTGAGACTTGTGCACAGACTCAGTGTAAACAAAATGAAACAATTGCAGGCGAGATCTAACCTGGATGCAGACGTGCACGCATTTCACACTCTGGTCAAAATCGTAGTCGCCAGTATAATTCTGTCAGCTTGTTCCTCACAGAAAGATCAGATTGAGTACGCCCAGCGCGGCGACCTGATTGTAATCGACGCTGGCGTCTGGTCAGATAGCCTGGCAACAGGAGAGCAATCGTGGCGCCCCGCCCGGCTACCACTCGAGACAGCCCCGGCAGAGACTGCGGCATTACTGAACAAAAAATCACCGGAAGTCACGCCGGTTGCATCAACCCCGACACTGTATTACAACCTCAACGTATCCAGCACCGGACAATACAGTATATGGGTACTGGCCAAATCGACTGCAGACACCCGTGCCAGCATTATCTTTGGCGCAGATCAGGGTGAACAGCAGTGGGAAATCGAAGCGCCGACGAGCGACTGGAGCTGGATAAACACCGACATCAAATCGAGCAACCTTTTTGCGCGGGTCGACAATTTCGGTGTGCATCAACTTGCGCTTAAATCAAACAGCGCTGGTATTATGGTCAGTCGGATTATACTGAGCCTGGACCCGACATTTGTGCCTCAGGATCATGGCCCTGAGTCCACGCTTAGCAGAGGGTCAGATGCGCTTGATGACAGCACCGTTGATCCCGGGCAGGGAAATTCTACCGCAGCAGATACAACAACGCCGTCCGCAGACAATGGCGTAACAGATCAAAACGCAGATGACACCCGACCGACCACGGTTAGCGAGGATTCACTCACCCAAAGCAATGCGGCCACACTGCTCGACGGAATGGTTTCTATATCCGGTGACACAATAGCAACAGCCGGTGAGGCAGCATCATTCACTGCCACTCTGGTGGCTCGGGACGAACTGACCGGGCCGGTTTCCTTTTTCTGGTCTATCGTTCACGGCCCCGGCAGCATCAGTGTCAACGCACAGCACGCGGCGGATACTACCATCACTTTTTCCAGTGCCGGCCAGTATGATATTCAGGTGAGCGCCGTCAATGGAACCACCTACACCAATGCAATCGCGACGGTTAACGTAAATCCACCCGCTACAGGAAATACACAACCCGTCCTCGACAAACCAGCTGATGTCACCGCCACCGTAAACATCCCTGCCTGGCTGCCACATCACGCAACAGATGATGGCTTAGCCGCAACACAACTCAACTATTACTGGAGCAAGCTCAACGGACCGGGGGATGTAACATTCAGCGACGTAAGCACTGCCGGAACGCGCGCAGCGTTTTCTCTTGAAGGGCATTATACGCTGCAACTGAACGCCACGGATGGTTTGTTGAACACAAATACGCTGGTAACAGTACAGGTTAGCGCGGCACTTTCCACGCAAACAGAATTTGCCAGTCAATGGATACCGGTTGACGGTCAGGGTACTGCGCAAGCCCGACATGAAACAGGCGGTGTAGTGATCGACGGTAAAATATATATGATTGGCGGTCGCGGTCACAAGCATATAGATATCTATGACCTTGAGTCCAACAGATGGACCAGAACGATCAAAACACCGATCGAAATGCATCACTTTCAGCCAGTAGCAATCGGTACTAAAATATATCTGCTCGGCGGCATGACATGCTGCTATCCGCAGGAAAAATCAATCGAGCACGTGCAGATTTTCGATACCCGAACCCGCAAATGGTCTGAAGGGGCAAAAATTCCTGCCAAGCGCCGCCGCGGAGGCGCTGGTGCCGCCGTTTATAAAGATAAAATCTACCTGCTTGGCGGGAACACAAAAGGCCATTCGGGAGGTGCGGTTAACTGGTTTGATGAATTCGATCCGCAAACCGGAAAATGGAAAGCGCTTAAAAATGCACCGGATGCCAGAGACCACGCCAACATAGCGATTATCGGCAGCAAACTGGTGGCCGCGGGCGGTCGAAAAAGCGCTCATCCCAACACCTTTGCAAATACGGTTCGTCAAACCAATGTCTACGATTTCGAAACCGGAAACTGGCAGCGGGCAGCAGCAATCCCGACACAGCGTGCCGGCACCATGACGGTTGCTGTTGGTTCGGAAGTAATCGTGCTGGGCGGTGAATCGATCAGACAACGCACCGCTCACCGCGAAGTGGAAGCGTTTGATGTCAACACAGGAAAGTGGCGCACACTGACACCTCTGTCTATAGCTCGCCATAGCGGCGTTGCTGTAGTATCCGGAGACTACATTCATGTGGTGGCGGGTGCTGTTTCAATTGGCGGACGCAATGAAACCAACCAGCACGAGAAACTAAAATTCAGGTAGCGTGTTTTGCAAGCACATGACAGCCTGAATGATATCTATGGTTAACCTTAAGGATTTCAGCGCATGTCAGCAACACAAACAATTCCGGCCCGTCGCGGCAAAGCCGTTCTGGTAAAAAAGGGCCAGGCCCTGAAAATAATCAATACACATGGCCATCAGGTGGTGGACTTCTGGGCTTTTGTAGCTGGCCACCTCACCGAGTACTCGGGTATGGAGCAATGCCGTGCAACCTGGCTGAAAATGTGTCCGGAGGTCGGCGATCACCTGTATTCGAATCGTCGCCGTCCTATCATGACGCTCGAAAAAGACACCTCTCCCGGTCGGCATGATACCGTGATGGCTCCGTGTGACAACGAACGTTACGGCCTGCTCGGCTGTGCCGAATACCACGACAACTGCCGCGACAACATGCACGCGGCGTTGCTCGAGCTGGGCTATACGGTCCCTTTCACTCCCGGCTCAATGAATTTGTTTATGAATATTCCCTGGCAGCAGGACGGTTCATTATCATTCGATCCGCCCTTGTCGAGCCCGGGAGAATACGTGCTGTGGCGAGCCGAGCTCGATTGCATCGCGGTGATGTCGTGCTGCCCGCAGGATATCCTTCTAATTAACAATAAAAATACCGTTGACGCCCACTACGAAATTGTTAACTGAGTATTACCGTTTACTGACTCACAGCTCAGGTGGGCCGTCGCTTGCATCATTTACCGTACCTGCATAAACACAGACACTTGACTGACAGCATCGCTCAGCATACTCTCTAGCCATGTTACACGCCTCAATACTACGTTTGCTCCTTATCAACCCGGCGGCCTGAGGCCTCCGGGTTACGCGTTACCCGCGTCCGGAACATTCCGGACCCACCTTAAAAGCAACGATTGAAAGGCGATGAGATGAAAACTCTCCCTCCCGCAATACCACAATACTGCAACAACAGCGAATCCGCTATTCGCACTCTCCGTACAGACACCAAAACAGTATCTGCACGCCACACTGCGTTTTGCAACCCCGGCCTCAGGCGCCTGTCGGTTCTTACCGCGGTTATGGCTGTGGCTATTCAACAAAAAATTATGTGCCTGTCCTACGTGTCGTCGACTACCAGAATGCAGAGTGAATCATGAAAATAGATCCCACATCAAAGTACCGCGCGTTTCCGAAGATTGATTTACCCGATCGCCAATGGCCGAATCGTACTATAGATATCGCGCCCAAATGGTGCAGTGTCGATTTGCGTGACGGCAATCAGGCACTGATCGAGCCTATGGGCAGCGAGCGAAAGCTACGCATGTTTAAAATGCTGCTCGATATAGGCTTCAAGGAAATCGAGATCGGATTTCCCGCCGCTTCGCAAACCGACTTCGATTTTGTTCGCCACCTGATCGACAACAACCTGGTCCCGGCGGACGTCTCTTTGCAGGTACTCACGCAGGCTCGGCCTGAGTTAATAGATCGCACTTTTGAAGCGATGCGCGGCTGCCCACGAGCGATCATGCACCTGTATAACTCAACGTCCACCATTCAGCGAAAGGTCGTTTTCAAGCTCGACCGTGCTGGAGTCAAAAAAATCGCCGTTGATGGCGCGAAGTATATAAACGAGGCTGCCGCGAAAAACCCCGATACCGAATGGACATTCGAATACTCGCCGGAGAGCTTTACCGGCACCGAACTCGATTACTCTCTGGAAGTGTGCGAGGCCGTGATGGATGTCTGGCAACCCACTCCCGAAAACAAGACTATACTGAACCTCCCGGCGACGGTTGAAATGTCGACACCCAATATTTATGCAGATCAGATCGAGTGGTTTTCAGGCAACGTCAGCCGCCGCGACAGCATTGAGCTGAGCTTGCATCCGCACAATGATCGGGGCTGTGCCATAGCCGCTACCGAACTCGGTTTAATGGCCGGTGCTGATCGAGTGGAAGGGACGCTTTTTGGCAACGGTGAACGAACTGGCAACGTAGATATTGTCACTCTGGCTCTGAATCTGTTCAGTCAGGGTGTCGAGTCAGATCTCGATTTCTCTGACATCTTTGAAATCATGCGTACCACCGAACACTGCAACAAGCTGCCGGTACATCCGCGTCATCCCTACGCTGGCGAACTGGTTTTTACTGCATTTTCGGGATCGCATCAGGATGCGATCAAAAAAGGGCTGCAAGCTCGCAATGAGAGCAACGAGACCCTGTGGGATGTACCGTATCTTCCGATTGATCCGGCCGATGTGGGCCGTAGTTATGAAGCGGTTATACGGGTTAACAGCCAATCAGGCAAAGGCGGTGTTGCCTTTATCATGGAGAAAGATCACGGACTCGAGCTTCCACGGCGGCTTCAAATTGAGTTCAGCAAGGTGATTCAGGGTATCAGTGATATTACCGGTAAAGAAATCGATTCAGATCAGATCTGGAGCGCATTCCAGCAGGAATTTATCGACTCAAACACGCCGCTGCAATTTATCGAGCATCACACCGAGATCGAAAATGACAACAAAGGCTATCGCAGCATAGACGCTAAAATACTACTCAACGGTACGGAACACCGCGTCAGCGGAATTGGTAATGGTCCGATCGACGCGTTTGTTGACAGCCTGAAAAAACATTTCGACCTCGATTTTCGTGTGGTGGATTATCACCAGCATGCCACTGGCCGAGGATCGTCCGCACAATCGGCCTGTTACGTCGAGATTCAAATCGGCAAGGGTGAAACGCGCTATGGCGCTGGTCTTCACTCTAATATTGTCAGTGCCTCTCTGGTCGCTGTTTGCTCTGCAGTCAATCGCGCTTCTAGAGATATACTAACAATTACCGATCACATACAATCCGGCACAACTGCCTGAAAACGTTTTACCTGAGCAATGATAAACGACCCGCAACGGGTCGTTTATCGACATGTTTTTGCTCAGCCTGTTCTTAACCCGCATTATTCACGAGATTGACGGAATCTCACTTGACCTTTGATTCCACAGAGTATTTTTTCTCTTGAAAATATCAGCAAGTAGTCGACGCGAGAAGAAAATCCACTGTGAAAATCTTTGCCGTAAATAAAAAAAGCCTACGCGATATCGTCGCCACCCCATAAATAATGTGGGCTAAGTTGTCTATTCTTTTCGGGTAACTGCCAGATTAAGTACTGCAGTCAAGCGTTCGCGCAGTCTCGATAATTTCAAGCACTTTTACTGTCGGAATCTCAACAAATTCATATGGATTGCTGATTGCTGAGGTGGTGATACAATTGTCTCCCGGGCTGACCAGCTCAACCGTGACGCGCGCCTTGTCGGCAAACTCCTCTATCTTCGTCACGCCTATAACGTAACCGCCACTGGGTTGCGATCCCAGAGTTGATGCCAGAACTACGCTGCGACTGAAATCAACGTTCATAGTGACTTCAATCGAATAGCGAGCAAGTTCCGTTTTATAATCGGCAAGTGAACGCAACGTGTTAAATGATTTTACTGTCGGGCTGTCGTCCAGATTGTAGTCAGCCTTGTGCAGTCTTTTAAAACTCAATTCACCAATCGGCTCTATCACTGGCTCCACCGCGACTGCAGTGACAACATCAGGTTTACCGACAATATTGCATCCACCGAGACATACGATCAACAGTGGCCAGCCGTAACACCGCTTCAATAACATTTCCGGTTTCTCAAACTTTAAATAACAATAGAAAAATCAAGGAGCATCCGCTTACCGGTATTGACTTTACCGGGACAGCAGGAAAATGTGCCCGGTACAATCCCGGTACAATCCCGGTACAATCCCGGTACAATAATATCCGGTCATAGCAGATGCCCGGGTGTCAGTACTGATATTAAAGTCTTGACTCCACATAACCCTCACTCTAGCATCGATAGCAGTAGGTCGGCGATATTGTAAACAGTACCGCCGGTTTCAGGAATTGCAACAAATCATCGGTCGAACCACCGGGTACCAAGCGTCAACAAAATCCGCCGCCCCCGATGACAAACCGTTTGCCATTGCTATTGCTCATTACACTGGAGAGGAGAGAAAATGAAACTATTCAACAAGCGGCTGACAGCCATGGTAACCGGTATTGTGGCTGGCAGCTGCCTGTCCACCGCCGCAGTCGGCGCCGAATTCGATGGCGTCCAGATTAATATTCTGACACGACCGGGTCCGGTAATCGCTCAGCGGCTGGTCGAACGGGGCGAAGAATTCACGGCAATGACCGGCGCAAAAATTCGCGTTAATGAAGTTCCCTTCGCCGAGCTGTTCCAGAAAATCCTGACAGACTGGGCAACGGGTACTAATTCAATAGATGTCGGGGTATTTGCTTCAGGCTGGGCTGTTGAGCTTGCCGATGCCGGCCTCCTCGAAGATCTAACTCCCTACGTTGAAGCAGACGAAAAACTCCAGTTCGACGACATTGCCCCGTTCTTCCGTGAATTCAACCAGAAAATCGGCGGCAAAACCAAGCTGATCACCATCGATGGTGATTTCCAGATGCTTTATTATCGTCGCGATATATTCGACGAAATGGGCCTGAAGCCACCAACCAACTGGGACGAATACATGGCTGCTGCGAAAGCGACCCATGGTAAAGATCTCAATGGCGACGGCGAACCTGACTACGGCTCCTGCATTTTCAAAAAACGAAATGCGCAATCGTACTTCGCGATTATGTCTGTCGCCGCGGCATTCAGCCAGACTCAGGGAACCGGCCAGGGCATATTCTTCGATACCGAGACAATGAAACCATTGATCAACAACGAAGCCTGGATCGAAGCATTCAATGTTTACAAGGCCACCGGTGAGTTCGGTCCTGCGGAAGAATTGAATCATGATATCGGTGACACACGCGCGCTGGTTCAAAACGGACGCTGTGCACTGGCCATAGACTGGGGTGATATAGGCCCGCTTTCAATTGATCCGGCAGGCGCTGCGATAAAAGACAAAATGGGAGCCGTTGCCATGCCAGGTACCTCACGCGTACTCGATCGCGAATCAGGCAAACTGGTCGATTGTACTCCTGAAATCTGCCCGAACGCAGTAGATGGCACCAACTTCAGCCCGTTCGCTGCATTTGGCGGCTGGTCCGGTGCGATCAACAAAAAAGCAGACGACAAAGTCAAGCAGGCCGCTTACGCATTTTTGTCTTATATGAATCAGCCGGAACAGTCTAACGTTGACGTGACTATCGGCTGGACCGGCTACAACCCCTACCGTAACTCCCAGCTGGACAGTACCGAAAACTGGGTAAAGGCAGGCTTCAGTGAAGAGTTCGCACAGAACTACCTTGGCGCTATCAAAGACAGCCTGAACAACCCCAACATGGCATCCGATCTCCGAATCCCGGGAACGGCCCAATACCAGGGCGTTGTGCTTGACCGGGAACTGGCTCGCTTTCTCGCCGATGAAATAACTGCGGCGCAAGCTGTTGCCAATATTGAAGAAGGTTGGGAAGAGATAACTGAAGATTTCGGTCGTGACAGCCAGCGCACCATGTATAAATCTTCGCTTGGTATCACCAACTAGAAATCAGCTTGTCTGCTGTTCCGGGTGCACCTGAAATTCAGGTGCACGTTACCGGCATAGTCGATAAATTCAGCGACTGTGCCGGCTCAGCAGCAGTACCTCTATGACCACATCGACCTTCCCCCCCGCTCACCGGGTAAAACCACGCCCGCGCAAATTCAGTGAATGGCTTGACCGTCAGGCCAGTACGCTTTTTATTACACCGGCCGTTGTACTTATTCTGGTGTTTTCTATATTTCCCCTCGTCGCCTCGCTTATCATCGCTTTTTCCCGTTTCAGACTCGGTGCTGGCAGTTATAGAGTTCGCTGGGTCGGACTGAAAAATTTCGAAAAACAGTTCTTCGGCTCGGAACAATTTCACTTTCTGGGTACATTCAATGGCATGAGTGTTCTCGGGTGGGTGGTGTCAGTCTCCGTTGCATTCGCGCTATTGTGGTGGCTCTATCGCTACTGCCGGACAAAATTCTGGTGGCTCGGTTTCATTGGTCGAATCATCAGTGCGCTGATGTTTTTCGCCCTTGCTTTGCTGTTTTCCGCAACACTGTTGAGTGGTAGTCAGTTTGGCACGCTTGGCGTCACCCTCTTTTATGTGTTCGCAGGCTGCACTCTGCAATTTGCAATCGGTCTTGGCATTGCGCTGTTGTGCGCGCAACCCATTCGTGGCCGCACCTTTTTTCGGGTATTGTTTTTTATTCCATTAATGATCACACCTATCGGCATCGGTTACGCGTTTCGAATGCTGGCAGACACCACCAAAGGCCCGTTTTCTCCGCTCTGGCAATGGGCCGGTCTGGGAAATTTCTCGTGGGCTACAGACCCCTGGGCTGCACGAGTATTTATTATCATCGGAGATTCATGGCAATGGATTCCGTTTGTTTTTATCATATTACTCGCAGCACTTGAGAATATACCCAAAGATCAGCAGGAGGCCGCTGAAGTCGACGGCGCCAGTGGCTGGCAGATCTTTCGTGAAATTACCTGGCCTCAGCTGTTGCCGGTAGCCGCCACCGTCATGCTAATCCGCTTGATTGAAGCATTTAAACTCGTCGATCTGCCAAATATTATGACCGCCGGTGGTCCGGGTATCGCAACGGAATCGATGTCTCTTCACTCCTACTTCGCCTGGCGATCGCTTGATCTTGGCCAATCTGCCGCTATCGCCTATCTATTGCTGTTTGTTACTGTGGTGTTGTGTGTTTCATTCTTCAATTATGTTGTCATTGGAAAGCTGCGGCATGCGGCATAACCCTTCTCCGATTTCCTCCAGAGACTTCTAAAAGTGGCCATCACTGGAAAACGAACCTTGCTAGGTCGTGTTTTCGAGGCGCCTGCCATTGGAAAAATGGCACCAGCGACCGCATTCCTCGTCTATTCAACCTTGATATTGTGGACTCTTGTCGTTGCCTTTCCGTTGTACTGGATACTGATCACCTCGGTAAAAACAGCGCAGGATGTAAACGCCGGCCCGTTCTTTCTTCCCTGGGTTGATTTCACGCCGAGCCTTCACGCATGGAAGGAACTGTTTGTTTTTGACTACGAAGACACCCTGAGATCGTATATTAATTCTATAGTAATCGCGCTTTTGTCTACTTTGCTGTGCGTATCCGTTGGCTCGATGGCAGCCTATGCTCTTGCCAGAATCACCTACAAACCAAAGTTCGGGAATATTCTTCTATTTGTACTAGCAATGATTGCAGGCATCTATAGCACCTGGAAATTCGGTGTTGACTGGAAACTTACCATTGCCGCCGCACTGGCTATCTGGTTTTTGCTTGCCCGTAGTGTCGGACGATTTTTTAAAAAATCGGTTAGCAACGGAGACATTCTTTTCTGGATGATCTCGCAGCGCATTTTGCCACCCATTGTAACCGTAGTACCGATCTACATGATGTTTCAAAATCTACGAATGCTTGATACGCACCTTGCACTAATTCTCACCTATACCGTTGTAAATCTGCCGATAGTGATCTGGCTGATGTACGACTTCATGAACAGCATTCCCATAGAACTCGAAGAAAGCGCACAACTCGACGGCGCGAGTCGGCTTCGAACCTTCTGGGAAATTGTGCTGCCGCTGGCAAAACCCGGTCTTGCAGCCACAACACTGCTGGTTCTGATACTGGCCTGGAACGAATACATACTTGCAGTTTTTCTGTCGACTTCCAACGCGCAAACCATACCGATACTGGTCGCCGCAATGAACGCCGGTGAGCGTGGTATTTTGTGGTGGAGCATGTGCGTTGTTATTATCATCATGATTATTCCAGTAGTCTTCATGGCAATACTGTTACAACGATTCATCAGCAAAGGCGTCCTGCTTGGCGCGGTGAAAGGATAAACGCAATGCAATCACCAACCTCAGCAGATGCAAAAGGTCTTTCGCTGCGCTCACTGAATAAATCGTTCGGTGCAGTTCACGTGGTTAAAGATCTCAGTATAGAAATACAACCGGGAGAATTTCTGGTGTTGCTGGGTCCATCCGGCTGCGGTAAAACCACCGCCCTGAGAATGATCGCCGGTCTGGAATCGGCCGACTCCGGTACTATCGAGCTTGGTGGTGAAAACATTACAAACGTTTTGCCGAAGTATCGCGATATAGCAATGGTATTCCAGTCCTACGCTTTATACCCTCACAAAACCGTGGCAGAAAATATAGGGTTTCCGCTGAAGGTAGCCGGTCTGAAACCCGAAGCCATAAATGCCGCCATTGCAGAAACCGCAGCACAGGTACATATGTCAGATTACCTGGAACGCTATCCTCGGGAACTCTCGGGCGGCCAGCGTCAGCGCGTGGCACTGGGTCGGGCAATGATACGGCGGCCGGAGGCTTTTCTGATGGACGAACCACTGTCTAATCTTGATGCAAAATTACGCGGTCACATGCGTGCGGAACTCAAGCACATGCAACACGATCTCGGAACAACTACGGTCTATGTCACACACGATCAGATTGAGGCAATGACGCTAGCTCATCGCGTCGCAATTATGAACGAAGGCGTTTTGCAGCAGCTCGGTACCCCGCGCGAGGTCTACGACGAGCCGGCCACCTTGTTCGTTGCAGGTTTTATGGGCTCCCCGCCAATGAACTTTGTTCACGGCACTATAGACAACAGGCGTTTCATGGCAGCGGGCATTGATTTACCGGTCGATGGCAACGCCAGCAGTTCCAAAACTGTGCTGGGCTTTCGACCGGAAGATTCAACTGTCGGCAATGCCGGCGAAGGGCTCTTTGATACCAGAGTATTTACTTCAGAACAGACCGGCGAATACACACTGGTGACAGTAGTGCTGGGAGAAGACACCATGACCGTAAAAATGCCACGCGATTTCGATGCTCCGATTCATTCAACAGTGTGTGTGAATTTCCCACTTGAAAAAGGGTTCTTCTTCGACAGAGAATCCGGCAGACGTGAAAGCATACGGTTATCCAGCTAGAAGCATCTCTACCGGGTCACTACACCCTCAAATTGTTGTATATATTTATTCTTGAGCATAAGGCCGCCCGTATCGTGATTGTCACATCGGGGAGATCGCGTGACCTGAGCTTTGTACCTGTAGATTTAAAAAATAAAATATGGCAACGCCCGAAACCCTATACCTCACAGGAGCTGCAATCTTTGATACTAAAAGCAAATGGCACATGTTTGCCGTACGAATCATGAATAATTAGTCAGCAATTCCGCACAACGTTATAGTTCAAATCAGCAAAATCCCGGAAACCAACATGAGTCTGGTACTAAAAAATAAAATAGAAGGCCCGGCAGCCTGGAAAGGTGAACAGATCGTTAACGACCACTCATGGAAACACCAGCTAACAGCAGAATCAATAACCACATTGGAAACAGCCCTTGCGTATGCGATGGCTTTGCAGTTACCGCTGGAACAATTGCGCAAAGAGCACTTTCCAATTGATGAAAATCTAGCCGCTGAACTACACGATATTTCCATAGAACTCGAATTCGGAAGAGGGTTTCTGCTTTTACGCGGGCTTCCCGTTGAGCGCTACACCGAAGCGGAAATAAAAACCGTTTATTATGGTATCGGCCTGCATCTCGGCTCACCGGTACGGCAGAACCCGCAAGGTGATTTGCTCGGGCTGGTAATGAATGTCGGTGATATCGACAACAAAAGAACCCGGGTGTATGAAACCAATGCCTACCTGCCCTATCATACAGATCCATCAGATGTGGTCGGCCTCCTGTGCCTGCGGAAAGCTAAATCAGGCGGCTTGAGTAGTCTGGTGAGTTGTGCCACGGTATATAACGAGCTACTTGAGAATTATCGTGAGTTTATTGCTCTGTATTATCGACCGTTTTATTACGCTCATCTAGGAAAGGATGAACCCGCACTAACACCGTTATATAGTTTCCACAATGGCAGACTCAGCTGCCGATACCTGCGCCAGTATATTGAGCTGGGACACAATATCATGGACATACCGTTATCCGGTATAGAAATTGAAGCGCTCGATATCATTGATTCAATCACCCACAAGAAAAACCTCCGACTCGACATGATGCTGGAACCGGGAGAAATTCAATTCGCAAACAACTATGCGATTATGCACTCGCGTACAGCCTTTGAGGATCATGAAGATCCCGACATGCGACGGAAAAAATTCCGTTTATGGCTTAAAATGCCTAATGCGCGTGCACTGGCTCCGGACTTTCCCGGTCGCAATGGATTTCCACCAGGGTGAACCCTGGTGTTGCATAAAACTCCGGCCCAGAACCGCTGCGCTGCTTCTATAGCAGCATCTAAGGCGCTGTACTCATTTTTCCTGAATATCACTTAGAATATTTCCTGAATATCGCTTAGAATAACTAGGCTCAATCCAGTAAATACTCCGTGCAGCGCCTTTTATACAGCTCTATAAGCTT
>MDLA01000089.1 GCA_001730015.1 Chromatiales bacterium (ex Bugula neritina AB1) | reverse complement strand
TGGGATTTTCACCCACTGAAGAGTGCGACCTTTCCACGGCGCACTGAATAATGCGGGCTAGCGACGACTTCGACCAATGCGATCCGGTGGCATAAGATGGATGCTGTCAGCCAGTAGCGAAAACCCTATCTGCAGCCCTTCGCGCAATTGATTGCGTTCGGCGACATGCGTTGGCACAGAAAAATAGAGTGGCGGTCTGTCGGGGTTACCGATCAGCACAGATACCAGCGTGTTGTCGCCCATGACCAGCAGACTGGAAACCGGTCCGTAGATCGGGTTCTCCCTCTCCCCGCGGGACGGACGATCAATGCGATGCAACACTATATGAGACTGCGGAATACACCAGTGAATCGCTTTACCTGCTGAAAATGCTCCGCGCCGACTAACCTCCAGTCGCACCCCCCGCCATTCTATAATGGCATTTTCTCCGCTGGTATCCAGCACAGTACCGCGAAACACATTTTTAAATCCAACCAGTCGTGCCACCAGCACAGAGATGGGTCGGTTTATTACTTCCAGCACTGACCCGCTCTGCAGTGTAGTGCCTTGCGACAACATGCTGACCTGATCACTCAGAATTATAGCTTCGTCCAGATCATGAGTGACCAGTATCGCCGGTATAGATAATTCGCGCCGCAGAGTTGCAAGCTCTCTATACAGGCGCTCCCGTGTCGCTCTGTCTACGGCTGAAAACGGCTCGTCAAGCAACAGAACCTTCGGCTCTCTGGCCAGTGCCCGTGCAATGCCGACGCGCTGCTGCTGCCCACCGGATAACTGATCCGGTCGACGTGCTTCGAGGCCGTCAAGATTTACCTTTTTGAGCCAGTGCATTGCTCTGGCATGGCTCTGTGTCTTGCCCAGATTCCGGCAGGCCTGCGCCACATTCTGCAATGCTGACAAGTGCGGAAACAGCGCGTACTGCTGAAATACAAAGCCGACCCTGCGTTGCTGTGCCGACAGAAAAATGTTTGATTCGGTATCGAGCCATTGCTGCCCGGCGCAGCTTATAGAACCGGTCTCAGGTTTCATCAGCCCCGCTATAATACGCAACAGAGTTGATTTACCGGCGCCTGACGGGCCAACAAGAGCCATCAACTCGCCGGCGTCACAATTCAGCTTTGCATCTAGCGCTATCGGCGCTTGCTGATTCACCCGCAGCTGCAGAGATCCATCGCCCTTGTGGCTATTCTCTAGCACGATATCAGCTCAGCCGCTTCCGCTATCGATTTCCGACTGCAGATACCCCTGTACGTATCGACAAACAGAAGAAATGCTTTGGTACCACCGACTTTGGCACCGCTGGCAAACGGCCGGTATAGACAAAAACGCAGCCGGGGATTCAACCAGACCAGACGACCGCGCCTGACCGGATCTGCAGATTCAGACCACCAGGCAAGCACTGACTGCACGTTTAGCCATCACTCCGACCAGATGAGCCCGATACTCTGCGCTGGCGTGAATATCTTCATTGAGGTCATCGGATGATACATCGATACCATCGAGTGCAGCGGCAGAAAAATCACTCTCAAGCGCTTGTTCCATATCGGACTGGCGGAACACACAGCCGCCGGCCCCAGTCACCGCAACCCGCACGCTGGAACCGAATCTGGCGACAAACACCCCGGCCACAGCATAGCGAGACGCCGGGTTGGGGAATTTCATATAGGCGGCAGTATCGGGGATCGGGAATCTCACACTGGTAATAATTTCATGCTCTTCCAGCTCGGTTTCAAAGAGATCAACGAAAAAATTATCTGCCTCTATTGTACGCTTGTCGGTAACAATACTGGCATTGAGCCCGAGTACCGCGGCCGGGTAATCGGCAGCCGGATCCGAGTTTGCGACAGAGCCACCGAGTGTCCCGCGATTTCGCACCTGCGGATCACCAATTAATTCAGCCAGCGCCGCCAGGGCCGGAATTGAAGATTCAACCAGTTCCGATGCCACTACTTCGGCGTGTCGGGTCATCGCACCGATAACAATATGATCATCGTACTTTTCAATGCCGGTAAGTTCAGACAGTCCAGCCAGATCAACCAGCTGATCCGGAGCCGCAAGCCGTTGCTTCATTGTCGGTAACAGCGTCATACCACCGGCCAGCAACTTGCCATCGTCCGAGGCTTTCAGAACCTCGAGTGCATCTTTCAGCGAAGCCGCTTTGTGGTAACTGAATTCGTACATTTTTATGCTTCCCGATTAGCCCTGATTCAATCGTTGCGCAGTGCTTTGGCACCGGCCTGAATCGATTTGACGATATTGTGGTAGCCAGTGCAACGACAGATATTGCCCTCAAGCCACTGACGGATTTCCGTTTCGGAGGGATCGGGGTTTTCCTCGATCAGTCCGAGGGCGCTCATGACCATACCCGGTGTACAGAAACCGCACTGCAATCCGTGGTTCTGCCGAAATGCCTCCTGCATCGGATGCAATTGATCGTCGCTGCCGACCCCTTCAATGGTTTTTACCGTACTGCCATTCGCCTGAACGGTTAGCAGCGTACAACTTTTTACCGGCTTGCCATCTACATGAACCACGCAAGCTCCACACTGACTGGTATCACAACCGACGTGAGTGCCGGTCAGACGCTGTTTTTCACGCAGAAAATCCACCAGCATATTCCGTGGTTCTACGGTCTCTTTGACAACCTTACCGTTGATGGTTATTTCGACGCTTTGCAACATATTTCTCCAGCCTGCTCGCCTGTTCCGGGTTATCGGGCTACCGGCCCGATCATCACAACCCCTGAGTTTAACGATTTAGCCGGAAAGTAACCATCTGCAATACACGCAGATAATCGACTTTACCTGTGGACACCGGTACATTCTGCAGCAATTCAGCAGACAAATCAGGATTACGGGCATGTTCGATCTCGACGGAATTACCGTAGTCAGCCTTGAACAGGCTGTCGCCGCCCCTTACGCATCAGGCAGATTAGCCCAGGCCGGCGCGAGAGTCATAAAAATTGAACGTGAAGAGGGCGATTTTGCCCGCCAGTACGACGCCCTCGTCAACGGCGAGAGTGCATACTTCGTATGGCTCAACCACGGCAAGCAATCGCTGTCGCTGAATCTCAAGGAACAGCCGGAGCGCGACTTACTGAACCGGATACTGGCTAAGGCAGATGTATTCATCCAGAACCTGTCTCCCGGTGCTGCACAGCGACTGGGCTTTGGCGCTGCCGATCTGCAACAGCAATTTCCGTCACTGATCAACTGTTCGATCTCAGGCTACGGAGAAGACGGACCCTACCGTTTACAAAAAGCCTATGATCTGCTGATACAGGCAGAATCCGGCCTGTGTGCCATTAATGGCACCGCAGACGGGCCGGCACGTGTGGGGGTGTCTGTCTGCGACATTGCCGCCGGCATGTCTGCCCACCAGTCAATATTGCAGGCGCTGTTCGCCAGAGAACGCAAAGGCCCGCACCACGGTATAGGTCGAAACATAGAAGTTTCTCTATATCAGGCTATGGCTGACTGGATGAATGTTCCTTACCTGCAATACCGCTACGGTAATCGCGACCCGGGGCGCCACGGACTCAATCACCCCAGCATTGCTCCGTACGGAGCTTATCCCTGCAGTGACGATAAAATGCTACTGATCTCTATCCAGAACGAGCGCGAATGGCAACGCCTGTGCACAATTGCATTAAAGCAACCGGAACTCCCGACTAAACCGGGTTTCGCCAGCAATGCCGAGCGAATGAACAACAGAGCCGCGGTGGATAAAACCGTTGCCAGTGCATTCATGACTCGTACCCGGGAAGAAAATATAGAATTGCTCAACGAGGCAAGTATCGCATTCGGCCGGTTATCAGATCTAGACGATCTACTGCAGCACCCGCAAAATCGCTATACCACAATAGAGGGGCAAAATGGCGCCATCGAATTACTGGCACCAACTACAAGAACCTCAGGCCAGCCACCGATTGCCGGCAAAGTGCCCGCTATCGGTGAGCACAACAAACAGATTCGCCGCGAATTTTCAGTGGGTCCATAAGCAATGGATTGGACGGCATTCGCCCTGTCACTTAAATTGTCTTTCTGGACACTGGCATTGCTGCTTCCAGTGTCTCTGCTGCTCAGCCGATGGCTGGCCTGGAACCAGTTTCGGGGTCAATCCGTTGTGCAGGCACTGCTGGCATTGCCACTGGTTCTTCCGCCAACCGTTCTGGGATTTTATCTACTAACCGTTTTTGCTGCTGACTCCAGCTTTGGCGGCACTTACGCCTCCCTGTTTGGCAGCTCGCTGGCATTCAGTTTCGAAGGGCTGCTGATCGCTTCAGTAATTTTCAATATTCCGTTTGCTGTGCAACCGATGCAACGGGCTTTTGAAGCAATTTCACGTGATGTCAGAGATGCAGCAGCCTGTTGCGGGCTTTCACGCTGGCAACAGTTCTGTAGCATTGAACTGCCATTGGTATGGCCCGGTGTACTGGGTGCTGCGGTACTGGTATTCGCACATACCATTGGCGAATTCGGCGTAGTACTGATGGTTGGCGGCAATATACCCGGAGAAACGCGGACAATCGCTATAGCTATTTACGATAGTGTGCAATCCTTCGACAATAACGCAGCAGCTATTATGTCTGCGTTACTGCTGGTGATATCCCTCGGCGCAATTGCGCTTGTATTTGCCTTATCCGGCAACAAACGCCGCTAATTCCAGAAACCACGCTCAAGCCTTAATTTTTAGATTCGAGGCCAGGGATTATTCACTCTGTTCGCTTGCTTTCCCGGTTGGATGCAACTCCGCTTCAGGGTAATCCTCACGCAGCATGCGCACAAACGATACCGTCATTATAATAAGCACCACCATAAGCGGCACAGCAACCACCACAGAGGCCGCCTGCAGCGCTTTAAGGCTATCTTTCCCGCCCGCAAACATCAGCGATAACGAAACCACTGCGAGCATGATAGCCCAGAAAAACCGGTGCCAGCGTGCTGGCTCGACAGGCTTACCGTCTTCATTCTCACGGGTTGCTACCGAGGACAGCGTATAGGCTGATGAATCCATTGTGGTCGCACCGAAAATAAACGCCAGAACCGTGAAAACAATAAGTAGTGGCACACCAAAATTGATTACGCGGTCGCCTACGGTCACGATAGTCGCTACGATAGCCTCAGGTGCCATACCATCGGCAACCATAGTGCTGAGATCCTGCGTGCCGTCCAGCTGAAAATATAAACTGGTATTACCCAGCACCCCGAAGAATACCCAACTCCCGATTGAACCACCCAGAATTTCTACCGCAATCAGCTCGCGAATGGTTCGCCCTTTTGAAATTCGCGCAACGAACAAACCCATAAACGGTGCGTAGGCTATCCACCAGGCCCAATAGAATATCGTCCACCACTCCGGGAACGTACCACCGGCATCCCAGTAAGACTTACCCTCACTGGCGGCTTCTATAAATTTATTCCCTTTATTCACCGGATCGACGTAAAAACTCATCTCGATGAAGTTCTGCAACAACAAACCAATCGAATTAGTAAAGGTATCGAGAATAAATATAGTCGGGCCGAACACGAAGGTGAAAGCCAGCACAAATACAATCAGCCATAGGTTGATATCACTGAGCAGCTTAATGCCTTTTTCCAGGCCGGAGTAAACGCTAAAGCCAAAAATGCCACCCCATATTGCAATAACCGTCAGATCCACAGAAAAACTGCGCTCTGTACCTATAAGCTCAGCCAACGCTGCGGAGAGCATGGGTGTACCCAGCCCAATAGATGTACCCACTCCGCCAATCAAGCCAAACATAAACAATACATCGATCACTTTACCGGGAACACCATTGGCCGCCGATTTGCCGATGACCATTTCGCACGCTGAGGACAAGCGCAGCACCGGCTTTTTCCTATTCCAGTAAAGGTAGGCGAGCGGCAACGTTGGAATACAATAGATTGCCCATGCCGTAAAACCCCAGTGGAACAAGCCGTACATCGCTCCCCACTCTGCGGCTTTTTGTGTTTTCGCTTCAATGCCGAACGGAGGGCCGGCGTAGTAATAAGCCCATTCGATTGTGCCCCAATACATCACACTGGCACCGATACCGGCGCAGAAGAGCATGGCTATCCAGCTGGGCAGGGAAAACTCAGGCTTGGCATCCGGGCCGCCGAAGCGTACGTTGCCGTAGCGGCCGAGAGCGTAATACACCAGTACGGCAAAGCAACCGATGGCAAACCATAAAAACACCCAGCCCAGTGTTTTGGTCGACCAGCCCAGTGCCGAATTGAGAAGCTGCTTGCCTTCAGCCGGGAACAACATCAGCGGCACCGAAAATGCGGTAATGGAGATCAATGCAACCCAGAAGATCACTTTGTCTATTTTCGGATCGTTCATGATATTCCTCCAGTTGTCGGCTGCCTGCTAGTCATTTGTGTGTAGCCCGGCCAACATTATTCACGGTATTGCCGGTAACTCAGTTGCCCGGCAGTACACAGCGTTTTATCTATCACGACTATAAACTATAAAAATAGCGGACAATAACAAAGCACAGCTAGAATCGCTCATCACGACTGCTTGAGCCGCTATCATCAGGACGGGTTAACTGCTCAAAGCGTGGCATGATGGTTTCAATATTCTCTGCCCACCATTGTGACTCCACGCGCAAAGCGTTGGTCATATTGGCCTCAGTCGTCGGCAATAGGGCGGCGGTATTTTCACTGATCAGACCAGCTGAAGATTTGCACGTCGGGCCGTAGGAAATATATTTTGTCCATTCGGCCAGGCTATCGGTACTCGTAGCATATTTGATAAAACTCAACGCCGCCGGCAGCCGCCTGCTGCCTTTGGGGATCGCGAAGAGATCGATATCCCAGATCTGACCATCCCAGACAATGACATAATCCTTGTTTTCTTCAACGATCGGTCGGTAAAGGCGGCCGTTCCAGGCGCTGGTCATAGAAACGGCGCCACTATCCAGCAAAGAAGCCGGCTCGCTACCGCGCTGCCACCAGACAATTTCAGACTTGATACTTTCCAGCCTGGAAAACGCGCGTTCCAGCCCCTCCTGACCGGACAGTACCGAGTACACATCTTTAACCGCTACCCCATCAGCAATCAAAGCCCATTCAAGAGCGGCTCTAGGGTCTTTGCGAATGCCGCGTTTCCCGGGAAATTTGACCGTATCAAAAAAACTACAATAGTTGAGGGTTTTGCGCAGGGGAAGGCCGAGTCACTATAGGCATACACATTCGACCATATAATATTGCCGACACCACAATCGTGCAGAGCAAATGGGAGAAAATCATCCACCGCAGAAGTCGCGTCACCGCCGGCAGGGAGCATCGCCGGATCAATTTTTTCAAGCAGTCTTTCTTCACATGCCTGAATGAGATCGGAGTATTCCATATCGACCACATCCCACTTCACATTGGCCGCTTCAACCTGACGCCTGATCTCATCAAGACCACCGGCGTACTCTTCCATTTCAGCAATTTTATTATTTTTTTCTTGCCACGGCTGTAGCAGAGCAAGCATTTGCACGCGGGCAGCTGAGCCTCCGAAATTAACCAGCACAAGATCTATGTGCGCAATGGCAGAAGCGCCCGACAGGCAATAGACTGCAACAATAACAAAAACGTTAATACAGAATCGCCAGGCCAGCAAAATGGCATGCACGATAGCTTCCTCCTGGAAGTGCTGTTTGTGGAAACGCGACTTCTCTTAGACTCGGCCAGTCTGATTGGAAAATTCTGTTAGTGCAATAGCTGTAAAATACGGCTAGTGCTGATAGATAAATCCGCCGTACATATATTTCGTCGCTTCAGCGCCGAGTACCAGCAGCTTCTGACCTCGCTTTAATTTCCCGGATCGAATGAGTCTATCAAAACTAACCCAGATAGCTGCCGACCCCAGATTGCCCAGTTCGCCTGCATCTACAACAAACTTGCCGGCTGCTATCCCGGTTTCGCGACTTAACATCTGACCGATCCGCCCGTTTGCCTGGTGCGGTAGTATCCAGTCGAGTTCATGCAGGGAATAACCTCGTTCATTAATACACTGTATCGCAGTTAAAAACAGATCGGCTCCATGTTCCTTAACCATTGCGCCATTGTGTCGAAAGTGTGGAACACCGCGGGAATGATCTATAATGTCAGACGAACCCGCACCCGCCAAATGAAACCCCGGATCACGACCAACGCCAATGTGACCAAAATAGATATCGCTTATTATTCCGCCAGACTGCAGGTTTCCCCGGCGGCCGTTTCCTGTCTTTGATTCCACACCTGAATCACAGGCAGCCAACAATACCCCGCCAGCCCCATCGCCCATCTGCATATAATTCAACAGTTGCTCTTCATCCAGAAAGTGGTCTGCCAACTCAAAGAACACCGACCCGACTTCCATACCGCAGACAGCCACTGTATTGATACTATTTGTGGTGCCCGGCAATCCACTGGCTATAAAAAGTGCATTGGCAAATCCGGTGCACGCCTGGCGCAATTCCATGTGCGGGTTATGCAACCCTATGCGATCAGCAATCCATGCGCTGTTACCGGGAATCTGCGTATGTGGTGTAGCTGTATGGGTTATTAGATAATCTATATCCTGTACATCCAGCTGCCTTTCGCCAAGCATGCTCGAAAGTACCTGCACGCCCAGTTCCGGTGCATCAGGGCTCAGCTGGCACACAACTGTATGCAGATTACGGGTCAGGTGCCGATGAGTTATAGCGAGGCGTCGGGCAATCGCTTTGGCTCGCCTCACCTTGCTTTTTGCACTCCTTGCAGAACACCTAGATACCAGAGCAGCAAACAGTTGCTCGTTTGTTACTGGCGGGCCTGGCAATATAGAAGCACTGGCAATCAGCTTCAGCGGTTGCTCACTGAATTTCACCATTGTACAGGCCGCTTTAATTGAATGAGTAACTTTGCGCGCAAAGCGGCATACCGGCAGACACGGCGCACACCTGTAAACTTAGCCACGCAGCATGGCCTTTTCAAGAATATCTATGTCTACTCCCAGATTCTCGAAGTGCGCAGCTTCAGAACGAAGAAGCTCTACCAGACGGGCTCTGATTTCCCGGCCAGCTTCCGCAGTGCGTTCAAGGTCGTCGTCCAGCCATCGCAAGTGCTGGCGACTTATACCGACATGGCGCTCCTCATCCTGTTTTATCCGACGAAACACTTTCGCGTAGGGATGGCGATTCCCTAGCTTGCCATTTTCTACACTATTCATAATCACGCAGACGCAACTGTCGAGGTGCAGTATCCGTGCGAACAATTCCCCGGCGCTAACCGACCCCGACCCCGACCCCATCGCTGCATAAAATCGCTTCGCACGGCGCTTGATCGTGGCTTCATCCGGTGACACGGGCAGTTGAGAGTAGATTACCTGCAGGGCATCGTCGTGTACTAATTCATCTGCCTCTATAGCACTAAACAACCTGGCACTGCGTGTAGCTGTTTGCCTGGCCGACTCCCGATTAAACACCAGCGCAGCCGACTGCTCTCCACACATCAGTAGCGGCATTACATGCCCCAGTGATTCCGGCAATACACTCGGGATTTCTATAGAGGAAGAATAAATTTCACGCTGCCACTGTGAAAGCCAGGTTTGGCTATATACCGTGGGGGATGTCTCCGGCCGTTTAAAACAGCGGACTGCGAGCGACTGTTTTTTCATATCGGGGATTTCCTCCGCGAAAGACCAAGCAAAGCAGGCAATAATAATAAATCCGTCAATGTTGCAACAAATATAACCGCCAGCGAAAGTACAGCCAGCTCACGGATTGGACGGAAATCTGAAAACATACCAACTGCCAGACCGGCAATCAGGGAAATACTTGATACCAGCAGTGCCGGCGCTGTGTCAGCCAGCATATTGGTCACCTGTTGCTGACGCGCTCTCGAAACGGCAACCCGGGTGGTCTGCGAATTTTCCTGCATTCTATAGCGATACAGCAGATGCACGGTATCGTCGACAATTATTCCCATAATCATACCCATTACCACCGCACACCCGAGACTGTTATAGCCTCCCGCGATGGCCCAGATTCCATACACAATAATCAGCGGCATAGCATTGCAAACCAGACCAGTAACACACAATTTCCAGCTCTTGAAAAATACACCAAGTAAAACCGTGATTGCGGCAAGTGCCAGCGTGAGTGTTGCAAACATGCTGGTTGCGTTGCGATGACCTAAACGGGCAAATACGAGATCTGAGCCCAGGCCTCCTTCATAGACCGCTATATCATTGTACTGATCCAGTTCTTCTCTGGCTCTGGCGTCAAAATCGAGCAATACGCTCGCTGGCGCCGATTTCATTGACACAGTAACAATCTGCGCCGAAAAATCTGAACTTACCAGACGCTGCATACCAGCGCTTTTCAACGCATCTATTTTTACTTCAGGCGGAATTTCTACGTACTCAGATTTATGCAATTGCTCTGCTATTGTGGTCACCCCCGGTTACTTCCGGTTGCTGCTTTGCCCAGTCCACCCAGCGCAAGGCAGCCTCGAGATGCGTCGAGTTAAACAGGCCATTGGCACTGCCGGAATCAAATTTATAGTGCAACTGCACACTACCCGGAAACTCATTATCCAGTGTTGCGATGCTCTGCGTAAAGGGGTGATCTTGCGGGAAATACCCATAGACAAAATCATCAATACTCAGCTGTGACAGCGGCAATAACGTAGTGACAAGTAACACGGTAAATACACCTGTAATCCACACACGACGCCGATTCAGCCCGACAGCAAACGTTTCAAAGTACCGATGCCATCCAGCATATCGGTGTGCTACCGGGGCAAGATTTAAACTGATCAGCAATCGCGGTAATATGAGTAACCCGGTGAGGTATATAACAACAACCCCTATCGCTACCGTAATTCCAAGATTCTACACCGGCGGAGACGGACTAAAAGCCAGCAGAGCAAAACCGGCAGCGGTTGTCAGGCAACTTATTGTGAACGGCAAACGGCACTCTCCTATACCATCACGCACCGCCGCTTTATCGTTTTTACCGCCGCTCAGCTGGCGCGCAGAGGCCAGCACCAGATGCATTTGCGTGGCTAGAGACAGAGCCACTATAACAACGGGGCCGAATGCGTTGATTGCCGCCATCTCAAAGCGCAGCCAGCCCGCCACACCACACGCCACGATAATGGCTACAGCACCCGTTAGCAGTAATGCGGCAGACAACAACGCCTGACCCAGTGCCAGATAGAGAACCAGACCGGTCAGCAACAGCAAACCCGGAAGAAAGAGCCGCAGGTCATGCTTAATGACATCCGAATAGGCAAGGTTAAGTGCCAAAGGCTCGCCAAATACAATCTCTGTTTGCGGCGCCAGTACCCGACTGCCAAGCACGCGGATTGTGCCACTCAGCTGTTCAAGCTCCGCTGCCGATTTGCTATCGATTAGCGCGACATCAAGTTCCAGTATCCCGGTATTAGCACTTTTGGCAATGTACCGGCTGTCCATACTATGACTACCCGCACTATTACTTTCGGGCCTGCCGGCAGCGACCCGGTCATTCAAGCCCCTTACTGCGGTGATTTGCGGCAATTGCGCGGCAAGCTGCGTGTATTGTTCTGCCGGCTGCTGGTAGAGCGTTTGCTCAGAACTTGACTGTGGCGGCGTGATAATCAGCAACAAGGTATCGTGCCGCCCAAACTCATCTTCAAACCGATTCTGACTCTGCATAGTGGAATCGCTTTGATTAAAATAGACACGGTAGCTCGCATTACCGCGCAGTCCGCCAATACCTGCAACGGAGAGTATAAACAGGCAAAGTAATAACAGCACGGGCCAATAACGCACGTTCAAAAACTCGCTGGCGATAATTTTGACCTATACGTCGAATTGTCGAATATTTTTATCAAGTCTTCAGACTGCATTGGTCATTGGTTGGCCACAGACGATATTCCGACCGATGTCTCGTCGGGTAGTTCCGGAAAGGACTAAACAAGCGATACCAGATCAGTAAATTAAGTACCACTATTTACAATTTTATTACACTCTGATCAACAAACACGGGTAGATGATTTAATCCGGACCCTTAACCTGTACATTGAGCAACATCATTTAAAATTCAGCAGCAGAAAACCATGATCACAATCTCCTCACATATACTCGACACAGTCAGTGGCGATCACGCACGCGGCATACGGGTACAGTGTCTGAAATTAAGCAAAAAGCAAAACAACCTGATCCTCAGCGAACCTGTATTTGATATCATCGCAAATCAGGAAGGAAGAATACTGGAGAGCGTCGAACTAGATGGCTCAAATGATAACTACGATCTGATCTTTCACAGCAAATCATACTTTGAATCACACGAAGCGATCAGTAGCAGCACATTAAAGACCATTCAGGTAATGGAAGTTGTCACCGTCAGATTATCACTAACGGATAAAAAACCGAAATACCATGTACCGATTATGCTGTCGCCTCATTCCTATTCAGTCTGGTGGTCCGCATAATTACGACCGACGGAAACAACCAGAAGCGCGAGCAACTCAATTGTTCAGCAGTAACACCGGACAGACCGAAGGCGGAGTATCAGCCTAACGCAAACCATATTGCTGCAAGATATTTTCTGCCTGAGCAGAACTCTGCACAAAGGCAAAAAAATCACGAGATGCAGCGGACGAGCCGTCCAGCAGAGCCATTGACTGAATAACCGGCTTATGGTTGTTCGAATCTATTTCTATAAAATGGCCAGCATTGCGCAGCGGCTCAGATAGTGCGAGCGATCGGGAAATAAGAGCCATCTCCGCAGCTCCGCTCACCACAAACTGCGCAGCCTGCGATACTTTTTCCCCAAACACCAGATGAGGTCGAGCCTGCTGCCACAGTTGCAGGGTTTCCAGCGCCTGCTGCGCAGCACGGCCATAAGGCGCATGGCGAGGATTGGCGATAGCAAGTTTAAAACTGATTGCTTTTTCATTCCTCACTACCGTTCCCGTGGCAAGCGCCCGACGCAATCCACTCAGACTCATACCTGACTCCAGCTGCGTGCTATTACCGATATAGAGCACCAGACCACCAAGACCAAACTGCATACCCTGCCCGACTGTTTTATCTGCACTCACAAGCCGCGCAACAAGCTCGCTGTCGGCCGAGATATAGATATCAAACCCGGCCCCCTGCATAATCTGCCTAAACAGATTGCCCGACGAACCGTAAACGATTTGCGGCTCTCTATGACCGGTCTCGACACTGAATGCCGCCGCGATTTCATTGAGTGCAAACTGCAGTGAAGATGCAGCGCCAATGCGTATACGCTGCTCTCCTTTTGTTTTTTCAGCTACCACGCTAAAAGGGATCAACAAAACCAACAAAACGTATAACGGCAAGCGCTTACACCAGCTGCCGCACCAGGCAGCGCTATTGATCATTGCCAAGCGTGTGCAGCGCATCGGGGGTGTCGTAGTCCAGTAATATACTGTTGTCGTCGATCGGTATTTCCAGAACCAGCTCCGGGTACTGCTTCATAAGAAATCGTGCACCCGTGTCACCCTGGTGCTGCAGTAACACATCAAAAAAAGCGCTGCCGACCATGACCGGATTGCCGCGTTTTCCCGCAACCACCGGCACCGCAATGACCTCGGCAGCACGGTCACCTGTGGCTTCAATCAGTTGATCAATTATCTCGCTGCTCACGTGCGGCATATCCCCCAGACAGACCAGCACCGCGTCCATATTTTGCAATCGTGAAATACCGCTGGCCAGTGAATGAGCCATGCCCATCGCGTGAGATGCACAGTAGTGACTGCTGACATTGAATTCCGTAAGAAGCGGTTCTATTTTTTCATGCTCAAAGCCGGTAACCACATGCACTTCACTAACCTTGCTTTGCACCAGCGCCAAAAGCACCGCCTTCAGCATCGGTTTGCCATTATAGGGACTGAGTAATTTATTTATTTTCCCTGCTCGACGCGAAGATCCCGCCGCCAGCAATAAGCCTGCAATTACCGGCTTGTTCACAGCTGTATCTGCCAGTGCTCTGGGCTGTGGTCGATCAACCATCTCTGTAAGCAACCCACCCACACCGAGACCGTCTAGCCACTTTTGATCAATAGTAACACCACAGGCCATGCGATCGAGCAACTGATCCAGTCCATTATATTTTGGTGAGCGCGCACAACCCGGCAGACCCACGACCAGGCAATTCGATATTGTCCCCAGCAGTAACAGGTTTCCCGGATCAACCGGTATGCCAAATCGGGTTACGGTTCCGCCAGCGGCTTCAATTGCCATCGGAATGACATCGCGTCGATCCGAAATTGCCGATGCACCGACAATTAAAATCCAGTCCACCGCACTGCGATCGATTCGGTGTAATTCACCCGCCAGCGCCGCCATGGAATGATCGCAGCGCCGCTCCTGCGTTATTTTCGCTGAGCGTATTGCCAGACGCTGCCCGGTAACCTTCCGGGTTTTATCAAGCGTGGTTTTCTTAACCGTCGGCAGCACAGTTTGCACCAGTGCCGCTCGACGTGGCTGCGCGGCGTGTACGCTAACCCTGCCAGACGAACAGGCCACAATAGCAGCATCAATACTTTTTGCCGGAACGGCATAGCTGATTATCTTGCAGGTAGCCACCATTCGGCCCGCCAGCACCCAAGTGTTTTCAGGCAGAGTAGCGATTGTTACGGCTTCGTCGACGGCATTAAATTCACAGATGATGTCGCGATCAAAAACCAGCAAGCCGTCATGCGTGGCGTACAGGTTAACCCGGCCTGTATGAGCCTGATCGAGGCTGACACCCTCTCCAACGAGCGCCCGGGACAGCAATTCCGCCGCCTGATCCTCGTGGACATCGCCGTCTTCAAGTCGCGCAACAGTAATTTCCTGATAGCCCTCCGCTGACAGCTGAGTTGCCAGTGCATCAGTTATTGTACTGCCTTTGGCTACACGTCCGGAGCTCAGTCGTACACTATGAGCAAGCAGGCAACCGGTCGCCTGCGCGACGGGCAGCTCACCAAACCACATTCGATAATATACCAGGTAGAATCATCACCAACACTCAAAGGCCTGAAGCCGGAAATAGACACGCCTATTTTGCCCGATCCTGCAGCAGAGTCGCGCTTTATTTCTTTCTTACATGAGCTATTCCGGGTTTTTACCGAAAGACTATCGAGAGATAATGCAATCGCGGTGTTAACCGGATTGAATCGTTGGCAAGCCCACCTCTTGTATGCGTGTCACAATCGGGCATCATTCCTACTGACCTTCCTACTAAAGCAGGGTGGCTCTGGATCCATTGACGAGAACAACGGATCGCTTCGTCGGCCAACCCACAGCACTATTGCCGGATGAAAACCGGTCAAGTCCCCATCGCAACTAAGGGTTACTGACACACAAGCAAATTAGTGCCCATCCATAAACCAGCACTACTGCGGATCCCTTAGGACACACGATCTTCACCGACCACATGTGGCGGGCGAATTCTCACGCACCTGAATTATCCTCGCTACGCCCCGACTTATGGACGGGCACTAAGTAGATGAAGCCAGACCGATCAATCCCCCTCTGAAGCATCACAACCGGATGCGGGAAAATTGAAGCACACACTGAGAATCAATCGATCATGGGTATTGTCAGGCTGATCGTCAAAGAATTTCTAAAAAAATTGTCGTACAAGAAAGGATTGTCATATTCGCACTTTTGTATGACTGTTGTTTCACACATTGTAGATACACTGATTTACTACAATAGTGAATTAGAACGTATTAATGATACCCTCAAATATCAGCATCGAATCATCTTGTGTAGCTGCACATCGCTTTGGTGAAGTTTCTTTGCTATTACCGCGCGTTTCCGGGATCATAAATCGATTGAAACTATGTGCAAAATTCGACGTGAAAGAATGAAACTCGCGCAACTGACCAAAGCAGAACTTAGGGATATTGGCATTGATCAAACAGATGCAATAGCGGAGTGTCGCAGAACCTACTTTGATGTGCCAGCCATTAGAGCTGAATTTGTTCATTCTAAGTGATATTCAGGAAAAATGTGTACAGCGCCTTAGATGCTGCTATAGAAGCAGCGCAGCGGTTCCGGGCCGGAATTTTATGCAACACCGGTTTATAATTAGCATGATAGATCGCGGCTCAATATTACCCAAGTGTGGCAAAACGAAACCTTAGCAAATCAAATAGAATAAATATGGTTATCCCACTGATGAGGAGACCAGATTGCACTACGATCAGGTGATTCAGGCACAAATCGAATTTCGCCAGTTCCGCTGGTTATAACAAACTCCCTTTCTCTGGCTTCGAATTCAGCATAGGACCCTACAGATTCGCGGTTCGGATCGGTGGCCGCCACACCACTGCAATCCAGCATCGATATTTCTTCAATGATAGCACCGGTATAGTCATCAACTACAATGGCAAACCCGCCGCGAGACGAAGTGAAAATTACAAATTGTCTGCCCACCGCGACGGAAGATAGATAGCCCTTTGAACGCTCAATCATCCATCGGGACATTGTTAACAATTGCAAGCCTGCGCCTGATCGGCCGTTGCGGAAACTTGATATGGAGGCCGATACATTCATAGAACCTGCCAGAGTCTCGGGAAAATTCCCTTCACCTTCAAATTGGCCGGCAAACCATACATTTCCGCCCGGAGATACTGCAAGATGCCTAAGCGACAATTGGTGCAGAGAGTCAGGCATTATGTGATGAGCCAGCAACGCACCCGAACGCCAATCGATTACCGATAACGATGGCCGCATAGTCGATAAATTGAGTTTACGTCTGCCACTATCAGTGGTGAGTCCGGATCCCGCCATTGGCAACAATCAATCGGTTTGAATTCGGGATACTTATAATATCGTGCGGACCCACCCCATGTGTATCCAGTTCTCCCACCCGTTGGTAGCCCTGTATGACATTATATATTCCAACAACACCTCTAGCTGATTCATAATCGTTTTCGGTAGCAAACAGGTAATCGCAATTGTTCGAATAAACCCCGTGCCCATAAAAGTGCCGCCCCGGGGCTGCAGAAACCAGCCGTGGCTCCGCTGCCAGGGATAGATCGAAACAATATAAATAGTGGCCCGGGCGTCTTGCGAACACCGTGGCGAAACCGTGCTTCGCATTAGCTGCGACCCCATGTGCCCGCCCCGGCAGTTCCAGTACATTCAACGGCTCTCCATGCACATTAAGTAGCACTGCATTGAATTGTGCATCACCCGATCGTGATATACCGATATACTTCGGTACAGAGAGGGCCTTCGAGCTGGCAATCGCAGGGGCTAATCCGCAACTGATCAGCGCTAACCCCTGCTTCAGTGTGTGACGTCGGGATACAACATTAGCACCGCAACGTTCAATCGATGATCTAGTCTCCATCATCACTGTTAAATCCGGCATGGACTCCAAGTTTACTGGCAAGCCTGTCTGATACAGACAACTGGATGCTGCGCAGCACACTAGCCAGCGCTGCCAGTAAACCCTGTGCATCGGGATCCAGTGAAGTATTCTCCAGCACTAACGAACTTATACTATCTAAGCTCTTTATATATCCGACAGCTACTTTAAACTCAAACGTCAGTTCGTCTGCTATATTAGCCCGCTCCGCCAATCCGCTATCAATTACCAGTGCTCTGATTCCTTCTACATTCCCGCGTAAATTGGTCAGGTAGTTTTCGCTTTTCCAGAACGGCATTTTCCGCATAGTTCTAAGCCCACTGGACTTCGATGTCTCGCTGCTATCACCTGGCAGCAATGGTTCCAGCTTGCGTGCCACCAGAAATTCACTACCAGCAGAAATCTGGGTCATAAAGCTCCGTATTACTTCACGATGCGTTCGGAACTGCTCATCGGAATCCCTGGGATTGCGAATGCGATCAGCAATCCCCTCTACAGCCGACCACTGATGCTCCAGCTCCGACGCCATTGTTGCAATATTAAACGCAACCACCAATGCTACATTGCAGCGCCGTGACGAAACATCAGTAAGTTGCTCACCCGCCCGACTGTCATATAAAAGCCGCTCCAGCGCCGGTAAGCCCTGCACTGCCACACTTTTGCCGGCAATATTGAGCTTGCTTACTGCATTGCCTGTATTCGATTCCTGCAACATGGCACGCAATTGCCGCTCCCCCACCCGCCTCTTATCGGGCCAATAGAACAATCTGTTCTGCCTGTTATCTATAAGCATCGGACCGATTCTGTAGAACTCGATTACAGAGAACGACTGTACAACCGCGCCATAGGCATCCCGCACCTCTTTCAATTGCTCAAACGATGCACCTTGACAAAGAAGCTTTATCGCTCCAACAAGGTTATCTGCCGTTGAATTGAATTCGGAATAGGCTGGCAGGTACACTTTCTCCACAACCCGCACTGCAGTGTCACCGAATTCCACTTCGGCTGCATTTGCAAACTGGCTCAGAACCGCCATGGTAAACAACATGCAGAAGAGACGCCTTCCTGCACCAGTCAGCATCATAATGACTCCAGAAATTGAATCAGATCGGCACGTTCCTAGTCTTTCATAGCAAGCACTTTATCGCGGGACGGGGCCGCTTCGCCACCATGCCACAACACAGCTTCCAGCAGGGAATTTGCTCGTCCGTCATGCAAAAAGCTGGTTCCGGGATTCACCGTTTTCGCCAACCCGATACCCCACAGAGGCGCTGTTCGCCATTCCCGTGGAGCGGCAGCTCCCTCCCCCGCGCCATCCGACAGTGCCTCTCCCATATCGTGGAGCAAAAAATCACTATAAGGCCAAATCAGTTGAAAGCGATGTGCCGTCAGCAACGCTTCCTTGTCAGTAACGTGTTTGGGTACATGACAGCTAATACAGCCTGATCGATAAAATAGTTCTTTTCCGGCAAGTACCGCCGGATCACTTACGTCACGCCGCACAGGTACCGCCAGATGGCTAGTATAGAAATTAAGCCACCGCATGATATTCCCGGGTACTTCACTTTCACCCAGGTGCGGCTGCACACCGTTGGGCAGACCTTTACATACCAACTGTTTTTCAGTGCAATCTCCATCGGGATTACCCAGACTATCTGTGGATAGCCCCATGTCTATCAGAAAAGCATTTGAATTTTGCTGATCGAGGGACGACATCGCCGCTTTGTGGCCAAAACGACCGAGTCTTTTTTCTCCATTGGAAAGCACCTGCCAATTAGCCCGACCCGATATTCCGTTGTTATCTGCATCTTGCGGATCCGCATAAGCGAGTATGTCCTCCGCGGCTATTGCTTCAATCAAACCTAAACCCGGCATTGCCGGTGCAATTCTCGGTGATAAAACAGTGTCTTCGTGTAACTCTCCGTACGCCAGATCTTCTACGATATATTCCGGAGCATGCAATTTATAGAGGGTAGAGTTCGCAAACTTTATTTGGTGGGATCGATTTTCGATCCGCACGAGAGCTTCCGCAGCGACCCCCGGCACAGCCGAGGTCTGCAATTGCGACCCGTAGACCGGATCACCGACCCACTCACCATCTACCAGTCGTTTTAACTGAATCACCAACGACGCTGTTTTTTCAGTTCCTACCGGACGCTGACCGCGCCCATCCTTTATATGGCACGATTGACAGGCGCGCGCGCTGAATAAAGGGCCCAGCCCGTCTGATGCCAGGGTGGAGGAAGGCGAGGAGACCCAAAACTTATTAAATAATGCATTGCCAATTTTAAAACGCTGCAGCGACTCGAAATCCAGGGTTTGGGTTTCATGAGAGAACGAATTTTGATCGACCGCATTTTTCGAAGAACCGGCTCCACCTTGCATCAACTCGTATTTTTCTGCTCTGGTAAAGCTGGTCGCAGGGGCTAGCACCCTCCTTACACCAGGCTCATTGGCCCAAATGGAATCAGGTACCGGCACAGCGCCCGCCGAATCATCGCTAGCGGCATAGACCCAGCCCGCCAGCGCAACTAGAGCGATAATAAATACAGCAGCACAGCGAATGGCTAGGCTGCTAACTCTATTTATTCTGATCATTTATGCCAGCAATATTAATTCGAAAAGACAGCAGCGGGATCGTCGAGACTATCTGAACCTTCAATCGATATACCCTCAATACCAAAAGCTACAATTGCTCTTTCAAACCCCCGTGTTTGCTTTATAAGTGCATCAATTGCTGTTTGAACCAATGCATTGCCTTCTACGTCACCCTCAGCAATCAGCTGGTCATAAGCTTTGCCATTATGCTGGCTTTGCAACACTGCATCCAACGCTCTGACACTACTGCTTATATCAGCAGTTAATTCAGTGGTGAGCTCAGCATCAATTTCTGCCAGCAGTGCTTTAATTCCGGGGCCGCTGACAACAGTGCCATCGACACGAACGTACTCACCAGAATAAACATTTTGCACACCTAATCCATCGTAGTAGTGCGACGCGGCTGTGTTGTCGGAGAAGCAATCATGCTCTTCCTCAGGATCATGCAGCATTAAACCAAGCTGCATCCGCTCACCAGCCAATTCTCCGTAACTTAGAGAACCCATGCCGGTCATAATGGCAGACAAAGCTCCATTTTCATCCATTTCACTAAGTGCTAATCGAGCGGCGCCGTCAGTTAGCCACGCGGACGCCATGAACTCCAGATCGGTCACCAATAAATCGCTTACTGCTGACAGGTATTCTGCACGTCTTTCGCAATTTCCATTGCTGCAGTTGTTCACGTCGTAGTCTGTATACGGACGAGAACCCGCTCCAGCTTCACCGCCGTTAAGATCCTGTCCCCACAACAGGAATTCTATCGCGTGGTAGCCCGTTGCCACATTAGATTCAATACCACCGGCTTCGTGAAGTTGCTCGCTGAGTAAGGCGGGTGTAATGTCTGCTGCATCTACCGACTGACCATTAATACTGATGGATGGATTAGAGATAATATTCGCTGTATAGAGACCATTATCCTCAGACTCAACTCCATAGGTTTTATCTACATAGTCGATCAGGCCTTCATCCAACGGCCAGGCATTGACCTTACCCTCCCAATCGTCAACGATTGCATTACCGAATCGGTAAACTTCGGTTTGCTGGTAGGGAATGCGAGCGGCAAGTGTCCTTACGGCAGCTTGGCGCAACAAGAATAAATTGAGCTGATTTAATAGGC
>MDLA01000088.1 GCA_001730015.1 Chromatiales bacterium (ex Bugula neritina AB1) | reverse complement strand
GATTATTCCACGGTACAAGAACTGCGAACTGGGCTAGCCGGATACTTTGAATTTTACAATGAGCAGCGACCACACAGCTCACACAGCGGCAGGACTCCAGTGCAAGTTCATTTAGAAGGGCAAATACCGCCGGAATGACAGATCGCGGTCCGGATGAATTATGGACAAACCCTGAATGTTTTGCTATCGCAAAAACGTGTGGAAAAGCCCTGGATAAATCCTCGCAAGCTCGATTTACCCACCGCTTTACCACACTCATTCACCGTTTGACCACAATCCACCGGAATAGAAACCTAGGGAGATTAAATCTATTTACAAACAACAATAAAATTGATATATATTGGTGAAGAATAATTCTAGGTTCTTAGCTTAAATTTCACCCCTTCCTGTCCAGTGATTGGGGTCCACTTCACGGGGTACTTGTCTTTCACGATCTTACCCATTCGAACTTGGGTAATTTCTTCCGGTGCCATCTCCTCATTGAATAAACCGTTCTCGATGGTCGGTTTATCCTGTACGAATGCCGTGATCACTTCGTTGAGATCCTGTTGGCAAATTCTTTGTGCTTCTTCACTCTTTGGCTCGACTAAACCTTTTATCTCAATCTGGAACTGTCCGGTGTTTGGATCAAAACCAACGTTGCTACCATCTTTGTCGTATCCACCGTCACCGTAGTCATAGCCATCAACAGGTTGGCTTTGAGGTGTTTTAAGTGTGAAGTTGAATTTTGGCGCTAGAACTTGCTCCATTAGCAAGCTGGCGGAAATCGCTTTAAGTGTGTCGTTAACTGCGTCGGTAACTGCGTCCTCTGATGCGTCAGGCTCGGCGATTAGGTTGGTAAATTTTGCTTTTACTTTACCTTCCGCATCACGAGTCGCTCTGCCAATGATTTGAATGATTTCGGTGAGGCTTGACCGATAGCCGACTGTTAACGCGTGCTCACACCAGATCCAATCGAAGCCTTCTTTCGCCATTCCAAGAGCAATGATAATATCTACGAAGTCTCGGTCATTGTTCGTATCTTCAGATTTTAATGCTGACACTACTTGCTCTCGCTTCGTAGAATCATCATCAACAAGATCAGCAATTCGTAGTAGTTTCCCCGTAGATGTTTCTACTAGGTGAAAACCTGTATCGGGATCGGTACCTTGCCATTTCCCAAGTTCATCAATTATATGCTCAACTTCTTTTATCTTGTCTTTCGTGCTTTCGCGTGAGTTGACACTTGGAATATGGACAATCGTTTTTTCATCTGGATTTAATACACTTAGTATTTCATCGACGTAAGACCCTGTATAAAAATAGTAGCCGATGTTTAGGGTTTTTAGATGATCATAACCGTTGAGCTGTTCATAGTATGTATAGGAAACAGTTTCAAACTTAGCTTCGTCCTCTGGTGTTAAAACAGCTTCGGCATCTCCTCTAAAGTATGATCCGGTCATTGCAACAATATGGGACTTATCTCGGTTGATAAACTCGCCGAGGTGGGATCCAAGCTTGTTGTCAGGGTTTGCACTGACGTGATGGAATTCGTCGACTGCGATTAAACAGTCATCGAATAAGTTAACGCCAAAGCGATCAATCGCGAATCTAAACGTCGCGTGCGTGCAAACAAGGATCTTACTTTCACTATCCAGAAAGGACCGTACTGAGTTTACTTTACCACCATCTTCCCCTGGCGCATTGCAAAGGTTCCACTTTGGTTCGACTGTCCAATCTGTCCAGAAACCGTACTTACTTAAAGGTTCATCGCTGAAGCTTGCGCCTATCGCTTTTTCAGGCACAACAATTATGGCTTTTTTTATTCCTTGGTTTTCAAGTTTATCAAGTGCGATGAACATCAATGCGCGGCTTTTACCGGACGCTGGTGGCGATTTTATTAACAGGTACTGTTCTCCTCGATGTGCGTAAGCTCTTTCCTGCATTGGACGCATGCCAAGTTCGTTAGAGCTTTTTGACCCGCCCGTCCGAGCATAAGTTACGTAGACGGAAGGTACGGCACCAAACTCATTGTTTTGGCTCTCGAGTAACATAGCTAATAAATTCCTATTTCCCAGTCAACTTGGCGTACATATCGAAGAGCTTTTCTAGTCTTTCAGTGTCATTCTTGAATCGTCGACCAATATATATTCGCTCAAGTGTCTCGTCGTTTTCCTCATGCGCTGTACGTAGATCGTCAGGCATTTTCTCTGGGTCATACAGCTCAGCAATTGTTTTTGGGAAGTGTGATTCACGAGTTAACAGAATTTTAACTGCACAGTTGGTAAGTTTTTTGATGCAGGATGATGTAAGGTCTGGGATTGGAAAGGTATTGTATGAAAGTTTTACTGAATACCTATACCCCTCACCTAATCTTCCTGAAGTCGTAGCTAACCAAATGTTGTGCATTTTGGACATAATAAGAGACATAATATGCAGTTGCGCGCTATATATAGCAAATGCATCGACATTAACTACTGGTCCTGCTTTGAAGATTTGGGCGGGAACGTAGTCTCTGCCGGAGGAGCTTGTCTTTGGTAAGGCGAGAAAATCTGTATCTTGATGAGTTCGATAACAAAACCTAAATGGCTGTTCAGCTACTTTTTGAGCATCACGACCAGCAGATACTCTATACTTTTTGCACAAGTTGATTCGGTCAGCGATTGGTTGGATGTTGTATGCATCTAAGTGTCGCGATTCGTTGATCCAAAGGCAGAATCTAAAGGAGTCTTTGAGTATATCAGTGCCACCAACATATCGACGTATATACTTGCTTGCGTTAGGGTGTTCGTGTAGAAACTGTTCACGTTCGGATGAAGATAAGATTAGATTTTTGCCGTCTACTGGGTTACTGCCCATAGTCATCGGAGGCATACCATTAAATGCCCTCGATGATGCCTTAATACATGTGTCACTACCTTCGATAAGGTACGGGCTGATGTTGGTGACGTTTCTTACCACCGCTTCTTCAAATAAATATTTTCGAGTATTAGACTGAAGTCCGAAACCAAGAACGCAACACATTACGCCGGCATTGTTTTGGGCATTGTTTTGCCACTTAAATGGACGATGTGCAAATCGGATTTCAACATTTTTTTTGAATAAATGAGGCCACAACAAGGCGACTTGCTCGCCTTGGCAGACTGAGCTCGTGCTTACGAAAGCTGCGGTTGATTCAACGGATTGGAGAAAGTCCGTGTATTTGAAGAACCAGCAACAAACATAGTCTAGTTGCATTAGTTTCTTTAATCCACAGAGCTCCATATCCTCTTTTTGATCCGGAGTAAGTTTTTTTCCACCGACATATGGGGGATTTCCGCAAATAAATGTTTCGGTATGTACAAAGTCGCTGGTGTGTTTCCCAGCTGATTGGTCGTTTTTTCCTCCAGTCGTTGGACACACCTCATTCCAGTTAATTCTGAGAGCATTTCCCTGGCGTATTCGCCCTGTCCGTCTCAGTGGTAGAACCAGCGCTTTCGCTTCTTTCTGGCCGATAAGACGCACGTCACATTGAAACTCCGCAATGAGTAATGAAAGCCTGCCGACCTCAACAGCGAAGTTCTTTAATTCAATTCCGTAGAAGTTCTCTAGCTCTATCCATGATTTCTCGTTAGCTTCACCTCTTCGCTTTAATATCTCGGCTTCTATCTCTCGCATTTGGATGTATGCAATAACGAGAAAATTTCCAGAACCGCAGGCGGGGTCGAATACCCTAATGTTCGCGATACGTTTTCTTAGGTTAAGGAGTTTCCGACCATTATCACCTGCAGCCTCAAGCTGTTCACGCAAGTCATCGAGGAATAGTGGATTCAGAACTTTGAGAATATTCGGCACGCTGGTGTAGTGCATACCGATCTCGCCACGCTCATCGTCCTCTGCAATCGACTGAATCATCGACCCAAAGATGTCCGGGTTAATTTCCTTCCAGTTTAGATTGCCAGCGTGGATCAGAAACGATCTCGCAATCCGGTTGAATTTTGGAACCTCTTTATCACCGGCAAAAAGTCCGCCGTTAACATAAGGAAACCGATCCGCCCAACGAGGTAGGTCAGCAGATTCCCTATCTTCTATAGCAGTATCCATAGCTCGAAACAGCTCGCTAAGTACGTGGTCTGTATTGTCTGACCTGCTGTCGGACATCTGCTCGATAGTGGTTGTGAAGTGCCCCTGGTCGAAGATGTCGGTGTCTTCAGCGAAGAAGCAGAAAATCAATCGTGTCATGAATTGATTCATGTCGTGGCGCTTCTCGTCGGATGACCAATCCTCATTCACTTTTAGTAGTTCGACATAGAGTTTATTCAGTATGCTAGTTGCTCTGATGTCGATGGGATTGTTGACGATTTGGCTTACAGTGGAAATACCAGCCAGAGGCAGAAACATACCGAAATGGTTTGGGAGATCTCGATACTCGCAAGCTACCGTCTCACCAGATGTAAGATTCTCGGCTTGAAGCTCAGAGCCGTCTGTTGCGAGTGCAAACTTCGCTTTTGCTTTGGTGGTTGTGGGACTTGCTTTCAGCGCTAACAGGGTGGAGGTGACTTCACCATCGGAGCAGACCGCGATGTGGATATTATTTCGCTGAAGTACACCACCGTCGATGTCGGAAGAGTTACTGCTCCCGGTACGAAGTCGTTTGATGGTTGTTTGTTTGTTGCCAAAAGCCTCCAGAAATTGGAAGGGGAATTCATCACTGTTGAATTCGGCTTCCGCCAGTTCTGAAATCGCTTCCTCTATCTCAACTGCGTTCACTTATGTGCCCGTCCTTCTCATCTTACTAATGATGACGTAGAAACGAGTTGGCTGCAGTTACGAAAATGGAGGTAATCGCGGATAGCTTCGGTATAAGAAACATGATTAAACAGTTCCTATACAGTTCCTATACTTTGAGCCTGACCCAGCGGTAATCTGTCGCAACGCTAAGTGTATGTTTTATAAGAATATTATGGTGGGCCGTGTAGGATTCGAACCTACGACCAATTGATTAAAAGTCAACTGCTCTACCGACTGAGCTAACGGCCCTTATTTTTCCAGGCTTGTTTGAACGTTATTTACCGCTTCAAACACTACCTGGCTTACTAAATTGCTGCTTCTGAATTGCAGAAGCTCCAGCGAGCCTGTAACCAGCTACCCGTCTGAAGCCGCCTAGTATAGCGGGATCTATCCACCTTGCCTACCCCGTTTCACGTTTCTAAAAGCCGACTAACGCAAATATTTTGTGATTAGACGGTAATCACCTCAAAGACCGGCGTTGTTCATTTGCTCAATTCGGCGTCTCGCCAGCGCTGCAATGGATCTGCCCTGGTATTCTGCTTCCACCGACTGCAGTTCTACCCGTGCTTCGCCGTAACGCTGTAATTCGTAGAGGGCGAAGCCTTTGCGCAACCTTGCGTCTGCCACTTTGCGGCTGGCGGGGAATTGGAAAATTACGATATTGAAGCGGTCAATCGCTTCGTTGAATTGTCGCTCGACGTAGTTTGCCTCGCCAAGCCAGTAATGGGCGTTATCTGCGTAGGTTCCATCCGGATATTGATCCAGAAAACTACCAAACTCCACTATCGCTTCGCGATTTCGACCGAGAATAAGCAGATCGTAAGCGCTTTGGTAATCCAGCTGCTCCTGCCGGCTGTTGCTTGTGTCCTGCTGGCTGGTTAAGGGTTCTACCTGAAAGTTATTAAGGCCTTCTGTGGACGTGGTTTCCGGGCCGTCGAGCGGGATATCGTCAAGCTCTTCGAGTGAATCGAGGCTATCCAGATCAATGCCGCCCCCTCCCTGCTCAAGCGCGGTAATCCGGCTGTCTGTATCCAGATAGAGCTTTCGCTGGCGCTCTCGCATCGATTCAAACGCATTGTCGCGCTCTTCAAGCTGGCCGCGAAGTTGCCGGACTTCGTTTTGCAGCGATTCAATTCGCTGCACCATGTTGATCAAAACGGAGTTATCGAGAATCCGCTCAAGCCGTTGCACTCGCCCCTCCAGATTTTGTGCGATGGCTGGTACCGAGAATGACAACAGCGAAAACACGCACAAGGCAGCTGCAGCCGTTCTGGCCGCACCACCTTTCATGGATGGCTCATTGCCCGCAGCATGGCTTACTCGGTTACTTGATTTATTCACTCTCTCTTCTCCCATCGCCTCTGTCGCTACGGCACCCTTTCAGAACTAATTCAGCCCTTCGTACACTAGCTCGACGCGACGATTTCGCCGATAGCTGTTTTCTCCCTGCCCTTCGTCGAGTGGAACTTCCTCGCCATAGCTCAGCGTGCTGTACTGACCTGCTTCAACACCTTGCAGCCCCAGGATTCGCGCCACGGACCGTGAACGGTTATCACCGAGCGCTATATTGTACTCACGAGAGCCACGCTCATCAGTATGGCCCTCCAATCGCACCCGAACATCACGGAAACTACTCAGATATTCTGCATGCAGCTTGATCAGCTCTATGGATTGCTGCCGCAGCTCAGAACTATTGTAGTCAAAGAAAATAATTCGCCTGGCTAATGGGTGCCCGGGATCATTTATCGAACCCCGCGTAAGGGAACTCCCGCTAACCGGTCCACCGGCGATATCCCGCCCTTGTTGCGTGGGTGTCACCGTCCCAACAGCCGCGTCGTCAGTAGCACCGGGAATACTATCCGGCACAGGCGGCGAGGGTAGCTGTGTCGGCACCGGGAGCCGGGCGGGCGGCGGCCCTCCGATCTCAGGCCCGGTCGCGCACGAGACGAGCGTACCCAGGCACAAAAAAGCCATTAGCAACGGCCGGCTGCATTTAGGATCTAAAGGCAAGTTACTCACATCAACCTCTTTATTTTTTTCATAATTTTGCGTTCCTATCGCTTGGGTCCCCAGGCGGGGTCTCGCACATTTTCGTTGGCCAGGCTAACGCGCTGGGTTACCAGGCCGTCTACACTAACCAGCCCCAGCACACCGCGTCCGTTTTCCTCAGTGGCGTAGAGTACCATCTCTCCATTAGGGGCAAAACTCGGCGACTCATCCAAACGCCCGTCAGTTAATACTTCCAGCACTCTACTATTGAGATCCAGCGTTGCAATCCTGAAATTTCCGTCTTCGCTATGGATGAAGGCGATCTTCGATCCACCAGGCGAGACCGTGGCTCCGGCATTGTATTTTCCTTCAAACGTTAAACGTTGCGCTGGAGTTCCGTCTGATAAATTCTTCCGATATATTTGCGGCGTGCCGCTTCGATTGGATGTAAATACAATTGTGTCATCGTCCAGCCATGCTGCTTCTGTCTCGATCGAGGGCTCGTTGGTCAGCTGCGATAACTGCCCGGAAGCGACATTTACCATATAGATATCCGGGCTTCCACGATGCGATAGCGACAGCGCCAGGCGACGACCATCCGGCGACCAGGCGGGCGCGCCATTAATACCTTCTATCGAAATTAGTTTGCGTCGTTCCGCTTTTGCCAGATGATGCAGAATAATGGCTGTACGACCGGGGAACTCAAACGACACATAGGCTAGTTGCTCACCGTCCGGAGACCAGCTGGGTGACAGTATCGGTCTGGATATTTCAAGAACTCGAGTTATGTTATTGCCGTCTATGTCGGCAAGCTCAAGTGCGTATCGCTTGTTGTCTTTTTCTCCAACTGCGGTGATATACGCAAACTTGGTATCAAAAACACCGGGCACGCCGATTATCTGCTCGTACACCAGATTGGCTATGGTATGACCCGTCTGCCGGACCTGATCACGGCCAACCTGATAACGACAACAGTATTCAACAACTCCCTGATCATTAGGTGCATAGGCGAGCATTCGAATTTGCTTGACCATATCAACTAGCTCGAACTGAATCTGCAAATTGCCGTTGCCCGATTCTGCTACCCGGCCGACCACCAGATATTCTATATCGGTGTCATTCCAATCGGCATATCGTACCTGCGATGTCGACTGTGGGAACGCCCGCAGTGATGATCCGGGCAGTACTTTGAATCGCCCGCTGCGTTTCAGGTCGTTCGCCAGAACCTCGCTGATGTCAACGTCCAGCCCTTGAGCACCGGTAGCAAAAGGCACCACAGCAATAGGGATGGCGTCCTGCAATCCAGCGGTATCAGTTATATCGATGCGCAGCACGGCCTGACTTTGACCCGGCAGCAGGCAAAGCAGAAAAATTGCCACTGCCCGGTGCAATCGGGTAGCGATGATTCCTTTATCCGTTTCAAACATTATGGCAGCTCAAATGTAAACTCCAGACGACGTTGAAACACAGCCTTATGTGGTGGTGCCGGGAAAGGCCGGGTAGACAGCACAGCCTTTTCGACAGCACGCGCCATTATAGCCCCGCCCCCCGAGCATCGGGTGACCTGTACATCAACCACTTCATTAGGGTAGACCAGTGTTGCATAGACTACACAGCCGGTTCCTGAACGAACACCGGCCGGTGCTCTGAATTTTCTTGTTACCGCCCGCCTTATTGAATCAACCCATTGCTGCTCCAATTGCTTTTTCTTACGCAGCAATCTCGCACGTTTCGCTTTTGCCTCTGCCGCTGCGGCCGCCTTGATGCCTTCCTGACGTTGTCTGTCGGCTTCTGCTTTTATTGCCGCTTCTTCAGCGATGCGCTTTTGCTCTGCAATTTCACGCTCTCTCTCGGCTTCCTCGGCCAGGCGCTTCTGCTCAGCCTCTTCTTCCAAACGTTTGCGTTCCAGCTCTTCTGCTATTCGCTTCTGCTCGGCTTCTTCGGCTAATCGCTTTTTCTCAGCCTCTTCTTCAACGCGTTTTCTCTCGATCTCTTCCGCTATCCGTTTTTGCTCAGCTTCTTCTTCGAGACGCTTCTTTTCAGCTTCTTCCGCCAGACGTTGTTGCTCCGCCTCTTCTTCCTGACGCTTCCGTTCCAGCTCTTCAGCCAGGCGCTTTTGCTCCGCTTCTTCTTCCAGACGTTTTTTTTCCAGCTCTTCAGCCAGCCGTTGTTGCTCTGCCTCTTCCTCCAAACGCTTTTTTTCCAGTTCTTCAGCCAGTCGCTTCTGCTCGGCTTCCTGTTCCAGACGTTTCCTTTCCATCTCTTCAGCTAACCGTTTTTGTTCGGCCTCTTCTTCCAAACGCTTCTTTTCCAGCTCTTCAGCCAATCGCTTCTGTTCAGCCTCCTCTGCCAGCCGCTGTGCTTCGGCTTCCTCCGCTAACCGTTTTTCCTCAACTTCTTCAAGACGTTTTAATTCTGCCTCTTCCGCTAATCGTTCACGTTCAAGCTCTTGCAGACGCTGCTGCTCGGCTTCTTCCTCGCGGAGCTTTATTGCTGCTTCTTCCGCCAGACGCTTTTGCTCTTCCTCAGCCAAACGCTTTTGTTCTGCTTCAGCCAGGCGTTGTTGCTCTGCTTCTTCGGCTAATCGCTTTTGTTCGGCCTCTTCCTGTCTTTTTTGCTCTGCAGCCTGTTCCTCAGCTAATCGCTGCTGTTCCGCCTCTACCCGCAGACGCTCTGCTTCGGCTTCAAGTTTTCGTTTTTCTTCTTCAGCGCGCAAGGTCTCTTGCCTGAGCTCTTCTTCCTGACGCTTGCGTTCGGCTTCCTGCTCAGCTTGCAGGAGTTGCTCGGCGAGTCGTTTCTCTTCTGCTTGCCGGATTCTCTCTTGTTCAGCCTGCAGCAGCCGCTCGCGCTGCTGACTGTCGTCTTCAGGCGGTTCCGGTGGAGTGGCGACATCATTTTCCGGCGGCTTTTCCTCTGGTGGCTTTTCCTCTGGTGTCTGAAGTGCTGGTGGCTGATTGTCCGGTAGCACTGCCTCATTGAGCAATGCCTCGAGCTTTGCGACCTCTTCACTCACTTCCAGCGAATTAAGCAGAACGGCCTGCACCGGCTCGGTGCCGCTGCCATCCTGCTGGCGATCGTCTCCGTACTCCTGCTCAAGCACTACAAACAGCAAGGCCGCAATACCTGCATGGCCCAGAACCGAGAGCACCATGCCCAGCGGGTAGCGACGCAACAAGTCAATCATGATCGCCGCATTCTTTGAACAAAACGGGTGACGCTATCCAACATGAGAGCGGGCAAGTGCGTAAACGATCCGGCAGCACCTATCACACAGGCTGGCATCAGGCAAAGCCGAGGCTCCGGCTGAGGCTCAGCTACGCTAAGCGCTTGGCTGCTGAATGATTTTTGAACCAGACTATCCATTGACCCGACGCCTATTGAGGCGGGTCGCTCATCAATTGAACCTTGTCCGCACCTGCTGCCTGCAAGGTCACCATGGCCTCCATAACACTGCCGTAGTTGATAGTTTCATCTGCGGCAACACGCACTGGTCGATTCGGATCTTCTTCCAGCGCTGCAGCAGCCAGCCGAAGTGCAGTTTCTTTTTCAACCGCCTGGTCGGGCTGATCATTCAGGTTCACATACCATTCACCAATATCATTGATCGACAGTACCAGTGGATCCGATTGCTGCACGGGTTCCACCGGCTTGGCAGAGCTATTGGGTAAATCGATCTCGACACCGGTTGTCAGCAGCGGCGCGGTGATCATGAAAATAACCAGCAACACCAGCATCACGTCAATGTAGGGCACCACGTTCATCTCTGACATCAGCGCGCGCTTCTTTCGGCGTTCGTAATGACGAGCCATTATCTGGCGGCCGTCGCACTACGTCGCAGCACTTGTCGCTGCAGCACCGCGGCAAACTCTTCCATGAAATTGTCGTAGCGATTAAGCAGCCGATCGGATTTATTGCTCAAACGGTTATAGGCGACCACTGCCGGAATAGCTGCAAACAGCCCAATGGCAGTAGCGATCAACGCCTCGGCAATACCTGGCGCAACCATTGCCAGCGTTGCCTGCTGTACATTAGCCAGAGCAGTGAATGAATTCATAATTCCCCAGACGGTACCGAACAAGCCCACATAGGGTGCTGTTGAACCGACCGTTGCCAGGAAGGACAGATGCTGTTCCACGGAATCCGTTTCGCGAGACAAGGCGATCTTCATGGCCCGATAAGAGCCGTCTACAACCGTTTCCGGATCATTTGTCTGCTTCACCAGCCGCGCAAACTCAGAGAACCCGCGCTCAAATACGTGCTCCATGCCAATCAGAGCATCATCTCTGGTTCGCAGGTGCTGATACATCTGGTTGGCATCTACACCACTCCAGAATTCGTTTTCAAAATCGGTTGCACCGCGCGTGGCTTGTGCAATCTGACGGCTTTTGGAATAGATGATTGTCCAGCTGATAATTGACGTGATCACCAGCGACAGCATCACCAGCTTGACCACTGGCCCTGCCGACAATATCAGGTGCCAAAACGAAAAATCTGTATTCAATGGCTCAGGCTCATTTTCAACGCCCCGGGTATTGCGCAGGGCTTAAAAGAATCAGCATCGAGACAGGCTATCGTCACCCGCGCACTAACGACCGGCTTCCCGATCTGCGCACCGTCGGCGGGTTGTGCCTGGGTACAATGCTGAACAAATTGCATACTTGCACGGCGTACTGTTGCAACCTCTGCAGTCACCGATAAGAGATCGTCAAACCGCGCGGCCGACAGGTAGTCGAGTTGCGCTGATTTCACTACAAACAATCGCCGTTCCTGTGCAAAAAGTTCACTTTGATTGACCCCTTTGCACCGGAGAAATTCGGTTCGAGCGCGCTCCATATACTTCAAATAATTTGCGTAAAACACCACTCCACCAAAATCTGTATCTTCGTAATAGATACGAACTTTGATCGAAAATTCCGGCTCGCAAACCACTTCTGTCACGCTATCGTATACCTGTATCTGTGGCGCACGGACATTCGCCACCAATCGTACAAGAATGCTACGACAGATTAACAATTTAGATCAATTACGATACAGAATTAATAACTTATAGATAGGGAGTCAACGTGAGTTGACACGTGTACTGGTATAGCGTCTATTTCGCTTTGCCGGCTGAGCTAATGCCGGAACTGCGTTACTCCTCTGCGAACAGCGAGCTGGTTGCCGGTGGTGCCGACCCGGAATCGGGAGTTGGAATAGCCGGCAACCCAAGGTGTGTGCATGCTGTGCGGGTAACAACACGTCCTCTTGGCGTACGCATCATCAGGCCCTGCTGGATCAGATAAGGCTCGATCACCTCTTCAATGGTGCCGGTCTCTTCGCCAATGGCCGCACCCAGGTTATCGAGCCCGACCGGACCGCCATCAAATTTTTCTATAATGGCAAACAGCAGGCGACGGTCCATGTTGTCAAGCCCGAGCTCGTCTACATTCAGCATATTCAGCGCGGCATCGGCTATTGGCTGGTCAATACTGCCGTTAGCGCGAATCTGTGCATAATCACGAACTCTTCGCAGCAGCCTATTCGCTATACGCGGCGTTCCGCGCGATCTTCGGGCAATTTCGCCAGCGCCACCGGCATCAATAGCTACCTGCAGCAAGTTGGCCGAGCGAGTGATAATGCGCGCCAGATCTGCCGGCTGATAATACTCGAGGCGCTGCACAATGCCGAAGCGATCGCGCAGCGGTGAGGTTAGCAGCCCTGCGCGTGTGGTCGCGCCAACCAGCGTGAACGGTGGCAGATCAATTTTTATGGAGCGCGCTGCTGGCCCTTCGCCGATCATGATATCGAGCTGGAAATCTTCCATGGCCGGGTATAGCACTTCTTCAATAGCCGCATTGAGCCGGTGAATTTCATCAATAAACAGCACATCATTTTTGTCGAGATTTGTCAGCAGGGCCGCCAGATCACCGGCGCGCTCAATAACAGGCCCGGAAGTGTGGCGAATATTGACATCGAGTTCGTTGGCCACAATATTCGCCAGCGTTGTTTTTCCCAGCCCGGGCGGCCCGAAAATAAGCAGATGATCCAGCGACTCAGCTCGCGATCTGGTCGCACCGATAAAAATTTCCATCTGCTCACTGACGACTGGCTGGCCGCGGTAGTCAGCCAGCGTTTGCGGACGCATTGCCCGCTCCTGAGCATCGTCTGAGCGCTCTGTGGCGCTGATTACCCGATCTGTGTCGTCAATCGACATCGCTATTGCTCACCTTCCGGTGTTTACCGGAGATATCTAAAAATCACGGAGCCGCCCGCTTCAGAGCAACCTTTATAATCTCCTCGACCGATTCTCCCGCAGCACCCTTGACCATACGCTGTGCCTCAGTGTTTTTATAGCCCAGTGCCTCCAGCGCTTCGATAGCCTGTGTGCGATCGCTATTCGTAACCGGGCCACCTGCAGAAGACGGCGTTACAACACCGCCCTCAAGTGACAACTTGCCAATTCGATCCTGCATCTCGACAATTAATCGCTCCGCGGTCTTTTTACCAATACCCGGTAGCCGGGTCAGAGCAGCAACGTCGTGATTGGCGATACTCAATGCAAATTCTTCAGCAGACAAACTAGAGAGTATCGCAATGGCCATTTTAGGCCCCACACCATTGACTTTGATCAGCTCTCGAAACAATGAACGTTGCGCCACCGTAGAGAAACCATAGAGGAGCTGGGCATCCTCACGTACCACCATGTGAATCGACAGCACGACTTTCTCGCCCAACGCTGGCAGACCGAAAAATACCGGAAGAGGCGCTTCAATTTCATAGCCGACACCGTTGCAGTCGATCAGCAATTGCGGCGGCTGGCTGTACACTAGCAACCCGGCTATTCGACCAATCATGGCACAGAAACCCAGCGCTTTGCACGGCGCCGACCAGAACCACGCCTGGTTAACAAGGCATTGCCTTGTCCAGTGGGCAGAACGGAGCTATGTGCGTGGCACACAGCCACGGCCAGACCGTCTGCTGCGTCTGCCGAAGGCAGAGTTTCCAGCGTTAACAGCATACGTATCATTTCCTGCATTTGTTCTTTGCCGGCGCCGCCGTAACCCACGGCGGATTGCTTGATTGTTCTCGGGGAATACTCGGAAACCGGCAGCCCGCGCTGCACCGCTGCACAGATTGCTGCACCTCTTGCCTGCCCGAGTTTCAGTGCCGACAGCGGATTCTTACTGACAAAGACTTCTTCTATACCAACCTCAGTCGGCTGCCATTCATCTATTACCCGGCCGATTTCATACAAAATGTAGCCTAGCTTTTCCGGCAGATTATCACCGGCAACCCGAATACTGCCGTTAGCTACATGAAAATCTCTGATTCCGTCTGAATCAATCACACCGAAGCCCGTGATGACTGAACCCGGGTCAATCCCCAGAATTCGCCGCATACCGGATTTTGCTCCAGTGGAGGCACTACTCACCGGGCATACTCACACCGCCCGACAAAATTGGAAAATGCGCAATCACTGGGCCTCGTAGGCTTCAGCAGGAATATCGGCGTTGTTGTATACGTTCTGGACATCGTCTAATTCCTCAATGACATCAAGCAACTTGAGAAATTTCACGCCATGCTCAACATCGAGAGTTATGTCGTTGTCAGCGCGTTTGGTCACCTCTGCCAACTCTGGCTCGTGACCAGCCGCAATCATTGCTTCTTTCACATCAACAAAGGTCGCTTCGGTGGTGATAACCTCAACCGAGCCGTCTTCGTTACTGACTACGTCTTCGGCTCCAGCCTCCAGTGCCGCTTCCATTAGCGCATCTTCATCACTGCCTTCACCGTAGGAGAGCACGCCTATCGTGTTGAACATATAGGCGACCGAACCATCGGCCCCCATGTTTCCGCCGTGCTTGGAGAACGCATGCCGCACTTCAGCGACGGTTCGATTTCGGTTATCGGTCATGGTTTCGATCATGATCGCTACGCCGCCATGGCCATAACCTTCATAGGTGATTTCCGAATACTGAACATCATCGAGCTCACCTGCACCTTTTTTTACTGCTCGATCGATAGTGTCCTTCGGCATATTGCCACCGAGAGCTTTATCAATGGCCAGACGTAGTCTGGGGTTGGCTGCCGGATCGGAGCCTCCCATTCGGGCCGCCACCGTTATTTCACGGATAAGGCGGGTGAACAATTTACCGCGTTTGTTGTCCTGGGCTTTTTTGCGATGTTGAATATTCGCCCATTTACTGTGTCCAGCCATTACTTGTCTCTGTAGTGTTTGGTACGGGCAATAGCACTTCGCAGCACCGCCCTTCCCTCATTTTAACCGATACCGCTACAGGTTATAAACAGCACAATTTAAAACCTGTCGAGCCCGGACCAGCAAATCCTGTTCTATACCTTCAAACAGCAATCAATATTCCCAGCAGATCGCGGCCATTCGCAGCATCCACTGTTGTGTAGAATTTACAATGACAATCGCGGTACCACAAATTCCTTTAGTGCCGCTCGATTACTGCGTGAAGAAACAGTGTCCACTGCCTTCTCAACAGATAACCACTGATACTGAGTATGTTCGTCAGCCGCCAGCGCTATAGTTTCCGGTTTTTCGGGCAGCTCACATAGAAACCAGTGTTCCGTGTTTATCGTGACACCGGGGGCATAGCGTCGACGCCATCTGGAATTGATCTCAAACTCAAAGGTTTTCCTGCAATCGATCACCGACGCAGGCACTATTCCGGTCTCTTCGGCAAGTTCACGATAAGCCGCCTGTAGCGGTAATTCGTTCAATTCCAGACTACCCGTTACAGACTGCCAGAAATCCACTGGCTGTCTGCGCTTGATCAGCAGTACCTCGCCTGCAGCTGTATAAACAACCACAAGTACCGATTCAGGACGTCGATAGCCGCTTTCGCCCATCAACCCACCCGCCAAATTATAGTCAGGCCTTGATATCGCCCCCTTTCCTAGCTACCACCTGCAGCAGCTGGTGCTTTTCGGGGCCTCAGTGCCAGTTCCTTTAGCTGCCGTTCCGAAACCGTTCCCGGTGCGTCTGTGAGCAGGCAGCTCGCACTCTGGGTTTTTGGAAATGCCATTACGTCTCGGAGCGTGGAAGCTCCGGCCATTAGCATGACAAGGCGATCAACACCAAAGGCGATGCCGCCATGGGGAGGTGCACCATAGCGAAGAGCATTCAGCAGAAAGCCGAATTTATCCTGCGCTTCGGCCTCACCGATACCCAGAATCTGCAGTACTTCCTGTTGCATCGCTGCATCATGGATACGAATTGACCCGCCACCCAGCTCGGTACCATTGAGCACCATATCGTAGGCGCGTGACAATGATGACCCCGGATCACTTCGAAGCGAGTCCAGATCATTGGTACTCGGCGCGGTAAATGGATGATGCAATGCCGACCAGCGTTTCGCACCTTCGTCCCATTCGAACATCGGAAAATCAGTAACCCAGAGCGGACGCCAGCCCTCTGCGACAATACCTAGATCGTGGCCCAGCTTAACCCGCAGCGCGCCTAGTGAGTCACTGACAATCGCAGATGGCCCTGCACCGAAGAAAATCAGATCGCCGTTCTGTGCACCGGTTCGCGTCAGAATACTGGCAAGCGCTGCGTCATCGAGGTTCTTCACAATCGGCGACTGCAGGCCTTCCTTACCGGTGGAAATATCGTTGCACTTTATATAGGCAAGACCCTTCGCCCCGTAGCGGCCGACGAACTCAGTGTAAATATCAATTTCCTTGCGTGTTAGCTTGCACCCTTCTGGCACACGCAATGCGGTCACGCGGCTCTTCGGATCTTTCGCGGGGCCGGAAAAAACTTTGAACTCAACATCGGCCAATTCTTCAGACAGCTCGACCAGCTCAAGATCAATACGCAGATCCGGTTTATCCGATCCGTAACGCAACATGGCATCGGCGTATGTCATCACGGGAAAGGGATCCGGCAATTGCACGTCGAGCTGATCGCTGAACAATTGCCGCATCATCCGCTCACTGGCTTGCATGACGTCTGACTCATCTACGAAGCTCATTTCAATATCAAGCTGGGAAAATTCCGGTTGGCGGTCAGCACGCAGATCTTCATCTCTAAAGCAACGCGCAAACTGGTAGTAGCGATCAATGCCGCTCATCATCAGAATTTGCTTGAATAACTGTGGCGACTGCGGCAGAGCAAAAAATTCGCCCTGATGAGTACGACTGGGAACCAGATAATCGCGCGCGCCTTCGGGTGTGGCGCGAGTCAGAATGGGTGTTTCCACATCCATGAAACCGTCGGTATCAAGTGCTTCACGGAGCTTGCGTGTCACCGCAGATCTCAACCGCATACGCTCCTGCATTTTCGGGCGTCGCAGATCGATGTATCTGTATCGCATACGTGTTTCTTCCTGAACGTCGTCATCATCCAGTTGAAAAGGCGGCGTTTCAGCGGAGTTGAGCACAAGCAATTGCTTCGCCAGCACTTCAATCTGGCCGGTGCGAAGTTCCGCGTTGGTTGTTCCTTCAGGACGATTTCGCACACGACCGGTTATCTGCAGTACATACTCATTTCGAACCTGCTCTGCTATTGCAAAAATTTCAGCGGTATCCGGGTCGACAACAATCTGGATCAGCCCTTCCCGGTCACGCAGATCGATGAATATCACGCCACCGTGATCACGGCGCTTGTGCACCCATCCGCACAGGGTTACTTCCTGATCGATAAGCGCGGCGTCAACAACGCCGCAATAATGAGATCGCATTAAAATGGGTATCCGTCAGTTGTCGGTCAAATTTAAGGAGAAGAATAAAAAGGCGCAAATAGTACGGCGGTATGCAATTCGACGCAAACCATCCTTGCGGTCAGGCCAGCAGTTTACCGTCACGCCGTCGCCGCCTGCCTCATAACACTCTATTTTAGCTCAACTTCCATGTTAAAACGCAGCCCGTTGCTGCTCAGGCGAATTTGCTACTTCCAGGTTCCCGCTGAGTTCGCCTCTTCAATGAATAGTTATAACCGCAAATCACAGGTCTGAGTCCGCTTGAATTCCGCAATCGGGCGACGGATCAGGGGTGCAGTTACGAAAAACACTTTACCATCGCCTTTGCGACAGCTTTCCACTGGCGCGTGGTCTAAGCTTCAACAGATCACTTGATATTCCACCCCCTATATTCCTTCTCGGAGAATACATGAAGCACTACGATTTATACGGGATCGGCAACGCTCTGGTTGACATGGAGTACCGAATTTCCGACCAGAAACTGGAGGAACTCGGTGTCGACAAGGGGTTAATGACCCTTATCGAGGAAGATCAGCACCATGCGCTGGTCGACAAGCTGAGTGAGCTATCCCACAAAAAAGCCTGCGGTGGATCGGCTGCAAATACAGTTATCGCGCTGGCCCAGCTTGGCGGTGATGGCTTCTACACCTGCAAGGTTGCTAATGATGAACCCGGCGACTTCTACCTGCAGGATATGGCCGACTGTAATGTTGACACCAATCTTGACGGAGTCAGCCGCGTCTCAGGCAACACCGGCAAGTGCATTGTGATGGTCACCCCGGATGCCGACCGCACAATGAACACCTACCTCGGTGTGACGGTGAATTTGTCTGAAGATGAAGTTGTCGCCGATGCGATTGCCCAATCAAAATATATGTACATGGAAGGCTATGTTGTGACCTCGGATTCCGGTCGGGCAGCAGCTATTAAAGCCGCCGGAATTGCCCGTGAAGCCGGCGTACCGACGGTACTGACCTTAAGTGACCCGAATATGGTTAATTTCTTTCGCGACGGACTGCTGCAAATGGCAGGCGATGATCTTGATCTGTTGTTCTGCAACGAAGCCGAAGCCACACTTATGACCGGCACCGACAGCGTCGAAGCCGCCGCCGCCGAGCTGAAAACGCTCGCCAGGCGATTTGCCATTACGGTTGGAGCTGACGGTTCGCTGGTGTATGACGGAACCGATTTCCACAAGATACTGGCAGATAAAGTAGATGTTATCGACACCAACGGCGCGGGCGATATGTATGCCGGGGCATTTCTCTATGGCCTCACACACAGCATGAGCTTTGTTCAGTCAGCCGAGCTTGCCAGCCGTGCCGCCTCTAAAATTGTCACTCATTTCGGCCCTCGCCTGCCAACTGAGCAAACTCGCGCACTGCTAGGATAATTTTAACCATTTTACCTCATCAGGGCCCCACTTCAGGCCCTGATGCTGCTCTGCGAACAACTCCCCTCCCGCATCAGAACTGCATCACAGATAAACATCAATCACGCTCATTTTCCGCCGATAGGATTCTTTATATAAGCATATAAGCACCTGCTGCCTCGTCTGGAGAGTATTGATGTCCCTCAGTTCCGCATCTGAACGACGACCCACGTCTATCTCCGAGTTGAGTAGTCCATCACGTACTAAGGAATATCTAGCGCAAGCATCTGAATTAGTAAGGCATTACTACGCACGTGTCCCATACGAAGACCTTGTCACACGCAGCATGGAGGAGCTGAATCGCGCTGCAATCTCCCATTGGAATATGGCATCAAAGCGTCAGCACGACGATTGTGTTATCCGGATATTCAATCCGAGCATTGAACAGGACGGCTGGGAATCGACTCAGACCATTATAGAAATTACCACACCCGACAAGCCATTCCTGGTGCGTTCGCTTTCCGTTGCCTGCGCCAATCTGGGCTATAACATCCGCCAGTTTATCCATCCGGTTTTCCGGGTTCTGCGAACTGAGACCGGTGTGCTCGACGGTATGGTAAGCAACGAGCATACAGACGCCGTGTCCGAGTCCTTTATGCAGCTGCATATAGATCGACAATACGACGACTCCGCGCTCGAAACGCTACGAACCGGGTTAAAGTGCGTAATCGACAACGTCAATCTGGTGTGTGATGACTGGGAACCCATGAAAGCCGCTTGCGTGCAAGCCAACGAACGCCTGCGAAACTCTAAAAGCGGGGATTTTGAAACCGCCGAAGTATGCGATTTTATCGAGTGGCTGCAACGGTTTCACTTCACCTTTACCGGCTATTGCGAATTACATGGACAAGCCAATGATTTGCAATTAGTGCCGCAGCGTTCCTATGGAATATTCAGAGGATCGAACCACCGGGAAATGCTGGAGGCCAGTGTACCGGTGAGCGAACTGCAGAATGTATATACCGAAACGCTCCATGCCACAAAATCATTGGATAAAGCACAGATAATCCACTCTAAATCAATGGATATAATCAGTTTTCCACATATTGATAATAACAATCAAATCAGCGGACGCTGCGTGATATCAGGCTTTTTCACCTCCAGGGCGACCAGCACCGATCTCGACTCTATTCCTTTATTGCGGCATAAATCGATCAATATTGTCGCTAAGTCCGGGATCAACCCGGGGGCCCACGATGGCAAGATGCTGCTAACGACTCTCGAGAGCTTTCCTCGCGATATGTTACTGCAAGCGGATGAACGCACAATAACGCGAATGTGCCGTGGCATCATGAATCTGGAACACCATCCCAGAGTTCGTCTATTTGGCATTCAAGACCGCTTTCAACGCTTTGCCAGTTGCTTTGTATACATACCGAGCGATCTATATACCCGGGAATTGCGTCAGCGGGTTCAGGCAATTATGCAAAGCAGCATGAATGCAGACACCGTAGAATATGATGTGGTTTTTTCCTCAGAGAATTCCCAGGCGAGAATTCACTACTATCTTCGAACACCGCAAACTGATTGTATTGCAGCCGATTTCGCCGCCATTGAACAACGTATAGTTGATGCTGCACAAAGCTGGGACGATACCCTTCGGGATCTTCTGATCACTTCACTTGACACCAGTGCCGGAGCCGCAATAGCTAACTCGCTGCAAAAAGCTATACCCGGAAGCTACAAAGAACAGTACAACACCGAAACCGCGGCTCGCGACCTGACTCTGCTGCATCAATGTAAAGGCCGTGGCGAACTACAGGTTCTACTGTATAGAGACAGCACGCATTCTGACAGCGAAATCGGTTTTAACATCTACCATGAAGGCAACAATGTACCACTATCGAAAACCATCCATATACTAGAGAATATGGGACTACCGGTTGACGGTGAAAAGCCCTATGAAATAAAAAGCGCTGAAGCAACGCTTAATATTCGTGTATTTACCTTGTCTCATCCCAATGCAACACAAATACCATTAAAGTCAATTGCCACTGATTTTCAACAGGCTTTTGTGAAAATCTGGCACGGTGAAGTCGAGGATGACGGCATGAACCAGTTGGTGCTGAACGCCGGATTAAACTGGCGCCAGACAAATATTCTGCGTACCTACTGCAAATACCTGTTACAGATAAAGGTGCCTTATTCTCAGGAATACATGATCGATTGCCTCACCAACAACGTGGCTATTGTTGAGTCAGGTGTGAAAATATTCGAAACACGATTCAATCCGTCAGCTGCCAGCAATGACACCGCTGAACTTGAACAGCAATACACGGCTCAACTTGATGAAGTCGTAAGCCTCGACGAAGACCGCATTTTAAGAACATTCCGGGACGCCATTATGGCGTCAGTTCGCACCAATTATTTCAAAACCGATTCCAGCCACGAACCCTGCGATTACCTGACCATCAAACTGCAGCCTTCTCTTATAGAAGGCGTACCGCTACCGTGTCCGGAATTTGAAATTTTTGTCTGTTCCCCTCGCGTCGAGGCCGTGCATCTGCGTGGTGGCAGAGTTGCCCGTGGCGGCTTGCGCTGGTCAGACAGGCGGGAAGACTTCCGCACCGAAGTGCTCGGCCTGATGAAAGCCCAGATGGTAAAGAATTCTGTGATTGTCCCAGTCGGATCAAAAGGTGGATTTGTTGTAAAGCAGCCACCAGCAAATGCGGGTCGTGATGAACTAATGGCCGAAGTAGTCAATTGTTACCAGACTTTCCTGCGAGGCATGCTGAACATCACTGACAACTATATCGACGGTGTGGTTATCCCTCCCCGTGATGTAGTCCGACACGATCCCGACGACCCCTACCTGGTTGTAGCGGCTGACAAAGGCACTGCAACATTTTCTGATATTGCCAACGGAATTTCAGAAGAAAGCAACTTCTGGCTCGGTGACGCATTTGCTTCCGGCGGCTCGGTCGGCTACGACCACAAGGGCATGGGGATTACCGCCAAGGGCGCCTGGGAATCAGTAAAAAGGCATTTTCGTGAGCTGAATTTAAATACTCAGGAGGAACAATTCACGGTCGTCGGAATCGGCGATATGGGCGGTGATGTATTCGGCAACGGCATGCTCCTCTCCGACAAAATACAACTGGTTGGCGCATTCAACCACATGCATATATTTCTGGACCCCACCCCCGATGCGGCAGCCAGCTATGCGGAGCGGAAGCGACTGTTTGCCCTGCCACGATCCAGCTGGCAGGACTACAACCAAAACCTGATCTCCCGGGGCGGCGGAGTCTACGCCAGATCATCGAAGTCCATTCCGCTAAGCCCCGAAGTGCAATCGCTGATCAACGTTGAGCAAAGCGATATGGCGCCCGCCGAGTTGATCCACCACTTGTTAAAAGCCAAGGTCGATCTGCTGTGGAATGGCGGCATAGGCACCTATATCAAAGCGTCGGGCGAAACCCACATTGACGCCCAGGACAAAGCCAATGATCCGCTTCGCGTCGACGCGCGAGATCTTCAGTGCCGGGTTGTGGGCGAAGGTGGTAACCTCGGCTGTACGCAGCTAGGACGAATAGAGTTTGCCCGTAACGGTGGTAAAATATACACCGATGCAATAGACAACTCAGCAGGCGTTGACTGCTCTGATCACGAGGTCAATATAAAAATTCTGGTCGACGGACTGGTTTCAAGCGGCGCGCTGGCAGCAGAAAAGCGTAGCGATTTTCTAGCTGCCATGACCGACAACGTCTCTGAGCTGGTACTTCGGGATAACTACCAGCAGACACAGTGCCTGAGCCTCACACTCAGTGAAAGCGCCGCTCTTCTAGAAGAACACTCACGCTTCATTAGCGACATGGAAAGCAGCGGAAAATTAAATCGCCAAATTGAATTTCTGCCCGACAACGACACAATCGCCGAGCGCAAAGCACACTCTCAGGGTTTGAGCACTCCGGAACTGGCCGTCATTGTCGCCTATAGCAAGATGGATATTTATCAGCAGCTGCTTACAACGGACTTGCTCGACGATCCATTCTTCGAATCAGAGCTACTCAACTACTTTCCGTCACAGCTATCGACACAGTACCCACAGCAAATTCTGCAGCATCAGCTGCGGCGGGAGATCATAGCCACACTGGTCACAAACAGCCTGGTTAACAGACTGGGGCCAACATTTCTGTTCAGGCTTCAAAGTGAACTCGGCGCCGGGATCACTGAAATCGCTACGGCTTATGTCGCGGTCCGCAGCCTGTTCAATATGCGGGAGATATGGCATTCCATCGAAACACTCGACAACACAGTCAGCAGCAACACGCAAACCGAAATGCTGCTAATGGTACGTGGCTGGGTGGAACGCAGTATTCACTGGCTGGTTAAAAACAACCGCTGCCACAACCGAGTTCTGCCAGTTATAGAATACTTTTCCAGCGGAACCAAAGAACTACAAGCTCTGGTGCCGAATGTGCTGGCCGAGCCGAACAAACACACTTACCAGTCTCGCTGCGCACATTTTATAAAGGCCGGAGTCCCGGCGCAGATCGCTGCCACTGTTGCTTCAGTGGTACCACTGTCATCTGCCTTCGATATCCTGGATATTGCTCACGGCTCGGATACTGATCTGGCAGTCTCGGCTGGCACTTATTACCAGCTCGGGGAATATCTGCAGATTCAATGGCTGCGTGAGCAAATCGGTGCACTGGACGTAGCCAGTCACTGGCACGCGCTGGCAAAATCAGCGCTACGCTCTGACCTGCACTCCCAGCAACGCCATTTAAGCGCTGAACTGCTGGAGCTAACCGGCACTGGCAGCAGTTCCATAGAGATCATAGAACGCTGGGCCTCAAAGAATTCCGGCCCACTTGAGATTTACAATCAACGCCTTACCGACTTAAAATCAAGTGGCAGCGTAGATTATGCGATGCTTTCTCTTGCGGTTAACGAAGTCCAGAAATTGCTCAAATCAAACCGCCCGACGGCAGAATAAACTACGACACTACAATTGAGATGTTTACTGCTTATGAAACCGGAATAATTCCGTCGCAGGGTATCCGGTCATCGGCAGATCTTTCACCTATTGCCAGAAGTGTGAACAACGTCACTCCAGTGAATCGGCCGAAAAACGCTCTGTAAAAGCGTGTGTAGCGATATTTATTGTTATACTACAATTAGTTAGATCTATTTACGCGGCAAATTTCGCCCGACTTAAATAATTTCCTAATTAACCCTACTGTGGCAAACTTTAAGCTCAAGCCAGAGTCCTACTGTTCATGGACGACATTTGAAACAAGTTACAATTGTTGACTTGAAAGTCAACTGATCAGATTGCAACATATGACTTCAGCAGGCAAACCCGGTCTCGAAACAGGAATAGACCACATGGATTGCACTGTATTAGAAAAACGTTATAACAGGAGACACCCATGACTGGTTCATCATCAGGCGCATCCGGCGCTGCTAACGGGATATTTTCGCAAGCCTCACAGCTGCTGCAACAGCAACAGCGAATAGGCATGCAATCAGCGCAAATGACCGCGCGATCCGGCGCTCTGCAAGCTGCGCTGCAAGCACTGCAGACAGTTGCCAGAAATATACGCGGATAGTTACTATCGATCCCGAAAAAAAGGGCCTGACGGCCCTTTTTTCAGCTGTAACTCCGGTGACGCTCGTCACTGAGTACCATAAATGATCTCCACACCACTGGCAGATCTTTCAGAGTTTCCAGATAGCGCCCCGATTCCCACGCCGGAACCGTTTGACCCAAGACTGACGATGGCATCTTCAACAAGCTCTACATAGCGCTTTGGTCCGGACACGTAGGTTAGATCAGATCCCGGGCTGGATTTTATAGAAAACCTCGGATCCCAGATATTCAGATCGCGCAACGATTGCTCTAACCGATCCGGAGACAAAGCCCCTAATCTAAATACTTTGCTTTGCGACTCTCTGGCATTTTCCACATGCAGAACAAAACCGTCGTAGTACCAGACCAGACTGTAGGTTCGACTCAAAAATTCGAGAAACTCACGCTGCGACATCTCTGGCAGACGCCCGCGAACCTGGCCGGATACCCCTGGACTTACCTGTACGCTGAAGCCCAGATTCGACCCGAACGCACGCAGCACATTCGGCAGACTCTGATCAACGGTAATATACTGATACGGTTCATCTGTCAGCAGAAGCTCTGCGGCAGTAGCATGGTCAGTTGCAACCATTGACAGTGCAATGGTTCCTGCAAATAGAGGATATGCGAATTTCTTTGTAAGTGTATTTAACATTATTTCGACCCGATAACGGTACTGGTAGCGTCTGTCCGGCATTGGAAAACACATACCGATTTACATCCTGAGTTACTTAAGACCACTACGCATCAGTTCGTAGTACTGCATATTTCCACGCACATCAGACTGGCTTCCACTGATCTGCTCCAGTTCTGTTGCCACCTCGGTGCGCCCTGCAAGACCATAGGCGAGTGCCAGATTGTGGCGTGCCTCTGCCGGTGCTGTGGGATCGGTAACAACATTGGTCAGGATCGAGATCGCCTTGTGAAAACGTTGCGATAGCGCCAGTGACAACCCCAGGTTGCTCTTGATCATTAAATCACTGGGCCGCGTGATAAGCAGCTTGCGGTAAATTTTCTGGGCATCGTTGTGTTTTCCCAGATGATCCAGCGCAACGGCCAGACCATTTCGTGCAACGTAGCTGGTCGGATCAATTTTCAATGCCTCGTTAAACGCTTTAATACTGTTCTGCCCGTCAGACATAGCAAGATACACTCGCCCCAGACCGACCATAGCTTCAATCGAATCTCGGTTGCGCTCAGCCACCAGACGATACGTTTGCTCAGCTTCATCCAGTGCGCCAGCAGCCAGCAGTGTGTTAGCTAGCGCCTTGTTCAGTTCAGAGTCATCCGGATGGTCTTTTGCCAGACGTCGGTATATATGCAATGCCGTGTTGTAGTCGCCTCCTTCTATAGATGCTTCTGCCAGCTGAACACTGCTATCGTAGACTCGAACATCACGATGCCCGCTAGTGGCCTCGGTGAAGGAATCCCTGTGTACCATCGTACAGGCTGATGCCGACAGAACAACAACAGCGGCTAGTCCGGATTTAACAATAGAACCCGCAATCTTGCTGCAAATATTATTTTCACCCGTGTTACTCATAGCTTTTATGTACTCGGTGCCCACTAGTAAATGAATCCGGCACGGCTTTTCAACCTTACTTTGCCCGGTATCAATGCCTCACCACGTAAATCGACCCCCTTACGCTGTGCAATTTTTGAAGCGAGGATGTACTCCACACCCGAAACCCGCCGCAGCAGCCGTGAAGCCAGCTCAGTGTTTTCAGGAGCTCGTTGCTTAACTACTTCCGGTGTGACAACAACAACCAGCTCAGTTTCATTGCGTCGGTAACTATTAGACGAAAACAGCTGGCCAAGTACCGGTATATGCCCAAGACCCGGCAGCCTGTTGATTGAATCACTGTAGTTATTCTGCAGCAAACCACCAATGGCAAAACTCTGCCCGTCTTCAACCTCAACCGTGGTATCCAGTCTCCTGACCTGAGTCGAGGGAATTTCAAAACCATTACTGGTTACAGCTGCACTTGTCGAAAGCTCGCTGATTTCCGGCTGCACCCGCATTCGAATACGACCATTCGGCATAACGGTCGGTGTAAAATCAAGCGAAATACCAAATGGCTTGAACGTAACGCTGACTGAATCATTGAATGAAGATGGCACCGGAAATTCCCCACCCGCAAGAAAACTCGCACTCTCGCCGCTTACCGCAGTAAGGTTGGGTTCGGCAAGAATGGTGAAGGTATCGTTGTTCGACAACGCATCTATAACTGCATTTAGATCGACAGGGCCATTGGTATTGTTATTACTGAACAAGTAACTTGCCGCAGAGGACTGCTGAAATGCTCCGTCAGCATCAAGAAAGGTGCGACCATCAAAAATACCGAGTGTATAACTGGATTTATTGACAACTGCGGACCAGTTGATTCCAAATGCTTCGTTAACGGTTCTAGAGACTTCCGCTATTTTTACGCGCAGGCTAACCTGGGTTGATCCCGCTACACCAAGATGATTTATAAGTTCATCTCCCTGGCCAAGGAATTTTTCAGCGGTGGTGTTTACCGCGTTATAATCGCTGAGCGAGTCCACCTCACCTTTTAGGTGCAACGAGCCCGGTCCCGGCTCCACTTCAATTTCCGACGTAGGGAAACGGCGCTTCAAGGCCCTGGATAAAGTATCCGAATTTTGCGACACAGATATATCACGCTCAAGCAATACTCTGCCACTGGCGTCTAGTGCTACCAGAGTCGTAGTACCCGTACCGACGCCGGTTATAAATAATTTCTTCGACGTTGGAGCCTTAACAGTTGCCACACCCGGGTCACCGACAAAAACGGTTTTAACCGGAGAACCGATAGTAAGTATCTTTGCCCCGCCTACCGATAGCGCCAGTTCAGGTGCTGCCTGGCTGACACTGCTGAACACCACCAGCAGACCACACGCCAGCGAACGCAAAGCTGCCTTGCGACCCGGCATTCTGTTTTTCTTCTTCGTGATGAGATAATTCAAGCCGTACAGAACCTTTCAATTGTAAACTTGCCATCAAATGACCGTAGTCATCGAAGCGCGTTGAGACTGCAAAAACAATGCCGGACAAATGCGCACTGACAACCGAATCTTCCGGCATCGAATGTTAAGAATAGCCAAGTTTTGAAATAAGGCTTCATAGATTTGTGCAAACGCCGGGATTTACCCACACACCGGGAATTTCGCAACAAAAACGGAACTTTTGCTCAAAGTCCGCGTGGTGCCGGGTTTCAAGCAGCGAATTCGCAGATGAATTATCCTAGTCAGCTATGAGCGATCTATTGACAATAGCCGTGGCCCGGCTCAGCGCGTATCACTACCTGGTAATTGCCGTCAATATTCTGTTACTGGTGGTGGCCCGCCCGCTGGTGAATGTACTGGGTTCAAATAACAGCGCCCGGCAAATGGATTTTCAGGTGAATGTGCTGCGGGGATTGAATCTGGCCATTCTCACTGCCGTATTCTATTTTGGCGTTTATGAAGCAGCTCAGGATAGTGGCGGCCTGGGTCTTAAGCTGCTGTCGATTCTTATTGTTTTTTATCTTGCCTATCTGGCATCCAGCAACACCAGCTACCTTATGCGGCGTCGTTACGGCAAAGTCAATTCTACGGCGGACGGCATCCAAATATCTGACACCTACCATTCCCGAATGCTGACTTTGGTGGCCAGCACTTTTATTTCAATCGTTGCGCTAATAACCATTATCCGGATCGCTGGCTTCAGCAGCCTGCTGGAAGCCGGTGGCGTTATCGGGTTTGTCGGCGTTTTTCTCGCCCTGACTCAGGCTGCCTGGGCGCCGGATATTATTTCAGGATTGATCTTACTCAACAGCGACATGGTCAGCGAAGGAGATCTGATCGAAATTGCGATCCCGGAACCATTCCTGGCTCGGGTGTTTAAAACAAAAATTTTTCATACGGTACTGATTGATATCGTCAACAACCACCGGGTCATGATCAGCAACAGCAAGCTACGCGACTATCCCATTCACAGCCTGTCAAAATTCGCATCTGCACGTGGTCTGCGCGAGCGGCTGATTTTTAAAATAGGTTACGACACAGAGTCTGATCGGGTGAAAAAAATGTTCACGCAGGCCTTTGCAACGGTATGTGCAAACACAAACAGCTCCCTTGACGAAACCCACGCACTGGAAATCCGTGTTATTGAAGCCGGAGATCACGCAGTGGAATGGGCGATTTTCTATTATATCAAGGAGGTTCAGGGGCTTGTCGCCACACGGCACATGATGATTGAAACCATTCTGGGTACGTCACATGAGTACGGCATTTCGCTGGCGACACCACAGACTCACGTTGTAACACAAAACGCACCGTCCAACTAAGCCGGGTGATGTGATCGCTTTACGTTACGAGCAACAGACCTTTAGTCACGGCTCACAACAGGTTGGCCGCAAGATTTTCCCCTACACAGCTCCTATTCCGCCGGATAAGCGGAGGCACTGAACAGAAACCGGCAGAAGAGGCTGGCCATGGATTTTCGATGTCGTGACCCCGTGGCGAAGTATTGCTTATCAATCCGCGTAAAAATCCAACAACAATATCGCCTCTCACGTTTGCTTTGGGTACACTCTTGTCACGAATCGATCCAGTGATTAAGACAACGGTCTGTCACACGATCGACCAGACAACGCACGAGGACGTTCGATGAAAAAACTTACTATGGCTGCGGCAGTCGCCGCACTGGCAGGCTCTTCAGCACTTTTCGCTGCAGATAAAGTTAAAATCGGTTTTGTTACCACTCTGACAACCGGTGCCGCTTCTATCGGGAAAGATCAGGAGAACGCGGTGATGCTGGCTCTTGAACACATTGGTAATACCATGGGCGGCAAGCAGGTTGACCTCATCATGGCCGATGACGGATTCAAACCGGAAACCGGCAAGCAGGCAACAGACAAGCTGGTCAAGCAGGATAACGTCGATTTTGTCGCAGGCTATATCTGGTCACATGTATTGCTGGCATCGCGAAAATCGGTACTCGATGCCGGTAAATTCCTGATCAGCGCCAATGCCGGCCCATCGCCGGTGGCTGGCAAATTGTGCCACGAGAACTTTTTCTCTACCTCATGGCAAAACGATCAAACCCCGATGGCTATGGGCGAAACGCTGAATCAGCAGGGCGTAAAATCGCTCTACATGATGGCGCCGAACTATGCAGCCGGAAAAGACATGGTGGCCGGCGTTGAACGCACCTTCAAGGGCGAAATACTGGGTAAAGATCTAACCAAGTGGGGCAAAGACGCCCAGCTGGATTTCTCCGCAGAACTGGCAAAAGCCAAGGCATCGGGTGCCGAAGGTATTTTTGTGTTTTATCCCGGAAAGGCCGGACCAGCATTTATCAAGCAATATGAGCAAGCCGGTCTGCGTGACAGCCTGCCGCTCTACACGGTGTTTACCATCGACGCACTTTCACTTCCAAAACTGCAGGAAGGCGGAATGAAAGGCGTGCTTGGTTCAAAAATGACCCAATTCTGGAGCCCCGATCTTGATGTACCCGCCAACAAAAAGTTCGTTAGCGATTTTCGCGCAAAATACGGCAGCTACCCGTCTTTCTATGCTGCTCAGGCCTACGATTCAATTCAGCTGATAAAATCTGCGGTGGATGCGGTTAACGGTGATCTTACAGATATCGATGGCATGAGAAGCGCGATGGAAAAAGCGGCCTTCCCGTCAGTTCGCGGTGAATTCACCTACGGCAACAACCACATGCCGATTCAGGATTTCTATAGCCGCACCGTGGTTGAAGATGCCGACGGCAACTGGACAACAGCCATCGACACCGTGGTACTCGAAGATCATCAGGATGTCTACGCCAGCGAGTGTAAACTCTAGACGACAACTGCGCAGGGGTGAACAACGCCCCTGCATTTTCTTAACGTGGAATCCTCTCTGGTACTCATTCAGCTGCTCAACGGCTTGCAGCTCGGCATATTGCTATTTCTGCTTTCTGCCGGACTCACCCTTACCTTCGGCATCATGGACTTTGTGAACCTGGCACACGGTTCACTCTATATGCTCGGTGCTTTCTTCTGCGCCTCACTAACACTCTATACAGAATCGTTTCTACTTGCGGTCGTGCTAGCATTACCATTGACTGCACTGTCGGGCTTTGCACTGGAAAAACTGGTCGTCAGGCATTTGTATCAGCGAAATCATCTTGATCATGTACTGGCAACATTCGGCCTGATCCTCTGCATCGACACCCTGGTGCACCTGATATGGGGGCCGGCCGGTATAGCGATTCCCCTGCCGAACAATCTGAATGGTCAGGTAGAACTGTTACCGGGAGTTGTGGTGCCTACCTTCAGACTATTAATTATAGGAACCGGTTTACTCGCAGCGCTGGGACTGTACGTTATGGTAAACCACACAAAGATCGGCATGCTGATTCGCGCCGGCGCATCAAATCGAACCATGGTTGGCGCGCTCGGCGTCGATATCAATACGTTGTTTTCGGGTGTATTCGCACTCGGCGCAGCACTCGCCGGCCTTGCAGGTATGTTAGTGGCTCCCATAGCAGAGGCCTCTATCGGTATGGGCAACGACATCATAATAACCACCTTTGTAGTAATTATTATCGGTGGCATCGGATCAATGAAAGGCGCTTTTCTGGCAGCGATACTTATCGGGCTTATAGATACTTTCGGCCGATCTTTTCTGGACGATCTGTTCAAACTTTTCATGTCCTCAGATGCGGCTGAAACTGCTGCACCGGCACTATCGGCAATGCTGGTCTATCTATTGATGGCAGCCATCCTGGCTGTGCGCCCGCAAGGCCTGTTTCCACCACTCAGTCGCTGATGTCGAACAAAACCAACCACCACGATCCGGCATCACCGGTGCAAAGCAAACTCCGTGGTTCTGCTTTATTTTCGCTGTTTATTCTCGCAACACTTGCGATCCTCCCTCCTCTGGCTTTTATCACTGGCCACCCGTTCTGGCTGGATATATTCACTCGCCTGGTGATTCTGGCAATTGCCGCCACGGGACTAAATTTAATACTCGGTTACGGCGGGCTGGTTTCATTCGGACATGCTGCATACATCGGTCTCGGTGCTTATGCGGTTGGCGTGCCGGTCTATCATGAGACCTATGGAGGCTTCGACCTGATCGCTTCCTACAGCGGCTTTGTGCACCTTGGACTGGCCTTGCTGGTCAGTGCGGCATTTGCCCTGATTACCGGAGTTATCTGTCTGCGCACACGCGGCGTTAATTTCATCATGATTACTATGGCATTCGGGCAAATGATTTTCTACGCAATTGTTTCGCTCGAGACCTATGGCGGCGACGATGGCCTGACCATTGATCTGCGTTCAGAGTTTCCGTTAATTAGTCTCGATAACCCGCTGACTCTATATACGGTTTGTTATCTTTCGCTGGTAGGCATTGTTTTTCTGATATATCGTCTCAGCAATTCGCGATTCGGACTCACACTGCAAGGCACACGCTCCAACGAAGAACGGATGCGCGCTATAGGCGTTGACACCTACCGATATCAGCTACTGGCGTTTGTGATCTCCGGCGTCATCTGCGGCTATGCCGGTTTTTTGCTGGGCAACTTCACTACCTTTATATCCCCAGAAATGCTTGACTGGACCCGCTCCGGTGAAATTATGTTTATGGTTATTCTAGGTGGCGCTACCTTTCTCTGCGGGCCGATCGTCGGGGCAATTCTATTTATTGTTCTCGAACATTTATTATCAGAAATCACCGTATTCTGGCACTTGCCATTTGGCCTGCTGTTGATTTTTTCCGTATTATTTCTGCCGGGCGGGATTGTTGGGGCCGTCAGCAGAATAGGCACAAAGCGGGATAGTGCCAATGGCTAACCCGATACTGAAAGTCACCGGTCTCAGCAAAAGTTTCGGTGGCGTACGCGCGACAAACCACGTTAACCTTGATGTTTACCAGGGCGAAACACACGCATTGATCGGGCCCAATGGTGCAGGTAAAACCACTCTTATCTCGCAGCTGTCGGGATTGCTGCAACCCGACCAAGGGCAGATAATCTTCAACGGTGAAAATATAACCGGCCTGCCACCGCATAAGTTTTCCCAGGCTGGCCTCGCCCGTTCTTTCCAGATTACGTCTGTTTTTACCGACATGACCCTGCTCGACAATATTGCGCTGGCTATTCAGGCGCACGACGGCCATTCCTTTAAATTCTGGCAGAATGCCCGACGCGACACCCGCCTCCGGCAACCGGCCAATGTGTTTCTGCAGCGCGTCGGACTGAACGATCGCGACAACCAGCTAGCCTCGGAAGTCTCCCACGGTGAGCGTCGACAGCTGGAAATAGCCATGGCTCTGGCAACCGAACCCAGCCTGCTTCTGCTCGATGAACCCATGGCTGGCATGGGGCAGGACGAATCAACCCTAATGATCAATATCCTCAGGCAACTTCACGGTGAGAAATCAATTTTGCTTGTCGAACACGATATGGATGCCGTGTTTGCTCTGGCTGACAGAATTTCCGTTCTTGTGTACGGAGAAATAATCGCCAGTGGCACCCCGGAGGAAATCAAAAGTAATCCCGAGGTGCAGAAAGCCTATCTCGGCGAGGAATCGATCTGATGCTGGCCGTGAGTAATCTCTGTACACGCTATGGTTCAAGTCAGGCACTGTTCGGTATGCAACTCGAGGTAGCAGCCGGGGAAGTTGTTACTCTGCTTGGTCGAAACGGCATGGGGAAAACCACTACTATAAATTCTATAATGGGTATTGTGAAACCCGCTTCAGGTGAAATCACCTACAAAGGCAAATCAATTTCCGGTAAGCCGCCTTTCGTTATCGCCAAACAGGGCCTCGGGCTGGTTCCGGAAGGCCGTCAGATATTCCCCAACCTCACCGTTCGGGAAAATTTAACCGCCACCGCCTCCGCTGGAATCGGCAAAGCACGTAAATGGACACTCGACCGTGTACTGGCGATGTTCCCGCAGTTGCAGGAACGCCTGGGGTCAATGGGCAATCTTTTATCCGGTGGCGAGCAGCAGATGCTTGCGATCGGTCGGGCATTGATGATAAACCCTGACTTACTCCTGCTGGACGACGCAACCGAGGGCCTGGCACCAATGGTACGAAAAGAGATATGGGCATCTCTCGCTGAATTAAAAGCCGATGGATTATCTATACTTGTAGTAGACAAAAATCTCAATGACCTGATTGCCTTGGCTGACCGGCACTATGTTGTGGAAAAAGGAAAGGTTGCCTGGACAGGCGACACCAATTCCCTGCGCGAAGAGAGCTGGGTCAAAGAAACCTACCTTGGCGTTTAAGCCGGATTACACCGGTCATGGTACTATAGCCAAAACTGCTGCTACTCCGGCTGCCGCAATAACCGAACCCGCCACTTACCCACCAACGGATACATGCTATGAAAATTTCAGCGATTGATGTCTTCGTAATGGCAACGCCACTGGACGAACCTTTTGCCTTCTCACAAGGCTGGGTCACGCAGAGATCGGCAACATTGGTACGCATTCAAACAGACAATGGCCTGACTGGCTGGGGCGAAGCTTTCACGCAGGGCCTTGAGCCCCCGCAGATTGCAGCCGCAACTATCGAACATGCATTAAAACCACTTTTGATCGGTGAAAATCCACTGGATCACGCGGTACTCTGGGAGCGAATGTACACCCGTACCCGTGACTACGGGCGCAAGGGATCAGTTATCTCTGCAATCAGTGCACTCGATATAGCGCTGTGGGATGTTGCCGGCCACTTCCTGCAGCAGCCAGTTTCACAGTTGCTTGGCGGGCGCTACCGGGAATCAGTACAGCCCTATGCAACCGGATTCTATAGACAGCAAGGCAAAAACGAAGCATCGCGACTTGCAGAAGAAGCATTGCAACATCGCGATGCCGGTTTCAAAGCGATGAAAATAAAGCTGGGTTTCGGCGTCAATGACGATATAGAAGTCATGCAAAAAATCACATCAGCCCTGAACGATCCTGCTATCGAGCTCATGGTCGACAGCAACCATGCCTACAGTCGAGCCGATGCGCTGAAACTCGGTAAAGCCCTTGAAGACTACAATCTGCGCTGGTACGAGGAACCGGTAGCTCCCGAAGACATTGCAGGCTATGCGGAACTTCGCCAAAATCTGACTACTCCCATTGCCGGCGGTGAAAACGAACACACACCCTATGGCTTTAACGATCTTTTCAGAGCCAGCGCACTCGATGTAGCGCAACCTGATATCGGATCCTGCGGGGGCTTTACCGCAGCCCGATCTATAGCCACGATGGCACACGCCAATGGCGTTGCTGTTAATCCACATGTCTGGGGTAGTGCTGTTGCGCAAGCGGCTTCTTTACAGTGGATCGCCACAATTCCACCGGCAAACCACTCTCTCTATGCACTAGAACCCGTTCTCGAGTATGACCGTTCCAGCCATCCGTTCCGTCAGCAACTTGTCAGCGCGCCGTGGTACATGAATAATGATGGCAACATCGCTATTCCGAAAGGTCCGGGGCTCGGGATAGAAGTTCGCCTGGAAACTGTAGAACAGTACAAAATCAATTGAATGAAACCAATATCATTATAATCAGGCCCGGCCAGTAACAGAAGCGGAGAGCGCGATATGATCAGAGTAGGAGTTGACTGGGGCTCCAGCACCTTTAGAGCCTACCACTTTGACGAAAACGCCAACATCATTGACTCGCTGACCCGCCCACTCGGGATCAAACAGGTTAACAGCAACAGCGACACCAGCACACAGTTCGAAGACATTCTGTTCACAGAAGTTGGGAGCTGGTTGCAATCAGGAGATTCAGTACTTCTATCCGGCATGATCACCAGCGCCAACGGCTGGCACGAAACAGAGTATCTGGAATGCCCGGCCGACATCGCGGCAATCGGTAATCATTTAGGAAAAACCTTATGCCGTGGCGTTCAGTTATTATTTGTTCCTGGAATCTGTCAGCGTTCGCCCTATGCCGATGTTATGCGTGGAGAGGAACTGCAACTTCTGGGAACATCTAGCACGACCGATGCTGAACTGGTAGTGATGCCCGGCACCCATTCCAAATGGGCTTCTATGGATCACGGAACAATACAGTCCTTTCGGACAATTCCTACCGGTGAGCTATACCAGATACTATTGCACAACTCACTGATCGGGCAGCTTGCCACCCCAAACGACTGGTTACACGAGCACTTTATCGCGGGGCTGGAACTGGGCCACAAGACCAACCGGATAATTAGCGAACTGTTCAGTTGTCGGGCAAATGTTCTAATGAAGCAGCTACCCGAAGAGGGCGTTAGGTCGTATTTATCGGGTCTGCTAATCGGAGCCGAAATCAACGAAGGCCGAATACTGCAACCCTCCTCCACCATCAAATTGATCGGAGACGACATGCTGTGTGATCGATACCAAACAGCAATTGAGCATCTCGGCTTAACGGTAAGCGCTAGAATTATTGATGCATCAGTGCAAGGTTTCTCACGACTAATAACCGACATCAAGCAACGGTAATATAGAGCTATGACCCAAAAAAATACACAGGCACTATGGCTGAACCTATTGGAGAAGATGCCGCTAATTGCAATTTTGCGCGGTATTACCCCGGAGGATGCACTGGACATTGGCCATGCACTGGTCGAGGGTGGTATATCAATTATTGAGGTTCCACTTAATTCACCATCACCTTTCAAAACCATTGAAATACTGAGCCGCGAATTCGGACAAAACGCGATTATCGGTGCGGGCACCGTACTAACCCAAAGCGAGGTAAGCTCTGTCGTTTCTGCGGGCGGCAAACTTGCTGTAGCACCGAATTTTAATCCAGAGGTTGCGCAACAGGCGCTAAAAGCCGAGATGCTCTATTGCCCGGGAGTTGCAACACCTTCAGAAGCATTCAGCGCCATTGAAGCCGGGGCAACGGCATTAAAACTATTTCCGGCGGAACTTGTCACACCCTCGGTACAAAAAGCTATGAGAGCGGTATTACCTGAGTCAGTCAATCTAATCCCTGTTGGTGGTATCACACCGCACAACATCCCGGATTATCTATCCTGTGGCGCCAATGGATTCGGGATTGGTTCTGCACTATACAAACCAGGTGACAATAAAAATACCGTTAAACAAAATGCAAAAAAATTTGCTGATAGCCTCAACATGGCACGCGCTTCTATGTGACCTGTCACAGAAGTGCTGTGCAGGGGCATTCTTCTATCAAAAACCTGACCTACCACCCACAGTGACGCAGTCGTTTTGTGGCAGGTAATTAATGCCTACCTGGATCACACAACGACAGTGAACTAAGTACTATGATCGGAGCCGATTATATGTAGCAGTTGTCAAACTGCACTACCGGCAAGCCCTCACTGACGCAACAATATAAGTCTTCAGTCCGGCTCATTGCCACTGAACCAGGCACGATTGATCGTATCAGCTTTCTCGTGCGCGTAGATAAAAGCACCAATGCATATGGTGCTGCCATCTGACTGAGTGCTTATATATTAATGAGAGACATTATTCTAACTATTATGCGTCCTCTTGTGCGGCTGTTACTCCGCCATGGCGTAGCCTATGCGGAACTAGCAACTCTGACCAGGAATCTCTATGTGGAAATTGCCGACAAGGAATTCAAGATAAAAGGCAGAAAACAGTCGTCTTCCAGAATTTCTCTTCTTACAGGAATCTCACGACGCGAGGTAAAAAAAATACTGGATGATCCTCAAAGCAAAGTAGCAAATTCATCAGATCACAATCGTGCTGTCCGGGTTTTTAGCGGTTGGCTGCGTGATTCAGAGTTCCACAATGAATCGGGTGAACCAAAAGCACTATCTATTTCCAAAACCGGTCCAGGCACTTTTACAAGCCTTGTAAAACGATACAGTGGTGACATTCCTGTCAGAGCCGTTCTGGATGAGCTGTTACGGGTAAAAGCGATCGACAAAATCACCAATGATCTCGTTAGTATGTCTTCCACAGGCTATGTTCCGCAAAGAAGCCGCGAGTTGCTGGATAATTCGAGTCACGCGGTAGCCGATCTAATTACTACCATTGACCACAACGATAAATGCACTGATCAGGAAAACACACGACTACAACTTACCGTCAGCTACGATAATCTTACCCCGCACAGCACCCGGTTGTTCAAAATACTAAGTCGCGATAAGAGCAAAGAACTACTGCTATCACTCGATCGATTTCTGGCAGAGCATGATCTGGACACAACGACCAGTGGCAGATCAGGCCCTAATTTCACCTCCAGAATTCGAACAGGGTTAAGTATCTTTTATTTTGAAGAGTCCCTGAGTGATAACAACGATTTAGAAGTACACGATGAAGATGTTATATAATATGGCAGATTTATTAAGAATATGCCTCGCAGCCGTTACGCTTATCTCAACAATCTCCTGCGGTGGTGGTATCGGTGGGTCTGGCAATGGCGGAGGGAAACCTGTCCCGCCTGGCATAAACGAAGCCGACTATATCACGAGCCTGGCAGTCTCAACACCGCGCCCACTGATCCATATTCCAGATACTATTCTGACTGACCTTCCCCCGGTTCTATACGCTAAATCGCAGGACCAGAGCAATGACGCGCCAATCCTGCTCACGGCTAATCAACTACGAAAAATTGCCGAACATCAGATTGAACTCGGAGTGCTTAGACTGCACGTGGATGAAAACTGGGAGAAAATACAGGAACTTTGCCAGACTACTCCGGAAGACTCACAGTGCAGTTTCGACGGTCACTCCCTGCAAGCTGTATACACTGTTGAAATGGCAGAGTGGGAGATTCAACATCGCGCCAAATTCAAGATGTTACTCACTGGCCAAAGCAAGCTTAGTAACAGGCAACTCAAAAAAATATCCCGGCCTCTCATTAAACGCATCGGCACAGTTGTAACAGTGCCGGACGGCACCTTCATCACTCACCACGAGGGTAAATACCGTTACCAATTGCGTTTCGGGAAGAAGAGCGCAAATGAACAACGAACCAGCACGTTTAAATGGTCAGCAGATAAAGCGAACGTTAATAGCAAGCTGCACATTAGCAAATCAACACGGAGTTCAGCACTTACTATTAACAATTTTGCCACATCTGGTAAGCCTGAATCATTCGGTACTGTGCTTTACTCCGAAAACAATAAAATCACTTCAAGTTCATTTCAATTGAACTTTCGCCAGAACTCTGGAGACGATAACCTGTATCTGCAATCAAGCTTGACACTCATGGACCGAAGCACCAGAAAAGATATCCTCTCGCGCGGCTACGCAGGCTCCTCCGGAGGCTACCTAAGCTCAGATATCGCCAATAGCACATCACGGCAGCACAAGAGTAAAATGCGCAGACGCGAAACGATTACAGCGAAGGGCGTTCTGGAATTATCAGATTTATGTTTGGATATAGAAACAGGCTGCACACAACCTCAAAATTGGACACCGGTAATCGCCGGCAATATAACCAGCAGCATATTGTACCAAAGCGATAGCAAAATCAGGTCTATACTTGATCGTAAATCTGTTGAAGTACATGGCTTGTCCAACAGCCCCGACGCTCTGGTTTTGATAAATCGCCGCAGACTGGCCTTTCCCGAAATCACATACGCAGAGACACTTTTCCCGGTCGAGCCAACTTCACTGAACGTCACACATACCGGGCTCGGACTATCATCTGCGACAGGTTATGCGGGGGAAATGCTATGCAGGCTGACGCCACTCGATATCGACAATGGCATGATTTATCGGGCATTTTGTTCTGGCGATACCGATGAGCTGTATAATGCAGTTGTTATCTCGGAAAACTATGAGACCGGAAGTTTAGCGACTTCCCACCTACCCAACGTAGATATTATCGTCCGTTAAGCCGGTTATCCGCAAACTGGAAGTACACACTGATGTGCCGCACTTATAGACTGTATATCTGAACAGATTGATATATTACTAGTCAATCCGTAACTTTCAGAAAGTGTGGCAAACCGGCCACACAGAGAATCACGGTATCGCTAAGTGCGGCGATACGTTGGTGCAGGACACCAGCTTCATCACAAAAACGCCGCGATAACTCCCCCATCGGCACTACCCCCATACTTACTTCATTTGATACAAGTACCACATCAGCGGATACCGCAGCCAGTGACTGCAGCAAGGCCTCCCGTTCTCTGATCAGAATCTGCTCGTCATCGGCCAATAGCAGATTGGTCAGCCACAGCGTCAGGCAGTCAACAACCACAATGGTATCGCTGGTCTGCTGGTCCAGCACTTGAGCAATCGCCACAGGCTCCTCCACTACAAGCCAGTCCGGCGATCTCTCTGCACGATGACGTGCAATTCGGCGTCGCATCTCGCCATCCTCTGCCGTTGCAGTCGCGATAATCACGGCTTGCTTACTACTACTAGCCGCTAACCCTGCCGCCAGACTGCTTTTGCCTGATTTCACTCCACCGAGAACCAGTGTATTCAATTATTAAAACCCTCTTGGTTAGTGCCCATCCATAAACCAGCGCTACTGCGGATCCCCCCAGGACACGCGATCTTTCACCGACCACATGTAGTTATTTAGAATGACTAAACGCCCATATGTGGCAGGCGAAATCTCACGCACCTGA
>MDLA01000087.1:10269-78139 GCA_001730015.1 Chromatiales bacterium (ex Bugula neritina AB1) | reverse complement strand
TGCACTTGGCAACCTGCCTGAGCCTCCCTCGACCCATAGATTCTGCTGAGGAGGCAAATATTTCACCATCGGGTGGATCGTTCAGATTTACCTAATCAACTTTGCGCTGTTTTTTCTGGTTGCCGGGTCGCTTCACTGGTACTTTTATATTCGAAAAGCACAGGGAAATAAACTAAAGTTCGAACGAAGAAAACTGAATAAGCACAATAAGCGCTGGAACTTTTCAAATCAGGTGCATGACAATATGTTCTGGTCGCTGGGCTCTGGAATATTCCAGTTGACAGCATACCAGTGCATTACACTGTGGTTGATGGCAAATGGCTACGTACCCACAATCACTGTTGCGGAAAATCCTGTCTGGTTTTTCGCCTTGCTGTTAATGATTCCCATGTGGTCGGCATTTCACTTTTACTGGGTGCACAGGTTATTACACCACCGGTTTTTATACCGCCGGGTACACAGCCTGCACCACCGCAATATTGATATCGGTCCCTGGTCGGGGTTATCAATGCACCCTATAGAACACTTACTTTACTTCTCGACTCTGTGCATACACTGGGTTGTCGCCAGCCACCCGATTCATCTGTATTTTCATGTGGTCTTCGAGGGACCCGGCGCCGCGATGACGCACACCGGATATGAAGAACTATTAATCAAAGATAAACGCTCTTTGAAATTGGGTACGTTCTACCACCAGCTGCACCACCGCTTTTTTAACTGCAACTACGGCAATCAGGAAATGCCGCTGGACCGTTGGCTTGGAACCTTTCACGATGGATCAGCCGAGGCAGGTGCCAGATTTCGTTCGTAAAAGTAACGGAATACCGTTATTTCTACTCCTTTAGACACAACTCGGGATACTCGGGTAAATACATTAAATTCGAGATATAGGCCTCCGGGTTATCCGGTTTTTGAGCTCTGGCCAGCCCCTGCTGCCAGGCTTTCTCAGCCAGGGCTACAGCGATACGCAATGATACATTTCGAATGGTAGACAGAGGAGGATACAGTGAGCCAGCAGCAAGATCCTGCTCTGAAACTTCAGCCGCCAACGCCGCAGCCGCTGCCAGAAACATCTCATCAGAAATACTCTGCGCCCGGCAGGCAATAGCACCCAACCCTATACCCGGGAATATATAGGCGTTATTGCCCTGCCCCGGTCGATACAACTTACCTTTATACTCAACCGGATCAAATGGACTGCCACTGGCAAATATGGCTCGCCCGTCACTCCACTCATAGGCTTGCTCTGCGGTGCACTCCGCTTTAGATGTCGGGTTTGACAATGCAAAAATAACCGGCCTGTCGTTAACCGCGCTCATCGCTTGCACAACTTCACAGGTAAAGGTACCGGGCGCACCCGTTGCACCAATCAGCACATGCGGCTTGATACCTTTAATTGCATCAACGAAATCCAGTTGCGCGTGGTCATGTGCATACGGCAGGTTATGTGACATTAAATTATCCCGCCCGGCAACCACTAATCCGTGAAGATCGTTAAACCACAGCCGCTTTCTGGCCGCTTTAACATCAAGCCCTGCCTCTACCAGCGATGCGACAAGCAAATCACCTATACCGGTGGCCGCAGAGCCGGCACCTAGAAACATAATTCTGATGTCGCTGAATGAGGTGCCTGTAATTCGAAGTGCAGCGTGAACACCAGCTAATGCCACTGCAGCAGTACCCTGAATGTCGTCGTTAAAACTTAGTATTCTGTCTCTGTAGGTATCCAGCAGTCGATACGCGTTCGGTGTTAAAAAATCTTCAAACTGCAACAAGGCTTTGGGGTAACGCTCAGAAATGGCGGTCACAAATTCCTCGACCAAATCGTCATATGCGGCACCTTTAATTCTCCTGGCCGGGTACCCGAGATACAGGGGATCGTCGAGAAGCTCCTGATTGTTGGTTCCAACATCAAGCATAACCGGTAAGCACTGGTGCGGCTGTATGCCCGCACAAGCGACATAGAGTGACAGCTTACCCACCGGTATACCCATGCCATTAGCGCCCAGATCCCCGAGCCCTAGAATCCGCTCGCCATCAGTTACAACAACAATCCGGACATCGTCTTCGGGCCAGTTACCCAGAATCTCAGTTATAGATCCACGATCGTCAGGCGTAATATAAAACCCGTGCGGCCGCCGGAATATGTGAGCAAACTCCTTGCACGCCTGACCGACAGTGGGTGTGTATATCAGGGGCATCAACTCTTCAATGTGGTTGATCAGGGTTCGGAAAAACAGTGTTTGATTGCGCTCCAGCAAACTGATCAGGAAAATGTAGCGCTCAATGTCGTAACCCTTGCGACGAATATTCTCAAGAACTCGCACTTCCTGCGTTTCAGTATCATTGATTTTGTGAGGCAGCAGACCACGAAGCCCCAGTGCGTCTCGTTCGTCGCGGGTAAATGCGGTCGATTTGTTCAGCGCCGGGTTGTGCAGTACATCGTAGCCAGTGGGCATCTCAGACATCAATTGATCCGGAATAATCTATTAAATTAAGTGGAGTCAAGTATACCAAAGAGCGTGCGCGACCGTAACGATCTTGCAGGGGTGGCGCTCACTGGAGTGCTACGAACACAGCGAGCAAGCTCAAATCCGGATCCGGGCCAGGATCAGGCCTTATCACACCACGAAAAACAAACGAATGCCCGCACAGCGGGCATTCGTTATCACTGGTTTTACTTAACCAAACTTAATCAAACTTACCGGATACTATGCCAACGTTGCCTGGTATACCAGCAACAGTCTCAGTCGTCTGGAAGGTACCATCGCCGTTACCGATAGCAAATGTCAGATCGATCGCATTGTGACTGGTTACCGCCAGATCTTTTTTACCGTCGGAATTTCTATCCATAGATACTCCAGCTCTGACAAAGCCTGGAACCGGCCCAATAGTAGTCGCAGCTCCAAAGCCGCCAGCACCATCGTTCAGCCGGACTTTCAAGGCATTCTCGGAATCGTTTGTCATTACCAGGTCAGCGGCGCCATCGTCGTTGAAATCTTCGCCGAAAACCAGGACCTCCTGAAGAAATTGCTCCGTCCCGGCTGCGAAGTTCCGATTGCCGTTATTAGTGAATACTCGAACACCATAACCATAGCCGGCCGTAAGTATATCAAGGTCGCCGTCTGCATCAACGTCTCCGGTTCTAACATGGAGATTCAGAAGATTCGGGAATAATTCCGTATCAGATACGGGAAAATTACCCGTTCCGTCACCATAGTGAATTGCCAGGTGACAGTTGCCCGCATTACTGTTAACCGTAATATCGAGGTTACCGTCCTGATCAAAATCACCCACAGCTATTGAACGATTATCTATAGCCAGAGACGGAAAGGTCAGCTCGGCGCCAAAGGAGCCGTCTCCATTACCGAGAAACACAGAGTGATGTTCATCTGCAGCAACTACAAGATCCTGCACATCATCATTGTTGAAATCCCCCACCGCAATACCATTGGGTCTAGTTCCGGTTTTTGTTCCCACCTGCACCATTGATATCCCGCCCGTAAATGGCCCGAGAGCAACACGTACAACGCCGCCTTGCATTGCCGCAACATCATCCAGTCCATCCTGATTGAAATCACCTACTGCGATAGCATGGGCTGTGTTTGGCTGTTGATTCTCCTGAACCTGAGTGAAGTTCCCCGTTCCGTCATTAAGGCGGACTGCAATCTGGCTCGGATTACCCAACCCACTTAACAATAGATCATCAGCCAGATTCGATGGACAGCCGGTAGCCGAATTCCCCGGTTCGGTCGGGCAGGCATCTGCGCTGTCTTCAACTCCGTCACCATCGGTATCGAACCGATCGAGAACTATATCAATGTTACTCACCGCTAGTGGCTGCGAAGTATAGTCCACTTCGCCGAAAGCAGCACCTTGCTGGGCTCGTATAGTATGAGTTCCGGAAGCTACATACACCTTGCTATAGCCAGCTGTAGAAAAGGCAGCACTGTTGGTGATCGCCACTTCATCGTCACCGATACTGATAACCGCACCCGGTGTCGCCACGCCATTTACGTCGCGCACGTTAATTCCAAGTGCAGACATCAGGTTGCCTGAAACAATTTGACGCCTTCTCAGTGTAAGTTCACAGTTGATTGAGTCACTAGCGTTAGTCAATACAGTGCTGGTAACACAGTAGCCGATTTCTTCACCATCTGAGTTGTCTGTGAAGGTCAGCTCAAACGACATATCACCATAGAAAACGTCTGGCAGTACAACGGTACCTATGTAACCACTTGCATCTGAAAACAGGGGTACGGTTTGCTCATGCAGGGGATAGTTTGCGCCACTGACACTGAAAATTGTCTGCAGGTTCGCCACGCTGCCAACTTCTTCGACTACCTCTGTTGGCACTTGTAAATTAATAGTCGCATCTGCTCCCTCTGCAGTGAGACCGAAGGCGATTTCACCATGCAATGGAACGATATCCATAGTCACATCAAGCCCCTGTGCAACGGATATATTGGACTCCTGTGCCTGAATGGATTTTCCAACCTGTATGCCACTATCCAGAAGGCGTAAAGAGATATCGTACTGCCCCGGCTGCAGGTTAAGCAGCATATGTTCTGATATACCCGTAGCCGGGTTCAGAGCAAAAATCTGTTCCGCATTACCATTAATAGTAATACCCATAGAAGGGTTGGTAAGGCCAGCGGAATTGATCTCTGTGGCTGAGTAACTGAATCTAAAATCAATCAGTTCTTCTGCCGTATTGACATCAACCAGTGTATCACCGATCACGGGTCTTATTGTCATTGCTACCAACCCCTGATCACCATCGTTCAGGTTATAGACAGTAGACCCTGAGTAAGAGTGGCCGGCCTTGCTCACCGCCAGTTCAAAGGCGTAGTCACCGGGTTCAAGTACCATTGTCTGAAACGATTGTACGTTTGTCAGATCGCTTTCGTCGATATTGACAGTCCAGGGATAAAACTCAACTCCACCGCTGGCCAGATCAGTCACCATCATCGAACCCTGTAAAAGATTGGCCACTGATGACGGGTCTGCAAAAGCACCCGGAGTCAGCTCTTTTTCCAGCACTGCACTGAGATCAAGATCGAATGATACTTCCTTTTGCCGGGCTTCTGCCGCCGCAGCCGCCGGGTTGTTTGTCTGAGATGAATTTTGCGAGGAATTGCCGCCACAAGCGCTCAACGCCAGGGTACTTGTGAGCAGGAGTGCTGATGCGTTACGAATACTAATCATATGATTAATCCTTTATTATTTTTGTTTTTACATCCTTTACGTCCTTGCCATCGCACCTGACTCCTTTCAAGTTTAACAGTTGTTTTAACGGATTCCGGCGAAAATCATAAAGGCAAGGAAGCCAACGGTGTGTTTGAATGTTGAATTGATCACGCTTTCATTTTACCCATTGAAAATAGCTTGATAGAGTTGGCACCATTAACCCCGGCAAAGGAAAGATCTGAAATTCTACGCTATAGACAACTTCACTGCGATGCCGGCTAGCACATCTGTTCTTTCCCGACGATTGCCAACCGACGAGAATCGAACAACCTAAGCGACACCAATTGGAGCTATCGAATAAAAGGCCTGACTAGTGACGTTGAACCAACACAGTTGGTTACACAACAGAACCGCTAATAGTTCGAGGTTAGTGCCTGGGTCACGTTTTCGACCTGCTTTTTAATAGGCCGCCTGGCAGGATTATTCAAAATGAAGGGACGATAAGAGCGTATAATCTACAATTGCATTGAGTGCAATTATACTGGGGCTATGCACATCAGCCATTACCAATCAGAACCACCAAAGCTACAATAGCAATACAAAATAATACGTTTATACAAGCGTATGCAATTGGCAGGAAACAATTCAACTCGTATGTTCTGGCGATTTCGACTGAGCGACCATTCGCCTCAGCTAATTCTTCCAATGCAATCCGTACCGCCGTTAGTCTTTTATAATGCGCTTTCAGAAATAGTGATTGAAAGATTGCCAGTAACGCCAGCATAAGCACTGTCCCCGATATCGAGATTCCGGAATTATCACGAATAAAGTTTTGTGCCTGCTCAGCAGTGAGTAGCCAGCCAATAATAAGAGTGAACACAGCGATCGTTTTAAATTCCAGCTCTGGAAGTGATTTAAAAAGATCCCTTGCCTGGTTTTCGAGAATTTCAAAATCGTTCATAGTCTATATCCGATTTTCCCTGCTCGCGACAGGTTTGTAGAGTCAAATCTCTTTTGATATTTAGATTAATGTTAAAGTGATACTAATTGAAATTAAAAACGACTGACACTCGAAAATTGAAGGAATTAAAATGCTAACACGCCGGCTGGGGCCTTCGGACACACACCAGTATCGAGCGATTATGCTTAGAGCATACGAACAACACCCTGATGCATTTACTTCCAGTGTCGTGGAACGAGCGGCAAAACCACCAGACTGGTGGCAATCGAGGCTCAGCCCCTCACCGACCGCCAATCAAGTTGTCTTTGGCACACTTACCGATAGTTTGCTCGTTGGTGTCGCCGGAATCTCTTTTGAAACGCGAGAGAAGGTCTGCCACAAAGCGACAATATTCGGTATGTATGTCGATCCACAAGTCCGAGGGACTGGTACCGGCAGCATGCTCTTGAACAAACTCCTAGAACAGGCCCAGAGTCGATCATCCATCCGAGTTGTCCAACTGACGGTTACCGAAGGAAATGAATCTGCTGAGAAGCTATACGTTAAAGCAGGTTTCAGGAAATTTGGTGTAGAGCCCCTGGCTGTACGAGTGCAGGACGGTTATGTGTCAAAAATTCACATGTGGTGTGATCTGGAAGCTATGAGACTCTAGCTACGTACTTGTAACTGATAGACCTAGTACACTTAAATACACTAGGGACTGTTGACGTTGTATAATATCGGTATCTGGCGAATTGCGAAAAACAGGCTCGGGAGATTCCGTGGAAATTATACCGTTAATCATTTTTTTTAGTTTTCGTACGTTCATTGCCGAGCCATTTCATATACCTGCGAATTCTATGTATCCCACGCTAAAGCCGGGCGACGATATCGTAGTGTATAAGCTCGGCTACGGTAACTACGATTTATTCAATTTCGATATTCTCAATACCGAACTCTATGCCACTGTGAGGCGTGGTGATGTAATAGTATTTGATTTTCCAGCAAACCCAGGATTAAGTTACATCAAACGCGTGATAGGGCTTCCAGGAGATCAAATCAAAGCTTCCGACGGAGATATTTTTATCAATGATAGTAAAGTACCCGCCTCAGTTACAAAAGTCGAAAATGGAATCACATACCTTAACGAATCGATAGATGGAAATAACTATCAAATAGCTCATATTCACGAGCATAAAGCTAGAGGCTCCAACTTCAAAGTCACCGTACGGCCCAACAGTTACTTCGTACTCGGAGACAACCGTTATAACTCAAATGACAGTCGCTATTGGGGCTCTGTGCCAGAGGAAAATCTAGTTGGGAAACTCATGTTTAAATTTTCCAGCGAAACGGAAAGTACTGAACAGGACTAACCCGCATTATTCACGGGATTGACGGTATCTCACTTGATCTTTGATTCCACAGAGAATTTTTTCTCTTGTAAATATCAGTAAGTATTCAACGCGAGAAGAAAATCCACTGTGATATCAAATCTCTGCGCGATATCCTCGCCACCCCGTGAATAATGCGGGCTAATATACTTTAATAACCACCTGTCAGGTGTTCGATTCAGGCTTTTCTTCGCATAGTTTCTCAGACACTGCCAACACCGCAGCCTGTACCCGGGATTGCACACCAAGCTTTTTTAAGACCGCCCGAACATGCAGTTTTACCGTGCCATCTACAATTCCCAACGCACTGGCGATATGCTTATTACTTTCACCTTTAGCAATATGGCGGAGTATATCCATTTCTCTGGGGGTCAGGTTATAGTTCTCGCTTCGAACCCTTTTAACCGGGCTCTCTGACGAAATAGCAGCACGAGCAAGCAAACCCGTAAGCTCCGGCGCTACTACCGTTTCACCGGCTTTGGCTCGAACCAGCAATTCAACAAAGCTATCGGGCTCTATATCTTTGAGTAAATATCCGTTTGCCCCAAGTTTCAGCGCGTTCAGGAGATCCGACTCCTCGATACTGGTTGTTAGAATAACGACGCATTGCTGCGGCCATTGAGCTCGTATATCACTCAGTACATCAAGCCCGCCTACCTCTCCCATACGCAAATCCAGCAATACTATATCAGGCTGCTTTTCGGCTACTAGCGCCAACGCTTCATCGGGTCTGCCTGTCATACCCAACACATTTAGATTACGGCGGGCGAGCAGCTCGTTCAGGCCGGTACGAAAAAGGGTGTGATCGTCTATAATAACTAGGCTGATTGTATCCATAGCTATTCTTCTCCCGGTATCAACGGTGGCAGCTCCAGCGACACTCGCGTGCCCTCCCCCGGTTCAGAATCTATTGCAACCACAGCTCCAATACTCAATGCACGCTCGTGCATGATCGATAATCCGATATGGTCTGCTGTGCTGCTGGAAAGAGACTCTCCGGCAGGCTCTGGAGCAAACCCAACACCGTCGTCTTCAATTAGCAAGCAGCGCACTCCGGACGGCTGGCATCGAAGATAAACGCGGATCATTCCGGCATTTGAGTATTTTTGCGCATTGATCAGTGCCTCACCAACGATACGTTGTATCACGCTATCTTCACGCGGGGTAAATTTGATCGGCGCGCTATCGCTCTGAAAAAACACCTGCATACCACTGCTTTTTCGAAACTGATCAATGGTTGTCTGCAGTGAATCGGTGCCACGGTGAGAAGACAAGGGCTTGCGGTATTCCTGAATCAGCCCCCGCACTTCTTCATTGGCCTCTCCGATCATACCTTCTATACGAACGATATCATCGAATAAATGCTGATCTGTTTTGCCTATTGCAGCCTCACGCAGCATGGTGACATGATAACGCGTCGCCAGCAGAGTCTGCGCCAGAGAGTCGTGAATTTCAGCCCCCAGATTATTGCGTGCCTGCATTAATCGCGCTTCCTGTACATGTTCCAGTGCCGAGTTTTTGGTTACAAACAGACTGATTTGCTCAGATACGGTAGTCAGTACCCGGTCAGACTGACCTTTGGTGCTGGCATCGAAATTCCCCACCTCTAGAATGATCACCCCGACGACCTGTTCCCCTCTAAACACCGGCACCCGAATCAGATGGCGATCCCCGGCACTGGCAGGCTTAACGTGCTGAATGTCATCGACAAGTTCGCTACAGGCCATCTGATCACTAAACGAAAAAACACCGGTTGACTTTAGAACGCCCGAGAACAACGTTTCTGAAGAATCACCCAGCACGCTCGACTGACCCAGAGCGGTACGCCGAAGATGATCGGACTTTTTCATATAAGCTGCCACGGTGGCATCACCGAACCAGTCTGCAAGATAGTTGCAAACAGTATTTAGCACGGCCTGCTGTTCTGTTTCACTCGATAAATCGGCCGTTAGTCGATACAGTAATTCCAGCACCCGGTTTTGATATTCCAACCTTCGTGTTTGCGATTCGACCAGAGATTCCATATCGGTGGAGAGTTTACGCAGCGCATTGGCCAGATTGTGGGTATGGAAATTCAGCTCCTTGAAATGCCGATGCGATGGCGGCAAATCTATATAAGATGAAAGCTCGCCATCACAAACTTGCTGCAACCACTTGCGAAACGCCAGATCCGGTTCAATAAAGTGCTGATTCGTGTAACGCCAAATGCTATAAAGGCCAGCTAACAGACAGACGAGCGCTATAAAAACAACTATTTTTACCGATGCGCTGGCGCTTTCGAGGAAGAACAAAGCCAACAACAGCAGGGTTACAACTAATGCGACAGCAATTATTATCCAGCGCAACGTGGCCGCAGAATTTACCGCACGACCATAGGCCGACAACTCGCCGCGACGACTAGTGAAATCCTGCAATTCCAGGCTCTCTTCCATCAATCTGTTTCGCTGGATGAAGCCGGTGGATCACTTTGTGAAGGTTGTACAAAGGTCGGATCGTTGGGGTTCAGGAATATGAAATTCTTCTCGCCATCATCGGTGGTGACATAGTTCAGTTCAGTTCCTGCCAGCAACGGCTTGTGATCATTGGCGATCACCACATCTATTCCGCTGCTGGCAACCATGGTATCGCCCGGTCCGGCTTCATCGAAACCCATCTGGTACTCTATAGAACCATCTGCGCTTTTCTGCGCGGCAATACGGATGGGCATATCATCAAAGTCGTGATGTGCCATGCTGCGCTTGAGCTCAACCGCTGCTGCCTTGCTTACCTTAAACATGGCTTACCTTAAACATGGGCACTGTAAACCTTAATTGCTTTAACCATTATATACCCTGCCCTGATTGGCGTGCTGATCAACGCCCGCCCGGGACGCCGCTTCGGCCGCTGTTACCCTTGCCAGAAACCAGTCAATCCACGGTGTTCGCCGGGTGTGGCGAAAGTGCGCATAGCTTGCAATAACGTTGGCAAAGCGCACACCGTCATGTTCACCATCGACCCCGTATCCGCGTTTTACACTGTACTGGTACTCCGGCGGATTGTCGAAAGTGATTTTCGAATGGTGAAACTCATGCGCCGGCAAAGAAACCTGGCTGGCACCCCCAACTTGCTCCGCTAAACGCACATAACCCCGCCCAACCGGTTTCTTCTGCAGTGTTACGTCCGCCTCGATTGCAGACACCATCGGGTAGCGCACTGCACCATCGTGAATGGAACGGCACAAGTACATCAGGCCAGCGCACTCCGCGTGTACTACCAGGCCGTTGGCGATGGCAGTTTTCAGCCGCCGGCGGAACCGGCTGTTCGCCGCGAGGGTTTTCGCGTGCCGCTCGGGAAAGCCGCCACCAATAATCAGCCCGTGCAGATTATCAGGAAATTCGTCGGCCAGTGGAGACAGCTCGACTACTTCTACACCACGCCGGTGCAGTTCATCGCGGTCATCCTGGTAGGTAAAGTGAAAGGCGGCATCTCTGCACAAGCCAATTCGACAGGGCTGCGGATACGCTACTGCGGATGATACCAGCTGCGCGTTACTCGCCTTTGCTGGCTGCGGTACGCAATGATCAAACAGTAAGTGCAGATCACAGTGTTGCTCCAGTGCGTCAGCGACGGCATCAATAGAGGTATCGGCATGATCGCAATCAGGCGCCGGGGTCAGGCCGAGCTCGCGCTCGATTACTTCAATTTCGCTACTATCCGGCAGGCAACCAAGAACGCGCATATCGCTGTGATCGGCCATAGCCGTGGCAATTTTTTGTCTGTGCCTGTCGGAGCGGATGCGGTTTAAAATAACGCCGGCGAATGGTACGTCGGGATCAAAGTGCTGAATTCCGTTAATCAAAGCGGCAATTGTTCGATGCATACCACGGCAGTCAACAACCAGCACGACTGAAAGCCCCAGAAGCGCTGCTATAGCGGCATTGCTGTCGGTACCATCGCTCGCCAGACCGTCGTGCAAACCCATTGTGCCTTCAACCAGAGCGAGAGAATTGCCCGACACGTTGCTGCTGTAGGTATCTATTACCTCATCGGTTGACTGAATATAGGGATCAAGGTTATAACACGGCAGCTTACCTGCTGCACCGAGCCACAACGGATCAATGTAGTCCGGGCCTTTCTTAAACGGCTGCAGCGCCAGCTGTCGACGACAGGCTGCACGAATCAACCCCATACTCACTGTGGTTTTTCCACTGGAACGCCACGGTGCTGATACCATGATTCCGGGCACTTCGACAGGCCTGCCTTGTAACTCAGCCACGTTCACCGGCGCACAGCAGTAAACGGAAATAACCGCAGCAAAACAATAAATATCAGCAAGGCTATCGCAATACCGCCCGCTCCAAGCCCCCACTCCCAGATCGATGGCTGGTAACTGGCAACCCCCTTATCACCAAAGCTGCTTGCGACGACAGTTTTACCGGGAAACAGCTTCTGTGGTGCTGTTTGCGAGCCGATAATAACAACATACACCAGACAGGCACTGCCCGCTAATGCTGCAACGCAGGCAGCCACTAAACGGTTTTTACTGGTGTTACAGACCGAGGTCGCTGCCTCCCGGTTCGGACTCTGAGCTTCACCTGGCTCGCGGTTAGATTCTGTGTTGTCAGCAGATACGATTGTACTTTTCTGCAAGCTGTTTTTCAGCAATAGCGCTGTCGGCAATATCAGACCAGCCACAACAAAACCAAACCAGAAGATACCGGCATTCGGGCCGGTCAGTGCCAGTTGCTCGGTTAGCGCATGCTCGGCCACATAGAGGTTAGTCAGATGATGCACCAGCGCAAAATACCCGAGTGCCAGCATAAACCAGATCAGCAGTTTCGACAGTGATCGAATGGTGTCACAGGTTATCGGGTTTCGTTGCACCCGTGCAATTGCATGCAAACACAAAGCAAATACTGCTGTACCGGTTACCAGCGACAACGCAATGAACATAGGCGCGAGCAAGGCGGTATCGAGAGAGTCACGTCCGACCAGAAAACCGAAGATGCAGCCGGTTCCGGTCGTCAGCATTATGCGCCAGATCAGCGCGATAATCGCTATTTGCTTGATCCGGTGGCGATACCGACGCTCGCATAGAAACCACAGATACACTATGCCTATCGCTATAAAACCGGTATAGAGAAATACATTCCACGAAAATATCGAGCGGAAATTAAAGTGGGTAACGGCTATGACCAACCGATCCGGACGACCGAGATCAAGCACCAGAACCAGTAGCCCGCCAATAAGCAGCGAAACGGCCAGCGCCACAGAGCACCTGGCATACGGTTTATAGAGATCATTATTAAACACCGAGGCCAGCGACGCGCCGTTGAGCGCACCCGATGCGGCAACAATTAGCGATACTGCAAATACATGTGGAAGCCCCCAGACAACCCGATTGGTCATTCCGGTGATATGATGCCCGGCGTGCTCCATGATGTAGGCGCTATACAAACCAAAGGCTGCTATAGATGCCAGTGCCAGCAGCAGAATCAAGTACCCTGCTGTGCGTGGCTTTACGCTCTGATAATTGATAGTGGCCACAGTCATATGCTTGTGTAACGCACTCCGGTGTTCAGGTCTAGATCAGAGCGAATGGCCGTAGCGTTACTGGCGGCAAGAGCTTTAGATATTGCACTATCGGGATCATTGAGATCACCAAATACAATGGCATCGTGGGCGTCTTTGCTGCAAGCCTCGGCACAGGCCGGTTGCTGAGAACCTGCCGTAGCGTCAACCCGGTGCACGCACAAGGTACAACTTTCCACCGTCCCTTTTCCACGTGGCGCTTCAGGTTTTTGTCCGGTGAGTGCTTCGTGGATAAACGAGCGCGCCTTATACGGGCAAGCCATTACACAGTATCTGCAGCCGATACAGGTATGCTTGTTCACCAGCACAATGCCATCGTCGCGTTTAAACGAAGCCCCGGTCGGACATACATCAACGCAGGGTGCGCTATCACAGTGCTGGCACATTACCGGCAACGATGACGCATTGCCGGTGAGATTATCTTTGAGGTCTATTTTGCGGATCCACTGCGCTCTGGTTTCATCGTTACCTGTGGAATCCAGACCATGTTCATCATTGCAGCCGCTGACGCAGGCATCGCAACCAGCGCTGCATTTGGCGGTATCAATCAATAAACCCCAGCGCTTTCCGGAGCTGGCGCCGCCAGACTCAACACCATTTGACTGAGCACTGGCAGAAACTTCTATCAGTGTATGCGTCGACACCAGGGACACAGCCCCAAGCAAGCCCAGGTTTCTTAAAAAGCGCCGCCGCGCCTGGTTGGAATAATCAGTTTTCACTTGCATGATCACTCTTTGCCATAGCGTCACCCCGGACAGGTATAACGGCAATCAGATCTCGCCGGGGGTGTTGTATCATCGATATAGCAGCCGGGAGACTATAGAATTGCTCATATGCGTTTGTATCCGGCGCGTTTGTATCCGGCGCCTTTGCAACCGGAGTTGATAGCGGTAACAGCAAAGATGCGCTTTCCGGCAGTTCAGGTTTCGCCGCATGGCAGCTAAAGCAGTCTATCGATACGGCTGCATAGGCATGGCAGCTCTCACAGAATTGCCCTTCTGCATCTATGCGAAGCGGCTGACCGCTGACATCGGTTTGCGCGTGGCATTCGACGCATTCAACCAGACTGAATGGTTCATCCCGCAGCCCTTTGATAACTGTTTCATCGCGCTGATGCACGATCAGATCCATGTGATTACGCCGCATGGTATCGGTATCAGCTACGCATTGATCACCTTTGCCGCGTGGAATCACCGGCCCGTCATCCGCCACGCTGACACCCGGACTCACAAGCAGTACCGCACCAATCAATACCGATGTCGTCACCATGGCTGATCTGGAGGCGAGATGGTTAAGCAAAACGCTAGTGCCCCATCCCCATATCGATATAGCCGGACGGACATACATCTGCGCATACATGGCAGCCAATGCACTTGGTATAGTCCGTATCAACATAGCGACCGGTTGTACGCTTATCTTTTTTGACTCTGAAGACCGCATCCTGCGGACAATAGATCACGCAGTTATCGCATTCAAAACACATACCGCAGCTCATGCAACGCCCGGCTTCGGCTATCGCCTCTTCTTCGGTTAAAAGCTCCATGCGCTCACCAAAATGGCCGAGCACTTCTTCACCCTGTGGCACCTGCTCTTTGCGCTTGTTGCGCTCTTCCTGTTTCCAGTGGCCCAGAAACAATTCGTCTGCTGCAGCAATTTCGTTAGCTGAACGGTCTTCATAGTTGTGGACCGCATAATCGGCAGTATCCGTACCCCACTCCTGCGATGATTGATACTCAGCCACCGACAGACTGGATTCATTCAGCTTTTCCATAAGATTAAAATGATGCACATCAACCTTGGGACGCTTACTCTGGGTTACTCCCTGCAGGTACAAATCTATAGAATTGGCCGCAACCGATGCCTGACCGATGGCGGTTGTCAGTAAGTGCGGGCGGATGATATCGCCTGCAACGAAGTGCCCCGGCCGATCGGGAACCTGATAATAGGCATCTGAATCAATCAATCCACGGCCATTATCCAGTTCATTCAATCCATCAAGGTTTCCACCCTGGCCTATAGCTGAAACAATCAGATCGGCTTTTATTTCCCGCTCGGTTCCCTCTACCGGTACCGGCCTGCCATCTTTTTCCAGCGTGCATTCCGCCAGTACAATACTCACCGCCCGCCCGGATTCATCTTTATTGATGCGCACCGGCATCACGTTGTTAATAATAGAAACACCTTCAGTCAGTGCATCGTGTACCTCATGCTCGGCAGCTGTCATAGCGGTACGCGGCAGGAGTGAAGTCAGCGTCACTTTTGCACCACTGCGAGAGGCGGCCATGATGGAATCGTGTGCCACATACCCGTGCACTACCAGCTCAGGCCTTTCCTGTGCATTCTGCTTGTTGATTCTGCCGAGCCTGCGTGCAACTGAGACAACATCTATAGAAGTATCGCCCCCGCCAATGCACACTACGTTATCGCTTGCTACCTGCAACCGGCCGGTATTAAACGCCTCCAGAAATTTTACCCCGGAAACACAATTCGGTGCATCGCCACCTTCCACCGGCAATGCCCGGCCGGACTGACAGCCCAATGCCCACAACACAGCATCAAACTCGTTCTGCAGCTGCTTAATGCTGATCTGTTCACCAACCCTGACCCCCAGCCGGACGTCGATATCACCCATCGCCAGAATACGGTTTATCTCGGCGTCGAGGTGCTCGCGTGGCGTGCGATAGGCCGGAATGCCGTAACGCATCATGCCGCCGAGTTCTTCGTGGTCGTCGAACACTGTTGATGCATAGCCTTTAAGGCGAAGCTGATAGGCTGCAGCCATTCCTGCCGGACCACCACCGATTATGGCCACCCGTTTGTCGCTGGTAAGTGGCGGGCTGTCGAACGCAAAACCCTCCTTGGTAGCGGTATCACCAATGTATTGCTCAACCGCATTAATGCCGACAAAATCATCCACCTCGTTGCGATTACAGCCCGCTTCGCAGGGCGCCGGACACACGCGCCCCATCTGCGACGGGAACGGGTTCGATGCTGTAGAGCGGCGGAACGCGTATTCCTGCCAGCTCATATCACCCGTCGGTTTTTCTATACCGCGAACAATCTGCAACCAGCCGCGAATGTCTTCACCGGACGGGCAGCTGCCCTGACACGGCGGGGTTCGATTAACGTAGGTCGGGCACTTGTGCGATTCATCGGCGGTAAAAATCTGTTCAGTCCACTTGCGCCATTTGTTGTCACCGTCACGGTATTTTCGAATAGTCTGTTCTTCGACATTTACCTTGTGTGTTTTACTCCATGGTGTGGTCATTGAGAAATTCTCCCGTTGCCTGGATCGCTGTTAAAGACCAGCGCATCGCCCACCAGCTGGTGAACACTGACAATCTGATCCATCTGGAACCCGTAATACGGGAATACCTTGGAAAACTGACTTTTGCATATAGCGCAGATCGCTGCCATATGCGTAATCTGATGCTGATCATTCACTTCCTTCAGTGCCTGCATCCTTGGCAACGCTCCCTTGACCCGCAATTCGACCAGATCGTCGGTTAGCAGGCCACCGCCACCGCCACAGCAGAATGTCGCCTCACCGATTGTATTCGACGGCATATCAAAAAAATGATTGCAGCTGGCCTTGATCACGTCTCTGGGTAAGGTGAACTGACCACCCGGAGAATCCCCCATTCGCGAGGCACGCGCCACATTGCAGGAATCGTGAAAGGTGACGCGTTTGTCGTCGTTGGCTTGCGGGTCTATTTTCAGACACCCCTGCTGCAGTAGATCGTGTGTTACTTCAACAATATGCTGCGGTACGGGGTAGTTGCTATCGAGAAAGTCGAACGGGCCAGCCAGTGTATTTAGAAAACTATAGCCCACACGCCAGGCATGGCCGCACTCGCCAAATACAATGCGCTTAACACCCAGTTCCAGAGCTGCTTCGCGAATTCGCACAGCAACTTTCTGCATGTTGTCGTGGCTGCCGATAAACAGACCGAAATTGGCCGCTTCCGAGGCGTGTGAAGAGATAGTCCAGCTCAGTCCCGCCTGATGAAATACCTTGGCATAGCCAATCAGGCCGTCTATATGAGGTTCGGCGAAAAAGTCCGCCGATGGTGTAACCAGCAAAATATCAGCGCCTTTCACATCGAGTGGAAACCTGACATCAATGCCTGTTTCTTCTTCGACATCTTCCTCCAGCCCTTCCAGGGTATCGGCCAGTGCCGGCTCGGGCAAGCCGAGGTTATTACCGAGTTTATGCACCTTGCCGATGATTTCATTGCAGTATTTCTGGCCCTTGCCGACGGAATCCATAATTTCCCGCGCGGCCATAGAAACTTCTGCGGTATCGATTCCATAGGGGCAATACACCGAGCAGCGGCGACACTGCGAGCACTGATGAAAATAGCGATACCAGTCATCGAGAACTTCTTCTGTCAGATCTTCAGCGCCAACCAGCTTCGGCAGATACCTGCCCGCGAGGGTGTAGTAGCGCCGATAGACTTTGCGCAGTAGATCCTGCCGGCCGACCGGCATGTTTTTAGGATCACCGGTACCTAGAAAGTAGTGGCATTTATCTGTGCAGGCACCACACTTCACGCAGGAGTCGAGGTAGACCTGCAGCCCGCGCGAACCGTTAACCAGCTCGCCCAGTTTAGCAACCGCTACCTCTTGCCAGTTATCAACCAGCTCTCCGGGATAACCGAGATTTTCCTGGTGAACCGGCTTTGCTACAAACGGCTGGCTATGCACCATAGAATCGGGAGTGACCGCTGGTACGCGCAAATAGTCACCGAGTTCGGGTGTAGTAAAATCTTTCGGCTTAGCCATTATTACCACCTGCCGGGCGACCAGCTGCTGGTGAGTGGCGTTTTTCCCGCGGGTTATCTACCTGATAACGCGACGGGCTGAAAAACACACCGGGCGCATGAAGCAATTTAGAGAAAGGAAAAATAAGCAGCAATACACTAATCAACAGCAGGTGCAGCAGCAACAGCAGCCCGCCGGGCAATGCTCTGAATTCAAACGCCAGCAGGCCGGTGGCAAATTGCTTTAGTGAAACAATATCGATATGAAAATAATAACGCATGCCAAGACCGGACAAGCCGATAGCCAGCAGAAACAGCAGCATTAAATAGTCTGACGGGGCCGATATATAACGAACACGATCAACGCACAATCGGCGAACCAGCAGGCCACTGAGCCCGATAATCATCGCCAGCCCGGCATACGGACTCAACGGCGCAATGATCGCCACCCACCCCCAGACCGGCTGCACGAAATACCTCAGGTGGGCAAGCAGTGCAACAAACAAACCGGCGTGAAACAGCCAGCCAAACACCCAGGTCCAAAGGGACGCCTTGAACAGGCTTTCAAAAAATACCACTTCGCGCGCCATGCGCAATACCACACCAAAGCGCGTTACCGGTGCCGGGGTTGTAGGAATTTTCAGTGGCGCGGGAGTAGACGCATAGCGATATACCTTGCGCCCGACACCGATAAAAAATACCGCCACCGCAAAATAAAACAACAGCGAGATCACTATCCCCATGGTGCAGTTACCACAGACATTGGCTCGCGTCGCCTACCAGCATGATTCAGCGTTCGACTGGCGGACCCCCGACAGGCTGGCGTGAACATGATAACAGATGTCTAGACGCAGCCGGTAGGCTTGGGCAAACCGGCGTATTTACACGCCTGCTTGGCCGGACCGTAGGGGTACAGCTCGTACAGATACTTGCTGTTGCCTTTGTCTTTACCCAGCTTTTTGCCGATAGCTTTGGTCAGCACCCGCACAGCCGGCGCAATTTGATATTCTTCATAGTATTCACGCAGAAAGTTAATAACCTCCCAGTGATTATCTGAAAGCTCGCAGTCGTCAAGCTCTGCCATAACGGCTGCAACAGCGGGATCCCAGTCAGATAAATTCTCGAGGTAGCCTTCCTCGTCAGTTTCGTACGATTTGCCATCTACTTCTATTGCCATGTCACTCTCCGAGTGTTATTCCGGGCTGTTATTTCCGCGCCGGGTTACGGTGGATATCAAACCGGATTATAACCGTAACGCGGCGATCGGGTTCAGTCTGATTCACGTGTATTATGTTTGTGTAGCCTGCTCAATTTTTCGCTGTTGCCAACCACACCCTCATCTGCCCTATAGCCAGGAATGGACCCGATCATGCGTGGTTACAAGCTCAACAAAGCCGCTGTAATCCACTGCCGTCAGACCATCGAGTAAAGAGCTTTCAGCCAGGCCTCTGGCCGCCAGATCGGGCGATAAAACATATACCTTCTGCTTGCTGCCCTGAAGCTGATCAGCATAGGCGGTTCCGGATACAGCAACCACTGATGCATCTTCAATAAGCAGCACGCTGTCGTCATCAGCAATACGCGACAGGCACTGTTCCAGCGTGCGCTTCTCAAATGGTGATTTATTAACAATATTCAGGGTAGCCATTGATTTAGAAGCTCAGTATTACATCTTGCTGATCTATAAGTTCATGCACTGCGTGCCGGCTGACCAGCTCCACATCGACGAGCAGATCGTCCTGTACCAGGCCGCGTTCAGACAGTGATTCTGATTCAACGAACAATTTTTCGACATCGTACATTTCAAGCGCACGAAACGTTTTCGAGAAATTTCTCATCTCGAGGCAATCGGGCTGTTGCTGCTTTTTCAACTGATAGACACCGTCATCAATAAACAACACGCTGACGTCCTGATCAAACGCCGCACCAATTAAAACAGTTTCAAGGGATTCAAGCGCATACACGGTTCCGTGCGGTGCACGCCGGTTCACATACAGAAACTTTTTAACCACACCGCCTTCGTATTCTTCTTCCACAGAGCCTACCCGTTGCCGTTTATGTGCGTATTAGCTAATTCAGTCACCGAAAGTCACCACTCGATCCGCTTCAATACCGGCTTCCAGCAACTGCCCGAGACCAGAGATCCGAAACCCGTCCGCGATATTACTCGCATCTTTACCGTGACGTTCCTGCTCGCCCTCATCAACCAGACCGCGTCGCTGGCAGGCAGCTACACACAACACCAGATCAACCGACTTTTCGGCAGCCAGTGCAGACCAGCGCTTCTGTATGTGTCGGTCGTCCTGCGGTGGTGTCATCAGGCGCGAGCCGTTGTTCACTCCATCGTGATAGAAAAACACCCGGTTAACTTCATGGCCCGCATCAAGCGCTGCCGTAACAAACTGAAAAGCACTGTCGGAGGCCTGATGCTGATAAGGCCCTTCATTGACCAATACGGCTATTTTCACTGTCGTACCCGTGTTATAGAAAACGATATAGAGTCAGAATCGCAGCAGATCAAAAACGGATGTGACTCGATGAGTTCAGGCTCTTGCGCGAGCCTCGCCAGTTGTCTATGTGAAACTTGGTAAAGGGCAGATCGGTAATTTCAAAAAAGCGCGGCCAGCCGATGCGATCAATCCAGTCATTAATTCGCTCCCAGTCTTTTGCATCTTCTTTATAGGCTGCCAGTATTTTTTTCACCACGGCTGTGGCTTCAGGCCAGCGCGGCGGGTTATTCGGAATACCAGCGGCAACCAGCTTTTGAAACGATGGTTTACTGCGTGCATTCGAATGGTTGCCGCCTACCCATACCGCAAGCTTTGAATGCTCCGGGTCGTTGATCTGCATTGGCGGGCAAGGCGGATAACACGCACCGCAGCAAATGCACTTTTTCTCATCAACCTCAAGCGACGGCTTGCCGTTGACCATTGCCGGCCGGATTGCCGCCACCGGACAACGCGCCACCACCGACGGGCGCTCACACACATTGGCCACCAGATCATGGTTGATTTTCGGCGGTTTGGTGTGCTGAATATTAATAGCGATATCCCCCTGGCCGCCGCAATTTATCTGGCAGCAAGAAGTAGTTATATGTACGCGATTAGGCATTTCCGCGTTGGTGAACTCATGAATCAGTTCATCCATCATCGATTTTACTATACCGGAGGCATCGGTACCGGGGATGTCACAATGCAGCCAGCCCTGCGTGTGGGAAATCATTGCAACGGTGTTTTGCGTTCCACCCACAATGAAACCGGCTTCGGTCAGCGCATTAATTAACGGCTCCACTTTTGATTCGCTGTCGACCATATACTCAATATTTGATCGAATAGTGAAGCGCACGAAGCCATCGCCAAATTCATCGCCAATGTCACACAGTTTGCGCAGGGTGAATACATCAAGAATACGCTGGGTACCGGCACGGACTGTCCAGATCATTTCACCGCTTTGGGCAATGTGACATAAAACACCGGGCCTGGGATGCTTGTGATCAACCCACTGGCCGAAGTTTCTGAGCATCACCGGATGCAGATACTGCATACCGTCCGGACAGCCACTTTCGATGGCTGGCCGCATTTGCTTCTTCTGTTTTTTCTCAGGTTGCGCAGCCATTAGACGGCACTCCTGTCCTGCGCCTGCACAGAGGTGTCGCCACTTGCACGCCTCTCGAACCACTTGGCGGCTTCATCATCCCAGGCATCCATTCGCACGTAAGAGCTTTCACGCGGGTGGGCAATCATGTTGGGGTCGACATCCACGCCGATACCTTCGAGAAAATTCACCAGACCAATGCGCTCGATCATTTCACCGGTGCGCTCGTGCTCCAGCGCATTTTCGGCGAAGAAATCTATGGTCTCTTCGGCAATTTCGACCAGGCGTTCGTAATCTTCTTCTGTTTCCAGCCGCATGAACGGTACGATCACGGTTCCGAACAGATCACCGATTTTCAGTGTGCGTTTTCCACCGATCAATATACTAATGCCTTTGTCATCACCTGGCGAAAACGCCGAAGGCACTACATTCAGGCAATGCATGCAGCGCACGCAATTGCGGTTATCAACTTCTACTGAATCATCGTCTTTCAGTGACAGCGCGTTGGTCGGGCAGCGCGTAATAATATTGTCTATAGTGTGCTGGCGGCCTTTGCGGCCTACGTAATCTTTAAATGCCTGCTGATCAACTTTCATGTCATCGCGCCAGGTGCCAATAACGGCAAAATCGGCCCGTTCGATGGAATTCATGCAATCGTTGGGGCAGCCGGACACCTTGAATTTAAATTTATAGGGCAGCGCTGGTCGATGGATATCATCGGTGAAGTTATTCACCAGACTTCGGTGAACCTTGTGCTCGTTGGCGCATGACATCTCACAACGAGCGCTGCCGACACAGGACATCGCCGTGCGTACGCAGGGGCCAGCACCTCCGAGGTCAAAGCCGTAGTCGTTGATCTCATCAAAAAAGTGCTGGGTGTTATCAGTGGTGGCACCAATGAACATGATATTGCCAGTTTGCCCGTGAAACGTTACCAGCCCGGAACCGTGCTTTTCCCAGCTGTCTGCCAGATTTCGCAGAATATCGGTGGAGTAATGATTACCTGCCGGAGGCTGCACCCTCAGCGTGTGGAACTCGCGCGATTTCGGGAACATATCGCCCACTTCTGAAAACCGCGGAATAATGCCGCCGCCGTAACCATAGACACTGACCGTACCGCCCTTCCAGTAGCCCTTGCGGGTCTGGTAGGAATGCTCCAGCTGGCCCAGCAGATCATTGGCCATGCCGTTGACGCGGTCGCTAGGGTGGTCATCACGCAAGCGCTTAATACCCGAGACAAAACTTGGCCACGGCCCGGACTCCAGGTGGTCCAGCATTGGCGTCACATGCGACTTGCCGTTTTCCGGGCTATCGTCCCCGCTGGTATCAGAATCAGTGTCTTTCATTTTTCAATGCCTCCAGTGCATACACGAATACAATTACTGTTGAGACCCGCGGTACACACACAACAAAATTGCGGACAAACTCCACACAGCCTTATTGTAGATAGTGGTCGGGTCAGCGCCAATAACTCTTTGTGCACAAGCTCTGCGGTCAGTGTATACCCTAAGGAATACATGCGGTTTTTGCAGCGGCAAACCCGCGACATCCGTTGACTTTGCCTGTACCCTCGCAAACTGAATTCATCGCTATACTGCAATGTTACCACTGGCAAACGCGCGGTTATCGCCTCATTAAATAGCTCAACCGGTCTCCCATGACGGCAAACAATACACAAAACCATGCCGCTACCCACGCCATACCGCCACGCTATGATGGCAGTTCTACAGAGTATCACCACTGGCGTGATCACAGACTCACTCTGGAGCAAGTCCGCCCTGCGCCGTTGCAGCATGGAATCCGGCTAACACCGGCGATCAATACATCAGAAGACCGCCACGCACTGGCTACCCTGTGCAACACGGTGAGGGATTACGGCTTTTGCCACTACCAATGGACAGACACACCCGATAACCTGAGTGACAGTATCAACAGATTAAATCATTGCCTCGGGCTGACAGTCACAGACAACGGAGTTATAACCGACGCTAATGCCCTTTCAGTGCTGCAAGACCTCGAAGGGACGGAACAAGGCCGGTTCATTCCTTATACCTCCCGAGCAATGAACTGGCACACCGACGGCTACTACAATACGCGCGAGCAATCGGTTCGCTGCTTTACCCTGCATTGCGTGCAACCGGCGCAGAGTGGTGGTGAGTTAATGTTAATGGACACCGGCCTCTTGCTGATACGCCTGTACGACTTAAACCCCGGGATAGTCGCATTGTTGTGGCACCCGCAGGCGATGACCCTGCCCGGCAACAGCGACAAACTGGGCCACCATCGGCCGGATCGGACCGCCCCTTTGTTTTTTACCCACGACGACGGTACGCTCGGCACCAATTTCACCACCCGCAGCAGACATATCGAGTGGCGAGACGAGGCCACGCGCCAGGCCGCTGCAACGGCAAAAGAGTGTATAGATCTATCAGCCGACTGCCATCACTGCATCAGGCTCACTCGTTTTCAGGGCATTGTGACGCGCAATATTCTGCATGCACGCCGTGCTTTCACCGACCCGCCGAAGTCCCGCGAAAATAGCAACAGCAACAACACTCGATACGGCAGCACACGCGGTCATGTAAACCTCGATCAAAGCCGCATTGAAAACAGCAGCAGCAGCAGCGGGCGGCAGATGCTTCGCGGCCGCTACCATCAGCTGGCACAATTAAATCCGCAGGCATTTTCTGTGACAGCAGACGCGGGTAACATAACGGCATCCGAAGCAGAAATTACCAGGGCAACGAACCATGTTACACGTTAGCGAACTGCTGCTGCAGCATCGGGAAGTCAGCACATTTGCCGAGCTGGTTGCTATTGTGAAGCAGCGATCCCGCAGCGAAATGTTTTTTCGCATGGATCTCAAACCACCCTACCCTGACACCCCTGATAACTGGGAAATGGTACTCGAAGCAGCGTTCAGCAGCGCCAGTGAATCCTGAAAATGGCAACCGATCCAGACAACCTCAAGCTCTCACGCGAGCAGCAGCAGCGCCTCGACACCACACCAGTTGCAGACCGGCAATCGCAACTGGAAGCACTGCTGGACCAACTGCATTTCAACGACAGCGGCATACATCCGCTCGGCGCAGTTGAACTAATCAAACTGCACCTGGACATCGCCGCCCTTGAACTTGACCTCGACCTGAAAACACAGGCCTACGAGCGCGCACGTCAGACAATTCAACCGTGTATCGAACACATGCAGTTCGAACTTGCCGCGCTGGCATGCCAGTATATCTACCTCTGTGAGCGCGACGATTCCATCGCCGCTATCGGTCAGGCTGCGTGGCTGGCAGTTACCTATCCGGTCGATCCCAATCTAACAGTTGCCATTCTTGATCATATAATTGACGAAACACCCGACAACTCCGATGGCGCTGCAGTTGCCGCTGCAGCAGCGCACTACGTTGTGGATATCCGCGCTGAAGGCAATGAACACGAAAAACTCCGGCTGTTTACCGGCGCCATGCTCGCCAGAGTTGCGCGACGCCACAGCAATATAGATAACCAGCAGATGTTTGAACTATGGGTTGAACGGCTGGAGCTCGATGTACCGGACAAATTTCTGATTCGGCTGCGCAACGTGGTGGACGTTATGGTACAGGACGACTGGTGGTTTGATCGGCAGGCCCTAACGAATGAGCTGCCGGCGTAGTGAGCAGCCAAAGCTATAGAAAATTTATTGTGCACAGAAGCTATAAGCGATGACCCTGTGGCAGGAAAATGAAGGCAGTACAGCCGCTCCAGCTGCTGCAATGACCGATGTGGTGTTTTCTATAGAGTGTAAGCAGCTACCGGTTGATCACGCTGCAGATTTATCGGCAGCACTGATAAACTTTCTTAGTAATAGATTATCAATTGCCCGTACGGATCTGGCGGTACACCCGATTCACCTCGCCGGCTCGCAGAACGGCTGGGAACGCCCATCGGCAAACAGCAACGAGGCGCTGATGCTGTCACGCCGGACACGCCTGAAAATACGTGTAAATAAAAACACTGCCGCTGATTTGATTACCAGCCTGCGCGAAACCAGACACACGATAGCCGGACACCCGCTTACTATAGTCTCTGGTAAACTCCGACCAATCTTCGCAAGCTCTACACTTTATTCACGTTACACCGTCTTCGACACATCAGCTTCAGCAACAGATAACGAAGCGCACTTCACCAGCGCTATTGTTAACGCCTGTGCCGCACTGGGTTACAAACCGACCAAGCTGCTGTGCGGCCGGGTCAATCAGATTAAATCACCCGATGGCCCGGTAACGACGCGCAGCGTTCTTCTGGCAGAGGTACCACCGAATCTATCACTGGTACTTCAGGACACCGGTCTCGGCGAATTGCGATCCATGGGCTGCGGCATACTTATACCGCACAAAGACACCGGCGCCGTGTGACTAAACCGAGTACATCTGCGGCGGCAGAGGAGCCTCTCCAAGAATGAATGATCTACTGCGGACGCGATCCTTTGGCCAGCTATTACGATCGATTTTGTTGAATATGAATAACTATTCGCCTCAATCGATCGCAATATCTGACTCAAAACCTCACATCCTCGCGACGACTCTCATTCTCAGACAGGCGCCTGACGGATGTCGCTCGTGCTCAAATGCCCTTGTAGTAACGCGCGAACTCCTGTTCCAGTAACACGACACAAGCACCCTGCACAGCCACAAAAACGCATTGAAAAACAGAAGATTCAAACAAACTCATCGGGATCAAAGCCCGCTTTGGTGTAGTACTTTCTGGCGAGTGCTTTATCCGGCTCTATACCCTGACCCTCGTTGTATATCATCCCCAGCGTGGACCACGCTCCGGCAAGCCCGCTCTCTCCGGCAAGCTCAAGTAAGCGGATTGCCTCTGGAGTATTCTGCGCCACCCCTTCACCAAACAGGTTCATTATGCCCAGAGAATGCTGCGCCAGACCAGAACCCTGAACAGCGGCCGCCGACATCAGCGCCGCCGCTGCTTCTGCGTCGGCTACAACACCAAGGCCATTTTGCAGCATAATAGCGCAACGGTATTGAGCATCGGCACTGCTCCGGTCAGACAACGGCTGCAGCAATTGCCAGGCGCGCCTGAACTCTTTGGCCTCAAACGCGGCAATGCCGCTGGCAAGCAGCATGTCGTCTTCACTGATTGATTCGGTCATTTACTTGTTCCGGCACAGAGAAATTAGTTCGGCAATTACCACTGGCATTAAAACCCGGTATATACCACTGCGGCAATTTTCGAGGGAAATAACGGTGATTCCTTAACGTTGCCGTGTTAACGCGTTATATAATGGCGCAACCGCCCGTTACCTCAACCGCGAATCGATATTACCATGCAAACCAAACACCGCGTTTGTCACCTTAGCGACATCCCGATACGCGACATGCGCTGCGTATCGCTGGCCGATAGAAACGTCGTGGTGGCACACACCGACAGCGGCGTCTATGTCGCCGATGAAATGTGCACCCATGAAGACGCAAGACTGTGCGACGGTAATCTGAATGGCACCCTGATCAAATGCCCGCTGCACGGCAGTCGATTTGATCTGACCACCGGCAAAGTTCTGGATGACCCGGCAGAAGATGATCTGGTGATCTACCCGGTCACCATCGAGAACGACACCATTTTTATACACCTGAATCCTACAGACCAGAGTCTGTAAACGCTATATTTCAACCCTGTAACCAAACACCCCGGCGACTACTGATTCCCATGAATTCAAACACATTCGATACCGCCGATGCGGAACTGATGCGCTCCGTAATTCAACGCGTCGCAACAGGCCCTGAACTCAGTAAAAACATAAGTTATAGCGAAGCTAAAGCGGTGATGCACGCGCTGCTGGACGGATCCGCAGATCCGGTACAAGCTGCCGTGTTCCTGATTGGTTTGCGCATGAAACGTGAAACGGATGAAGAGCTCAAAGGTGTGCAGGATGCCCTGATTGATCGCACCAGCAATTTAACATCAGATATCCCTGAAGCAGTTGTTATTGCTGATCCCTATAATGGCTTTAATCGAACACTGCAGGGATCATTGTTTGTATTGCCGGTACTGGCCGCATGCGGCGTGAATGCCTACTCGCACGGCGTGGAATTGTGCGGTCCTAAAAACGGCGTTACACACCACACTATCCTGCGCGCGCTGGGTGGAGATCCGCTGCAATCGATGCAGCAACTGGCGCAACGGCTTGCGGATCCGGCAATAGGCTGGGGCTATGCCGATCAGAGCATTTTTAACCCGGCCCTATATAGTCTGAACAAACTACGCACGCAAATAGTGAAACGCCCGGTACTGAGCACAACCGAAGTAATGCTGGCGCCGATCAAAGGCGTGCAGAAAACCCACCTGGTAACAGGCTATGTTCACAAGCCCTATAGAGAAACCTATGCCATGCTCGGGCGCCATATAAAGCACGACTCCCTGCTGCTGATACGTGGCACTGAAGGCGGTATTATTCCATCGTTTAAAGCCAAAGCGCACTTTGTTCGCTATCACGAAGATGACATAGCAACTGAACACGACGTAATACTTAAAGAAATCGGCCTGGACCGAAACTACCGCGCACAGGATATACCGGAAAACACACCGGCTGCACCGTTTCACCCGGAGCGTATCGGTATGAAGTGGGATATAGATGCCCTGGCTACACTGTGTGCAGAAGCCGGTATTCGAGCACTGGAAGGCGAATCCGGTGCGGTGCAGGATGCCGCAGTACTGGGCAGCGCACTGATCATGTGGCATACAGGCGCTGAAAAGACTCTGGCTGACGCCGCTGACCGCGCTAGAAGTGCAATAAAATCCGGAGCTGCCCGCGCACGACTAGAGGCCGGCCTTACTCATACCTGAGATGAATTATCGGAGTTATCTGACATTGCGCAACCTCCGTGATTTCCCACTCCACACACAGGCTGCTATTGCCCCCCGGAACAACATTGGCTACTATTCACAAAGTAATACAATGCAGCGGTAGTGATCTATGAAATATTCCCTGGTATAGGAACAATACCAGCACCTTATTTAGTAGAAAATATGTGCTAGCGGAGTGCTTTCTACCAATGTCAATATCTTCTGGTTATTATCGCAGCGCTTTTGACGCTATCCCCGAGCAAATAGCTATTGTTGCTCGGGACGGCGCTATAAAATGTGTTAATCGCGCATGGGTTGACTCGGCATCTAAGCATGGCTGTAGTATAAAAAACTGGGAGCAGATCAACTATCTGGCGGTGTGCGACAGAGCGACCGAATCCGGTTGCCAATTCTCCAGAATCTCCGCCAATGGGCTTCGCTCACTAGTAAGCGGGGAAGTTGGCTCATTCCAGCACGAGTACCGTTGCCTGTTTACCGATGGCGAACAGTGGTTTTCCGTAACCATGAAACCAGTAGACACCGACGACGATCAGCACTACCTGATATCACACCACAACATTACAAGCGGCAGGCTTGCCAACAAGACACTGGAAATACTATCACGTACCGACAGTCTCACCGGCCTTTCGAACAGACGTCACCTAGACGAAAAACTAAGTAGTGAATGGCGACGCGACATGAGACTAGGTACTCCTCTATCAATTATTATGCTTGATATTGATCGTTTCAAAACTATAAATGACTCTTTCGGCCACCTGATCGGTGATGAATGCCTGAGGAAAACCAGTAGGGTAATTCAGACTTTCGCCAAACGGCCGGGAGACCTTGCCGCACGTTTTGGTGGTGACGAGTTTATCCTGGTACTAGGCAACACCACAGCAGATAAAGCCTTGCAGATTGCTACTCGCCTGCATCAGCAGATCGCGCAAATTGAACTAGAGGAAACTCTAATCACCGCCAGCATTGGCGTTGCCACACTCACTCCAGGCAAGGGCACTACAGAGCAAACTATTGTAGCGGCAGCAGATCAAGCGCTGTACACCGCCAAAATTTCCGGGCGCAACCGTGTAGTCGCGTACGAAAATTCTATAACAGCATAGTACCCCGCGTGTACTAGCGCAAACCTCCTACCGATTCGTCAAAAACTGATCTAATCCAGCTCTTCAATAATCTGACCTCTGGCCTGGGAGCGCTTTGATTCACTGGATTTACAAAGTAGTGCGACTGTGGAAATTCTACTGGATCACCGACAACCGATACAGCGCAGCCAGAATGGATTGCAGCGTCCACAAACCGGGTAATGATTATAGCAATGCCACCGCCCGCTGCCGCTAACGCCAGCGCCGTTGCCGTGGTATCAACCATATATCGAATATGAGAGCTTTCGGCTACCAGACCATGAGTTGAAAGGTAAGTTTCCCAGCTGTCTTCATGTCCCAGAATATAAATATGGGGTTGCTGCAAAAGATCAGTTGAGCTCCCAATGGATTGATTGCCATCCAGGGCACTAACCGGAACTACGGTTTCGGTCGATATCTTCTCCGCCTGCATTCCCGGCCAGTCTCCGTAACCAATTCGCAAGTCAATGTCCACATCTTCCTCTGCAATTGAGTTACCCCAAATTGTAGAGACTAATCGAACGTTAATACCCGGATAAGCTTCAATAAAGGCAGGAAGCAAAGAGGCCTGCCACAACGTGACCGTTGATATAGACGCCCGCACGGTGATTGTTTGCTTGGCCTCATTTCCAAACAAACTTGTGGTATCGAGATTAATATCCGCCAGACCACGGAACCGAAATTCTCTCTACAGTTACAGAATCTTCGCCCCCTGCGCAATTCCCTGCAAAGTTAATCCGGTAAGAATCATTCCCTGAGAGCTACGCCTTGTTGTAAACCAAACGGCAAACACTCATTCGTATACTTTGAAAATCACAATACACGAATCACCTGATCCAGTCCGGGTATTTCAGTTGAATCGCTAAGCCGATCCGATCTGCAGTCCGGGGGAAAACGTAGTCGCTTTCAGGTATCGCGGTTTACATTTTGATCAACCTGAATTTCCGAGCATGGTATTATGTCTAAAATTCCACCGGGGACAAAATGAAAGACATACTGTTGTGGTTTCATCTTGCTGCTGGCAGCCTGGCGGTGATCGGCCTGCTAATAGCCTGGCTCAGCGCCAAAGGTCAGAAATGGCATCGCCGCGGTGGAAAAATGTATGTATATACAATGGCCGTAGCCCTGGTGATGGCAACGGTTATGTCAGTAGTTACCAGCAATATATTTCTGCTACTCATCGGCTTGTTCAGTGGCTACCAGATATACACCGGCTGGAGATCAGCCAATGTAAGAAATGGCGTTACAGCCACTGTCGATCGCGCAGCTTCCGCCGCCATGCTTCTGACATCAGTTGTTATGGCAGCAACTGGCCTGTGGATGTTGTCAACCGGAAAAAATCTCGGCACAGTATTGATTATATTTGCAGCAATTGGCGGTATTCCAGCGTGGCTCGACTGGAAGCGCAACGCATGGCCCAAAGGCAAGGATCGCATCGTACTGCACCTGACGCGCATGGGGGGCGGCAGCATAGCAACGTTGACTGCGGTTTTTGTTGTAAATGTGGATACCAACCCCGCATTCGTCGCCTGGATACTACCCAGTATATTTTTGACACCGGTAATTATATATTTCATTCGCCGGCAAAAAGGTAAGACCCGCCTAAAACCTTTTAAATAATCGCTGGTGTTGCTTAAAATTTCGTGCCCGGGAGCTTATAGAGGTCAATATCGACCCTGCCAATAAAATCAATAACTTACGATATACACACCCGTTTTTGCCAGTAGCAAATATTCGTTAATGTTAATTTGGGCAGTTGAAACGTCAATAATCCATTTCAGCCTAGCCGCGCACTTCGTTGCAGAGGTGCTAGCCGTTTAGGCTGTAGAATAGATCGCCACTCCCAAGAGACGCTCAATGTCGAAAAAACATATAGGTTCATTCCCTATAAATAACCCTCGAAGGTTACACACGGACCACATCAAAGCCGGGCAACCACAACTTACCAATAACCCTATACCAACGACCCCAGCACCAGATCAGCTCCCTTCTCCGCTATCATGATCGTCGGCGCGCAGGTATTGGATGAAGTCACTCGCGGCATTACTGAGGCATCAATTACCCGTAACTGCTGCAAACCGTGCACTCGCAACTTGGGATCGACTACGGCCATCGGATCGACTGCCGGTCCCATCTTGCACGAACCGACTAAATGATAGCCGGTGTTGCCGGTATTGCGTGCATGCTCCAGGAGTTCCTGATCACTGACTATATTCTCACCCGGTACTTCCTCGCGCTCAAACCACTGACTGAATGACTCCCCCTGCAGGATGCTGCGCGCCATTTTAATTCCGCGCACGGTGACGCGCTGGTCAATTTCCTCTTTTAGATAATTGGGCTGCACATCGGGTGATTTATAGGGATCCGCTGAGGTTATTCGAACATAACCTTTGCTTTCCGGGCGTTGCTGGGTTAGCCCGCACGTTACTGCCGGAAAAGTATCCAGCTCATAAACTCTGCCGGGGCGATAGCTGCCGTGGCTGAATACAAATTGCAGATCCGGCAATTCAGTTTCACTGCTTTGGTCTTGTGAATTCAAAAAGGCATAGGCGATAGACGGGCTCCAGCCTAGAATACTCGGCTTACCCATATACCAACGCGCAATCTGCAGCCCCAGTCTCCAGCCTCTGGCCTGACTGTTCAAAGTGGAAACGCCACGTTTTAAACGTGCTGCCAGCCGGACGAAGTAATGATCCTGCAGGTTTTCGCCGACGCCGGGCAAGTGATGTACTACGGGAATGTCCAGTGATCGCAAATGCTCTCCGTCGCCGATTCCGGAGTGCTGCAACAGTCTGGCGGTATTCACCGTTCCCGCACACAGCAGCAGTTCCTTTTTTGCCTGCAACGTTTCACGCTTGCCGTTGTGTTCAACTTCAAGACCGGTCGCTTTATTTTTTTCGACAACAACCCGCAGCGCTCTTGTTTGCAGCCGCAAACTGATATTGTAATTTTCAACGGCTGGTTTGAGGAACGCTCCGGCGGTTGTCTCACGGCTGCCTTCATGGATAAAGCGCTGGTAATAGCCGACTCCACGCTGAGTAGCGCCGTTGTAGTCGTTATCGGTTGGCGCACCGGTGAGTTTTGCAACGGATTCTATAAAAGCATCACACAGCGGGTGGCTTTGGTCCGGATCGCTGATTCGCAGGGGGCCGTGACTGCCACGGTACTGTGACTCTTCTGCAAGCCTTGTTTCCGACTTTCGAAAGTACGGCAGCACCTCACTGTAAGACCAGCCGGCATTGCCGAGTGCTGACCAATGGTCGTAATCGTAGGCCTGGCCGCGATTATAGATTAAGCCGTTAATTGAGGTTGAGCCGCCGAGCACTTTTCCCTGCGGCAGAGACACGCTGCGATTGCCGGTGTTTTCTCCGGGGACACTGTTAAACTGCCACATGTGATCGGGCTTTGTCAGATTTTTTACAAAGCCTGCGGGTATTCGGATCATTGGGCTGTTGTCGTTGCCGCCCGCCTCAACCACACACACGCTGTGGTTTGCTGCTGCCAGCCGTGCGGCCAGTACAGAACCGGCAGCGCCACTGCCAACAATTATATAATCATAGTTTTCGGCCACGGATATCCCCCCGGTTTACGGTTCAAGTCGCCTTCGAATCTACCCGCAACGATACAACAAAGCGCATCGTTAACCCGAATTTTTCACGGATTAGAACATCGACCCGATCAAATCTGTGACATAAACCGTTTGGCCTTTAGCGCCGGGGATACAGCTATCAACGAGCCAAGAGCTATTCAATAAAGCCCGGTTAGTGTCGAACCTGGAAGCGGTTAAGTGTAAACGTGCCGCTGCCCCAGAAGGTTTCACTACCTATCTCTATAGCCCCCATGCAGGTGTTCCCGCCCATTGCCGGTACACCATAAGCCGGGCCTTCATACCGTGACCAGTTCACGAACGCATTCCAGTCGAGCGTGCCTTTATTACTCGGCTTTTTCGCTACAAACGCGACATAGGCCCAGCCCAAAGTCGGGTTGGTGTAAACATCCCACTCTTCGCCGCTGAGGCTGACGCTGGTAAGCTGCACGCCTGGTGTTCTGATCGACGGCACGCCGACCCAGATCATCATTTCGAACTGCTTGTTGTATTCTTCGGCATCACAGCTGGTGTGAAAAAACGATTCCAGTGCAACATTGCGCTCAACGATACCGGTTTCGGCGTAGTCGTAATCGACCATAAACTGCGGCATATTATTTATATTGACCGGCAGACCGGTCTCGGCCACCGAACCGGAAACGTTGTAGCGGGTTTTACGGCCGTAATACACCTGTGGATACGACTTCACGGCGTACTCGTCGCCCTGGTGGCGGCCGAGCCAGTTGTAATCCCACTTAGCAACGTAGTTACCGGCACTGCCCTGTAGCTCGATACATTGGGACCAGTTGTCCGAATACACGGCACCATCATTCCAGGTGTTGTTTTGCAGGCGGTAGTTGCCGTAGCCAATCTCCAGCCACGGTATGCAGCTGCGCTGGTTCAGCAACGGGTTATCCGGGGTAGCCGTGAGGCTGTTTGCAATAACACAAGTGCGGTTGTTTTCGTAGCCGAACCCGGTATTGCCGGTATCGCTGCTATCTGTTATGCACACGGGGTGGCCGTTAAGCTGCCCTGCTGTGGCAGCAGCTACCGGCGGTGGTGCAGCGCCGAGGTTGGTATTCGCCGACGGTGCCGGAGCAGTTGACTTTGACGTTATCACCACGCAGCTCGCGCCGTTCTCCCATCCATAGCCGTCGCCATCTGTATCAGACAGCTGTGACGCACACGCCGGAAACTGGGGGTCCTGCCGGGCGGATGTCGACTGCTGTGGAATAATGATGACTTTTTCAGCTGAAACAGCACCGACACGGCAACTCTGGTCGTTTTCCCACCCGAAGCCATCTCCATCCTGATCCGAAAAAGCCGACTTGCACACCGGATAACCGCCGGCGAGTATGTCTGCGGCTGCCTGTTTTTTACTGGCTCCCAGCGTTTCAGTAATGCCGGCAGCAACGCGACACGAGTTATTGTTTTCCCAGCCCCAGCCGTCGCCATCAGGATCGGCATTACTGCCCTTGCAGATGCCGCCTGTGGTAACCGGGCTCTGTATGGTGGCAACCTCTATGCGGCAGGATCGGTTGTTTTCCCAGCCCCAGCCATCACCGTCGGCATCCGAGGCGGTGCTGCTGCAGGCAGAAATCTGCTGTGCACCAAGAGGAGCGGACAGCAGGCCGATCAGCAAGGCAGCTCCAGCGGCGAGTCTTTTAACCAGAACTCGGTTGCACGTGCCTGCTTCACATTTAATTTTCGACATATAATTCCCCGGCAATACACACAAACCTGATCTGCCTGCGGTTACGGTTTTTAATACCTGATGATTAATAACGACCGGGATGAAAAATGGATTACAGTGGAAGCGTTATAAGACAGTAATGTAAGCTGATATAGCCGTTCCGCCCGCTCACCTTGTGTCTATTCGAGAACGCCATCACACTGAAAATACTGTAAATTATCCCCTAATAGTGTCATGTCAACGAGAGCATAAATAAGCTACATTTCTAAAAGAAACGGGAATTCGGGAGGAAGTTATGACGACAGTAGCGCAAGCCCAACGGTGGAATATCCTCCGCCGGCTTTTCAAAATGTTTGTTTTTACTTTAGTTATCGCGTTAATTCTGTTCCTCACTGGAACATTCTTCCGCTCAAAAATCGAAGCACTGACTCCCCCCTACATGCGGCCCGCTGATATCGTCACTGCACCGGCAAGACTGGACCAGGGGTGGACGCCTGATATCAGCGATAAATATCACTCAATCAGTCAGGGCACCCGCACCTTACCGGTGCCACTTTCCTGGTTACGTGCGCTGGAAGCCCCTCGAAGCAACCCTTTCGCCCTGTTTTTCGGTAGCACAGGCAAATTTCTCGACGACGACTACATCCTTCGATTCGGTTTTATTAAAAGTGAGGGCGGCCCGGATAACCGCTACAACCCCTATGGGCTGCCATTAGGTTTCGCCGTTACCCCGGAACAAAAATTACCTGGAATCCGTGATATAGAAGACGCGGTAGGTTTCACCTGTGCTGCCTGCCATACCTCACACCTGACACTCCCCGATGGCAACAAGCCGCCAAAACACTACCTGATTGAAGGTGGCCCGGCAGTGACAGACCTGGGCAACCTCACCAAGGCGCTTGCAGCTGCACTGGGGCAGACATTTGTCTCGTCGAAACTGCCAATTCTCAACGGTCGCTTCGATCGCTTTGCCGAAGGCGTGCTCGGGGATAATTACTCGTACAAACGCAAACTGGAACTGAAGCAGGAGCTACAATCGCTGGTCAAACACCTGGCCGGTCTACCGTCGGACGTCAACGTAGTTGAAGGGTTTACCCGACTGGATGCACTGAACCGTATCGGCAACCAGACTTTCGCTATCGACTACGAGCGGTATGAAAACTATGTTGCGCCAAATGCTCCGGTGAATTACCCGCACATCTGGACTGCACCGTGGTTCGACTGGGTACAGTACGACGGTTCCATTATGGCTCCACTGATACGCAATGCCGGTGAGGCACTGGGTGTGAGCGCCTATGTGAATATGAGCGCACCAAAAACCGAAGGGAAGTTCTCATCATCGGTCGATATTAAAAACCTGATCTGGATTGAAGATGTATTAAGCGGAGAAAAGCCGCCCGAGTATCAGGCTGAAGCCACAGACGACAGCAACTACGTTAAGGTCTATGGACTACAGGGCCCAAAATGGCCGGACGATTTTCCCGCGATTGATAAAAAACTCGCCGATGATGGCAGAGCTCTATATAAAGCGCTCTGCAAGGACTGCCACTTACCCCCGATGGACGAGCCTGAATTCTGGGAACAGTTTAAAGAGATTGAATACTACGGCACAGAAAAATCACCGAAGAAACTAAAAGACAAGCTGCTAACGGTAACGATGGTGCCACTGAGTCAGATCGGAACGGATCCGGCACAGGCCAGAGTGCTGATGAAGCGCCGTGTCAATACCGCCGGCAACAACGATGGTCCTCTCAATGAGTCGACGTGGGGCATGGGTCTCGATACCACGGTATGCGTTGAAGAACCGAAGAAATTTAAATCACCCAACCAATATGAACCGGAATCTGTTGCAACAACCGGTTATGCTGAAAACAAAGATTATGATCAGGGAAAAGACTACCCATACGCGAAACTGGTCGAGGTGCCCATTTCAGATGGACCAAACGTTCCTTTTGCAACCGCTCTGGGCGCACTGGTACAGGAGGTAAATGATCAGTGGTTTGAGAACAACTTTATTCCGGAAGAACATCAAAAGGAATACGAGGATGATCGGCCCAATTGCCTGAGATCCGGTAAGGGGTATAAAGCACGACCGCTGAATGGTATCTGGGCAACAGCACCGTATCTGCACAATGGCTCAATCGCCACGGTTGATGAGCTGCTCGGCAAACCCGAAGACCGGTCCAGATTTGTACAATTGGGAACAACACGTTTCGATGCCGAAAAGATGGGCGTCTACCAGGACGACGATCTATACAAAAAAGCAGAGCAAAACCCCGACGCCCGCTACATTGACGGCTATTTTATATTGAATACAGAATTGGCTGGAAACAGTAATGCCGGACATGTATTTTCAGATGAGTGGGATGAAGATGCGCACTGGAGTAAGCAGGTGCAAGGCGTTATCGGCCCGGAACTTAAACCCGCAGATCGCGCAGCGATTATCGAATTTCTAAAAACGCAATAGCAATCCAGATTCGTCAGCCATAAAGGAGCTAGTAATACCATGTCTGCGGAAAAATCAGTAACCGGAGAAAAAACCGAAAAAGGTTTCGTCGCCAAAGCGCTGCGCTGGATGATCGACAACAAGCCCGATCTTCTATTCGCCATTATAAGAAATACTCGCCCTAATCTGGTTATGCCCGGTGATGGCCCTGTCTTTATTACGCGCTTTCGCGATGTGCAGGAAGCCCTGCAGCGGCCGGAAATATTCAACGTACCCTATGGCCCCATGATGGATCCGTCCGTCGGACCATTTATGCTCAGTCGCGACGACACGGTACTCAATCAGCGCGACAAAGGCATCATGCTATCGCTGATCCAGCGCAAGGATATGCAGGACGTTCGAAAGATAGTGGCCCGTCTGACCGAAGAAGCAGTCGCGCCACAGCTCGACAAACGCGAAATAGATGTTGTCGCTACCATTTCCCGAAACGTGCCGATGCGCCTTACCGGTGAATACTTCGGCTTCCCCGGCCCCGATCTGGAAACTATGCTGCGCTGGTCAAAGGCAACGCAACTCGACATGTTCCACAACGGTGATCGCGATCCCGATATTCACCAGGCGAATATAGAAGCCGGGGCAGAAATGAAGCAGTACCTCGCTGACTGGATACCACAGTGTCGGGACAGGCTCCACGCCAACCCCGACGGCGACGATATACTCTGCAGGTTACTAAAATCAAATTTTCCCGACGAAATAGAATTCGATGAGCAGCGCATTGCCACCAACATCATGGGCACACTGGTGGGCGGCGGCGAAACCACCTCCCAGGCGTTAGTACAAATTCTCGAGCAGCTGTTCAAACGGCCTGAACATCTTGAAGGAGCGATAGCCGCAGCCAAAGCAGACGATGACGATCTTCTATACCGATATTGCTGGGAAGCACTACGCTTTGATCCGATCAACCCGTTTGTTGTGCGCAACTGCGTGCAGGACTACAAAATCGCCAGTGGCACCTTCCGCAGAGCGAAGATCAAAGCAGGAAAAACCGTACTAGTCAGTACCCGATCCGCCATGAGAGACAGCCGCGAACTCCCTGCCGCCGGTGACTTCTGCATCGACCGTCCGGCCTACCACTACATGCATATGGGCTATGGCATGCACACCTGTCTGGGCGATCAGGTCAGCCGTGTGCAGTTGCCCGAGATCACAAAGCGACTGCTGAAGTTACCGGGAATTCGCCTGGTCAGAGGTATAGATCCAAAAGACAAACCGTTCCCCGAATCATTTATAATCGGCTTTGACATACCACCGAGCTAGCATATCGCTTCAATTCGAAATTTGAATTTATTTTCAACACTATCCGGGAGACCAGCCATTTCCACCATAGCCAGCATCATCGTACTAGTGATCGGACTGATCCATATTTATATCTGGATTTTCGAAATGTTCCGATGGGAAACCCGCGGACCCAAGGTATTTTCAGGTTTCACTGCAGAGTTTTTCAAGGACACAAAAGCACTTGCCGCCAATCAGGGCCTGTATAACGCGTTTCTTGGAGTGGCGCTGGTACTCACTTATTTTATCAGCGACGAACTCTGGCAACAGCGGATCGCCCTTTACCTGAGCGGCTGTGTACTTGTTGCCGGCATTTACGGTGCAATAACAGTCGAAAAGAAAATACTGTTTATGCAGGCAGTACCTGCGGCTATCGCGATTGGCGCAATTTTATTTACCTGAGTGCTTAAACTGAGTGCTTATATCTGAGTGCTTATAGCTTACGGAACCAGACAACCGGCGCAGTATGCTGGAGTTCAGTCTTGCGAACTTACAGCCGCATCAAGATCGAACCAGTCCGCCGCCGTCACAATTTTGTTTTCCATCGTCTGCAGCAGAGGCATTGCTTCGGCTAAATAATCAAGCCAGCCCTGCTCTTTCATAAGCTCAGCGCGCCGTGCAGCCCGATCGTTCAGATCTTTGTAAGCCCACATATGCACAACCTGATTAAGCTCCCCGATATCCATGCTGATATACCAGCCAACGCAGTGGCCAAGGTGTTTTTTCTGCAGCGGCAAGCCAGCCTTTTTATACAGAGCCAGAAACTGGCCAATACTGCCCGGTTTAACGGTGTAGGTTCTGTGATCAACGATCAACGCTTTTCTCCGGTATCTAACGACGTACCACACTGATGATACACCGAACGACCCCGCTATAGTTTCTTGTTTGCAGCTAGAAGCCTGAGTGCCGTAGGGTGTGGTGAGGCGAATACGAACCGCACCAATGTCTGCCGCGCTCTGATCGCGCGGTTCGCACCACTCACCACACGCTACCAACTATGCCGTAGCCTCTGCGCCCATCAACCTGCCTGTTACCTCAACGCCCGAGGACCGTAGGGTGTGGTGAGGCAAATACGAACCGCACCAATGTCCGCCGAGCTCTGATCGTGCGGTTCGCACCACTCACCACACGCTACGGGGTATGCGGCAGGCTTCATCAATCTGGTTTTTACCTCAAAGCCAAAATCCAACTGTTACCTGGCCACTAGACAAATCGATTAATCTGATTTTCCAAGTATTCCTGCCGCCCTGATACGGGCTGCGGATTGATATCCTGCTGCTCTACCCGCGCTGCCAGCTCGTCAAGCGATACCTTGCCAGCGAGAATCTCTTGATTCTCAGGAGTATTCCAACCGCTGTATCTGTCTTCTATAAACCCGTCAACGGTGCCATCTGCAATCAGTGCGGCAGCGGCTTTCAGCCCTCTGGCACAGCAATCCATACCGCCTATATGAGCCATTAGCAGATCATCTGGATCTATCGACTGGCGCCGCAGCTTGGCGTCGAAATTGGTGCCACCGGTGGTAAACCCGCCTGCCTGCAGAATCTGATAATAGGCGAGCGCCATCTCCGGCACATTATTCGGGAACTGATCGGTATCCCAGCCGGATTGATAGTCATTGCGGTTCATATCTATAGAACCGAAAATTCCCAATGCATTGGCAAGTGCCAGTTCATGTTCAAATGTGTGGCCGGCCAGAATCGCATGACCCTGCTCTATATTCATTTTTACTTCGTTTTCCAGACCGTGCCGTTTCAGGAATCCGTAGACGGTCGCGACGTCGTAATCATACTGATGCTTGGTGGGCTCCTGCGGCTTGGGCTCGACCAGAATCGTTCCGGTAAAACCGATTTTATGCTTGTATTCAACAACCATATTCAGAAACCGGCCCAGTTGATCCAGCTCTTTATCCATTCGGGTATTGAGCAGTGTTTCATAGCCTTCGCGGCCTCCCCAGAGCACGTAGTTTTCACCACCCAGCCGATGAGTGGCATCGATGCAGGTTTTAACTGTTGCTGCTGAAAACGCAAACACCTCGGGGTTGGGGTTGGTTGCAGCGCCGGCCATAAATCGTCGATGAGAAAACAGGTTAGCTGTACCCCACAACAGTTTCAGACCGGTATCGGACATTTTCTTCTCAAAGTAGTCGACGATCTCATTTAGATTTTGCGTATTTTCCGCAAAGTTACGCCCTTCAGGTCGTACGTCTGCATCGTGAAAGCAGAAATACGGCACACCGAGGGCACTGAACATTTCAAATGCCACGTCTGCCTTAAGTTTTGCATTTGTCATGGGATCATTTGAATGGCCGCCGCCATCAAACCAGGGGCGTTCAAAAGTCTGGCCACCGAAAGGGTCAGAGCCCGGCCACGTGAATGTGTGCCAGTAGCAAACGGCAAAACGAAGGTGATCTTCCATGCGCTTGCCGGCGACTATTTCATCGGGCTGGTAGTAGCGGAAGGCCAGCGGGTTCTGGCTGTCCGGCCCCTCGTAGGGGATGCGATCAATGTCACCGAAAAATCCCGTACTCATTTTATCCTCTCTATATTGTCTTTAGCCGTCACGCGGGTTCATCGTACAACAGGGTACTCCATGGCTTGCGCACCATGATCCAGACCCGAACCCGGAACCAGTCCGGGAGTGGGGGCGTACCCGGGATGTAAGACTTTGAGTCAGACATTGCGATCGACTACGACGAAAAAAGTTATTCAAATCCAACTTTATCGAACGCTGTGCCTAAGCGATAGATCGCATCCGCAGCAGTTTAGTTTTTCAAACAGCTGCCTAATCTGCCGACGCGCCGGGCCCCGGTGTCGCGCCAGGCGGGCATTTACCAAGAATGATCATGCCTAATACTTCATCTTTTGTCACATCTGTAGTACGGGCTTCACCGACCACCGTGCCGTTCTTCATAACAACGACGCGGTCCGCCAGATCGAAGACGTCGTGTATATCGTGGCTGATCAGAAAAATACCGATTCCATCATTCTTCAACTGATGAATCAATTGCCCGACCTGCTCGGTCTCAGCGGGACCAAGTGCTGCTGTTGGTTCATCCATAATCAGGATACGGGCATTGAAGTGAATGGCTCTGGCGATCGCAACGGATTGCCGCTGTCCGCCTGACAACTGCTTGACCGGATCTTTAAAGCGGGTGAAATTCGGATTGAGGCGGTTCATGACCTTGCGGGTTTCCGATTCCATGGCAGCATCGTCCAGCGTACCCCAACGGGTTAATAATTCACGCCCCAGGTATAGATTAGCTGCTGCATCGACATTATCTGCCAGCGCCAGTGTCTGATAGATTGTTTCGATACCATAGTCTTTTGCATGGCGCGGATTGGTAATGGTTGCCTCTTTTCCATCGACAAATATTCTGCCGCTGTCACGGGTATAGGCGCCGGAGAGTATTTTTATTAACGTGGATTTACCGGCACCATTGTGCCCGAGCAGACCAACCACCTCCCCCTGATGCAATTCGCAGGAGGCTTTGTCAACCGCATGAATCCCGCCAAACGAGATTGAGATTTCCTCAAGCTGTACTAAAGGTGTTTTATCTGCCCGTGTTTTATCTGCATTGGCCGACGTTGCAGCATCTGTAGTAGCCATAGTCTTCTAGCTCCGTTACGCTGAATTCCGGCGATATAAATTATCGAGATATACGGCCATAACCAGCACCCCGCCCACAACCATCTGCTGTATTGCCGCATCGAAACCGATCAGTACCATTCCGGACTGCAGCGACTGCATGACCAGCGCCCCCAGAATTGCACCGTAGATTGTACCGATTCCGCCGGCAAAAGAGGTTCCGCCTATCACTGCCGCGGCGATCACATAGAGTTCGTCGAACTGACCGAGCGCCAGTGTGGCCGATTTCAGTCGGGCACTGGCAATGACCGCGGCCACGCCTGTTAGCGCGCCCATCAGAGCAAAAATGAGCATGGTCATTTTTTTTGTATTAATACCGGCAAGCTCTGCCGCTTCAGGGTTTCCGCCAATGGCAAATACATAGCGACCAAAGCGCGTGCGGGTTGCGAGGAAAGTCATTGCGATACCGACCGCAATGGCAACCAGGATCGGGATCGCGAACCCGTGCGAAATAAATATGCCGCCTTCCGGAATTTCTATATTGTTGGCCGCGGCATAACGTTTGATAATTCCTTTGGGCCAGGGGTAGGCATTCATTACCATCACCGCGCCAATTACCACAGCACACCCGACACCGCCAATAAGGCCTTCCGCCCACAGCGGCCGGGTTGGAAAACCAAAGCGCACTCGTTGCCGTCTGCCGCTCAGCAACAATAAAATAATTCCCAGACACACCAGGACACCGAGAATCCAGGAACCGGTAGCCCCTATTGTTCCATACGGGCCGCCCCCGATTAACGAAAATGTTTGATCTACGGGTGCAATCGTTTCTCCACGTGCAACCAGATACGACGCGCCGCGCCAGATCAGCAGGCCGCCCAGTGTTACGATAAATGCGGGAATATTGAGATAGGCAATCAAAAATCCCTGGAAGGCACCGACCAGGGTACCGAAAGCGATGCCGACAATCACGGTTATTACCCAGATCATCGGGTGACCCAGCCCCAGGAATTTCGGCAGAACCCACACTTGCATTACGCCCATAATCATGGCGGTGAAACCAAGCAGGGAGCCAACTGAAAGATCTATATGCCGAGTTACAATAACCAGCACCATGCCGGTCGCCATCACCGCGATTGACGAAGTCTGCACAGAGAGATTCCACAGATTTCGCGGGGTTAAAAAGGCACCGTAGCCATTGACAAAATGACCATATAAATGAAACCCGATCCAGATCAGCATGAGTGCGCCGATCATGCCGAGCAAGCGGGTGTCGACTTCGGTTGCACGAAGGAAGCGAACTAATGCGCTTTCTTTGTAGTCCTTCTGCTCAGACACGCTGTGTATGCTCCCGTATTTTGGTGGCATTACACTTAAGTGATGCCGCTTCGATGACATTCGACCGAGAGATTATAGAACCGGTAAATTCACTCTCGCAAGGTGATAAACCGGCCACAGCCAATACGCTGTGACCGGTGTTACTGCTGACAGGGTATTTATCAATCTGCCAGAGCTATGCATTGCGACATAGCCCTGATTTTACCGACAAAAAAAGTCTTTTACCGGTATAGAACCAACGCGACAGATCAGCAGCCGTTGACACCGTCCATTGCACCTTCACAGGCTTTTGCTTTGTCGATCCAGCCAGCATCGATGACTGCACCGACATTGCTGGTTGTGATTGGCGTAGGCGGCAGCAGAATAGAAACTACTTCTACACCACGCTTACCGCCAGAGAAAGGCGCTGTATTCGGTACGTCAGTCATTGACTTGCCATCAGCCAGCATCAGCGCGGCTTCAGCGGCGACTTTACCCAGTGCACGAGAGTCTTTCCATACAGAAACCAGCTGAGTTCCACGTGCTACGCGGTTAATCGCAGCGAGATCGCCGTCCTGACCCGTAACCGGTACATTGCCCGCCATGCCTTGCGCTTCCAGAGCCGCTACTACACCACCTGCCATACCATCGTTTTCAGAGATCACGGCATCGATGTTGTTGTTCTGTGAAGTCAGGCATTGCTCCATATTTTTCTGGGCATTTTCAGGCTTCCAGCCATCGGTGAAGGTTTCACAGACGTTTTTGATCTTGCCGGCATCTATATTCGGCTGGAGAATTTCCATAATACCTTCAAACAGGAATGTGGCGTTCGGATCACCCTGATCACCTTTGATGAATGCAAAGTTGCCTTCAGTCTGACCACTGTCCAACATGGTTTGCGCCATCATTCGGCCTACGCCAACGTTGTCGAAAGTGATATAGAGCGAATCCGGATGCTCGATCTGTACATCATAGGCGATCATCGGGATACCTTCGGCGGATGCCTGCTCGACCGCTGGCAGAATCGCTTCGGAGTCAAACGGGACAATCATAAGTACGTCCGCACCCTGGGCGATCAGTGACTCGACGTCAGTCAGCTGCTTGGCAGCAGAACCCTGTGCGTCGGCAGAAATATATTTGTCGCCATTGGCTTCAACAATTTCCTTGATAACCGCTTCATCGCGCTTCCAGCGCTCTTCCTGAAACACCTTCCAGGAGACGCCGACTATTTTGTCTTTCGCCATAACCGGACCGGCCAGAGTTGCAACAAACGCTGTTGTTGCCAATGCCATCAGAGTTCTTTTCATTCGTGAAATTCCTCGGTTTAAAATACGTATGTTGTAATTTGCAGTGAACCAGTGTTTCGATCAGCGCAGGTGTTGCCGATTCGTTGAAAAGCCAGACACAGAGCAATTCTGCCAGTATGACAGCGCAAATGCACCAATTAATTTTTAGGCTCGAAAAAAATAGTGATTCTTTCGTCAAGATGTGTCAAGTTATTTTTCTATGGCAACTATTACTAAATCTGATGAACTGCGTCTGGCCAATCGAAGCCGCATACTTACCTGCCTGCGTGGTAACGGGATGCTGTCTCGCACCAGCATTGCTGAAATTACCGGTTTAAGCGGCGCAACCGTTACGCTGGTCACCGCAGAGCTCATCGACGATGGCGTAATCAGACAAGTCGATTCCACCTCAACCCCCTCGCCGACCAGCAACTTCCACACACGTCGAGGTCGCCCTCAGGTGATTCTTGAATTGAATCCCGGTGCTGCATCAACGGCAGTGGTGACGTTCCTGCTCAATCAGGTGGGGATCACCCTGTACGACTACGCCGGCAACCGCTTGCACCGGGCTGACACCCCGCTGGTTACCGCCACGCTTTCAGCGGAAACTCTGAAGCAAAGTCTGTTTGCCGCCATAGACGCCACACTGGCCGCAGATAAACACTATCGATCGGCGCTGAAGCATATTGCGCTGGTCTGCCAGGGTACCGTCACTCACGACAGCAGCGCGCTGCTGTGGTCGCCCATTACGGCGGTACGCAACTTTGATTTAAGTCGTGAGCTGCGATCGCGCTATAGCGTTGGTGTTACCGTATCCAATGATTGCAACATGATTGCAAGAGCTCTGTACCAGGAGCGCCAGCAGCAACCGGGTCAAGCTCAATCATCGTTCACAACTCCACCTGACTCAGCGAATAATTTTGCAACTATTTTGTTGTCTTACGGTATCGGGCTGGGTTTTTTTCATCAGGGTTCAATTCTCACCGGATCACACTCCTCCGGCACCGAATTCGGCCATATGCTTTACAAAGCAGACGGCGCGCTTTGCCGCTGTGGTCGATACGGCTGCATCGAAGCCTACGCATCGGACTATGCCATCTGGCGCAAGGCCAAAAATCTACCGAGCGATACTATTCCGGCAGATATTATTTCAGAAGAAGAGTTCACCGGGTTAATTGAGACTGCAAAGCGATCACCGGGTCCCGAACGAGAGGCTTTTGCCGAGGCGGGAGCCGCCATCGGACAAGGGCTGACTAATCTATTTGCTATCTTTGATCCTTTCCCCACCGTGCTGGTCGGCACTACCGCACTGGCATTTACACTCATGGAAGAATCACTGACCAGAAATTCGCGTCACTACGGCACGGGGGACAGCAGTAGCTATGTGTCAGTCTATAACGAAAAAAGCGAAGGCAGCCTGATTCGAACCGGCGCTTCTTTGCAGGCGTTATCTTATATTGATCAGGAAATATTCGGCTTTGGTGAAAGATTATGCTGAGCTATTCTGCTTTCTATAATAATTGCCAGAGCGACTTCAGCATGTTCACTACCGCCTCTGTTGCGCCCGCCATTAGCACCTTCAGATTAACGCTTTTTTTTCTGTTTGTATTGCTAACCTGCGCTGGACTCACCTGCGCTGGCTCCTCGCAGTTGCGCGCGGCAGAAACAAGCGGGCAACCTACAGCCTATCCGTGGAGTGCTCGCGGTATTGCGGAACATGTCGAGCAGAAAGCCTTTTCGGGATTACTCACCACAGAACAACTGGCACCATTGATAAGCGCTGGCGAATCATTGTTCAGTGCGCGCTTTACCCGGGACGACGGCGTCGGCAGACCGATGTCCACACAGGCGATAATACCAACCAAACGCAAGCGACCCGCTCGTCATCAGTTTTCCCGTACCGCAGGGCTGGATGCGAACGCCTGTTCCAGTTGCCACAACAGTCCGGTGGTAGGTGGCGCTGGTGATTTCTCCGTCAATGTGTTTGTCTCTGAAGGCTTCCAGAATACCGATTTCGACAACACCGATCCGCAGTTTTCGAACGAGCGCAATACTAACCATCTATTCGGTGCCGGTCTTATAGAACTGCTGGCACGCGAGATGACTGCCGATTTGCAGCTACAGCGTCGCCAGGCTCTGGCAAGCGCGCGTAAAAGCGGTGTAAAAAACACAGCTGAGCTTTCGAGCAAAGGGGTGCTGTTCGGCCTGCTTCACGCGTATCCGGACGGCCATGTCGATCACAGCGATATAGAAGGTATCGACCCCGATCTGGTTATTCGGCCATTCAGCCAGAAAGGCGTAATTACGTCACTGCGGCAATTCACAATCAACGCCCTGAACCATCATCATGGCATGCTGGCCACCGAGCGCTATGGTGCGCGGTGGACAGGCGCAATAGACTTCGATGAAGACGGTATTAATAACGAAATTACAGACGGCGATGTCAGTGCGCTTGTTGCCTGGCAGGCCACGTTGCGCTCACCGCTTCAGCTGCAACCGGAAAATGAACAATGGCAGTCTGCCGCAGCTGCCGGCAACGTGCGCTTCAATTCTATCGGCTGCGCGCAATGCCATCGACCGGCACTGCCGCTTAAGTCGGCTGTTTTCAGTGATCCCGGGCCTTACGACGCTGCGGGCACCCGGCGACAAGATGATGATAACTACGCTATCAGTTATAACCTTGCACAACTTCAGTGGGCACAGTCTCTCCCGCGCAACAGTGACGGGCATATTCTGGTTCCACTGTTCGGTGATCTCAAGCGGCATAAAATTGCTGATCAGGAAGTTGCAACACTAGGCAATGAGCTATTGTCACAGCGCTTCGTTGAGCGCGATGTATTTATGACCGCTGAACTCTGGGGCATTGCCTCAACTGCCCCTTACGGCCACCGTGGTGATTTGTCTACAATTGACGAAGTAATCCGTGCGCATGGAGGTACAGCACGCCCGGCCAGAGACCGGTATATAGAACTACCAGAATCTGAGCAACAGCAACTTCTGGCGTTTCTGGCAACGCTCACACTGGACGATACCAAGCCAGTCACGCAGCCGCACAATGTGACTGATCAGAAAGCGGTACGCCAATGAGCAGACAGTACCACCGTCGACAAACATCCCCTTTGACGCAGAATTTTCCAGCACATGTGCAAAAATTCACGGTGGTTTTTGCCGCAATAATAACGTGCTGCAACAGCAATGCGGCTGGCACTACTCCGTTTAGCGGAGATATACCTGTATTCACCGAGCAAGCACTTGAAGCTGGAATTATCCACTCCTACGACGGGCCGTGGGAGTACTTTGTCGGTGGTGGTGTAGCGGTACTGGACTGCAACGGTGATCGCAAACCGGATCTTTTTTTCGCCGGTGGTGAGAGCCCGGCTAAACTCTATATTAATCAAAGTGACACCGGTGGTGAGCTGAAGTTCACAGAGAATCCGGGGTATTCAAACGCAGTGCAAAAATCCGTTACCGGTGCTTATCCGCTCGATATAGATAACGATGGCCTAATGGATCTGGCGCTATTGCGTGTCGGGCGCAACCGGCTGCTGCGCGGCCTCGGCGACTGTAAATTCGATCACGCCAGCGAAGAACTAAAGCTGCCAGCAGCGCAAAACCAATGGACCACCGCTTTCAGTGCCACATTTGAACCCGGCCTGCCCTACCCGACGCTGGTGTTCGGCAACTACGTCAATCGACGAGCACCGGGCTCGCCCTGGGGAACCTGTGCAGATCACCAGCTATATCGCCCGGTTCGCGGCAATAAAAGCAACGCTATTTATCCCGATTCTCTATCGCTCTCACCCGGTTATTGCACGCTCTCAATGCTCTTTACCGATTGGAATCGCTCAGGCAGGGCATCGCTGCGAGTAACCAATGATCGACAGTATCATCGCGGTGGTGAAGAGCAGCTCTGGCATTTCAACGAGGGCGCTCAACCCCGACTCTATACACGCAATGAAGGCTGGAAAAAACTGGTTATCTGGGGCATGGGAATAGCCAGTGCCGATCTCAACGCAGATGGTTATCCCGAATACGCACTGACCTCAATGGGCGACACCAAACTGCAACATCTGGAGTTCGATGCATTCGAAGAGTCCGGCTGGCCACAGTATCGTGATATGGCCTATGAAAACGGCGCAACCGCACACCGCCCCTATACCGGCGACGATCTAAAACCCTCTACCGGCTGGCATGCAGAATTCGACGACCTCAACAACGACGGTCTGCTGGATTTATTTATTACCAAAGGCAATGTGGAACAGATGCCTGATTTCGCCAGTACCGATCCGGATAACCTGCTGCTCGGCAAACATAGCGGCGGCTTTCATGAAGCGGGCGATGTCTCCGGCATCGCTTTGCCAACTCGCGGCAGAGGGGGGGCTGTTGCAGACCTCAATCACGATGGCCAGCTGGATATAGTGGTGGTCAATCGCAGCTCCAATATCAGCTTGTTCCGCAATCGGGGTGCACGCTACCTGGACCGTACCCGACCATCGGGCAACTGGCTGCAAATAGAATTGCAGCAAGACAGCATCAACCGCAATGCGATTGGCGCCACGATCAATGTAAAGTCCGGCAACACCACGCGCACTCGAACCATTGAGGTCGGTGGCGGCCACGCCTCAGGTGCCTCCGGCTTTATACATATAGGGCTCGGCGTTGCAGAGCGCGCTACGGTGCGGGTTCGCTGGCCGGATGGACAATGGAGCGCCAGCTATAGAGCTTTTGCCAACAACTTTTTGCTGATCAAACGCAGGCAACCGGAAGCAAGCTACTGGTACCCGGTGCCCGCTGGTGAATAGCGAGCAGGCACCGGAGCAGTGCCCGCTGGCTTACTTGTCTATGTGTGAAACAACTGACTATAGTGAGTGCCCATCTATAAATTAACACTACTGTGGCCCCTCAGGACACGCAATTTTTCACCGACCACATGTAGTTATTTAGAATGAATCTTAAATTTTTTAGATTTTCAATTCAAACGTTTCATCCGGAAAGTACTTCTTCAAACGGGCGTCGGCAGTACGTGCGTGGCCCTCCATACCTTCGAGTCGGGAAATTCTTGCTGTGGCCTCAGCAACCGACTTCGACGCTTCACGGCTTGAGCGCTGCCAGGTGACTATTTTCATGTATTTGTGCACAGACAAACCACCGGTGTACTTGGCGGATCTGGACGTCGGAAGAACGTGATTGGTGCCTGAGGCTTTATCGCCAAACGCCACGGTGGTTTCTTCTCCCAGAAACAGCGAGCCGTAGCATTGCAGGCGATCCAGCCACCAGTCGAGATCATCGGCCTGGACCGTCAGATGCTCTGGCGCGTATTCATCTGAGGTAGCAGCCATTTCTTCACGGTCGTCACACAGAATTACTTCTGCGTAGTCACGCCACGCGGCCTCCGCACTCAGGCGATTAACCTCGGGCAGGTCAGCAATTAAACCAGGCACCAGTTCGATCACTTTATTTGCCAGTGCTTCATCAGATGTGACCAGCCAGACCGGAGAGTTGTAACCGTGTTCTGCCTGGCCGACCAGATCCGTTGCAACGATAAACGCATCGGCGGTGGCATCGGCCAGTATCAGGCTGTCGGTGGGACCGGCGATCATGTCTATACCGACACGACCGTATAAAATGCGCTTCGCCTCTGCGACAAACTGATTGCCCGGCCCGACAAGAATATCAGCGGCTGGCAAGCCAAACAGACCAAAAGTCATAGCCGCAACACCCTGTACACCGCCCATCGCCATAATTTTATCGGCACCACACAACTTCGCCGCATGGATAATAGCAGGCGCTATGCCGACGTCTTCAGCCGGAGGGGAGCACGCGACAATATGGTTGCAGCCAGCCACTTTCGCTGTGGTTACAGTCATAATGGCACTGGCGATATGGCTGTAGCGCCCACCCGGGATATAGCAGCCTACCGACTGGCACGGAATGGTTTTCTGCCCCAGGGTAAAACCTGGAATCACCTCAAGATCAACCGCGTGCATGGTTTGCTTTTGTACTTCAGCAAAGCGGCGGACGTTATCGTGTGCGAACGCTATGTCGTCTTTGAGGCGTTGTGGTACCTGCGCTTCTGCTGCGGCTATTTCTTCATCGGTGAGTAATATATTACCGCTGTAGCGATCAAACTTTTCGGCGTAGCGCAACGCCGCTTCATCACCACCGGACTCTATTTCATCAAGTATAGTCTGCACGGTTTCACGCACATCACCGGCATCAGTGGTGGCGGTTTTAATCGCCCGTTTGAGGTAATTTCTGGCCATAATTTTTGAAGTCCGTATTGCCAGCCGAATGACATCGGCTCGCTGAAGTAGAAACGATTCGAGTTTTATAAACGCAGCAGGTGATCACCGCTATAGCGCGCACTTTAAGCGCTTGCATATCTTTATGCAAGCGCTTACATTCATAACCACTTTTCCGCCACCTAGTCACCTACGAGCGCAAAACCTTCGTCTATGGTTAATTCTGCTTCACCAACCCTTGAAGACGTTGCTCTCACGGCTGGCGTTTCAACTGCAACGATATCGCGCTGTATCAATGAACCACACAAAGTTGCAGCAAAAACCCGCGAGCGCATTGAGGAGTCGATCAAGCAGCTGGGCTATACACCCAATTTCGGCGGCCGTGCATTAGCCTCGAAGCGGACTAACACCATTGGTGCGGTCATTCCCACTATGGCCAACGCGCTTTTTGCCAATGGCCTTCAGGCATTTCAGGAAACACTGTCTAAAGCCGGCAACACCCTGCTGGTTGCAAGTGCAGGTTATGACACAGCGAACGAGCTGGATCAGATTAGAACCCTGATTGCGCGCGGGGCTGATGGTTTGCTGCTAATCGGTGCAACTCGCCCTGAAGCTACGGTCGATTTTCTCAACCTGCGTCGGATTCCCTATGTAATTTCGTGGCAATACAAAAGAGATTCCAGCCGACTTTTCGCAGGATTCGACAACAGCAAAGCCGCTGAGCAGATGACGCTTGAAGTTCTTCGAATCGGGCACAAACGCCTTGCAGTGATCAGCGGGCAAACAGAAGGAAACGACCGCGCCAGCAGCCGGATAGAAGGTGTAAAGCGGGCGATAACAACGGCAAATAGCGAAGCCGCGCTTTCCGTTATTATTGAAACCGACTACACCCTTGCAGCCGGTGGCGATGCCTTCGAACGGCTGATTTCAGCGACTCCGCCCCCTACTGCGATCATTTGTGGCAACGATGTACTTGCGGCCGGAGCCATAGTACGTGCTCAGCAACTGGGGGTTCGTGTGCCGGACGACATATCAATTACGGGCTTTGACGATATCAATCTAGCGACAGTGGTCCGACCGGCTCTGACAACCATGCGAGTACCACAAAAGCAAATGGGCTGTGCCGCAGCCACACTACTGCTGGCGAAAATCAATGGCGAGCAGAATCTTCACAGCATTGAATTTGAGGCAGATTTAATACGTCGCGAGTCGCTTGCACCGCCTGTGCAGTAATTCGACCCGGCGGCTTTCCGATACACGTCTGCACCCGCGGGAATCCAGCGTTATCGCATTCGAGACCTCGATTCAGCGCACTGTGGACATATTGCGCAGTATACTCCATAATTTTTGCCAGCTACGTGATTCGCCGTCAATTCGCCCATGCTTTTGCAGATCGCGGAACGCTAAGACAATATCACCTCCCTGACAATTTTCGTCGTGCAGGTGCTAACTATCCGGAGGAATCGAATGAACAAGTTTCTAAAAGCCCTGATCGCAACTGGTGTCGGCAGTAGCTTATGCTTTTCTGTCTCGGCTGCCGAGATGAAAATGCTCACCGCCTGGGGAGCAAATCACTCAGGCACGGCCAATATGGCCTATGGCTATATCGATCTGGTGAAAGAGGCAACCAGTGGCGATGTCACAATCAAACCAAGCGGACCAGAAGTGGTGCCCGCCGGCAAGCAACTACAGCCTATTAGCGCCGGTGTTTTCGACCTCATCTACACACATGGTCTATATCACACGGGTACCACCGGCATTGGCGCTGCTATTGATGCCGTCAACGGCGATATCGAACTGCGTCGTTCCAGTGGTGTATGGGAATGGGTAGACAAGCACTACCAGGAAACCCAGAATCTAAAAGTTCTGTCTATCCCGACTGCCACAACCGGTTTTCGCTTTTTTCTGAAAGACGAAATGGACGCCGATAAAAAACTGGAAGGCAAGAAGATCCGTGCGCTTCCGTCCTATAACAAGATTGTCGGATCACTTGGCGCTACTGCCGTTGTGATCCCGTTCGGCGAGTTATACTCTGCAGCGGAAAAAGGCGTTATAGACGGACTGGTCTGGCCAAGTGTGGGCGCAGTCGGGTTCAAATTCCACGAGGTGACACCCTACCTGGCAGAACCGGCTTTCGGTACGGTCTCGTATCTGATCATGATGAACCTCGATAAATGGAATGGTCTGGACGAAGCGACCAGGACAGCCATGCTTGAAGCAGGCCACAAGCTTGAGCAGAATACAGTCGGCATATTCAACAAGCTGCTAGATGAAGAAAATTCAGCAATGATGGATGCCGGTGCGAAGAAAACTTCTATTGGTTACTCACTCGAAGAAGCCAACAAATTGTTCGCTGATCGTGCGATGGAAGTTGCCGTAGAGAAATCCGGTGCAACCGGTGAAGCTTTCCGTGACTTTGTGATGTCTAAAGGCCTCTAGAGCCGTTGCGGTTGCCGCCCTCACACACGCGATGCGGGCGGTGACCAGCGCTTGAGTTCCACGAGCCCCGATTTTTATTTTTCCCGATTTTCATTTTTTAAATGTGAGTCAGTGCATCTGAACAATCAGCCCGCAACGATCAGATGCAGAAAAAGCAGATGCAAAACGAACAGACAGGCATGAAAAAACTGTTTAACCGGCTCTGTGCAGCCCATGACCGGGTAACCACCGCCGCTGCCGCCCTGGCGGCTATCGGACTTATTCTGATTGTTACGTTTTATGTCTATGAAGTAGTTACCCGCTATCTATTCGATTCACCTACTGCCTGGGTCAGTGACTTTGTCTCCTACCTGTTGTGTATCTCGGTTTTTCTGGCGCTGCCAAAAGTAACCCGGGATCGCGGGCACGTTGCGGTCACCATACTGGTTGATATTCTACCGGCCGGTATCGCCGGTATTATCCACACCATAATCAGCCTGATCGGTTTTCTATGCCTTGGCTTTGCTGCCTACGTCAGTTATGGCGAGAATTTAAGGCAGTTAAGCAAAAATATTGAAACTCTCGCCATTGTGGCTGTACCTCAATGGTGGATTTCAAGCTTTATCACCTTCGGGCTGGCATTTAGCGCACTCTATATGTTGCGCTACGCACACCCCTCACAACGGCAAGTCGCCAACGCGCTTGTGGATGCCTCAACGGAGAATCCAGAATAGTGGATACTCGCAAACCGGTGCGTCTTTATAGAACGCCACATCTGGCAGGCTCCAGCTAATGTCGTGGTATTCCATCTTATTTACAGGTATGGGAATTCTGTTCGCCCTGTTTCTGTCGGGCGCTCCCATTTTTCTCGCTTTTCTTTTCGCGATCCTGCTCGGGGTCTATTTTATTATTGGTCCTGCCGGCTTTCCGATGTTTGCGAACAGCATTCTCGATACGGTATCCATAACATCGCTGGCCTCTATTCCCCTGTTTATTTTAATGGGAGAAATTCTTTTTCGCTCTGGAACAATGGATGTACTGTTCGACTCCATAGACAAACTGGTTGGTCGAATTCGCGGCAGGCAATACGTACTGGTTGTTGCCTTGTCCGCAGTATTCGGCGCTTTATCGGGCGTGGCCATGGCTGTTGCTGCAATGCTCGGCCGCGCCATAATGCCGGGTATGCAGGCCCGCGGTTACGATCGCAACATTGCCGCCGGGCTGATTATAGGCGGCGCCAGTCTCGCACCGATTATTCCGCCCAGCCTGCTGGCGATTATAGTCGGCTCTATCGCCGACGTATCTATTGCCAAGTTACTGATCGCGGGTGTGATACCCGGTTTGCTGCTGGGGGGTATTTTTCTGATTTATGTTTTCGTGCGTATCGCCCTGAATCAATCACTGGCGCCCGGCAATGTCTCTTCCGAACGTGGTGAGATCACTGTAGCTGAGCAATGTATGGCGGTACTGCGAACGCTGCCTTTTCTGATTGTGATTTTCTCGGTAATGGGTTTTATCATGCTCGGTATTGCGACCCCTTCCGAGTCAGCTGCCACCGGTGTGGTTGGCGCATTGATTACCGCTGCAATCTATCGGAACCTCAGCGTGAAGATGATCTGGGATTCAGTTATGGCAAGCATCACTGTATCAGCAATGATACTAGCTATTATGGCTATGTCTAAAATGTTTACCCAGTTACTCGCCTTTACCGGGGCAACCGGCGAACTGGTTCAGCTGGTGGCGAACCTGAACTTCAGCCCGACTATCATGTTACTGATCATGCTGGGCGTACCATTTTTGTTATGTATGTTCATCGACACTATCGCAGTGATCCTGCTGACCATACCGATCTACCAGCCAGTAGTTACCAGCCTGGGTTTTGATCCCGTCTGGTTCTGGCTGTTGTTTCTGGTAAATATTACGCTGGGGGCAATCACCCCTCCGTTCGGTTATACGCTATTTGCATTCAAGGCCGTGGTCCCGGGTATGACGATCAGCGACGTTTATAGATCAACCTGGCCATTTGTTTTGTTGTTTCTACTCGGGATAGGCCTGATCATCGCCTTTCCGCCGATTGCCACCTGGCTGCCGAGTGTGGTTGGTTAGTGCCCCCAGGCAGTGCTGCTTTAGTCCGGCGGCAAATTCTTGGCTATCGTGCCAATCATTGGTATGGTAAAGCTGTCAGTAACCAACCTGTCTGGCCCAAGGCTAACTATAAACCGCGAGGATAACAGCTGGAACACTTTACCCACAGAGCATGGCTGTCTGCTGCGGCGCACTATACAGGCAGGTCTGCATAAATCAGCACACCTGCCGAACCACACCGACTCGCCATGCCAGGCGAACGCAAATAACAGTGCCCGGCATATTCCGGGTAATCTAACGGAGAGACCAAAAAATGAGTTTGAGCAATAAATTTTCACGGCGCAAAATTACGCACGCTATCGTCGCTGCCAGTGCTGCGCTACTTGTATCCGGCGTATCAACCGCTGCAGGTCCGGTTACTGTGGTATCGTGGGGTGGCAGCTACGGGGCGGCTCAGGACAACGCACTCTTTAACGATGCTTCAAAAAATACCGGCATCGAAATAATTCGGGAATCCGGTGCCAGCATGTCGAAAACCTGCCTGCAGGTTGAGTCCAAGTCCGTCACCTGGGATCTGGTGGTTACCGGTTCCGGCGGTGCCGCCAATGCAGCTGCTAAAGGCTGTCTCGAAAAAATTGACTACAGCGTAGTTGATGTCAGCGATTTTTATCCCAACCTGTACACAGACTACTGCGTCGGTTCCGATGTGTTCGCCACGGTAATGGCCTGGAACACTGAAAAATACGGTGAACCCGGCAGCGAAGGGGCACCGCAAAGCTGGGCCGACTTTTTTGATGTCGAGAAATTCCCCGGCACTCGTGCCTACCGCGCCAACAACGTCGATGGCGCTCTGGAGCCTGCACTGATGGCAGACGGTGTTCCACCCGAAGAAGTATACGAAGTGCTCTCCACTCGCGAAGGCATGGAACGGGCAATCAATAAAATACGTGAATTGAAGCCGCATATCGCAGTATTCTGGGGCTCAGGCGCACAACAGGCGCAGCTGATGAAAGACGCTGAAGTCGATATGACAACCGGCTGGAATGGTCGCTTCGACAACGCGAAAAAAGATGGCGCAACTGTTGGCTACACACTGAAACAGGCACTGCTCGACTACGATTGCTTTGCCATGCCCAAAGGCGCGCCGAATAAAGACGTTGCAATGAAATTTCTGGCAGAAGTCTCGAAGGCTGAGTATCAGGCCAACCTGCCGTTTCATATTACCTATGGCCCGACAAACAAAAAGGCCTATGAAGTAACCACCGCACCTAAAGAGCTAATCGAATCATTGCCGTCTCATCCGTCAAATGTACCGATGATGTTGCCGGTGCAGCTCGCCTGGTACACAGAGCATCGCGATGAAGCTCTAGAGCTCTATATGGAACTGCTGAGCGAGTAAAACACTCCACAGGGTTCTGCTGAATCTGCTCCCGCCCGGGTTTGCCAGCGGGAGCTTTGCATTCACGGTTCAATATTGCCGTATCAGGACAAACCGCAGAGCTCCCGCAACCCGGCGTTAACCGGAACAGCCGAACCCCGGTAGAACGCTTCAGTTATCGTCAGTGATGCTGCAGTTAATTTCTGGCGACTTGTTCAATTTCCCAGGCTGGCTCCATGTCTACAGACAACGCACTTCCTATACATATTTCCGGTCTGACCAAGCAATACGGTGATCTATACGCGCTGGACCGTGTTGATCTCGATATAAAAAGCGGTGAATTTCTGACCCTGCTGGGCCCGTCCGGCTCGGGTAAAACAACCCTGCTAATGGCAATTGCAGGCTTTAATCGACCCGATGCCGGTAGCATAAAATTCGCCAGCGAAGAGATGATTCTGACACCGCCACATCGCAGAGAAGTGGGCATGGTGTTCCAGAGCTACGCCTTGTTCCCGCACATGACCGTCGCAGAGAATATCGCCTTCCCCCTGAAACTCCGGCGCGTAGCTGCCGCTGAACGAAACCGCCGGGTCGAAGAAGCGCTTCAGACCGTGCAGCTGGAGGGGCTTGGTTCACGTAATATAGATCAACTTTCAGGAGGCCAGCGCCAGCGCGTGGCTCTGGCGAGAGCGTTTGTTTTCCGCCCTAGAATTCTGCTGATGGATGAGCCACTGTCTGCACTCGATAAAAAACTCAGGGAACGCATGCAGATAGAGCTCAAACAGCTGCATCGGCAACTGGGAGTCACCACAGTCTATGTGACACACGATCAGCGCGAGGCATTGACCATGTCTGACCGGATTGCGGTAATCAACCACGGACGACTGGCGCAGGTCGACACCCCGACGACAATCTACAACCAACCCGTCAACGCATTCGTAGCCGATTTCATTGGCGAATCTACCGTGCTGCCACTGGAGCGCAGCAACGGTAACGAGCTCTACGTGGGGGATCAGCTGGTCACCACCACTCCCGACAACAGCACCGAGGGTAGCTGGTCACTGGTTATCCGACCTGAGCGTTTACTGCTGCTCGACCATAGCTCATCAGAGACGACGCCAGCGGTAACCTTTAACGGCACGATAAAAGAAGCGGTGTTTCAGGGTGATTCAGCGTTTGTATTGATCAACCTTGAAAATTCGGCGGAGATCGCAGTTCGATTCAGCACCGGTGCTGTATCAAAAATGGCGAGGCTGAGCGCCGGTGAGAAAATCTCGGTCGGCCTGCACCGGGACGATATCATTGTTATTGCACAGGATGCAGCGTAATGCCTGCTCAAAGCACCGGCCCCATGCTGAATGCCAAAGAGCTGAAACAGCAAAACCGCCGAGAGCAGTGGTCGCTATTGAGTCTGGCTCTTCCCGCCGTTGTTGTTGTTATTCTGGTTATTCTAATACCAGTAAGCTGGCTTTTTTATCTTTCGTTTGTGGGTGGCGACGGACAGTTCTCGCTCGAGCACTACGAGAAGATGGTCAAATATAAATCGTATGCGCGTACTTTTTTAACTACATTTCAGGTCAGCATACTGACTACAGGCATTTGCATTCTAATTGGCTACCCGCTGGCCTATTTTCTAGCTCAATTGCCAAACCGGCTGGCCGCTATTTTCATGCTTACTGTTCTACTGCCATTCTGGACTTCTCTACTTGTGCGTACCTATGCCTGGCTGGTATTGCTTCAGCGCAAAGGGATCCTGAACGACTTCGCGATTCAGATCGGCCTCTGGGAAACACCGGTAAAGCTGGTTCACAACATGACCGGCACGCTCATTGGCATGGCGCATATCATGTTGCCGTTTCTGGTTTTACCGCTATATAACGCAATGAAAAAAATCGACCGAGATCTCATGCACGCCGCATCGAATCTGGGAGCCTCGCCGACGGTCGCGTTCTGGCAAGTGTATTTTCCTCTTTCTCTGCCTGGCATGGTGGCAGGTTCTCTAATTGTATTTGTACTTTGCCTGGGCTTCTATGTCACCCCTGCTGTACTCGGGGGTGGTCGGGTTACGATGGTTGCAACGCAGATAACCGCAATTCTTGAAAACCGCTTTGACTGGGGTGCCGCGAGCGCACTCGGCGTTGTGCTACTGGTTGCCACGGTGCTGGTGCTGGTGCTCGCCGCGCGACTGTTCAAGCTCGATTCTGCCTTGTTTGGAAAAGGGTAAGCTTATGGGCTGGTTGAACACCGCAGCATCAGACACGCAGATCACCCATGGTAATCGACTGTGGTTATATATAGTTGCAGCAATCATTATGTTGCTGCTGGTGATTCCCACTTTTATTGTTATACCGATGTCTTTCTCTAACTCGCAGTACCTTGAGTTTCCGCCGGAAGTCTGGTCAACACGCTGGTATGAAGAATACTTCGGCTCAAAAAAGTGGATGAGAGCAACCGTTGTGTCGTTGAAAATCGGGGTGCTGACCATGCTGGTGGCAACACCGCTGGGCACCATGGCAGCCTACGCCTTGTTCGTCTCCAGACATCGCGCCGCACGGGCTGTATTTGTACTGTTAATCACACCGATGATCGTCCCGGTGATACTCATCGCTATAGGTACTTTCTACGCATACGGGCGCATGGGTTTAAACAATACGATCAGCGGCCTGGTGCTGGCCCACACCGCTCTGGCAACGCCGCTCGTTATGATTGTTATCACGGCTGCACTGCGATCCTATGATCTCAATCAGGAGCGTGTTGCACGCAGCCTGGGAGCCACGCGATTGCAGGCCTTTTTTATTATCACCCTGCCGCAAATTAAATTCTCGGTTATCACTTCTGCACTGCTGTCTTTTCTTACCTCGTTTGACGAAGTCATTGTGGCGATTTTTGTATCTGGCGGTACCACTGCCACACTCACCAAGCACATGTTCAGTGCCTTGCGGGATTTCATCGATCCGACCATCGCTGCTATCTCAACTATCATGGTGCTGGTGTCCACCCTGCTGTTGCTGATTACCCAGCGCATTGGCACACGAGATAAGTCTTCCGGTTAGGCCCCACACAAAAACAATTACCAATCCGGAGACCACACCTGATGAAACTACTGTGCTGGGAGGGGTACGAATCTGACTCAATACTCGGTGAGTTTTCGCGGCAGCATCAGATTCAGTCTACGGCGCAAACGCTGCTCAGCGACACAGCAACGGCACACTCACTTCTCAATGGCGGGCACGAGCATTGGGATGTACTGAATATTAATAACCCGTGGGTTCGTGATTTTCTATGTCAACACCAGCTGATACAAACCCTGGACCGGGATCGCTTCAGTCACACACTCGATAATTTACTGCCCGAGTTTGATCGTCTTGCGCACTGGGCATATAACGACGCCGGCGATATTGTCGGTGTATGCCAGCGATTCGGTGCGTTTAATTTTGTCGTCAATACCGATCGCATTGACCAGAGCTCAGCCGAAGATCAGGGCTTTGATCTGGCCAATGACCGCAACCGTCGTTTCGGCATTTTACGCTATGACGATTTTAATCTGTTCCATATCTGTATCGGGGCCGGACTCAATCCGTTGGCAGAACTCGATCACCATGCGCTGGATTTGTTCAGTACAACAGCGCATGACTGGTTTGCGCGCGCACGGATCGTCAGCGATGATCACCTCTTACTAAATAGAGCACTTGCGAGCGGAGAAATTGATTTCTATATCAGTGGTGGCGTGTACACCGTGTCTGAATCGCGGCTGGCAGGGCACAACAATTTACGTGCAGTTACACCCGCACGCGGAAGTATAGACGGGCACGGAGCCATTGTGTTTGCGGAAATCACCTCTGTTCTGAAACACGCGAATACGGCTGCGCACGCTGCGGATTTTCTCGAATTTATTACCCGGCCGGAAATCTCGGTTCGCATTGCTACCTCGGCGAATACGCTGAACCCGGTAGCCCAAATGGCTGATCCTGCGGTGTTCAGGAAATTTACCCGACAGCAACTTGATGCAATACAGTGGGATACACTATCCGAAGATATAAGCCGCTGTGAAATGTACCGCGTGCCACCAGACCACACTGAACTGCACAGTCGGCTCAAAGCGGCTCGCGACAGCGCAGTTACTTAAATGGTCCTGTAGTACAGAGCACACAGTCATGTACAAAGCATGTGATTTTTCACAACAGTGATAGAATGCCGGTATTTCCTCTATCGGGCATTGGTACGTGCAACCCCAGAACCCCTTCCCACTTCGCGGTGTCATTGGTGTAGTCGCCAATTCACCCGACGAGATCGACCTTGCAAGTGCTAAAGGTCTTCAGTGCGTAGAAATCAGGGCAGATCTATTACTCGATTGCGGTATGGCCCTCAACGAGCTGCTCAGCGTGATTGGCAAAGCCAAAGCAGCAGATCTGGCGACCTTGTTCACGCTGCGGCATCCCACCCACGGTGGCAAGTTTGGTGGCAACGAGGACGAGCGCGTTGCGATAAACAGGCGGGCACTGTCGGCAGGCGCCGATATCATTGACCTCGAATGGAACACTGATGCCTCGGCGGCCATGCTCGCGGAAAATGTCCCCATGGTGCTGAGCTATCATGATTTCACCGGCATGCCGGACGACTCACAACTCAACTCCCTCACCGGAGAAATGTGCGCGACCAGGCCGACAGCAATAAAAATAGTACCGACTGCAAGCACTACTGCAGACGCGGCACGCATGCTTCGCTGGTCAAACTCAGCAACGCCTGCAGAAGTGGTTCGAATCGGCTTTGCCATGGGCGAGAGCGGTAGCTGCAGCCGTATTCTCACTACGGCTTTTGGTGCACCGATAACCTACGCGAGTTTTGGCGAGGCCGTAGCACCGGGTCAGGTGGCTATCGCTGAGCTGCTCAATATCTATCGAGTACCCGAACTCAACCAACACACAAGCGTTACAGCCGTGGCGGGAGACAGTTCTACTGCTATGGAAACAGTGGTTCGACTGAACGAGGAGTACCAGGCTGAATCACGCAACATTGTTGCAGTGAATTTTGCCGGCGCGTCTGTCGAAGACCTGAACCGGTATCGCACTGATCTGCGCATAGAAACTATTCACAGCACGTAGGCTAACCTCTACTTCCCCCGCCAGACAGGCTTGCGCTTTTCAACAAATGCCGCCATACCTTCCTGCGCATCGGGGCCGCTCAACATGGCTTCGTACAGCGAATACTGCTGTGAATGCGCTGCTTGCAAGTCAGGTGCATCGTACCCCTGTAACATCATCTGCTTTGTTGCTTTAAGTGCCGCCGGAGAACAGGCCTGCAGCGCGTTAACCGTTTTTTCCGTTGCTTCAGCCAGCTGATCGGGCGCTACTACCTCATTGATCAACCCGTAGGATCTGGCTGTTTGCGCATCAAACAACTCACTGCAGAGGGCAATTTTCATGGCATCTTTCTGCCCCACTGAACGAATAAGCCTGTGTACACCTCCGGAAGAGGCCAGACCCACTTTCGGTTCCGGCAAACCGAACTTCGCATGATCTGCGGCAATCGCTATATCGCAGCTTAGAACTATCTCCAGCCCGCCACCGATCGCATGACCGTTAATCGCTGCGACGACGGGTTTCATTAAATCGAACCGTTCGATCAGACCGGCGTAGCCGTGCGCCGGCATGTCGTGGCGTTTAACCGGCCCTTTATTGCCCGCCAGATTTTTAAGATCAGACCCTGCACAAAAAGCCTTATTACCCATACCGGTGATCACAGCTACGGTTAATTGATCATCATTTGCATAGGCAGTAAATGCAGCGTCCAGCGCATGATGTGATTCGAGGCTGAGCGCGTTCAGTGCATCCGGTCGATTCAGTGTTATTGTCATCACCGAATTGTCTGTACGGATTAAAACCGGATCATTGCTCATAACAACACCCGACTACCGCTTGCGGCCGCTTCATACACGGCAAGGGTTGCACGCAGGGTGTCGGTTGCATCCTGCGCGTCGATGCGGGGCGCTTCTCGCCCGTCGATAACTGCGGCAAAGTGCGTTAACTGATTAATGTAGGCATCTTCCAGTTCACCGCCCAGCGGATCAGCAATCAGCGGATTGGTCCAGCAACTTTCACCGCCTGTCGATTTCCACAACTTGAGATTCGGAAACTCCAGCGCGCCTTCAGTTCCCGCAAACTGAATGACGTTCTGACCGGTACGGGGAAAAGCAACGTTTTCACCGGTCGCCTGCTCCCAGCTCCAGGGCGAATGCGCTTGATCAGATAGCATAAAGGTACCGAGAGCTCCATTGGCAAACCGAATGATCAACGCCGCAGCGTCTTCTTTCTCGAAGTTCTGCACTGAGTTTGAAGTTTCTGCAGCAATGCTTTTAACATCGCCAACAATATAACGCAGTAAATCCATTTCGTGAATCAGATTGGTCAGGATCGGCCCTGCCTGCCATTTTCTGCGCCAGTCGGCCTGATAATAGTCCGCAGGTTTGCGAACATTCCACTGCCCGCTGACCGAAACAAGCTGACCAAGCTCACCCTGCCGAATGATCTGCCGGGCCTGATTGACCAGATCATAATAGCGACGATGATGCCCCACCAGAACATGCTTGCCGGTTGCCCCTGACTTAGCGATGGTTCGCTGACATTCCTCAAGTGTCGCCATCAGTGGCTTCTCCACCAGAAGATGGGCACCACCATCAAGCGCTTGCAGCGTCGGCTCACAGTGATGTTCAGTGGGGGTAGCGACGATCACTCCATCCGGACGCACCGCTTTAAGCATCTCCTGCGTCGTACTGAAACAGGGCACCTGGTACTCATCTGCTGTCTGCCTTGCTGCAGGATAGGGGTCTGCAATTCCCACCAGCTCAACGTTTTCTGTATCGCCCAAGGCGCGTAAATGACGCTTACCGATCACCCCGGCCCCGACAAGTGCGAGCTTAATTTTGCTCAAACCACTGTCTCCTGAAAAAAGAAACAGACATTACCCCTAGTCGTCGCGCAATACCAGCCATCCGGTCACTTGCTGAAGGCAGAATGACATTAATAGCCGATGACAAAATCTGCCATTAAAACCTGCGGCTAATTCAGATAGTGACGAACCGACATGAAGCCACGAATTTCAGTTCCGCCGCCTGTGCAACTTCGTGGCAATTCACTTTACTAACCACCTTCAGCGCGAACGAATCTGCAAAACGGAAGCCCTTGCGAGCCGACAGGAATAAGGGTAGAGTTTATGGCGCAGACTGGCAGCGTCGGATCACACCGTCGCTACTACCCGGCAACAGTGGCTGACTCTGCGTGCTTGAAGCCAATCAACGGGTGAAGCGCTACCACCTCCACTTTACGGTTTAGCACCGATCATTTTAACTGCGAGCAACAGAGCCGCTTTTTTTTAATCTGCAATGTCTCCGCGGATAGGATAGCAGCCCTGCTTCGTTAACGAAAACCGTTTCAGTCGATTGATTTTGACAGATATGTCAAATTGAAAGAGAGGTAATTTTACCTTTTTTCATTCCCACTTTAGCGGGATAACACCGGAAAAATTAGTCTTTATACTCCTGTCCGGTATTGCAGTTACTTTTACTAAATAATAGAAGAACAAAAATTGGCATTTCCAATCTGCGGCGTATTGTTGAGTCTCGCGAATACAAAATTCTATAAAAAAACAGTGCGCAAGAGAATGCGTTCCATGCAACAGGACTCAACGCACAATTCAAGGCTGTATCCGCGTAATGTTATCTGCAGGCTGATCCAACAGTATGATTAGTAACATGAGACAGACTATCTACTGTGTAGCTTTTCAAAGAAATCTATATTCATCTCCACCAGAGATCATATCTATCCTAGCCGGTTTTGAAGCAAAATGGACTTTCAGTGCCCCGAAGCCGCGTAGCAATTATCACCATAACGACTTTCCCACTTGTCTCAAGGGTACCCGAAAGTGAAAGCAATGGAATTTCCCCATCACAAGGAGGCAGTTGACCACAGCACAATAACCCTGCCCTCTATTTCTGCCGATCTGTCAGCCGGGCTGGTTATCGGAATTCTTGTTGTGTTTGTCGAGATATCCCTGGCCGCGCTGATCTTTAGCTGGCGAACTTAATCAGTATTTTGGCGCTGGCATCGGTATTTTATTGCTTGGCTCGCTGATCTCAGGGCTGGTAGCAACCTATGCCAGCGGATTTTCCATCTCGGTCAGTATTCCACAAGATGTACCTGCCGCGATACTGGCGATCATGGCGGCAACTATAGCGAATGAATCTGCGCAACCAGCATCTATAGAGACTTTCGCAACCGTAGTAGTGGTTATGGCTGTGTCAACCTTTTTGACCGGCACTTTGCTTTGGCTGTTTGGTCACTATAACCTCGGCAGGCTGGTTCGCTTTCTACCGTATCCCGTGGTCGGCGGGTTCATGGCTGGAACCGGATGGCTTTTGATTACTGGCGGTTTTGGTGTTGTAACTGAGGGAGCATTCAGCCCGGCACTTCTCTTGACTGAATCACTACTGCAGTGGGTGCCTGCAATACTATTTGCCATTGTATTGCTGGCAGCAACCCGACGTTACTCAAACCCCTTGCTCTCCCCTTTGATTATCGTGGCCACCCTGTTCCTGTTCTACCTCACCCTCGCACTTGCCAACGGCGGTATGGCAAACGGGCTGGAGAAAGCACTTGGCTCAGGCTGGCTTCTCGGACCTCTGCCCGATGCAGAACTATGGCAGCCGGTAACCCGGGAAGCACTGCAAAATGCAAACTGGGTGCAGGTCTTCAGTAGCTCCGGCACCATGATCACCATTTTTGTAATCAGCGTTGTCTCGCTAATGCTTAACGCCAGCGGATTGGAGATCGTCACCAATTCAGATGTTGATCTCAATCGAGAGCTAAAATGCATTGGCTGCGCCAACATGGCCAGTAGCGTAGTCGGCAGTTCGGCAAGCTTTCAGATGCTTAGCCTATCCAGCCTTATGCATCGACTTGGTTCAAAAACTCGACTGGCCGGTGTAACCGTAGCTGTGATAATTGCCATCACCCTTTTCCTTGGCGCGGACATACTATCAAATTTTCCGAAAATGATCGCAGCCGGGTTTCTAATATTTATGGGGCTTGGATTTCTGTTCGAATGGATCTATGACGGATGGTTTAAACTATCCCGGACAGACTACCTGCTAGTCTGGCTGATTCTCGGCACTATTGCGACCCAGGGGATATTAGAGGGCGTTATAGTAGGCGTGCTGGTTGCCGTGGTACTTTTTGTGATTGCCTATACGAGAACCAATGTAGTCAGGAAGTCCTTCACACGTGATAATTATCAGGGTTACACACTGCATCCTCCAAGACTTGAAAAGTATCTCCAGGAGCGCGGAAATGGCCTCTATGTATTAGAACTGCAGGGGTTTATCTTCTTTGGAATGGCGCACCAGTTACTCGAACAACTCAAAGTCCGGATTAACGACAGATCGCGATACGGTATCTGCACTATACTGCTTGACTTCCACCTGGTTACTGGCATTGATTCCTCTGCCTCCTACAGCTTTTTGCGCTTATACCAAATCACCCGACAGGCTGGAATTACCGTTGGATTCTCAAACGCTAACCAGCGAGTACGCGGGAATTTGTGCCGAAGTCTGAGCGATAGCAACAACGATGTTCTGATGTTTGATGATCTCGATCAAGCTGTTACCTGGTTCGACAACAGAGCCATTGAAGCGATAGATGTACAACAGCAGAATTTTACCGCAATCCCCCTGTTAAGCCACTTCCAGACAGAGTTATCACAATCCGGTACAAACGAACAAATCAGTCAGCGCCTGCAAAGGTTTATGAAGCTTGAAAAATACAAATCGGGTGCAGTGCTATTGCAGGAAAATGATCCGGTTGACTACATTTATTTTATCGAACCCGGTCAGGTCATTGTACAAACCGTTCTCGCCGACGGCATAATTAAAACACTACGGGTGCAAGGCGCAGGAACTGTATTCGGGGAAATCGGCATCTACAATAGCGCCACGGCTACTGCCACAGTTGTTGTCTCGGCAGACGCACATCTCTACAGCATGTCAGCCGACAGCCTTAGACAAATGGATGCAAAAGATCCTGAGCTAGCGGTAGTGGTCCATCGCCTGATTGCCACCACCCTCGGTCGCAAACTAACACAAGCGAATTCAGCACGACGGGATTGACTACTGCCCATCCATAAACCAGCGCTACTGCGGATCCCTCAGGACACGCGATCTTTCACCGACCACATGTAGTTATTTAGAATGACTAAACGCCCACATGTGGCAGGCGAAATCTCACGCACCTGAGTGACCCTCGCTACGCCCCGGTTTATGGATGGGCACTAGTTATTGCCCATCCATAAACCAGAGCTACTGCGGACCACACAAGCACACGCTCTTTTACCGACCACATGTAGTTATTTGGAATAAGTACACGCAAAAATCTGGTAGATGAAATCTCACGCACCTGAATGACCCTCGCTACACCCCGGCTTATGGAATGCCCTCATTGTCAAAACACAGTTCGGATTAAGCGGCCGTTACCACATCAGCAAACAACCCTGTAGCCAGCCACCCGGACTCAGAGAATGATACCAGAAGACAGGTGATGTATAGTCTGGCAACCACCCGTTCGATCTTCAGAGCTGGATTTATCATGACACCAGGAAAAGTACTCGCCATTACAATCATTCTCACCGCTTGTAGTTTGTGTGCCTGCGCCGTTCCTTCTGCAGCACAATGGGAATACGCCGCACCACCCGTACCCGCAACACTGACGAAACTGCCAGCCGGAGGCGTTTGGTGCGAATCGCTGGACAGTGCTAAGTACATGGCGCAAACCGGTTGGTTTAGTACAGACTGCAGCTCTGACCCTGAAACGGTAGCCGGGTTGCCGGTCATCGGGGTTGAACATTTCTATCTGCAGGACGTGAAAGTATGGGTCGTACGCGCTCGTGGGCGATACGGAAAAATGGTGTGGATTCCTTTACCGGATCATGAGTGGGCGTGACACTCAAGCTGGCATTTAGTTAGCCCCTTGTGTTGCATAAAATTCCAGCCCGGAACCGCTGCGCCGCCTCTATAGCA
>MDLA01000087.1:0-10227 GCA_001730015.1 Chromatiales bacterium (ex Bugula neritina AB1) | reverse complement strand
AGTTAGCCCCTTGTGTTGCATAAAATTCCAGCCCGGAACCGCTGCGCCGCCTCTATAGCAGCATCTAAGGCGGCTATACTCATTTTTCCTGAGTATCACTTAGAATGACCAGGCTCAATCCAGTAAAAACTCCGGGCAGCGCCTTTTATACCGTTCTATAAACTTCTGAACTAGAAACCTTATGCAATACCAGGGTAGACTTAACTGGATAAAAAATGTATTGAGCAACAATCAATATATCGTGACTTCAGATAGGATTCAGGAGCCCTGGTCGAGGTCGATCACTTTATTAACAGGCTTTAATAGTCGCCTTAAGGCTACAAAGCACTTTATTTACAGTTTGGCTACGACACTGGTTTTAATCGCATGCACCAGCCCTGCCGGTAGACATACGCTGCTGACAACAACACCACCACCTGCCGGGACCAATAGCACGGATACGACTACTCGCCACCCTGCTAACGCAACCCAAGCGCCAACTGGAAGCCATTTCTCAACAGAAAACCCACTCAGCAAAACCAAGCAGCGAACGAGTATGTGCCCCGCTGGTATTACCGACGCCCGTAGCCTGAGCGTTCCATATTTACCCAAGCCCGGAGTAAATATTCCTTACACAGACCCCGCACTCGGTGCAACGGTAGTGCGTATCACCGACAGCAAATTCGCCGAGGTGCGAAAACCAGCCTACAGTACCATACAAGCCTGGAATGCAGATGAATCGTTAATGATTCTCTATAAGTCCGGTAACTCAGGCAGCGGGCACGAACTTAGAGACGGGCACTCGTACGAACTTATTCGACAACTAAACTTCTCCCCCGCAGATATCGAGGAATTTTTCTGGAGCCACAGCAACCCGAATGAACTGTTTTATGTTAGCTCTGCACAGAAGGACTTTGGACATTTTAAACGATTCTACCCCGCCACCAATGAATCAGAAACAATTGCGGAATTCGGCAACTGGTGCGGAAACTCCCTACCTGTAGCGGGAAGAGATGTTCACATGCAATCCTACAACGACGACACTTTCGGCTTTCGCTGCCAGAGCAAAAATGGCAACCCTATTATGTTCTCTTATCGTATCAGTACTGGAGAATCTGTCATAGAACCGATCGGCGACGGCACACAATGGACCAGCAATACCGCCCCCATATCCACCCCGTCCGGAACTCAGTTCTGGTATCAGGGGAAAACCCTAAATAAAAAACTGCAATATCAAGCCATAACCCTCGATATAAAATCCTATATCGAACACTCGAGTATCGGTACCACAGTAAACGGACAAGATGCGTTGTATCAGGTTGCCTATGACCCCAGCCCCGATGGCTGCAACGGAGACTCCCACAAAGGCATTGGTCATCTGGTACAACACAACCTGGATTCAGGCAGGTGTCGCAATATAATAAGCCAGCAACACGGGTACCCATACCCTACCAGTAGCACCCATATTTCAGCTCTGGCCAGTGAAGCACCGGGTACAGTGGCTATGTCGAGTATCGGTACACGCAAGCAAACCGTTTTATTCAGCAATGGCAAACCGGCACCTGCACTGTTTTCGGAAGTGTACATCGCAAACACCGATACTGATCAGCCCGTCATTTGCCGACTCGCTCACCATCGATCTTTTGGAAAGAACGCAACCAAGGGGGGCTATGCTCCCTACTTCGGGGAACCCCATGCCACCATAAGCCCTTCAGGCACTCGAATTCTGTTTGGCTCGGACTGGTACAATTCAGGCTCTGTTGACAGTTACGTTATCGAACTGCCGGGCTACAAAAAGTCTCCTTAAATCCAATTGCCCAGCTACAAATCCTCTATTTGAGCGAACTCCTTGAGGTTGCTAGTAATCAGTGGCAGATTTGCTTCTTTGGTATGGGAGGCAATATGTAAGTCATCGGGACCTATGATCTGCCCTCGCGCTTCAAGATCACTGCGTGTCACACCATGTATATCAATTTCGGCATTCACTTCTGGCTTTATCATGCTGACACTATAACCTGGTCATATTTTTAACCGACTTCAACCATCACTACCCATTTATATTTCATTATTCACTCTGTCAATTTACCATCGCGCACAATCAACGCCTGGTAGCTTAGTCGAAATGCAATCCAGCCCGGCACCCAGCCACCGACTATATCGATTAAATTATGCTGCCTGACAGGCAAGACTGATAGTATATAATGATCATCTAGGAACTCGACCTACATATGCATTGGCATTTGCTTTCACTATAAAGCCAAATTATTCCTGATTTGTGAATTCGCCCATACTCCCTCCTTTACCATTAAAGTTCAATTACAACTGATTATAAAACCAGTAGAATCGTAGTAACTGGTACATTCTTAAACAAGCAAAGAAACAGCTCATCGGTGCATGACGGAGATCCGGGGTCGATCGGTTGGTTTAGCGTGAACCACACTCTACGTCCGGATTTTCTCAGATTCGTTTGAACGCATTCAATTAAGTATTTATACTTCTGAGAACCCGGCCAGGCAGCGAACAAAGGGGCATCAATCATCCACTCACCTCGAAGGTAACACTTCCAACCGGCCAGAGAGTTCACAGGAATCACGCGCCACTATGTCCAAACAGAAGACTATTAAAACCGCGGTTAATCCGGCCACATTCATTGGATCAGTGTCAAATGAAACCAGACGTAAAGACGCTCTGGAATTATTAGATTTATTCGCCGAGATAACCGGATTAGAAGCCGCCATGTGGGGGCCGAGCATAATCGGCTTTGGACGTTATCATTACCGATACGCGAGCGGACGGGAAGGGGAATCCATGATGACGGGTTTTTCACCTCGAAAGGCCAATCTGGTAATTTATATTATGCCGGGTTACCGGGATTATTCAGAGCAACTTGATAAACTGGGCAAGCACAAAATTGGTAAATCGTGTCTGCACATCAATAAACTTGCTGACATCAATATCAATATTCTTCGAGAGATTATCGCTGACGGGTTCCAGTATATGCAGGCTAACTACGAAACTCAAAATTCCTGATTTAACAAAGTGTATAAAAGAAATAGCAGCGGCCTCACCAATGTTCCACCAGGCCCGACATGTCTTCAGCCACAGCTCCTGTAGTAACACGCTGGCCTGGCCAACAAACCGCTCAGGAAGTTAAGTAAGCACTCATGCATTTCAACGCTCTTCAACCGCTGGCAGACCTATGTTCGGCGCAACGATGGCAGTTACAACGCCAGATGAAACTTCAACTGACCCCGACCTTAAATTTCACCAACCCGTGTGTTTTTCCGGTGGCATTATCAGGCATGAAACCGATAGCGATAACACCACTGCCATCAAGGTTGTAGGAGTCACGGTGTATAAAAACTGCCGGCTGGCCGTTTTTTGATACATAGGTTCCATTGGTACTACGGTCGGTGAGTACGAATTTACTCTGTTTGCGCTCTATGGTGGCGTGGATGCGCGAGGCAGCATCATGTGCGGTCACCAGATCACTGTCTTCTCCGCGACCGATGGCGCAGGAGTCGCCGTCGCTACTCAGTGAGACCTGCTGATTACCATAGGACAGCGCTAGATTAAAGTGCCTGACTTTGCCGACATCGTGTGTGAATGGTTTGGTAAAAACCATTGTCGCGTGATCTGCGTCTGGATCCTGCCATTGCAGGCGATGTATCTCGAGCGGCTCGTCCACACCTTTTACACTGATTTTATCAAGCAAATGGGAATCGGCCCGATTAGGCTCTGACAATCGGTCTACGACTTCTTTTGTTACCATTATTTCGCCGGTGTTGGCGAGCCCGGACACGCGCGCTGCAATGTTCACTGCATTGCCGTAGACGTCGCCCTGGTCTGAAATCGCATCACCCCAGTGAAAGCCGATTCTTACGTCAAGCGGGTTGCTGCTAAATGCCTTGTGCATATTTTTCGCTGCCACACAGGCGCTGTCGCAGGAGTCGAAACTTGCCAGAACAGCATCGCCGACGGTTCGCAGCAATTCTCCACCGGCCTCCTCAACCGCGGTACGCATAGTGTTGAGGCCATCCATGATCATCTGGTGTGCTATCGCATCCCCGACGCGCTGATACAGCGCGGTGCTGCCACCGATATCGGCAAAAAGTATGGCTAGCCGGGCTGTTTCAGATTGTTGTGCTGTCACCACCGCTTCCCTGTTTGAATCCATTTCGAACTGCTGTTCCATATCACATTGACGCAGTTGCGACTGGAGCCGCACTGCCAGTAAACTCTATGGTACGCTCATCCGCGCCTGTTTAAAAACCTTTCGGTCGTTTGCAGGCACAACAGAGCGCAATACGCTCAATTCTACCTACAGATTCGCACAAAAATGCCCTTGCTGAAAAACCGGATCTGCCAGCAGGGCGCTATCCGCAGCTTCTGAATGGGGTGTCAGCGGCCGCTGCGTCTTCAAGCGCCCTGATCCTGCGACAATCGCTCAGAAGCCCGCTTTGTACCTTCCGCCAACGCTGACAATTTCGCATACGCAATTTCAGGATCCACTGCGCCAAATCCGGCAAATGTGCCAAACCCGCAGTCAGACCCGGCCACGACGCGATCAGCGCCGACAATATTCGCAAACTGCGCCACCCGCTGAGCGACTACTTCCGGATGCTCTACAAAATTACTGGTGGTATCGACCACCCCTGGCACGAGAACAACATCGTCCGGAATGCGGGCTTTGCTGTCTTCGAATACTGTCCATTCGTGCGCGTGTCGGGGATTGGATGTTTCAAACAACAGGTAGCGCGCTTTTGTCTGGAGTAATGTCGGCAGTACTTTTTCCATTCCAATATCGCAGGTGTGGGGGCCTTCGTAGTTGCCCCAGCAGATGTGCACTCTCACTTTGTCCATCGGCACATTTGAAAGCGCGTGGTTTAACGCTTCTACATGGCTGGCTGCAATTTTCACAAATTCATCGTCGCTTAAATCGTTAAACAACATATGCCGTGACAAGGCCAGATCGGGGCAGTCCAGCTGCAAATCAAGCCCTGCAGCAACAATGGTTTCGTACTCTTCTTTCATTGCATCGGCCAACGCTGCCAGATAAGCATCGCGGCTTGCGTAGTGATCATTCTGCAAAAACAATGAAATCACACCGGGTGATGCCGCATTCATAAATCCGCGTTCTATACCGTGCGCAGCCATTGCGGCTTTGAGGTTGGCTATATCTTTGCCGAGCTCACCCTGCCCCTTGGAACGTACCTCACCGGTACACATCGGGCGCGCGTACTGCGGCGTTCCACCTGATTCAGCAATGCGTTTTAAAAAGGTAGGGTAATCTTTTAGATCCTGCGGCGCATTGCGCGGGCTGTCGCCGGAGAATCCGGTGTAGCGATCCTTAACATACGTGGCATAGGATATTTTCGAGGTCTCGCCATCTGAAACTATATCTACCCCGCTGGCCTTCTGCCGGGCTACGGTTTCTAGCACGGCTTCTGTCATTGTCGAGTCAAACTGAGCTTGATCGTAGTCTTCTTCGGCTTCACGCTTGAAAATGTAGTCGACCACTTTCTGGCTACGTGGCAGAGAGCCGACGTGAGTAGTTAGAATTTTATTCATCGTGTAAAGTTCGCCAACAACGTTATAGAGTTTTAATAAAAATAATTGCGTTTGTTAAGTGATCGTCAACTGGTGGGGGTCGGCCACTGCGTGGGACCAGCGCTGTCGTCAGTATTAACTACGCGAAACAGACTCGCTTCACCAGTCATGGAGGGCTTCAGCGATCGCGCCACTCCGGGCGGCACGGCGCAGGTGTCTCCGGGGGCCAGAGTCGCTGAACAGCAACTCCACGTTACAACCCAATGCCCGCGCATCACCATTAACACTTCATGGCGATCCGTTTGATAGGGCTGGTCTGATATAGAATGTCGCGATAAAAGTTCTACGGTAAAACCGGGTCGATCAACCAGCATTCCCTCAGCACCCAGGACCAGTGCCGGCTGCCGATCAGACATTGCTATCATATCGAGATAGCGGGCGACAAAATTCGGCACAACGTCAGCCGCAGATGGCTCGGCCAGCGTTGCGATTTCAGCTTCTGTCATCACCGGCATAGGCTCAATTCCGGCCGGCAGGCTCTGGCCTTGCCTGCTATCGTACAAAACACCATTGTTACCCAGTACAAGGCCGTGATCACTTGCCTCTTCTATAACCTGTGGTGCCCAGGTTACGCCTCCACCGGCATCATTACCGCCAAGCACCGCCATAATCATGCCGTAGTCGGTCCCTATATTTTCAAACCCGCGAAACATATGGGTAGGCAGGTTGATAAGATCACCCTCTTCCAGTACGACTTCACCGGCGTTGCCCCAGCGCCCCCAGAAGAACCGCCAGCGGCCCTTGAGTATGAAAAAGACCTCAGCCGTGGTGTGCGTGTGAAGTGAATTACGACAGCGTGGCGGTTGCCCGGCAGCACCGATATTAAAACCCGGCGCATCGTTAATATGCACATGCTGATCAGCGCTCTCTGACACCCCGGCACCGATAATAGTAAAATTCTCTTTTTGATCCGAGCCTGGTGTATGTGCATCAATAAACGCGGTTCGACACGGTTTCAGATCGCCATAGCGAACTATTCGAGACTCCATTTCCTGCACGTTGTTAGTCATCCGGTTATTTTTTACAGTTTGTTTTGCCAGCAGGTACAGGCCAGTCTATCAGTGTGTGTTATAGCTAAAGTACCTGCCGATTGTGAAATTCGGCAGCCGCAAAGTATTTTGCAGCTACGTTCTATAGCAGCGGGTTAACCGGTCTTCAATACAATTTGCTTCCAGATTGCAGTTTCATCAAACAAAACCCATTCGCGACGCAGACCATAAGGGCCGTACTCCGCATGACTGATACCCAGCACATAGACCTCGGCCCCGGTGGGTGCGCCGAATGTACCCCATCCCTTGTGCTTACCGTGTAAAGACCATCTCACTGCCGCACGTGGCGAATAGAGATTGTCTTCCCGGCCAATGCTGTGATCAACAGAAAAAGTAGCGTCGGGAAACGATGCTCTCAATCCCATCCAGAATTTATCCGCCGCCGCCATTCCGTGTGCGCTGACTCCGCCGGGTAATTCAAGATGACAGGCCCGGTCATATTCGGTATTAACCACAGACATCTCTGCATTCATTATGCGCTTCAGGGTGTCAACATAGCGTTGCCCCCACTCGTTATCGTTACCCTGCCCCTGGTAATCACCGTTCTGGTCAGTGTCGGGTGTCAGTGGCATGATGCAATTCTGGGCACCGCCCTCTGCTTCGATCAGATCTCTGGCGTACTGCGTGGGATCAACCCCCAGCTGCCTGACGATAGCGCCCTGATCCCGAATCAGCCATTCATCGTAGATCTGGTTATTTCTGGCTGCACAGTCGGCGATAACACGGTACGCAAGCTTCTTACCGGTCGGCTGCCCATACACCCCGGCATGGTTGTGCGTGGCTGTGGTTAGAATCCGGTGCGATGACAAATAGCCGGTATCGGCGTCACCACACCATATGACGTCTTCCCCTAACAGTTCACGATCGGGAAGTTCCGCCAGGGTCGCCATAGTCGCGCCAATCACCCCCTTGTTGCCGATAACGACAGAGCCAGGCGAACGCACGACGATATCTTCTGCGTAATAATGATGCAGTGTATGAATCTGCCGCTGTTCCCATATCTCTCGTGTAATACCAAGAATATAGTCGGGGAAATCAGCCCATTTTGAATCGAACCCTTCAAGCATGGTTGTCATCCTGCCGTCCACCCACCGTCGACAAGCAGCGATGTTCCAGTGACCATCGCCGAGGCGCTAGTGGCCAGATACAGCACGCTACCCATGATATCTTCAATTTCACCAATACGATCCAGTTTGATTTTTGATTTAATCCAGGCGACACGCTCCGGATTATTAAAAGTGACTTCAGTAAGCGGAGTTTTAATAAAAGTCGGGCTGATTGTATTCACACGAATATCATACGGACCCCATTCTATAGCCATCGCCTTCACCATCCCTTCAACTGCATGCTTGGACGCACAATAGACGGTGCGGTCAATACCGCCTACATGCCCCATTTGCGACGATATATGAATTATAGACCCCCCGTTACCTTGTTGGATCATGCCATGTGCGGCGCCGACAGAAACAAAGTAGGCGCCACGCACATTGGTATCCATAACCTGTTGAAACGTTTCGGGTGAGGTATCCAGCGCCGGACCAGGTACAGCCGCTCCTGCCGAATTCACGACGACATCAAAAGGCGCTTGAGCCTTGAACCCCTCTGTGATCGAATCCGTACTACTGACATCCATCACCAGCGCTTCTGCGCTGTTGCCGCTTTCATTTATCGCGTTGACAACCTGCTCCAGCGTCTTTGCGTTACGGGCGGCAACAACGACATGCGCGCCGGCATCAGCCAGGGCAACCGCACTACCAAGACCGATTCCGCTGGAACCGCCGGTCACCAGCGCCCGCTTACCGTCGAGACGCAATGAGGGAGTTTTTGGTAATTCCATCAGCTTAAGAATCTTCTGCAGGTTGCGCCGCTGTGCCGTATTCTATATTTCGACCACCGTAGCGACGCACGCGCACATTGGCCTGCTCGGCATGACCGACGAACCCTTCCAGCATACACAGGCGTGAGCAGTACTCGCCCATCATCGCTGATGCTTCATCGCTCACGACTCGCTGATACGTGTGAGTTTTAATGAATTTTCCGACCCACAATCCACCGGAATAGCGCCCGGCCTTTTTGGTCGGCAAGGTATGGTTGGTGCCAATGACCTTATCCCCGTAAGCAACATTGGTTCGCGGACCTAGAAACAACGCACCATAGTTAGTCATGTGCTCTAGAAACCAGTCGTCGCGATCGGTCATCACCTGAACGTGCTCTGATGCAATAAAATCAGCCTGCTCCAGCATTTCATCGTAGTTGTCGCAAACTATTACTTCGCCATAGTCTTTCCAGGCTTCCCGCGCAATATCGGCCGTTGGAAGAATTTCGAGTATTCGATCAATCTCAGCGAGCGTCTGTTCGGCAAGCTTTTTTGAAGTGGTAAGTAATATCGCCGGAGAAGTCGGGCCGTGCTCTGCCTGCCCCAGCAGATCGGTAGCGCACATTTCTGCATCGACTGTCTCATCGGCAATTACCAGCGTTTCGGTTGGTCCGGCAAACAGGTCAATACCCACGCGCCCGTACAATTGCCGCTTTGCTTCCGCTACAAATGCATTACCCGGCCCGACCAGCAGATCAACCGGCGCAATTGATGCGGTTCCCAGCGCCATTGCACCCACCGCCTGCACACCGCCAAAACAGTAAATCTCATCTGCGCCACCAAGATGCATAGCAGCAACAATAGCCGGATGCGGTGCTCCACCATTCGGCGGGGCCGCTGAAATAATCCGTTTGACTCCTGCTACCTTGGCCGTGACTACACTCATGTGCGCGGAGGCGACCATCGGGTATTTACCCCCCGGTACGTAACAACCCACTGAATTTACCGGTATATTTTTGTGCCCTAGAATGACTCCGGGGGTGGTTTCAACTTCCACATCCTGCAGCGCAGCTTTCTGGTGTTGCGCAAAATTTCTCACTTGCTTTTGGGCAAACTCAATGTCGAGCAGATCCTGTTCGGGAACCTTCGATATTGCCAGCTCAATATCGGCCTCACTCAGTAAAAAGCTGCCGGGTGAATAGCCATCGAATTTATCCGACAGCTCACGCACCGCTTCGTCGCCACGCTTTTCTATATCATTGAGTAAGTTCTCGACCAGCGAGCGAACTTTCGCATCATCTTCCGCACGCAATTCTGAGGAACGTGCTGCTTTCAAGTGGTTTGCCATTAACTCTGTTTCTCCGGTTTCCTTCAATAGCGATCAATGCTAACCCGAACCACTCACGCGATTGACGGGACCTCACTTGATCGTTGATCCCACAGAGAACTTTTTCTCTTACAACAATCAGTACGTATTCGTCGCGAGATGAAAATCCACTGTAAGGCCCTTGCCAAAATTACAGGATCTGCACGATACCCTCGCCACCACAGGTATGATGAAAGCCTGCGATATCTGATCTGATGCGGGTGTTCGAGATCGTGAGTTTGCACACGTATGCAATTCTCGTCAACCTCAATGGTTTGATGTCGCTTTCAGCGACTCCTAAGGCCGCCAGCCGGGGCCGTTCTCAACTTTGCCCTGACAATGCCATCGGGTAATCGGGTAATCGGGTAATCGGGTAATCGGGTAATCGGGTAATCGGGTAATCGGGT
>MDLA01000086.1 GCA_001730015.1 Chromatiales bacterium (ex Bugula neritina AB1) | reverse complement strand
CACTAGGTCTCAAATTGGCATCAGGGCCGTGTCCGATTCCGACTGAAGCAATACACAAATGAATCCAGTTATTCAGGACATAACCGCTAACACAGAACACCAAATGAAAGAAGTTATTAATCTTGGGATTTGAAGTGAGTGCAGGTAATGATAAGATCTTGCGAGGAATTTGCTCGGTGGTTGGCCCTATCCCCCAGTGCGGTTGAGGTTTAGCAAGTATGGAAGTAGCCCTACTCGTCGTAGTAGTTGTAGCACTGGGGTATATAACCCACGTGGTGCGCAACTTTGTGCAACAAAAACAACGGCCTAACGAATCGCGATCGTATTCGGGTAGAGGAAAGAGGGTAGATCCTTTTGTGAATTTGGAAAGGGCCGAAAGCTCGCTAACTCGTGACAACGGCATTTCCCTGTCCCAGTTTGAAACTTCCGGATCAAATCTAAGTAAAAATCAGGCAGAACTGACCGGGTCTTCGCCTTCACTGCGAAATGAATTACCGGAACAAAGCCCGCACTTACCCGGCAATTCCCCTAAAAGTCCCGAAATATTGGAACCACCAGTTGTGCCGGATGACTTTTTTGATACGCCTTACCGTGACACACGTAAGCAAGAAGGACAGATAATTGAGCCTGTTGCTGATTCGGGTGATAGTAACGCCATTTCATCAGGTATTATGCAATATATAGAGCAATCAGTGTCCTCGGGAAATAAAAAAATACCGATTGGTGACTTGCTAAATATTGCCCAAATAGATCATGAAAACTTCACTCGACAACGCGCAAACGATCTATGTGAACTAATTCAGTCGCTCGGTTATGGAGTGGTGCCCAACCCCACGCTACACGGAATTAAGCCCAGATCAACTAGCTTTCTCACTCTACTAAATTTGTCGGACTATGATACAGATATCGTATCAACGGATTTTTACTTGACTACTGTTCTTGTACATCTTTCAGGTATGGTGAGCCAGGCAGATGGGCACATTCATGAAAGTGAAGTAGCACTTACAAGGAGCGTACTGGAATCAAGGAGCGATTTCTCGAGTTTTGAAAAAGACTCACTGGTAGCTCTTTTCGAATGGAGTCAACAAAACCAGATAAGCTACAAAGGCATTCGACGCAATATCAAAAAACTCGGTGAAGATCAGCGAGAAACCGTTTGGTCTCAACTCGCTGATGTGGCAATCGTTGATCAGAATATTGATCCCCGAGAAATAATAGTGCTAGCGAAGATTTACGACCTTCTTGAACTGGATCAATCTGCAAAAGCGATTCGACTGTCTGCGATCAATAACACATTTTCTAGTGCCGGTGACCAGTCCGAGCAGACCGCAAGTCTAAAGATTAGAGATAAAGAAGAGAACAACATTGGTGGAACTCCAGATAGCCTAGACCTACAAACACAAAGCCCGCCGCCAGTGGAAAAGCAAGGTACAGTAGCCACGGGTATCGATCAAGATAGATTAAAGAAAAAAAGAATAGACAACGATGCAGTTCGAGATTTGTTTAAAGACATTTTTGTCGAAGACGATGAAACTGACTTTTATAATGACGGTGAAGATGAAGAAATCGACTCAATCGAAGACACCTCATCCGACTCGAATCCCTTATCATCAAACCTTGACAAGCAACACCGAAAATTAGCCCGTAAACTGATTGTGCAAGATGAATGGACAAGACAAGAATTCGAAATTCTGTGCGAAAAGTATGACCTGCTGCCAGATAGCGCGATAGAATTTATTAACGACTGGTCTTATGAGATAGTGGATGCACCGCTGCTTGAAGATGATGAAAAAATATACGTTGACCGTAGCTTGAATGTGGAGATTTAAGAGATGAGTAACAACAGTATTAGGCCGAAACTCAGAAATGCAGTGCTGGATTCGTTGCGGGCTGGAGTGACACCTGGCGTTGGCATTCATCACATTCAAGTGGGTCGTGAGAGAGAGGTTCAGTCGCTGGTAGAAGACATTTCGGGTATCACCAAAGGCCATGCAGCCGCGTATCGATTTGTCATTGGAGATTACGGGTCTGGCAAGAGCTTTTTCCTCAAACTGATTAGTGCTATTGCCAGAGAAAAAGGCTTGGTGACTGTTTCCGCTGACCTATCTCCAAACAGACGACTGAACTCCAGTAAAGGCCAGGCCCGCGCCTTGTACGCCGAACTGATGAAAAATATGGCTACCAGAGCCAAGCCCGGTGGCAATGCGATGTCCAGCGTGGTTGAAAAATTTATTACCCAGGCAAAAAGCAAAGCAAAAACGAACGGTGATTCTGTCAACGTAACGATCAAAAACGAACTGGCGGAGTTTTCAGGACTCGTAGCCGGTTATGACTTCGCCAACGTCATCGCTTGTTACTGGCAAGGTCACAAAGAAGAAGACGAAGTGCTCAAAGGCAGTGCGATTCGATGGTTAAGAGGCGAATTCACATCAAAACTAGACGCCAGAGCCGCCCTCGGAGTGAGAAATATTATCGATGACGATACCTTCTACGACTATCTGAAATTGATGGCGCTTTTCGTAAAAAAAGCGGGCTACAAAGGTATGTTGGTGAATCTTGATGAAATGGTCAACCTGTACAAAATTAGCCACACTCAATCAAGAACCCTCAATTATGAACAAATTTTGAGAATGCTAAACGATTGTTTGCAAGGCGGCGCAAGATATATCGGTTTTTTACTTGGTGGTACGCCAGAATTTCTAGAAGACAAAAACAAAGGGCTTTATAGCTACGAGGCGCTAAAGTCCCGATTGGTGCCAAACCAGTTTGCCAATAAAATGGGCGTCACCGACTACAACGCAACCGTACTCCATTTACCCAGTTTGTCACCTGAGGAACTCTACCTGCTACTGGAGAACGTTAGACACGTACACGCCTGTGGTAATCCAGAAGACTACATAGTCACAGACGAAGCCATTCACGCCTACCTCAATCACTGTTCCAGCAAAATTGGACAAGCCTTTTTCAAAACACCTCGGAACACCATTAGAGGGTTTGTAGACCTGATATCCGTGCTGGAGCAACATCCTGACATTCAATGGCAGCAGCTAGTAGAAAAATCAGAGATCGAAATCGAAACAGATACTGACATGCCAGAGGTAGATGTCATTCCCGCGCCAGGCATGCCTTCGTACGGAGACCAAAACAATGATCAGAATAACAGCTCCGATCTTGGCAACTTCAAACTAAACTGATCTGCAGATGTCGTCGAACGCTGAAGCAAGCTTTGGTTTACTGCATCGACGAGTTCAGAAATGGATTGTCGATCAGGGTTGGCAAACGCTGCGACCAATCCAGCAAAGAGCTGTAAAATCAGTCCTGGCTGGCAACGCAGACGTTCTCATTTCCGCCTCCACCGCCTCGGGTAAAACAGAAGCTGCCTTCCTGCCTGTCTTTTCGAAACTGGCAGACAGCGACTCAACCGGAATTGGTGCCTTGTACATCAGCCCGCTAAAAGCACTGATCAATGATCAGGAAAGGCGTCTAGCGGATCTGGGCCAACACACCGGAATCGCAGTCACTCCATGGCATGGAGACGTCAAACAGTCAAAGAAAAACGCGCTGAGGAAAAACCCCAGCGGAGTGGTGTTAATTACCCCGGAATCGTTAGAGGGGTATCTACTCAACAACAGCAGCTGGGTCAGGGTGCGCTCAAAAATCTCTCCTACATCGTCATAGACGAATTCCATGCATTTATCGATTCAGTGCGTGGTGTGCAGCTCATGTCGCTGCTTTGCAGGATTGAATTTCTCATTCAAAGAACCATTCCCAGAATCGGGCTAAGTGCCACCCTGGGCGATATGCAGGCCGTTGCAGACATATTGCGGGGCAATAGGCAAGTACCAACCCATATCATCAAAGGTGAAGCCAGTGCCGTTAAATCGTCAATTACCTATCTTGGCTATGTATACCCGTTAGAAGTGAACGGTTCAAAAAAGAGAGCGGATAGAGATCAGGAAGTAGCAACAGATATCGCCGCAGACATCTACCACAACTTCCTTGATAAGTTCAATCTGGTGTTTGCTAATAGCCGTGCCGATACAGAACGTCTGACATCAACCTTGTCAGACAAATGCGAAAACAACGGCATCGAAAACCAGTTCCATAATCATCATGGCAGTCTCAGCAAAGATCACCGGGAACGCGTCGAAGCACTATTGCAGCAAGGTAAATTCCCAACTACGGCTGTTTGCACCTCCACCCTTGAACTCGGCATAGACATCGGCGAAGTAGATGACGTTGCGCAAATAGATTGCCCGCACAGTGTGGCCAGCCTTCGGCAGCGCGTGGGAAGGTCTGGCAGACGAACTGGGCAGCCTTCGCTGCGATTGTATGTCACAGAAAATGAAATCCCCGATGCAGACGGCCAGTTAGATCGTTTGCGAATCGCCACTTTCCAATCCCTGGCAATTATCGACCTGCTTCTAGAAGGGGAATACGAGCCACCGAATGCGGGTTGCCTCCATCTATCTACGTTCGTACAGCAAACACTGTCTGTCATTGGCCAGTATCGCTCTGTACGAGCAGACCAAATATTCGACTTGCTGGTCAAAAGGGGCCCTTTCGGTCTGGTGACAGTAGATATGCTCAAGTCGTTTCTTCAAGCCCTGAAAGACAAAGATCTCATCACCCAGATGGGCAATGGCGCACTGACAATTGGGGCTGCGGGCGAAGATGTTATCGGGCACTACACATTCTATGCGGCATTTCAAACCCCGATAGAATTCACGCTTGAGTGCGAAGGCAAGGTGTTGGGTACCTTGCCTATTCTTCAGCCTTTGTCGGTGGATCAGTCCATCATATTTGGCGGCAGACGTTGGCAGGTCAAAGAAGTCATACGTGAGAAAAATCGCGTCAAGCTGGTACCGGCAGGGTCAGGTCAAGCACCCAGGTTCAGCTGCGGTGGGCCGGAAGTTAACGACATCGTTCGCCAACGCATGAAAAAAATCTATCAAAACGAAGTCATGCCACCCTTCTTGGATGCCACAGGCAAATCCATGTTCAATGACGGGCGGCAGCTTTTTAACGCATTGGGTCTTGCCAGCCAAACCGTTATTTCCCAACAAAGTGGCAATATTCTCTTTCCTTGGATGGGTGACAGAGTCTGCAACACACTCGCGGCAATGCTAAAGGTCAAAGGTCTCGAAGCAGATCATAGTGGTGGTGGACTCATTGAGGTAAAAAACACCAACAAACAAGACCTGTGGGGCAGTCTGGTTGAGCTTTCGCACAATCCCCCAACGCTGGAACAACTCACTGAAACAGTAAAGCGTACCGCGCCGGAAAAGTTCGATGAACATCTCAGTAAAGAGCTGGCTGAAAAAAGCTTTGCCAGTCGCGCCTTCGATATAACCACATCCCTTCAATGGATATATCAGAACCTCAAGGAAAACTAATAAGGTAGGCATCGTTGAAAAAGAAAATAGATCGGATTTTCCAGGGTGCTAAGGAAACGATTAGGGGTCAGGTCTTACATTGCCACATTTCAGTAACCGAGGTACTGCTTATGTTGCATCGAAGGGCTTGACTCCAGAGGCCCGTAATCTTTGCTAGCTCTTAAAGCATAACCAACACTGGAAAGTTGAGGGGCAAATTCTATTATGCTATATATATTCTGTATATAAAAACATTTCCACCCTAGTGTATTCTCCGGTCAGTTCCCCTTTCTCCAGACGCCGATTCGTCGCCGCTATCGTGCCTGATACGCTGCCCTGATTGGTAAAATTGAAATTCACCGCTATTCACGCAAGGACCGATGTAATATTGAATTGTAGCGACTATGGCGCTGATCTAAAATGGATGTCCTGTTGGTGCTCTGTTGGTGCTGTTTTATCAGGGTGTAATCCAAATTATGTTCCCAAAATGTGGGCTTTCTATATGGGGTCTTTATAGTTATGGCAAATAAGATAGCGATTATTGGTCTGGGCATCATGGGCCGACGCATGCTGGAGAATGCGTTGGCGCATCCGGATTTTGAAGTCAGTGGTATTTGGGATCCGGAGAATGCTTCGATTGTAAAGGCGCAACTACAGGGACAGGCATCGTAAAAGGGGAATGACTCTCAGACGGTTGGGATGATTTTTCAAACAAATCCAGTTTTCAGAAAAATCTAGGCGTTATTCAGTCTTGTAAACAGTTTTCGGCTGTGGAGGACTAGGCGGGACAGGCACTTCAAGAATTCAGCTCAAAATAACGGGTGAGTGCTTATCACGCGAAACACCTGTCGAAGTTACTCCAAATAGTCTGGCATATGCTTGCCATATGCCAATGTCTGCCGCTAAAGTAAGTAGGACATTGCGAAGAATGCAATAGTGTGAAATGCGAAAAATATCTATTTTTAAAAATGGCCGAAACCAGGCGATTCGATTGCCAAAAGACATGGAATTTGAAGGTGTGACTGAGCTGGAAATTAGCCGGGAAGGAAATACTCTGGTGCTTAAACCAGCACGTCCGGATTGGTTATCAATGGCTGTTGAAGAAAAAGCAGATCCTGATTTTCTAATTGAAAGGGAAGATGTTGTCGGTGATGAAGGTCGTGGCAGTTGACGAACAAGACTTATATGCTCGACACCTGCATTTGTAGCTACATCATGCGTGAGAAACCGTTATCTGTGCTGCAACGGTTACAGGAGGCAAGTCAGTCCCAGTGCCGTCTGGTTATCTCAGCCATTACTTATGCGGAGCTGCAGTACGGTGTAGCGTCGAAAAAAGCATCACCAAAACATCAGATACTGGTAGACGCCTTTGTGCAACGGGTTGACATGGTTTTAGCGTGGGATCGTAAAGCTGTAGATGCAAGCACGACTGTCAAAACACAACTTGAAGCAGCAGGCACGCCCATTAGTTCTAATGATACGGCAATAGCAGGACATGCAATTGCCGCGGAATGTGTGCTGGTCAGTAACAATACTCGGGAGTTTTCACGCGTAAAGGACTTGATGCTTGAGGATTGGTTTTGAACTAGTTGATTTTAACGATGAAGGAACAATTCTAATTATTTGGACATCCATGTTAGCAAGTTCCCAAGAGTACAGAATGATTCCTATTTGTTGTCGCCTGGCCGTAGGTGGAAGGAACATCAGGGATAGAAAGAACTGGACTCCCATTTATGTCCGCTGTGAAGTTTCGCCTTGGTCGGTCAATAATTGATCGGCAAGGTTGTCGTGTTGCGCATAGTCAAGTGTTGACACTTTTTTCCACCTCGATTCGAAAATCAAAGCCTGCTGGCCGCTAACTGGGGGCGCAACGAGCCACAGAGAACACTAAGTGTTATTTGGCAAACGTTAACTTCACCGCCTTGAACATGTGTTTGAAATCTTTATCTGCAGTAAGCAACGATAATTCATATCGCAAACTCAACTGCGCAATCAACGCATCGATTGTTCCTACCTGTACGCCCCTGCGGCGACTTTTGTTGCGTATCTCTGCCGCCTGTATGTGGTCTGATGTCTCGGGGACAAGCATTGGAATCGCTGTGAACCTTTCGACAATTGCTTTGGCCGCCTTCGCTCCAGAAAATCCCTGCAGCAGTTCTTGCAATATAACCCCTGTGCTGTATATCTCCTCTCCGGAATCCAATGCCTTAATTAGTATTTTCAACTCCGGGGAATTGGGTTTTTCGTCGCGTCTCATCGCTAATGACCAGACGCTGGTATCTACCAACATTGCCACTAGCGCGAACGCTCCTTTTTGTAGTCGTAGTCAGAATCCCAATCAAGCTGACCAAACAATTCCTTTACTCGCGTTCGCTCACGCTTAGCGATGAATTCGACTAAAGCCTGTGTAACAGCAGCCTTTTTTGTCTTTTCACCGCTTACTTCTAATGCTTTGTCCAGCAATTCTGGGTCGATAGATAAATTTGTAGCCATGTGCAAATCGTCACACATATGTTCACACAAGTCAAGAGGCGCCAAATGGTATTGGCTTTAAATGCTTGTACAGCAAGGAAATGTGATTAGTCATGACACCCACAATAAAAATTAGCATTGTGATTGCATCGATCACGAAAAACTCGTATATTTCTAAGAAGTAGATATATATACAGTAGTAAGGAAGTATTCTCATGCCCAAACCTCGGTATGCACAGATCAGTGCCGGAGAAACACCGTACGTCCACGTTGTCAGCAGAGGAGTATTTGGGG
>MDLA01000085.1 GCA_001730015.1 Chromatiales bacterium (ex Bugula neritina AB1) | reverse complement strand
CCGTCCATAAACCGGGGCGTAGCGAGGATCATTCAGGTGCGTGAGATTTCGCCTACCACCTGTGGTCGTTTAGTCATTCTAAATAACTGCATGTGGTCGGTGAAAGATCGCGTGTCCTGGGGGATCCGCAGTAGCGCTGATTTACGGACGAGCGCTAGTTGGCCTTGCGAATAACAACCACGCCACTCTCGAGCGCAAAGAAGTGGGTATTACCACCCACCAGTGGAATAAATCGCTTTGCTGCGGCAAAAGCCGACACCGGCTCCCCAAGCTCAATGGTTGAATCGTTCATAACCACTTTGTTGCCATCAAGGCGCACAGGCCCGACTAAAGAGTATGCTGTGCGCTGAATAGCGGTTGCCGCGACAGGAGACGGCGCTGCTGTTGAACGGAAACTGACAGCACCATGCGGGGTAATTGCATAGGTATCAAGGCGGGTTGTCTCTTCATGATCCCGGTAGATGATCATTGTGCCCTGATAAAACCCGACCAGCTTAGCCGGGGTATCGTCACGCCAGAGCTCCGTGCCATCGGCCTTAAACAACCTGGCTCCCATATCCGGATGCACGGCTGCCAGCATCGCTGATCCATAATGACCGACCGCCGGCACAACGGCTATTCCGGTTACCGCGTGGCCGACATTGATGACGAATTCGCCCGCCTGTGCCTGATAAGCCGATTCACTGGCTGACGAAGCACTGGCTGAATCTACTGCACGCGCCGCACTACCGACTAAACATAAGCCGAGGAGAATAGCTCCGTACATCGAATAGCTGGTACGGCGGTTTGCGTTGCTGTTTTTCATATATTGAAACTCCCGGATCATGTGTGTAATCAACCAGCTACTACCCAAGGCTGCGTTGAGAATAGACGAATTACTGGTCGCAAAGCTCCGTTTAGAACCACCCATACGCGATATAGCTTACCGGCAATCCCCGCTAATTCAAATATTGGGATTACCTGAAAAAACTGTGCAGCCAGGCCAATAGTGCGCACCAGGACTTGACCATGGGTAAGTTGGTATAGTAGTTTCTAATACAAGTTTACAGACACAACAAGCAAACGAGACATGCTTAAATCATTCACACCACGAATTTCTGCAAGCGCACCTCCTCCGTGCGGGACCTTCGATCTGTCAAATGTGAATAACTCTGCAGTAGCAGCAGAAGCCGTACTCGTGCTCGTACCTGTAGTCGTGATGGTGGCGGTGGCCAGACACCAGATGCCGTAGCGGTTTACAGAGACGCACTCTAAAAACCCCTCGGCGAAAGTCGGGGGGTTTTTTTTTGCCCTCAGATAGCTAACTCTACTCTTACAATCACAAATATAAAGAACCAACAAACCATGACCGAACCAGCAACCAGGATCAATTCAGCAGAATACTCTAAAAACAACACGCACAAGGGACAATCCACCCCTGCTATTCAAGTGCAAACCCGCGAGATTTCCGGAGCACAATTGCTGATCGAGTTACTGGAGCAGCAAGGTATCACTTGCATCAGCGGCGTTCCCGGCGGCGCCAACCTACCACTATACGATGCGCTGTCAAATTCTAAAATCAACCACGTTCTTGCACGCCACGAGCAGGGCGCGGGCTTTATCGCACAGGGCATGGCCAGAGTAACCGGAAAGGCCCAGGTATGCTTTGCCAGCTCCGGACCCGGAGCCACCAATCTGATCACCGCCGTTGCCGACGCCCATCTCGATTCGATCCCACTCGTTGCCATCACCGGCCAGGTACCGCTGGAGATGATCGGCACAGACGCATTTCAGGAAATTGATACTTTTGGCCTGATGCTACCAATCACCAAACACAACTATCTGGTCCGCTCTGCTGAAGAACTGCTCGAAGTCGTTCCCGCCGCATTTGAACTGGCACTATCCGGGCGGCCCGGCCCTGTCTCTATTGATGTACCTAAAGATGTACAAAATACAAAAGTAACAATAAGTGCTCTGCCCGCTCCCGGAATACGCCAACCTGAACCACAGGTGCTAAGTACAGACATCGATCAGCTGCTGGAGAAAATTCAGTCTGCCGAAAAACCCGTTCTCATGGTAGGTGGCGGAATAGTCTATGCCAACGCAACAGCTGATCTGCGTCTTTTTGCCGAGCAACTCGATGTACCAGCCGTGCAAACCTTTATGGGCCTTGGCGTTTTACCCTCGGAGCACCGCTTGTCTCTGGGAATGCTCGGCATGCACGGCGCACCTTTTACAAATCTGGTGCTTGAGGAATGCGATCTTCTGGTCGGTCTCGGCGTCAGATTCGACGACCGTGCCACCGGTAAAGTTGCCGCATTCTGCCCCCGTGCCAGGTTCATTCATGTTGATATAGACAACAGCGAAATCGGTAAGGTACTGACCCCGGTACAATCGATTGTGGCGGATGTGGGCTCAGTTCTGGCGCTTGCAAATCAACGCCTGAAACCACAGAAGAACGATGAATGGCAACAGCGAGTCGCACAACTTAAAAACGAGCATCCTCTGCAACTGGACGGGAGTGATGAAATTTTTCGTCCTTATGGTGCCATAGCTGCCGTGGCAGAAATTGCAGGCAGCGATGCCAATATCACCACAGATGTCGGGCAGCATCAGATGTGGGTGGCGCAAGCCTACCCGTTTAATCGGCCACGCCAGTGGATAAGCTCTGGCGGTCTGGGCACCATGGGGTTCGGATTACCCGCCGCTATCGGTATGGCACTCGCTGCACCCAACCGGAAAACAATCTGTTTTTCCGGTGACGGAAGCTTGATGATGAACATTCAGGAACTCGCCACTGCCGCCGAACATAACCTTGATCTGAAAGTGATCGTCCTCAACAACAATCACCTCGGCCTGGTTCGACAGCAGCAAACGCTTTTCTACAATAAAAACCTGTCGGCTGTAAAATTCGAACAGCGCACCGATTTTCCTGCCGTAGCAAAAGCAATGGGGATCACCAGTATCGAACTATCCGAGTGCAGCGACCCACAGGATGCGTTGCAACGCGCGCTGAACGAATTCGGCCCTTGCCTGATTAACATACCGATTTCTGAAACCGAAATGGTGTTCCCGATGGTCGCGCCTGGCGGAGCGAACAAAGACATGATTACCTCAGAATCCCCCGACAAAGAAACAAGAACGGGAGTATCTGCATGAGCGTCACAAACGCGGCAATCCTAAAGCTAACGGTTAAAAATCACCCCGGCGTGTTATCGCACGTATGTGGATTATTCGCGCGACGAGCGTACAATCTTGAAGGCGTTATGGTAAGGCCGGTTCGCGATGCCAGTCATCTGAGCCGAATGTGGCTACTGGTTAACGAAGAGGATCGACTAATACAGTTAATTCGACAAACTGAAAAACTGGCAGATGTAATCAGTGTTGAGCAACACCCGATGAAAGGCAGTGCTTTCGAAGCCACTCAGGAATATTTTATCTAGGATTTTTATCCGGAAAAAATATTATTGCAGGGAAGAACCGCCAGTTTACCTGAGGCGATCGGGAAATCAGCCAGGGACGGCAGTAAGCTGTTGAAAGCATAAGAGCAAAATTACACCCCGGTGTTGCATAAAATTCCGGCCCGGAACCGCTGCGCTGCTGCTATAGCAGCATCTAAGGCGCTGCACTCTTTACCTGAATATCACATAGAATGACCAGGCTCATTCCAGTAAAAACTCCGGGCATTGCCTGTTATACAGCTCTATAAGCTGCTGACCTCGATATTTTATGTAACACCAAGGTCTATTTTTTCGACTCAGCACCATTTATTCCTATAAAACCTCAGCAACCGGCACTGCTTTAATCTTGCTTGCTCCAGCACTATTTTTCGTCTGTTGCATACGACCGCTAAGTAATCGCGATTCAAAGATCTGTGCATCTACGGGCTTTGACAAAATATAGCCCTGAATATAATCACACCCCTCCCTGGCAAGAAGTTGCATTTGCTCATCCGTCTCTACCCCCTCAGCTACAACGCGCAAACCCAGACTATCGGCAATAGCAATTATCGCCCTGCATAAAACAAGATCGTCTGTCGCTTCGGGAAGATTTTTGACGAATGATCGATCAATCTTTATATAATCTATGTCAAACTTTCGCAGATAAGACATAGAGAATACTCCGTGCCAAAATCATCAAGCGCTAACTCAATCCCTCGGTCATGTAAACGTTCAAACGCATACTGGATATCAGCATTGCCCTCAAGAATTACACCTTCGGTAATCTCAATGAGAATAGCGTTGCCATCCAATTCCAGATCATCAAGAATTCGCAGCCAGGAATAGAGCTGACCATAGCACCTAAATTGGACCGGCGAGGCGTTGATACTTATCTGTATATCCGGGTAACCGCGCGAACACCACAATTTAGCCTGCTTTGCGGCTGTCTCAAAAACCCACAAGCCGATCTCGTCTATCGCACCTGAGCGCTCCGCCAGCGGTATCAGTTCCAGCGGACTGATCAAACCGAACTCCGGATGATGCCATCTGAGCAGAGCTTCTGCTTTTTTTACAACGCCTGAGCCAGTATGACCTATCGGCTGATACAATAGCTCAAACTCACCATTCACAATAGCTGATAGCAAATCGTTTGTCAGCCGGACCTCTCGATTCACCCGCAGCGACATCTTCTCCGTGAAATATTTATATTCCCCCAGACCTCTCGACTTGGCTTCATAGAGAGCAAGATCGGCGTGTCTCAGCATATCACCCTCAGTCATACCCATTTGTGAAAGACGGGCTATGCCAATACATGCTGATACATGTACCAGATTCCCCTCAAGGGAAAATGATCTGCTGAGCTCCGCAATAATTCGCTTACTATAAAACCCGCCAAGCTCGCGCCCCTGATGTCCGCATAGTATCGCAGTAAATTCATCACCACCCAGCCTGGCCACATGAGACGATTCCGGCAAACAGGATTTTATCCTTACTCCCACACTGCAAAGCAACGAATCACCGACTTCGTGACCCACGGGTATCATTCACCTCTTTGAATCTATCCAGATCTATCAAGAGTAATTCCATGGCAGTATCATTACTCTCTTCCTCAGAGATATAGTTTTTTATACTCTCACAAAACAAGCGTCTGTTGGGCAGACCGGTCAGTGAATCCTTGTAGGCCAGATCGTGCAAATCATGTGTCTGCAACTCTACCAGCTTACGTAGTCTTTCAGGCTCTCTTAAAACGAGGAAACTATAAAAGGCAAAAAGCGCCGCCAGACAAACACAAACACAAACACAAACAATATAAGTAACCAGCCCGGTGACTGTATTTTCAATCAGTTTGGGCTCTATGCGAAGCACCCATCTGCCATTTGGAACTACAACGGTGTACGAGTAGGCATCAGGCGTTAACGCATCACCGCCGGATGCAAAAACCTCAACCCGACTATCATCATCAACACGGACCTTTCCGAGTTCATAGTTGTACTTATCGCACAACAAAGTACAAAATTCTGTTTGATCAAGAAGATCGTCCAGCAGTATTAACGCATTGGCGAATCCCCAGAACCTGGAACCCCCTTCATGATCAATAAATATCGGATTTCGGCCAACCATGCCGACGCCACCTTGAATCAGGGTAAAGGGACCGGCAAGTGTCAGGGAGCGAGAGTGAATTGCCATCAATGCTTCAGCACTCCGGTTCTGATCTCTCAGCAAGTCATGGCCAATGGCCTTTTCGCTACCAGCCATCGGATAAACATACTCAAGAACACCGTTTGGCGCCAGCTGAAGATTCTTTGCCCCAGGAATCATTTGCAGCACCGTTGATGCTGATTTCTCGAAATCTACGATAACGCCATTATTATCCTTGATCTCTTTCGCAAGCACATAAGTCGAGGCCAGCGAATGCATAAGCGCCCGCTCCAGCTGGACACCCTCTGCTGCAAGCAAACCGTATGCAGTCGAATCACGCTCAATTTTCTGCAACGTTTTTTGCTGCTCGATATGATAAAACGAAGCAGCAATCGTCAATACAAACAACAAGGTCGAAACCACATATTTGTTTGCGGCTATCTGATGCCGAATGCGCTCAGGCACTTTCATTCTAACATTCTGATTTCAGTTGAACGCACTGGCTCGTGCCGTATCTACGACTATAGTAGAGAAATACGATTCAACAATTCAAAAGGATAAAAAAAGCAGTGGCAACGCAATACAAGTTACATTCAGCTATATATTCCTGAAACACATGTTTTTACTATATATCTTTCTTTCTTGTTATGGAAATAAAATGCCGAATGCACACTTGACACAAACCTTCACTGACAAGTTTTCATAGTTACAGTGTGCAAGATTCAGCGCGGCAAAACCTCCGCTACGCGAACCTGCCCTGTCAGTACGTTTTCATCAGCTACTGCGTCCAGGTGTTGCATAAGACTTCGAATCCAGAAGCTTATAGAGCCGTATAATAGGCGCTGCACGGAGTTTTTACTGGATTGAGCCTGGTTATTCTAAGTGATATTCAGGAA
>MDLA01000084.1 GCA_001730015.1 Chromatiales bacterium (ex Bugula neritina AB1) | reverse complement strand
GCTACAGTGCGCGGGCGATAATGGCCATCTTTAAATTCCTCACCGGTGTTCCCTATTTTCGCCAGCAGTCTCTGCAGCAAGTGCTCGGCTTTGCGGTTGCCGCCAGTACGATTTACGATCAGTGCTTCAAAGTGGCGCAAGATTGCAAGCCAGTGGTTGAGCACATGATGAAGTTGGCTGCTGAAGCCACGCATTTTGCACTGGATGACACAACAAATCGAATTCTCGATGAAACGGGTAAAGAGATAGCGGATCGGCGCACGAAAAAGCCCAGGTATCGCACCGGGGTGTACACCTCGGTACTGTCCGCCATACTGGATACCGGGCAGACCGTGATTTTGTTTAAAACCAATATTGGTCATGCCGGTGAATGGATTGATGAGATCTTGGCTACACGCCAATCGACAGCCCCGCCAATTCTGATGAGCGATGCGCTCAATCGCAATCAACCCAGCGTAGTCAGTGAATTTATCTGGACTAAGTGCAACGCTCACGCGAGGCGGGAATTCTATGAATCCTGGGGAACGGTGCCTCAGGCTGACTGGGTAATAGAGCAGTATGCGATCATATGGAAAAACGACACGCACTGTAATGACGAGAAAATGAGTGCGCAGGAACGCCAGCGGTATCATCATGCGCACTCGCTGCCGGTGATGGAATCGATCCGTGCGCAATGTCAGGCATGGAGTGACGGTGATGAGATCGAAACGAACAGTGGATTTGGCCAGGGCTGTACGTACTTTCTGAACCACTATGATGGACTGAGTGGGTTTTGCCATGTTCCGGGCGCCATGCTCGACAACAATTACGTCGAACAGATCATCAAAATGATTATCCTGGTCCGAAAGAACTCCTTGTTCTATAAAACTCAAAACGGCGCAGATGTCGGAGATATTCTGACGAGCATCCTCGCCACAGCGATTCACAACAATGTCAACGTATTCGACTATCTTCTGGCGTTGCAGAAAAACCGATTCGATGTCGGGCGCAACGCACACCGCTGGATGCCCTGGAATTATCAGCATACGCTGGAAACTCTGTCCAATAAGGATGAATTTCCAGCATAAACACTCGTGTTTTGTCTATCACGCTAAGCTGCCGTAAGGACACAGCGGCAACCCAGGCTTGTCGGGCAGACAATAAGGATTCCTGAGTGGGTTCTGCAAGCAATTGCTCTACAGCCTTGTTAAGCCACTTCGCGGTACTTAAAGAATCAGCATACCCCGCTGCCGCAATTTTGGCGTAGGTGTTTATTACCTCGGAAGGTGTAGTCTGCGCTGACGCAGATGAAACGCTAGTGACTGCTGCAATGCAGGCCACAATAGATAAGGACTTTCGTAATTTATACATGTTCTTCACTCTGACAAATTATAGAAACAGAAAACTTAGTGCGTAAAAAATTATGTAGATATGGTGGACAACGGCAACGACGATTGAGCATGTTAAAAATCAGCTGGCCATTTGGCCGGGCACAAACACTCTGCGCAGCTACGTATACACAGCCGCTTGAGGCAGCATTTACTACCGCGATCCAGGCACTGCACCTCGCTTGCGCTAATGGCACCTGCCGCCAGTAAACGGAATATCAGCTTCTCCGGTACCGCCAGATAAAGCGTCACATCTTCATCAAAACGACCTGGCAGTGGTTCTGCACACTGTTGCATGTTTCTCCCTCAACCTTGTTGTGGCTAATTCGAAGCCGTTGTAAACGAACAATAAAATTCTTCCCGGAACCGTTGCATAAATAATTCTTTCGAATTCACCTTGCATTAACCTACCAATTCACTCTACTATTTAATCGTAATGCGAATCATTACCATTATCAATAATTTTCTTATTTTATTTCACAAAAAATCCATTTCACTTCCGGTAAAGAGCTATGACCGTGATACCAATGACGGAGATTAGCGTGCTGAACGACATCGACAGCTCCAGTCACACACAAGCAGTAGTCAAAGGACGCAGCAAACTGTGGCAATTGGCGGGAGCCTGCCATTGCCAGATTGTCGGAACCTGCCTGACCCTTCAGGATGTCAAGTCAATCAGTAAAAAATGTGGCTATTCAATTGAAGGTAAAACGGAATACGCGTTGCACCAGTTTTTTGTCAATCAGGCATCGTATTCCGACAGCGTAATTGCCCGGCAAACACACAAGCTGCTGGATAAAAAGTATCGCAAAGATATAAATCTGGCTCGCAAGCTCAGCTGCGAGAGTGACCTGAAAAATCACTGGGGCACCCATAGCGCATCCGGAAAAATTGCCGGTACGCTGTGGGCAGTTGCGACCCACCCGGAATGTACCAGTGATCTGATTAGCAGCCTGTATGGCGAAATTCATATGCTATCTCACTTGTCGGGTCACAGTGCACATCAGACTACAGCGGATTTAATGTCAGCAAGACAGACACTCGCTGAGCTACGCCAGAAACTAAAATCACAAAAGACAGCATCTGCACAAAAAACAACAGAGCTTCGAAGAAAAGTTAAAGCGCTCGAATTGCTGAATTCAAAGCTGCGCAATCAGATAACGGAGAAAAAAGCTCATCCCCCTGAAACAATATCGAAAATCCCTGCTGACAGAAAGCTGGCCGAAACCAGAGTACTTCTAAAAGAGTCCAGAGCACAGCAACTACAATACTCAGAGATCATAGAATCCTCCCGGCAGAAACTGGATGAACAGCAACAGGAAATTACCAGACTGGATCACCTGGTTGATCACCTCACCGGAAAAGAAAGCCCTGCATCGGAAGAATGCTTTGCATCGTTAAGCGGCAAATGTGTCCTGCTACTCGGCGGAATGCCTTCGCAATGCAAGCATTTTAAAGCGTTTGTTGAATCTCACGACGGCGATTTTTTGCATCACGATGGCGGCGTGGAATCAAGTTACTCCAGAATTGATCAACTAGTTAGTCGTGCTGACGCGGTGATATGTCCTGTCGAAAAAGTCAGCCACTCGGCTATAAATCGCGCAAAAAGACTTTGCAGAAAATCGGAAAAACCTTTGATGTTCTTACCTAAATCCAGCCTCTCAGCATTCGTCAACAGCCTGCAAAAAATTCAGTGAAACTGAATTCCACCATAGAACAATATAGATTCATTCCAAAATCAATTAGATAGTGCCTGTCCATAAACCGGGGCGTAGCGAGGAGCATTCGGATGCGTTAGATTTCGCCTGCCACATGTGGGCGTTTAGTCATTCTAAATAACGACATGTGGTTGGTGAAAGTTCGCGTGTCCTGAGGGATCCACAGTAGCGCTGGTTTATGGACGGGTACCAGTTATCTTGAGTGAACAAATATCGTGCATTTGCGTCAAGTTTTACAAAAGAACCTCTACACCGAGAAACAGCACGGATGAAAACCCGACGCGTGAGCGAGAAACTCCTCTTATGGAGCCTCGCTAGATAATGGTCATTATATTGGTGCGCGTGCCTTTAGATCACGCCATATAAACGATAAAGTATTCCATTAACGCCTACGCCTGCCTCTCAACAATAAAGAGAATTAAGAACCATCGCAATATTCATGTAGAATGTTCAGCCCCCGTAAAAAACGGCAAACCGGCCGCCGCGGCAATAGAGACACAATAGTGAACAACGAGCCGTCGGCTAACGAGTTTAAACCCGAGGAACTGGCGCGAACCTACAGCGAAATCGGGCTCTCCCATGGGCTGGGCACCATCGCCCGAATTACCGGATACGCACTTCGTACACCGTGGCTGGTTGCAATCGCGCTGGCTTCAACAATCATCGCAGCTTCTCTGCAACTACTTATTCCTGTTCTGCTGGGACAGGCGATTGATCAAACTCAGCAATTGCTCAACGCGACCAGCATATCAGGCAAAGCCACTGCGCCGGTGGAAGCACGAGCCGGGCTCTGGACAACAGCATGGATGGTACTCGCTGTGTGGGTACTGCGCGGTATCTTTACCACGGCCCAAAACTACTTCGCTGAATCTGTTGGACACCACACGGGCTATCTATTACGACTGGCCTACTACGAGAAAATTCAGTCTCTGAATTTCGGGTTTCACGACCGCGTGCACTCCGGCGATCTAATCACCGCCGGCATGCTTGATGTCGAAGGCGTGCGGGTGTTTTTTTCCACCGGTTTAGTGCGGGTGGTTTTGCTCAGTGTATTAATCGGTGTTGGCGGGTACCTGCTGCTGTCCACGGATATCGTGCTCGGGATAATGGCACTCAGCTTTGTGCCCTTCGTCGCCTGGCAGTCATCCAGTGCACGGCTTAGACTTCGATCCACCTGGTTGCAGCTACAGGAGCGGCTATCAGATTTAGGCAAGGTAATGGAAGAAAACCTGAGCGGCATTCGGGTCGTTCGAGCTTTTGCCGGTCAGAACCATGAGATCGCTAAATTCGCCAGCACTTCTGCACGCGCGCTTTCTCTGGCTCAGGAACGTGTTCAAATCAGGGTTAAAAGCTCCAGCACAATGACACTGTCATTTTTTATAGCCATGGGACTGGTACTTTGGTTCGGCGGAAACAAAGTAATAAACGACGAAATCAGCGTGGGAACACTGGCTTCATTCCTGACTTTCATGACCATTCTGCAAATGCCGGTGCGCCAGCTCGGGCTGCTGGTGAACTCGATAGCACGAGCCTCAACCTGTGGTGCCCGCGTCTTTAAATTACTTGATCTGGAACCGGAGGTAGCAGACGCACCTGACGCTACCCCACTTAAACTGACCGAAGGTCTGCTTCGGTTTGACGCCGTCGATTTCAACTACCCCGGTGTCAGCAATCGACCGGTGCTAAGTGACATCAGCTTTGAAGCGCACAGAGGACAGACGATTGGCATTATGGGCCCACCCGGCAGCGGGAAGACAACCATCGCTCAGTTAATACCCAGATTTTACGATGTCTCGAGCGGCTCAATCACACTAGATGGGCAGGATATCCGATCCATCACGTTGCAGTCGCTTCGGCGAGCCGTAGCGGTAGTACAACAGGAGAGCTTTCTCTTTACAACGAGCCTTGAGAACAACATCGCCTACGGCGACCCATGGGCCCGCGACATCCGCATTGAACGCGCAAGCGAATCGGCGCAACTGCATCGATACATTATGGATCTGCCGGACGGCTATCACACCGTAGTCGGAGAACGAGGCGCATCTCTGTCCGGTGGGCAACAGCAACGCATGTCGATCGCACGCACCTTACTGCTGCAACCCGCCGTTCTGGTTTTCGATGATTCCACAGCCGCGGTCGATGCAACAACCGAGCGCCGTATACGAGAGGAAATACAAACGGGGGCAAAAGACCGAGTGACAATCATTGTGGCCCATCGACTCAGCTCACTCATGCACGCCGACAAAATATTATTTATAGATGGCGGCCGCATAGTCGAATCCGGCAGCCATGAAGAGTTACTGGCGCTGGGAGGTCGATACCACGCACTATACGAATTGCAGGTTAACCCCTCACCATTCACGGAGCAAAGTTGATGTCTGCTGTATCTGCGCCAGAGAACGGACAACCTGATGACAGTGAATCACGAGCTGAACGACCACCGCATGCCGTTGTCGGCTCGCATAAGATTAACGAGGAAATGTTTGGCAGAGTGTTCGATCCGCGTGTAGTCCAGCGGATCTGGCATTTTGTAAAACCCTACCGCCTTGAAGTGTTCTGCGCCATTACCGCCGTGCTGGTATTCACCGCCACTCAGCTTGCCATTCCATTGATCATTCGATACGCCATCGACAACGGATTAAGCACAAACAACGGTGATCAGTTATTGTTATTGATTGCATTGTGTATGTTTGCTGCCGTCATTTTTATAAATTTCTGCGCCAGCTACCTACAGGAAAACATCGTCGGGAGAACCGCTGAAAAGGTGCTTTTCGATATTCGCGAAGCAATGTTCTCCCACCTGCAATATGTCTCTTTATCATTCATGGATAAAACCGAAACCGGACGACTCATGTCTCGCCTGCAGGGAGACGTCAATGCGATGCAGGAATTTCTCGAGACATCTGTTATATCAATTGGCGACATAGTATTGCTGTTTGGCATTGTCTTCTCGATGCTATACCTCAACGTGCAGTTGGGGCTCCTGACTTTATCTGTGCTACCCGTACTTTTGATTGTGCGTATCTACTGGTTACCACGCGCGCGAGTCGCGTTTATGGCCGCTCACGAATCCAACTCCGTAACCAACGGAGCACTGGCCGAAGCGATCCACGGTGTTAAAACAGTGCAGAGCATGGATCGCCAGAGTGTGAATTTTTCACTCTATAAAGAAAAAGCTGCCACCAATCTGGCAACACATTTAACGGCTGCCCGATTCGCTCAGGTCATGGTACCGATTGTCGACAGTTTGACGGGTGTAGCAATGGCAATCGTTGTGGTTATCGGCGGATCCCTGGTACTCGATCAGACATTGGAAGTCGGCGTCATGGTGGCGTTTCTTTTCTACATTCAGCGTTTTTTCGATCCGATTCGATCACTGACCATGCAATATTCAGTGATGCAGAGAGCAATGGCTTCAGGGCAGCGGCTAACTGAAGTACTGGATGTGCCGCTTCATATAGAAGATGCAAAAAATGCCATCGCGCTGTCACCGGATGCCGATGGCTCGATATCGTTTCAAAACGTCACCTTCGGCTACAATCCTGATTTTCCAATTCTTAAAAATATAACATTTAACGTTAAGGCTGGTGAAACGGTAGCGCTGGTCGGGCCAACCGGATCTGGTAAATCAAGTGCTGTCGCTTTGGTACACAGATTTTACGACGTACAACAAGGGCAGATAATCGTGGGAGGCCATGACGTACGCGCTCTGACCCAGCAATCCCTGGGGCAGCATATCGCAATGGTACTGCAAGAGCCCTACCTGTTTACCGGTACGGTCGAGGAGAATATCCGGTACAACAAAAACGCAGCAACACGCGACGATGTTATCACCGCAGCAACGGCAGTCGGAGCGCACGATTTTATCGAAGCGCTGACAGACGGTTATGACACAATGCTGGGCGAGCGTGGAGGCAACTTATCACAAGGGCAACGACAGCTAATCAGCTTTGCACGAGCGTTAGTTGCCGATGCACAGATACTGGTGCTGGACGAAGCAACGGCCAGCATCGATAGCTATACAGAAATGCTGATTCAAAAAGCACTGCGAACCTTACTGAAAAACCGAACAGGCTTAGTTATCGCACATCGGCTCGCAACCATACGCAATGCAGATCGAATTATCGTATTGCAAAACGGAACACTGCACGAACAAGGCACCCACAATAATCTCGTTGCCGCAGACGGACTCTATGCAAGCCTGTATAACGCAAACTATGCCTCGTTCGATGATGTTCCCGTTAATGAAACCCATCTAAATGATCCGCAACAACGTTAAAAACAAAAAAAGCAATTGGCTACCAGAGACCAGGCGCGCCGAATAAACCCGATATCAATAGCCCACAGCCCGACAAGCCTAACGTCGTGGTTGTTCTGCCATGTCGCAATAAAACCGCAAACGGTAATAGGCACATTCGCAGCGACAAGTCCGAATTTGCAACGAACCATAGAACAGGCTCGGCTCCAGCACTGAACCGAATCTTGATCCGTTCAGCAGGGGAGGATAACGCCACGGCGTTGCCAGAGGATAGTGCAAATGCGCCGTCCCGCGCGGGAGTGCCGGCTTGGAGGCAGTTTCCAACAGGGATTCCAGTATGTCGGCTTCATTTAGGTTATCGCACAGTTTGCTCGTAGCCACCTGCGCCTGACTTTCTACAACACGATAAAGAGTTCGACCTATTGGCCGAATGTGTGCTGCGACATCAACTGCGGTCCACAGGCTGTTCATATCTTGGCGCGTTGCATCCAGATAGATCTGCACACGATAAAGGCCATCGATCTGGACATACTTCGGGCGTGCGCAATTTAATTGAGGAGCACGCATTGTCACTCACGGCTTATGGCCTTGGTATCATGATCGTACAAGGCGCGTTAATCAGGCCCCTCCCTGCGCGTTTCGGTGAAAAAGTAACAGCCCTGTTCTGTATGTGTATACACCTGCTGACATTCCTGACCTACCCCTTTATGCTTAAGACATGGTATGTCTTGGCCTTTATGCCAGTCAGTGTTATTTGTGCTGTCGCAGTACCTGCACTACAAGGATTGATGAGCAACAGTGTTCCCGAAAACGCACAGGGTGAATTGCAAGGGGCGATGAGTTCATTAACGGCATTAGCAACCATTATTAGCCCTTTTGTCATGGCACGCGTGTCCAGTTATTTCACGAAAAGCGATGCACCCTTGTATCTGCCGGCAACGCCTTATTTGCTTTCAGCTATGTCGGTTATTGTTGCGTTTATTCTGTTTAATCGAGGGAAGCTTACATAAGCTCCAAAGTACACCACATTCCCGCAAATACTAATCGGTTGACCAGAGATACCCGCCTCCATTGGAGAGCACAAATACAGGGCCTAATTGGCCACATCCTGTGCCGTCGTCATTTTGCGCAGTGATATTTTAGTGATGCATTCCTGTTCCGTCGCTTGGTAGGGAACCCCTAGGGTTGTAGCCCGTGCAGAAATGACTATCACGATTCGTGGCCCTTCAACAATCCAGGGCAACAAGGCATTCACTCTTATACCATCAGGGCCTAACTCTATAACTATTTATGATTGATGGTGCCATGATCCTGCAGTAAGCCCTTGCGGATAGGCGTTAGCTTCCAACACTCAACGCGAGGCAAACTAATCAGGTAAAGCCTTCCCTATCCGCAATGATCAATTCACTAGCCTTCTCAGCGATCATGATAGTAGGAGCATTGGTATTGCCAGACACAAGCTCTGGCATGATCGACGCATCAACCACCCGTAAACCCTCCACCCCTTTCACCCGAAGTCGTAAATCCACAACCGCGCTACTATCCGCGCCCATTCTACAAGTACACGTCGGATGGTAAATAGTATTAGCGATCTCACGCGCTTGGTTTAACAGTTCGTCATCGCTTTGGGCTGCAGGATCGGGCAGCATCTCTTCGGCCACATGCTCGGCCATTGCCGCGGACTGCATGACTTTACGTGTAAATTTGATCGACTCAACAGCGGTTTGGCAATCAAGATCAGTGGATAAATAATTAGGAGTGATAATCGGGTGATCGGCTGGATTGGTTGATGCAATTTTTAAATGTCCACGACTTTGCGGCCGTAGCTGACACACTGATGCAGTAATGGCTGAAAACTTATGCAGGCCTTCACCCGGTGAATCTGCTGATAGCGGTTGAAAGTGATATTGAATATCAGGGCGCTCGTTGGAGAGCCGAGTTTTACAGAATGCATAGACTTGGCTAGCAGCCATTGATAATGGGCCATTGCGGTTTAACGCATAGTTAATGCCTGCTCGAAGCTTGCCAAAGTGAGAGCTGAGTTCATCATTCAGAGTGACGGGCTTAGTCGTTTTATATACGGTCCGCAACTGAAGATGGTCTTGCAGATTTCGTCCAACATCCTGTGCATCCTTTACTACATCAATACCGTGTTCTTGTAATAGCTCCCCAGGCCCTACACCAGACAGCTGCAAAATTTGTGGCGAACCAATCGCACCCGCCGCAAGAATGATTTCGCATCGGGTTTTTAAGTTTAACGTTTGCCCCCTATGGCTTAACTCAACTGATTCGGCGCGTTTATTTTTAAACTTGATCCGCTTAACCATTGCATGAGTCATGATGGCTAAATTAGTTCGTGTGCGGGCTTTGTTTAAGTAAGCCACTGCGGCGCTGCATCTACGGCCTTTGTGGGCCGTGAGTTGATAGTAACCCACACCCTCTTGCTCTGCGCCATTGATATCATCGTTTAACGGCGTACCGAGTGAATGAACGCCCTGAATAAAATCATCACAAATCGGCCGCTTGAAGCTCATATCACTCACATGCAGTGGGCCGTCGCTGCCATGGAACTCGTCCCCGCCTCTTGATTGATTCTCAGCTTTTCGAAAATAAGGCAGCACGTCATCATAGCCCCAACCTTCGCAGCCTATCTCCTTCCATCGATCGTAGTCCTGGCGTTGGCCGCGCACATAGAGCAAGCCATTAATGGAACTGGAACCACCCAGTACTTTTCCGCGTGGCCACTTAATCGAGCGTCCATTTAAGCCTGGGTCGGGTTGAGTTACATAACACCAATCCGTCTTAGGATTGTGCATGGTTTTAAAATAACCCACTGGGATATGAATCCAAGGGTTCCAATCTCGCCCACCTGCTTCAAGTAAAGCTACCGTGGTAGTACCATCAGCGCTTAGGCGATTGGCTAATACACAACCGGCGGAACCTGCGCCAATAATTACATAGTCGAATACATCGTTATTCATCGCGAAGTAAAATATCTCCGAGGGTTTTTGCTGCTGCCTGCAGTATCGGCATCTTGGCTTCCAGCTCACTCATTTTTTTTCGAGATGTGAGAGAATGTGTTGACAGGCAGCTGCACAAGGTTCCATTGTTATTAAAAATAGGCACAGAGGCGCCGATCATGCCGTCAAACCACTCCTCATTATCGAAGGCATGGCCGCGTTCCCGGATCTTATCCAGTTCTGCTGAAAACTCTTTTTGAGTGGTGATCAAATTGCTCGCTTTTCTATCTGTCTTTATTCGTTTGAAAGTCTCTAAGGCATCTTTGCGCTCAAACGTGCTTAGATAAAGTTTGCCAGAAGCGCTGCAGTTCAATGGTAGGCGATCACCGACTTTAACGTTATTTTGTAATGGCCAATGAGACTCGAAGCGATCGAAATAAACCAACGATTCACCGGCCGGCACTGACAAGCTGACCGTCTCGTCTAAATCGTTAGAGAGCTTTTCTAGTACCACTCTACGTAAGCTGATTTGTGGTTCGTGGTTGAGACTATTAAGCATTAATGAGCGCAAACGAGAACCCGCAACATGATTACCCGATGGGCTTATCGCAATAAATTTTTCCTCTGCGAGCATTTCCAGCTGACGATAAACTGTGGGCAGAGGAATATCCAAGGAATTAGACAACTGAATAGCCGTGGCTGCTGGAGGATTTTGTATAATCGCTTCTAGCACATCGAGCACTCGTTTTGAAGACGTACGTTTGGCAACTTGATTCACTTTAAAAACCACCCTCTTTTGGCGGCATTGAGTTAGCTGGCAACACAGGATCGAACATCATCCTGCGTGACGGCTTTTGGTACAACGGGATCTACTGGATCGACCGAGCGAACAGTCGCGACTTTGTTTTGAGTAAAGAAGTCAATTGTGTCCTTACCCTGCACCTTATTATTTCCCACTAATGATCCCTTGATACCACCGAAAGGTAAATAAGGATGGGGTGCGCAAATACCGACATTAACGCCCACCATGCCGACATCGGCCAAGCTAATGAACTTTTCGATTTGGTAGTTATTTTGCGAGAAAATACAGGCGCCATTACCCAATGGGTGGTCTTTGATCAGTTTTAACGCGCCGTCCAAGCTTCGCACCTTCATAATGCTAAGTACTGGGCCGAATATTTCTTCTTGCGCAATGCGCATGCAAGGTGTCACATCGGTAAAGATGGTTGGCCCAACATAATAGCCTTCGCGATTGGCCTCAGGCAACGATGGATTACGCCCATCCAGCTCTAAGGTTGCCCCGCCCTCTATACCCAAACCAATGTACTCTTCAATTCTGTGTTTCGCATTGGCTGAAATCACTGGGCCCATAAACACGTTTGGATCACGCGCATCACCTAACGTTATATTTTTCGATGCAGCCAATAACCGTTCGACAAATTCATCATGTATTTCGGGCACTACAGCTATGTTAGATACCGCCAAACAACGCTGCCCAGCCGATCCATAACCTGACATTAAAATGTTCTCGATCAGTAAGTCCATCGGCGCATCCTCAAGCGCCACCAAGAAATTCTTGGCTCCACCGAGCAACATAGTTTTTTTGGCGTGACGACCACAGCCTTCTGCTATTGATTTTGCGGTGGGTGTTGAACCCACCAAGCAAACACCTACAACATCATCATTGTCGTACCATGCTTCCACCACTTCCCGATCCCCATGCACCACGTTAACGACACCTGCAGGCAAGCCAATATCCTCAAGCAACTGCATAATTTTCTGCATAAATAGCGGTGATTCAGTCGAAGGCTTATAAACAAAGGTGTTGCCGGTGCCGATAGCCACCGGGATAAACCAACCAAACACAAGTGCTGGAAAATTAAACGGTGCAACGCCGCAAAATACGCCCAGCGGTGCTTTGATCACTCGGCCATTTATGTCAGTAGCAATGCCTTGTATGGTCTCACCTTGAAGTAGTGCCGGGATACTGCATGACATCTGCACAATTTCGATAACACGATTGACCTCGCCGCGTGCTTCTGAAATATGTTTTGCTTGATCCAAGGCGATAGCCTGAGCTAGATCCTCAAGGTTTTCCTGCATGGCCGAGTAGAGCTTGAATAAATAACTCATCCGCTTGGGTAACGGCGTAGCTCGCCACGATGCAAACGCATCCGCAGCGGCTTTTACTGCAAGGTTGGACGTTTCCACTGATGAAGACGGAACCTCGCCAATTTCCTCACCGGTGGATGGATTAATTAGGGGCACTGATTCTTCTTTCGGATCAGAAACCCAGTGGCCTTCAATATAGTTTTGAATCTTTATGCGGCTTTTTGCACCGCCCTCAATATCAGCTTGGGGTAGCATCGTTAGATCCTGTAGTTGGAACGCCTATCAGCACTTTTTCCAATTTTTCAGCTAACAGGTGAAATTAATATGAGAAATAATTTCTCATATTATTGACAACATAGCAACAGGGCATTACATTGTTTGAGAAATATTTTTCATATTGAAACCGCTCACCCTGGTGAACACACTTGGATACCGACGTAAAAACAAGAGAGAAAGCTATATGAATACAAAAGTAAAAAAGACCAACACATTGCTCAAAACAGTAGTTGCATCCGTCGCTCTAGGCGTACTGACCCTGTTGCCTTTGCAGCAGGCAACGGCCGAGGATAAAATTCGCTGGAAAGTGCAATCCTCTTTTAATACTGGGTGGCCAGCACTGGGTGACCCTATCGCTTATCTTGCCAAAACATTGGATGCGGCGACCGACGGCAGAATCAAGCTGAAGGTATTCGAACCAGGCAAGATCGTACCGGCGCTCGAGATTACCCCTTCAATTAGCGCAGGCGATTTGCCCGCCGCCTATAACTATATGGCTTACGACCAAGGTCGTATCCCATCAGCAGTACTTTTTTCTGCGGTACCGTTTGGTATGGAACCTTGGGAATACGCGGCCTGGTGGTTTGAAGGTGAAGGCGCTACGCTTGCACAAGAGATCTACCATAAGAGTAATGTACACCCACTACTTTGCAGCACGATCGGTCCTGAGACCGCAGGCTGGTATAGAAAACCCATCGAGCAACTTAGCGATCTCGAAGGTTTAAAAATCCGTTTTTCAGGCCTAGGCGGAATGGTGTTAAACAAGATTGGCGCATCAGCAACGCTGATGGCGGGTGGCGAAATATTTGCAGCACTAGAGAAAGGCACGCTAGATGCGACGGAATATTCTATGCCTGCGATTGATGAAGTATTGGGTTTTCACAAAATTGCTAAGTTCAACTTATTCCCAGGCTGGCACCAGGTATCTACATCAACTCATTTGATGATTAATTTGGATAAATGGAATGCGTTGTCTAAAGCTGATCAAGCCTTGTTTGAAATGGGCTGTACAGCGGCCACTATGCGTGCAATCACAACAGGTGAGGCACTTCAAGGGGCCCAGATCAATAGCTTTAAAGACAAAGGCGTGACGGCTATGACGCTTCCTGATGATGTTATCGCAGAGCTTAAACGTGTATCTGCCATTGTCATGGAAGAAGAATCTGCAAAAGATGCAGATTTCAAACGCGTATGGGAATCACAGCAGGCCTTCCACGCCGAGTATCAAGTATGGAAAGAGATTGGCTACCTACCGCGTAACTTTAAGTAAGTAGATAAAAGCTGAATCTGCGTTACTACTGTTTGCTATTTTAAATGGTAGTAGCGCAGATGCGGTCTTCACTAAGTTGTATCCAAACTCTATTTTATTCCGTAGAATCTATACCACTTATGCTGTTAGCTTTCTCTAATATGGAGCATTAATGCCGAGTGCCACTGAATTAGTCGACACACTCAGTCATCCGGAAATGACTCTACGCGATAACGCGTTTACCCGGTTTATCGATCGGACCATCATAACCATCAGTGAAGTATTCAATTGGGTATGGGTCGTGTTGTTGTTGGTCATTATCGGCAACGTTATTTTAAGGTATGTGTTCCGCAAGGGCATGATCGAGCTGGAGGAATTGCAGTGGCATCTTTTTGCCATTGGCTGGCTTATCGGTTTGTCCTCAACATTTATTCTCGATGGTCACGTGCGAGTCGACATCTTGCAAGATCGATTTAGTTACCGAAAAAAACTATGGTTTGAACTGGCTGGATTGTTACTACTGTTTTTACCGTTCGTGTGTTTTGCTTTTGTCTACGCTATACCTTTTGTCGAACTCTCTTGGAGTACTAATGAGCGCTCGACTTCGGCCAACGGGCTTGCAGCACGATGGTTTATCAAAGGTTTTTTATTATTCAGTTTGTTTTTGCTAAATCTTGCTGGAATCTCGCGTTTGATTAAGGTCATTTTATCTCTTACACCTGGCGCGCCTGAAAGCGCTAACGTCCCCACAAGCTAGCGCACTGAAATGGAATTTGAACTTAACCATTACATGGCGATAGCACTGTTTTTCTCGTTTATCGCATTGATATTCACAGGCTACCCCGTTGCTTGGATTATGGGTGGCTTGGCAGTAGCGTTTACCGCGATATCGGTTCTCTCAGACACCTACCTCGATACCTTTATGGGTGTTGATTGGGGTTACAGCTCCATAATGGTGACGCGGTTTTACGCTGTGATGAACAATTGGATATTGGTTGCGCTACCCATGTTCATTTTTATGGGCATCATGCTGGACCGCTCCGGCATTGCCGAAGATTTAATGACCAATCTAGGAAAGTTGTTTGGGCGTGTGCGTGGCGGTTTAGCCATTGCTGTGGTGTTCGTTGGTGTTTTACTAGCAGCCTCTACCGGCATCATTGGTGCCGCAGTTGTACTGCTTGCCATCCTTGGCGTACCACTCATGCTCAAACACGACTACAGCCCAGAGCTAGCTTGTGGTGTTGTATGCGCCACCGGTACATTAGGCATTCTTATCCCACCTAGCATTATGTTGGTGATGATGGCCGATCAAATTCGAATCTCGGTTGGCGATTTATTTATGGGCGCGGTATTCCCAGGCCTACTCTTAGGTGTTATCTATGCTATTTACATACTGGTATACGCTTGGTTAAAGCCCGGCGTTGCACCTATACCTAAAGATGCAGAATCTGTAACACCAAAAATTATTTTTGACGTTTTACGATCTATTATCCCACCAGCTGCACTCATATTTGCGGTGTTAGGAAGCATATTTTTTGGTGTTGCAACTCCCACAGAGGCTTCTGGCGTTGGTGCATTGGGGGCGACACTGCTCGCAGCCATGCGAGGTCGGATGTCGTTTGGCGCGATGAACGAAGTAGTAAAGCAAACCACAAAAACTACCGCTTACATCTTTGCGCTGTTTATTGGTGCAACCGCATTTTCACTTGTGCTGCGAGGCTTTGGCGGCGATGAAGTGATAGAGGATTTATTATCGGGCTTGCCATACGGGCCAAACGGCGTGGTTATCATTGTGCTGCTGTGCGTATTTGTTTTGGGTTTCTTCCTCGACTGGATCGAAATCACACTAATCATACTGCCGTTAATAGCGCCCGTTATGCAAACCCTGGGAGTGGATCTCGTTTGGTTTACGATCATGTTTGCGGTGTGCTTACAAACGTCGTTTATCACGCCACCAGTGGGCTTTGCTCTGTTTTATATGAAGGGGGTATTGCCAAAAGGCATTCCAATGAGCACGATTTATCGGGGCATTATTCCGTTCGTAATTTTGCAGATGATCACAGTGGCGATCTTGTTTAACTTCCCATCAATAATTACTTGGTTGCCAAAGATTGCCTATGGAAGTTGATATCCGTGGTTTCATTTAGCAACCTTCGAACTAAAGGTCAGTACAAAAGCGCCAGCCCTAAGCGTGCCGCCATTCCTATGTTCTCGCTACTGTTGGATGAACAGGAATAGTCCGGGCCCTATCGGTTAAGTTTGAACCCAATTCAATAGCGTGAGTTATTTCGGTAATCAGATCACCTGCATTTTCACCCTCTAAAATTTGCACCGAATATTCGGTAAATCTCATTCGTATACACTAATGTTGTATAAGCTTCAGAGCGGCCATGCGCGGGGCTACGAGCTGGACAGTCGAATGCTCCAAATTTAGTGGCGCACAGGCTTGTTCTGACGCATCAGATCGGTGGAGCTGCACACTCAGTCATTAGCTGCCTGGCCGTAATCCTCTCCCGGTGGATCATATACAGCCCAGCGCCGATAATAATGGCAATGCCCATTAGGCTCAGAGCGTTAGGGAAGTCGTGGAAAACCAGGTAGCCGAACAAGGTAGCCACCGGTAACTCAAAATACTGCAGCGGGGCCAGCGTGGCAGAGGGTGCTAACGACAGTGCGTAGGTCATCATCATGTGACTTACAGTCGCAAAGAATCCCGCACCCAAAAGCCACAGCCAGGCAATTCCGATTGGCCAAACCGGATCAAATAGTTCAGAGCCAGAGCCTTGGGCCAGAATCAGCACGGGTGTGCAAAACAAACTTGCGACCAGGCCCGTATGGAATTGCAGGGCCACCGGATGCATCTGGCGTGACAGCCCCCGCGTTACAAGAATGTAGAAGGCAAACGCGACTGCCGTACCCAACGGGATAAGCGCCACTGCGCCAAAAGCTGCGAAGCTGGGCTGGATCACGAATAAGACGCCAACAAATCCTACAAAGCACGCCCCAATGCGGCGCGGGCCAACATCTTCGCCCAGGTAAAATTTACCGAACAACAACACGATGAAAGGTGCCACGAACACAATCGCCAGTGCATCGGCTAGCGGCATCACGCGGATCGCAGTGATGAAACAAAATGTCGCGAAAAGCAACAGTAACGCACGAAAAATAAGGGGCAACCATTGCTCACGCGCCACATGCAGCGATAGCCCCATGGCCCCGATAAACGGAGCCATCAACGCACACTGAAGAACAAAGCGTACCGCTGTAATCTGCGCAACCGGCACGCTGGAGGACGCCAGCTTAGCCGCCACATCCAGCAACGGAGCGGTTAAGCAAAAACCAAGCATCAGTGCGACGCCGGTAAGAATTTTATCGTTGGATGGGGCCGAAGAGGTAGTGTGTGTCATCGTTTCGTGTTTATTCCGCTACATGGCCCAAAGAGAATTGGCACCTACTCAGTCACCACGCTCTAAAACGTTTCTGAATGTCTCCTTAGGAGTTTTACGGATATTATCGCCCAGGGATTGCATCGGCAAATAGTGGTCTTGTAGCTCTATGTTAGGCATTGCGTGACGATAATGTTAGTGTCGCCAATACGCAGTTGAAGCTGCCGCGTAGACCGCAAAGCTCTGCAATGCGTGTTTTTCGCTCTCATGCAATTGAGATATCTGCTGATACCTGCCAATAATTTTTCTGCAGCAACCAGGTTAAGTTTGTCAGAAACTCTACAAAAGCCAACCAACATCATACCAATATCAAAGACACGGTAGTAAAAGCATGCCTCTTCAAAGCCCATAATAGTCGCGGTTGCAGTGCCGTCATTGACAATTACATTGTAAATTTTTTGCATGGATAAGAGCCTTAGGCAAGTGCTGTTTAACGTGCTCCTGAATATCGCCCCGAATTGAATATAACCACCTTTGAATATCGGAATTGTCGTCATAATTTCCGATTTGGCTGAACGATTCCTTACCGAACATGACATAAAGCTTTAGGTAAGCTGGCGGTGTTATTAAATAAAGCGTTGCTATTTGCTGGCCCAATGAAATCAATGTTCGATCGATATGCTCTGACAAATAGAACCGGGTAGATGATTTTAAATCATCACTGGCTTACCTTCCCAAAGTGTTACCAATTTCCCCTTGTTGTTTGACACGACTTTCGACGTGGGAAATCTATTCTGCTCTAAATGAGCAAGTAATTCGGCTAATTATTGTGCTTCGGTTGCCATTTTTTGCTCACAAATGGTCAACACAAAATTACTTTTTGACGTATATAGCGAATCGGGCATGGGATAACGTAAGCTCATTCATAGAGTAGGTATTTACGCTCACCTTTTCACGCATTCGCAGTTGATGAACGAAATGGGATGCGCATATGCTCTGAGAGTAACTACCGCTACATATTTGTAGAATATTGTGCCAAAAAATGACGAAAAAGAGCATTTTCAATCTGTTTTTCGAGCGATACAGTTCATATACGAATTGCTGTTACGAGACAATGTCTTTTTCTATTGAGGTGGGGATCTAGCAATGTTATCCAATTCACTTAATTGAGCTCGACAAGCAACATCTGATTCACCCGCTGGTTCCATTGCGTGGCCATGAAGAACGTGGCGTTACTGTATTGCAGTCAGCGCAGGGCTGCTATATCACAGACCTCGAAGGTCGGACATTACTTGACGGATTCGCTGGATTATAGTGCGTGAATGCAGGCTACGGACATCAAGGTATTGTCGATGCTGCTGCGGAGCAAATGCTAAGGCTGCCCTATGCAACCAACTACTTCCATTTTGGCACTGAGCCAGCCATCAAGCTGGCGGCACAACTAGCAGATCTTGCCCCTGGCGACCTGAACCACGTGTTCTTCACACTCGGTGGTTCCGACGCAATTGACACCATTATTCGCCTTGTTCGCTACTACAATAACTCGCTGGGTTTGTCCGATAAAAAACACTTTATCGCGTTGGAAAAAGGGTTTCACGGATCAGGCTCTAATGGCGCGGGTCTTACCGCTCTTCCTGTGTTCCATGAAAAATTCGACCTCCCAATGCCGTGGCAACATCACATACCCTCACCGTTTCCCTATCGCCATCCTGAGGGTCCGGATGGCCATATGATCATTGAGGCGTCAGTAGCGGCGCTTCATCAAAAAGTCGACAAAGTGGGTAAAGACAATGTCGCTGCGTTCATATGCGAACTGGTACAAGGCTCAGGTGGAGTGGTGGTGCCACCAGAAGGTTTCGCAAAGGCGATGGAAAACGCTTGTCGCGAGCTGGACATTCTATTTATTGTCGATGAAGTTATTACCGGGTTCGGCCGAACAGGTCCGATGTTTGGTTGTGAGCACGAAGGCCTCGAACCAGATTTCATGACGTTGGCCATGGGACTAACGTCCGGTTACAGCCCGATGGGCGCGGCACTGGTATCTAATCATATCTATGATGTGATTGCCGATAGTCAGCCGCCAGGCGTGCCTCTAGGGCATGGCCTCACTTATTCAGGGCACCCTGTTAGCGCAGCTGTTGGTTTGGAAGTGTTGAGGCTATATCAAGAGGGTGGTCTTATCGAGAACTGTCAGCGTGTGGGCCCCTATTTTGAAAAACGATTGTCTGAATTCAAGGACCATCCGCTAATCGGCGATGTGCGTTCTAAGGGACTACTTGCGGCATTGGAATTGGTTACCAACAAGACGACAAAAGAAAAACCTGCTGCAGATAAGAATATTGGACCGCGTCTGGCCCGAGCTGGGTATGAAAACAATCTCATATTCCGTGCGAATGCGGATGCCACCATTGCCCTTGCACCTCCCATTTGCATAGTGGAATCTGAAATAGATTTACTGATAGATCGGCTGGAAAAAACACTCGAACTCGTTATGGATATTAAGGAATAGATCAATGAAACTAACAGACTTTAAAGCCCTCACCTTTGACTGCTATGGCACATTGATTGACTGGGAGTCTGGAATGGTCAGTGGGTTAAAACCACTGACACAACAATTGCAGGCGCCGCTAACCAGAGATCAGATACTGGAAGCTCACGCTCGTCATGAATCTTCCCAACAACGATGGACGCCGGGAAAACGATATTCTGAATTACTTGCAATTGTGTACAAACGACTTGCCGATGAATGGGGCATTTCGGCCTCAGTCGATGAATGTGTGGAATATGGCAATTCGGTGAAACACTGGCCTGCCTTTCCAGATTCAGCTGGCGCACTGCAATATCTTAAAAAGCATTTTAAGCTGGTTATTCTATCCAATGTTGATAATCACAGTTTTTCTGGCAGTAACGATCGCCTGAAAGTAGAATTTGATGCCACCTACACCGCCGAGGATGCGGGCTCCTACAAACCATCGGATCGAAATTTCGAGTATATGATCGAAAAAATAGCAGCGCTTGGAATAGAGAAAGGCGATATTCTCCATACCGCCGAAAGCATGTTCCACGATCACATCCCAGGAAAGCGTCACGGACTCGCTTCGTGTTGGATTTATCGTCGATACGAACAGAAAGGATTTGGAGCTACCATGAATCCAGGTGAAATGCCTGATGTGAACTTTCAATTTAATTCAATGGCGGATCTTGTTAAGGCGCATCAGGCAGAAATCAGGGCCTGACCCCAACTGCAACGCACTGAAAACTCCCTATGGCACACTCCGTCAAACTAGATCGCATTGACATCAACATTCTGGCGCAGTTGCAGCAGAATGCACGAATCTCGAATACTGACCTGGCCGATGCAGTCAGCTTGTCCCCCAGTCCCTGCTTAAAACGAGTAAAACGTCTGGAGTGAGCTGGCTATATCGACGGCTACCACGCGAAGCTTAATGTAAACAAATTCTCGGATTACACAACCGTCTTCACTGAAGTGACTCTCCAGGATCATCGCCGGAAAGATTTTATTAAGTTCGAATCAGAAATTCAAACATTTGAGGCGCTGCAGGAGTGCCATTTGATCAGCAGGGGATATGACTACTTGTTGAAGTTTGTCGCCCACAGCGTTGCGCACTATCAGCAGATTATAGAGTCAGTGCTCGATCGTAATATAGGTATTGAAAAATATTTCAGTTATATAGTCATCAAACCGATTCTCGATGACGTTAATATCCCGATCAGAATCATCACGGGTGAAGATGATTGTGAGTTTCCGTTGTAGCCGAACAGAACAACCGAAAGTTTCTCCCTAGCACAGCAGTCTCGCCAGATACGGCTACCAAAAAAGTGTATTACAGCGTGAATCACAAAACCACGTGTACCTAAATATTCTGTTTTTTGGCGTTCAATGCCGGGAGGTAGGTATACCTGAGTCCGATTTTCCTCTTGTTTACGAAATCAGGTATACCGGAGAAGCCACGTTCACTGTACGTATTAAATCTGGTAAGAATCAGCCAAAAGAATTTAAAATCGATGCTGTGAGCCTACCCTGGTGTTGGAGCAAGAATAAATCCGTGACCTTAAGAAACAAGCCAAACGGCTTGAGCTGGAAAAAGAAATCTTAAATTAAAAAAAGCGACGGAATTCTTTGCAGCAGAAACGAGGTGAAATACTCGTTCATCACCCGGCACAAGAATACCTATCCAATACGCCTGAGCAGCTGGCTTAATCTGCCACTCAGATCGTGGGTCGCAATATGCAAGTAATAAATACAAGAAGCTATTGCTGAGAAATGGCTTCCTGGGTAGCATGAGTCGTAAGGGAAATTGCTGGGACAATAGTGTGGTGGAGAGATTCTTTGGCAGTCTCAACCAGGAACGAGTTCACCGGGAAAGCTATCAAACCCGAGATAATGCACAGCAAGATTTCCTAAAATATATCGTGATGCTCTACAATAGCACACGACTACATTCGACCTTGAACTACCTTACTCCCAACGACTTTGAACAAAAGGACAATTTAGACTCGGCTGCTTAACTTTTTAGCATTAAAAATGCTTTACCACGTTACTTCGCAACGGTAGGGCGCAGACCGGCATCCGCCGGCATAACAAATTTGTAAAATCTCGCGGCTATGCGCCCAAAGATGCCGGCGATGCGGTACCGAAACCTACTGCCTTGACGACCCAGCCCATAATCCAAGCTGCCTGATGATTCAACCTGGGTTAGATTGAACGCTTACGAATAATCTTCTAAAACAACACCTGGTTGTCATCTACCAGGTCCACCCAACCGCCCATTAGGTTGTTAGCTTTACGGTGTTCGTAAAAAAATCGTTGATTCCATGAAATTGGAACAATTCCCTCACAATATACTCAACTATTGATTAGAGGCGTTCGTAATAATCAGATAAGTTGTAGTCTCTATAACCGGAAGTCTGGACGCATTGTGCTGACATGATTAGAACAACCCTAAGACACGATTTTCACCAACATCCCGAGCTCTGCTTTGAGGAACACCGCATCAAAGCCAGAGTCGCAGAAATTCTGCGCAACATTAGCTGCGAAGTACGTGAAGGCGGATGCGCTTTAGTAGGCAATCACCGAACACAACGAAAGGAATGCTGATGAGAACAATGTTGCCAACTGCTAGCCTTGCTCACATCTCGGTCCAGCGCGTCTCCGGCAATGCGGCGCATCAAGTGCTAAGCAAGGATGATTTTGACGCGGCCGAAAAAGAAATAACCGCATGGGAAGGCTATGAACCGACGCCGCTTTTCTCGCTGAGTAAATTGGCGCAACAGATTGGTGTTTATAAAGTACTTTATAAACACGAAGGCCCCCGGTTTGGCTTGGGAAGTTTTAAAGCATTGGGCGGTGCCTATGCAGCGCTTCGAGTTTTGCAACGCCAAGTGTCACAACGTAGAGGGCAGGGTGTGAGTATCGCCGATGTCCGCAATGGTATCTACAGTGATGACTGCGCCAACATCACACTAGTATCGGCAACAGATGGCAATCACGGTAGATCGCTGGCATGGGGATGCCGGAGGTTTGGTTCACCCTGTCGCATCTATATTCACGCTGAAGTCAGTGAGGCTCGTGCGAAGATCATGCGCGACTACGGCGCCGAGGTGATACGCATTGCAGGTAACTATGACGCCTCGGTAGCGTTGGCTAAGTACGAAGCCCAACAAAACGATTGGTTTGTTGTCTCCGACACCTCGTGGGAAGGTTACATTGACCCACCGCGCGACGTCATGGCGGGCTATGGCGTAATGACGCGTGAAATCTGTAACGCTTTGCCGGTCGCGCCAAGCCATGTGTTCTTGCAAGGCGGCGTGGGAGGCATGGCTGCCGGTGTCATTGCGGGTTTAGTTCAACACTACGGCGCAGACTCTCCCCGTGTCGTCATTGTTGAACCCGAATTGGCAGCCTGTCTGTTTGAAAGTGCGCAGCAAGGTACCGCAACCACAGTAGAAATTAAAAAAGAAACTATTATGGCTGGCCTGTCTTGTGGCGAACCTTCGGCACTGGCTTGGGAAATACTGAAGCAGGAAGCGTCGGATTACCTGACGATTCCTGACTCACTTGTTGCACCGACGGTTCGACTGTTAGCTCGTCCGTTGATTGGTGACCCGGAAATCCAAGCAGGTGAAAGTGCGGTTGCCGGGCTGTCGGCATTAATCGCCGCAAGGGAGGACTCAGCTTTATCCCTGTCCCTTGGTCTGGATGCAGCATCACGGGTGTTGTTAATCGGCTCGGAAGGTGTCACTGACTCAGAAATCTATCAGCAAATCCTGGATGAACGCATTGCACTTTGACGCGCCTCAAGCGATCTGGCGGATAAAGCCGTTACCGATTAAATTCCAAGGCTTGAATTGGCTGGTACGACGTTTAGATAGTCGGGTTTAGCATGCGGCCCGGCTGTTTCAACAGCTGACCAAAACCGTGCAGCTCATCCACGATACTGGCGCGACGCAAGCATGACCACATCTGCGCTTGATTAGATGTAATTACCGGTTTGCCTGCAGCCTGCTCAATCTCTTCGACAACTTCGAGCGAACGGATGCCTCCGCAGGACAAAAAGATCGCATCTGCTTCAGCTTGATCTACATCAAGCGCAAACTCCTTCCAATACGAAGGCTCTACCTGACCGAATTCGATTCCGGTTTTCAGCTGCAGCCCTTGGATATCCAGTACATCGATACCGTTCTCTAGCAGGTACCGCGCTTCAACCGAATTAACTTCATCCAGGTACGGCGTGGCAACCACAATTTTCTTCGCATTGAGTTCACGGAGTGCATCCAATACACCCGTAACAATACTCATGGGTTGGGCCCAGGGCGCACCCTTACGAATCTCCCGAAAGACATTCTCTTCACGGCAAACAATAGAACCCGACGTACAACTATAGCTAATCACATTGGGTTTCATGTCAGGCTGAATGCGTGATGCGGCATCAGCCATGCCATCGATGTGACGGGCGAGTGTTTCGTTGGTTGTGTAGTCATCGGTCTTGAGCCGAGTAATGTGAATGCCAACGCCTTCGGGAGCCATGTCCATGATATCTGCCTCACACGCCAGATCAGTCGACATTAAAATGAAACCTAACCTTGCGCGATGGTGCCGCCCTAACCCCATGTGTGGCGTACGGTTTTTAGATTGCACAGCTTGGCCTAGTTGATACATCAGGCAATAACCTCGTCTAAGAGCTTTGGATGGTGGATGAGCATCACAGGGTTTATCAAACGGCTTCGCGCACTGCACTCAAAAATTTCTGTGTGCGTTCTTTTTGCGGATTGCCAAATAGCTCGGCAGGCGGGCCTTCTTCTTCTATCTTGCCGTCGTAAAAAAAGCATACGCGGTCTGAAATATCGCGTGCAAACCCCATTTGGTGCGTAACCATTAACATCGTCAAGTTGTGCTCCGACACCAACTTGCGAATAACATTGGTAACCTCTCCAATAACCTCAGGGTCGAGCGCGGAAGTAACTTCATCGAACAACATCACCTTTGGTCGCATTGCTAAAGCACGTGCGATGGCCACTCGTTGTTGTTGCCCTCCTGACAATCGCGACGGGTGTTGGTCTTTCTTTTCAATCATGCCTACAAGCTCCAGTAATTCTTCGGAACGCTCGCGTGCTTCGGCCTTTGCGATTCCCAGCACCTGAACCGGGCCTTCCATGCAATTCTCCAACGCAGTCATATGTGGGAACAGATTGAAGTGTTGGAAACACATGCCAATATCGGCTCGCCGAATTTTCAAGTGCCGCTGATTAGCCGGTACAAGGCGGCCCGATTTCGACATATGCGTTAACGGCTTTCCATCTACATAAATAACGCCACCGTTTATCGTCTCTAATGTCATTAACATTCGCAACACTGTGGTTTTCCCCGAACCGGATGGGCCAATGATCGACACCATTTCTCCGGCACCAACATCCAAATCAAGATTATCGAGTACGATTAAATCTCCATAGGATTTTTGCACTCCCTTGAAGCGAACCATGGGGACATCGCCACCTGTTAACTTAGCAGGGTAATCTTCGATAGTAGGCATGACGTCTAGAAACCCAGTTTACGGCGAACATAGCGTTCAAAGAGCCGAATCAAGCCGGCTGTTGGAAGCGAAATAGCAAGGAAAATAATTCCGACCATGGTGTAAGGTTCAAGAAAACGGTAGTTTTCAGATCCAATGGCGTTAGCGGTATGAATGAGCTCGGATACGCCAATTACCGATAGCATCGGCGTATCCTTGAAAATGCTAACTAGGTAGTTCCCCATCCCCGCCAACGCTGGTGGAATAGCTTGTGGAATTATCACACGACGATATTTTTGCGCACTTGTCATGTTCAGGGCAGTCGCAGCTTCCCATTGCCCTTTGGGCACACTTTCTATACCGCCACGATACACTTCTGACAAATAGCAGGCGTAGTGCAAACCGATGGCGATCATACCTGACATCCAAGGGCTGAGCCTAATACCAAATTGAGGACCTACATAGAAAACAAAAAAGATTTGCAAAATAAGTGGAGTGGAGCGAATAAATTCCACCAACTCACGCACTGCAAAGTTGACTACGCGATAGGGTGTTCGTTGCATCAGCGCCAAAAACAGGCCGACCACAAGGGCAATGGCATAGCCTGCACCGGCGGCGATTAGCGTGTTGCCGGTGGCCTGTATTAACCTCGGTGTAATCTCCCAGACGAATGCCCATTTCCATTCAAACATGGATCAAATCCTTCCCATTTTACGCGCCATAAACCGTTCCAACCAACGCATAAATGGCGTCACAAAGAAACGCGCCATAACATAGTAAAGGATCAACGCTGCACCAAAAACCTGCGCAGACAAATAGGTCGTTGCATTAATTTGGCGAGACTCAAACATAAGATCTGCGACTGAAATAAGTGATACAAGGGCCGTACCTTTAAGCAGTTCGACCATCAAATTGCCCCACGGAGGCAGCATGTTTACTAACGCTTGCGGCAAAATAATCCGGCGCATCCGTCGCGCGGGTGTCATGTTAATGGCCAATGCAGCTTCCCACTGACCTTTCGGTACTGATAAGATCCCTCCACGTACTAGTTCAGCCCCATAAGCACCGATGTTCATTCCAACGGCTAAGTAACCTGCGGTAAATTTTTCGATAGTAAGGCCCAATAGCGGCAACACGAAAAAGATCCAATAGAGTTGCACCACCAACGATGTGCCGCGAAAAATTTCAATATAGGTCACTGCGAAGCCGCTAAATATGCGATTTGGGGACAGCTTCATAAGCCCCATGCCCAGTGAGATAGCTATGCCTAATGCCGCAGCTAACAAGAATTGAATAATCGTTATCCCAGCGCCGTTTAACAGACGTAAACCGTACTGATTTAAAAACTCAACGAAGCTCATATTTTTTCAATGCGCGGCTTGGAATTTGATCGCGGGTTGAGTAGATCAACCCGCCATAAACCTACAATGAGAACTAACGGTTAGCACAGGCCCATTCAGCCGTGACGTCGCCAGGCAGATTGCCAGCGACATACCCGTATTCAGTCACCGAAGCCAACATCTCATCGGTACCAACGTATGCGCCTAGCGCCTCATTAAACTTCGTCATGAAATCGGTATCCGCTCCACGAAATCCGATACCAACATAGTTGAGTGTCCACTCTGGCAGGGCTGCCGGATCGGTTACATCGATATCATCGTTTGTCTCGGCGAAATGATTTGCTTCAAAGTACGTCATGCCACCCGCATCTGCGCGGCCTGCTTTAACTGCTGCTAGCATCTCAGATGGGCCGGGCACCTGCATAATTTGATCATCGCCAAGCCCTTCTTTTTTTGCTGACTCAACCGTGTTGTACCCTGCACCGGTAACCATAAGAGCGCCGGAATTTAAGATGTCCTTAAACGTTTGAATTTTTTTCGGATTGCCAGCAGGCACGATAAAGGCATCGCCCGTTTGAGCAATTGGCTCTGAAAACGAGATGTTTTGACAACGACTGTTAAGGATGTAAAGCCCACCGGTTATCACATCATAACGATTGGCCTGCAAACCCGGGATCAAGCCGCCCCAATCGGTAACTGTGGTTTCAATATCTTCATGACCCATGTTTTTCAAAATACCCAGCGCAATCTCGTTTACAAACCCTTTTGCATCGCCACCGTCATCGGGGTAGCCCCAGATTGGCACATTTGAAAAGCCAATCCGAATTGGTTCTCCTGCGTCGATTCGATCTTGTAAAGGGCCCGCTTGTACAGAAGTACATACCGCTAATACGATACCTGCGGCGAGGATGGTAGCTGAATATTTTTTCTGCATTTGACTCACTCCAACTCTGGTTTTTAAAGAGACGTGTTAACAAACGCCCAAGCGAAACTCTCACATTAGAGATCAGGCTCATCTGCTTGTTGAAACATCAACACGTACGTTATTTCACCTATTCAGCTTATCCATTTCGATTGAGGCCTCACGTCAAAAAACAAGCTTACAAAGACGAATTAAGTTGTTTAATGCTTCAATCTGTAGAAAAATCCTCGGATGGATGACAAAGACTTGGAAATACTTAAACTGGTGCAATCGAACGCCCAACTGACAGCTGAGGCTATTGGGTATGAGGTTGGCCTATCAGCGCCCGCTGTTCAAAAGCGATTAAAGAAGCTTAGAAACACTGGCGTAATTGAAAAGGAAATCGCGGTGCTGTCAGCCTCCAAACTGGATCGAGGCATGACCGTCATTGTAGGCGTGGTGCTAGAACGCGAAAGCCGAAGTCATCTGGATTTATTCAAGCGCAGAATGCGCAAAGCGCGCGCGGTTCAGCAATGCTACTACGCCACAGGTGAGGCGGATTTTCTTCTGGTGGTCGTGGTGAAAGATATAGCAGAATACGAGGCATTCACGCAGGAGTATTTCTTTGACGAATCCAACGTCGCACACTTTAGTTCATCCGTTGTAATGGATCATGTAAAAGTCTCACTCGATGTTCTTTAATGGCCAGTTGATTAAGAAACCCAGCTGGCTTCTCGTGAACGCACGATGTGTGTCAGCACTTCGTATACGGGGCAGTCAGGCCAACCTTCTTTGCTACCACCGGCACCATGCCGTTGATGGCATCAATTTCAGATTGCCGCTTAGCCAGGTAAACCTAATCTGTTCGATAGATCTATTGCCTGCCACAACCTCGATTCATCACATGATAGTACGCGCCTTCGTATTCCACTCTCTCCGGCCTTACCATTCCCCGAAACTACCCCTCTTAATATACTATATCAAGACTTGACCCCTATTTCTTACAAATATTGGAGACCACTGCCGAGCACGTGACGCGGCTCTGGTTTGGGGCTCTGGATAACCAACCTGCATTGATTCACACTGGGTCAATCATCGGGGTTTTTCGGGTGTCGGGAGGCTTAAATAGACGGTGACAGGCCCGCTAGATATTCATTAATATACTACGGCAACCCATGCCCCCCTTGTTTCTTTTGGCTAGATATGGTTAGCAAAACTCTCTCCATAATTTCGTGAAATCGTAGGGATCTGTTTTAAGTATCGTTTGCTCCAATCCAATAATGGTTATGAAATTCAGATAACCAGAAAATCCACCAAATCCGTTTTTTGAATTTACCTGGCCACACACGGTAGACGAACCGTTCAAGTTCGTGAAATATGTATCTTTGAATTTGGCTGATTTAGGATCTTTTAGTCGCGACTTCACTAGTTTTTCAGCCGTGCGCACAAACATTCGCTTTTCTACTTCCCCATAGGATTTAACTAGTGCCCATCCAGGCAGCAGTAAATAATTGAAATAATGAAATAAAATCTA